>JAIOPV010000161.1 GCA_021413735.1 Planctomycetota bacterium
CCTGATCCGCGGAAGGCTCACGGCACCGCCGCGAACTTGTTCGACGATATCGTCACGGAACCACGATCCGCGAGGTTGTCCCAGACCGTGACGATATCGTCGAACAAGTTCGCGATAGCGGTGCTGGAACAGCCTTCCCCGAGTTTTGCAGCTAAGCGTGCTCTCGGACGACGCAACATCATCCTGCTGGAAACCAGCGAGCTGAACATTTCGCCCGTCGCCGTTACCGTTCGGTTGTACCGCAGCGGCGCACGCGGGGGAAGCACCGACCTTATCATTGTTACGTCCTCTCACTATTTTCTCTGAATCGTGCCCCTTCCGCGTCCATCGTGCGGCGAGTCTTCTCCCATGCAAGCAATCCAACTCGAAAAGCCTGAACACTTCAAAGTCATCGACGTGCCAGAACCGCCGTCACCCGGCCCAGGCGATGCCATCGTGAAAGTGTTCCGTGTCGGCATCTGCGGCACCGACCTTTCCGGCTACCTCGGGAAGATGCCGTTCTTCAGCTACCCCCGCATTCCCGGGCACGAACTCGGCGTTGAAGTGGTCGCCGTCGGGCCAGACGTGACGAACGTGAAGATCGGCGATCGCGCTGCCGTCGAGCCGTACATCAACTGCCAGAAGTGCTATTCCTGCACTCGCGGGCATACCAACTGTTGCGAGAACCACCAGACGCTCGGCGTTCACGTCGATGGCGGCTTGCGTCCGTTGTTCACGATTCCTGCTCGCAAGTTGCACGTCTCGAAGAAGCTCACGTTCGAGCAACTCGCGCTCGTGGAAACGCTTGGCATCGGGCTGCACGCGGTCAACCGTGCGAACCCGAAGGCCGACGAAACCGTGCTGGTGATTGGTGCGGGCCCCATCGGGTTGAGCGTCGTCGAGTTCGCGAAGCTCACGGGTGCGCGAGTGGTCGTGATGGACATCAACGAGCAGCGGTTGCGATTCGCTCGCGAGAAGATGGACGTGACTGACACGATTCAGGCGCAGGGCTTCGACGCGGACGTGAAGACCTTCACGGAACTGACCGGCGGAAAGCTCGGCAACGTGGTGATCGACGCGACGGGCAGCGCGAAGAGCATGTCAGCGGCTTACAACTATGTGGGCTTCGCGGGTCGGCTCGTGTGGGTGGGCATCACGCAAGACCCGATCACGGTGATGCAACCGCTAATGCACCGTCGCGAGATGACGTTCCTGGCGAGCCGTAATGCCTTGTCGCCGGAGTTCACGCGGATTGTGCGGTTGATCGAGGGCGGCATGATCGACACACGGCCCTGGATCACGCATTCGGTGCCGTTCGACGCGATGATCGGCGAGTTCCCGAAGTGGCTGAAGCCCGAAACCGGCGTCGTGAAGGCAATGGTGGAACTGAACTGATTCGCGTCACGTTTGCCCGCTGGCTTCGTCCGCGGGCAACGTGTAGCGTGCCTCCACCGCAGCACGAACCGCCGCCTTGGAATCGTGCGGCTTCGCGGACTTGTTCGTCTCGATCTCGGTCAATTCGTCCGCCAACGCCTCATCCTTGATCTGAGACCGAATCCATTTCGAGTAGTCGCCCTGCTTGCGGTGAAACTCCCACGTCTCATCGTCCAGACCGTCGGCCAGTTGCAGGAAGACTTGCAGGTTCGGAGCCTTCAGATTCAGTTTCCCCTTCGGGCCACGGAAGTAGAAACTCCGCTCCGCCCCGAGGTTTCCCTCGGCGTACTTCCGCGAATGCCGCTTCCGCTCGGTGCGAGGTTGCTTCGTGTGAACCACCACCGCCGTCGCTTCGCCACGATGCCAGACCATCGAATCGCCGGTCGGAAGTTTGTTCCCCTCCACAGCGGGACAGGTGGGTGCCTTCTCGCCCATCGTCTTGCAGAACTCAGCGACCGTGTCGGCGGGCTGCCCACCGATCACCAGGAGCGTGCCGACGTTCGCCATCACGGTTGGTTCGACGGTGCCCGCGTGAACGGTGATGAACAGGATGCCGCGATCGGGTAGCAGCGGGGCGATTGCCGCAGCCTCCGGACCGGTCGGCAACAGGTGGTGCGCCTCGTCGATGACCAGCCAGTGCGGGCGACCCGTGCGAGCCTTTTCTTCCAGGATGTGCGGCAGCAATTGCGCGAAGAACTTCGGCCGATCACCCAACGGCACCCCCAACAGGTTTACAACGATCGAACGCTTCGGCTCCTTTAGAGCGTCGGTCACGTCTTCGGCTCGCGGAGCCTGCGTTGGACTGCCGAGGTGCCGGGCGAAGTCAAGGTTCGTGTAGTCGCCCTCGGGGTCGATGACGAGCACCTGATAACCCGCGTCGGCGAGTCGTTCCATGATCGACGTCGTGAGCGTCGATTTGCCGCTGCCCGAAGTGCCTGACACTAACACCCCGGCACCAGCAGGATCGAGGCGCAGTTCCGTTTTGTCGTCGGTTTCGCCGATCGCAATGCGGTGCCTTGCAAGCGTCTTGAGGTCCGAGAGATCGTCGGCAATGAGCTTGTCGATAAGTTCCGTCACGCCCGCACCGCGTTTGCCATTCATGACGATATCGGCTGTCTCCTTGACGGCCGGCAACGCATTGGCCACGGCGGCCGAGCACTCGCAGATCCGCATGAAAGCGTGGTCGTTCTCGGCATCGCCGACGCCGACGGTGTTGTGTGGCGACATGCCGAATTCCTTCAGTGCCGCGGCGAGGCCGGTGGCCTTGTTCACCCCCGACGGCAGCACCATCACCGCGCCTTTGTTGAAGATCAGTTGCAGTTCAAGACCTTGCTCGTGGATGACCTTCAGCACTTCGTGGTGGTGCGGTTCAAAGGTGGCGACAATGACGTGCCCGACGGACAACGGTGACACCTTGCGTGCCTTCAACTCGGCAGCGAATTTCGGTGGCGGCGCATCGGCAAGGACGCGGATTTCCTTGGTTTGCGGGTTGAACAGAACCGCACCGTTCTCGACGACCGCGAGGTCGAAGAGATCGAGACGCGGGAACGTGGCTTGCAGATCGGGCAATTCGCGACCGGTAACGAGGAGCAGCTTGCGGCCTGATTTTTTGGCTCGTTCGAGAGCTGCGAGCGTGGGAGCATCGACACCGCCATCGTGAGCGATCGTGCCGTCGTAGTCGGTCGCAATGGCGTGAAAACGCATGGCCTTACTCCGCGTGCAGATTCCAAGAGCGTGGCTGCAAGCCGCGTGCCGAATCGACAGAACCACCAACCGTGCGGGGCGGTGGATCAGGGTCGTAGCGTGCTATGAAAGCGTGCGGCCAAACGCGGGGGCCAACTCCTTCAGTCGGCCAAGCAACTTCTCCACCCCTGGGAAGTCGAGCGACTGTGCCCCGTCCGACATTGCCTTGTCGGGGTCCGGGTGCGCTTCAATCAGAATGCCGTCGGCACCCGCGGCCAGCGACGCCAGCGACATCGCCGGCACATACGATCGCTTCCCTGTTCCGTGGCTCGGATCCACGAAAATCGGCAGATGCGACAGCGACTTCGCCGGCGGAATCACCCCGAGGTCGAGCGTGTTACGGCTGTGATCCGAGAACGTTCGCACGCCGCGTTCGCACAGAATCACCTGATAGTTGCCACCGGCCATCACGTATTCCGCTGCCATCAACCAGTCTTCGAGCGTCGCGCTCATGCCTCGCTTGAGAAGCACGGGCTTGCGGCACTTCCCAACCCGCTTCAGCAGCGAGAAGTTCTGCATGTTTCGCGTGCCGATCTGGATAATGTCCGACGCCTCTTCCACCGCCGACGCATGTTCTGTGTCCATCAATTCCGTGACGATTGCGATGCCGGTGCGTTCACGGGCCTTCGCTAGAATCTTCAGCCCTTCGAGGCCCATTCCCTGGAACGCATACGGACTCGTTCGCGGTTTGAACGCACCCGCACGCAAGAACTTCACGCCCACGGAGACCAGGAACTCGGCCGTCTTCAGCACCATCGACTCGTTCTCGACCGAACACGGACCAGCGACAACCGTGAACGTCTTCGGTCCGATAGTCCCCTGCGTGAACGGAATGCTGGTGTCATCGTGGTGCATCTCGCGGCTGGCGAGCTTATACGGCTTCGTGACGCGGATTGCTTCATCGACGCCCGGCAGCACCTCGAACAGCGACTTATCGACCGCACCAGTGTTTCCGGTGATGCCGATGGCGGTGCGGGTGGCTCCGGGCATGACGTGCGGCGAAAGCCCTTGACCTTTGATGACTTCGACCACACGAGCGATCTCGGAATCGGCCGCGTGCGACTGCATAACGACGAGCATGACAAACCTCGAAGGCGGAAGGCAGAAGGCGGAAGGCGGAAATGCCAGAAAGTGTTGGCTGGATTTCTCAGCCTTCCGCCTTCTGCCTTCCGCCTTCGCTCCGTGAGCTGGTATTATACGGCACACGCCCGTTCTCCGACCGAGGACCGGATGGATAACTCGGACGACGACCACCTGACCCGCTCGATGACCGAACTCGGCGACCCGGAAGCCCTGTTCCGGATCAGTCGCGGCCGGTTCATCGCGAAGCTCACGCTCGGTGTCTTGCTGCTCGTCTACGGCGTCATCGCGAACTACCTGTGGTGGGTCGAAGGCGTCGGCAACTTCGGCTTCGGGCACATCGAACTGCTGCTCTTGATTGTCCTCCCGTTGTCGGGCGGAACACTCCTCATTCACATGTACCGCGAACGCGGGCTCTATGTTCTGATCTACCCGACCGGCCTGCTCCGCTTACGCCGTGGCGAAGTCGATTCGTTCCCCTGGAAGGAAGTCGATCATGTCCAGATGAACGTTCAGCGGGCGGCCGAAGCCGAGATCGACCGTGGCATCGACGGAGAGATCACCGCGTGCTGGCTGCCCGCCGAGGTGCCGACCTTTCAGCTTTGGAAAGCCGGCCTCACAATCACTCGCGAAGACGGTGTTACCGTTCACTTCGGCCCAGCGCTGACCGATTACGATCTGCTCGCCGAAGAAGTGCAGAAGCGAACATTTCAGTCGATCTGGCCGCTGGTCTGGGCGGGTTTTCTCGACGGCAAAACGATTGCGTTCGGCGACATCGAAGCCACGCCTGGCGGACTCCGTTACTCTGGCAAATTCTTACCTTGGCGCGACCTGAAGGAAATAACCATCGCGCAGGGGAAACTGAGCATCAAACAGGGCGGGAAGTGGTTGCCGTGGGTGCTGTTGGATGTCAACGGCGTCCCGAACCCGCACATTCTGTTTGCGCTCGTCGAGGAAGCGCAACGGATGCCGGTCTTGCCCCCACTGATGGAACCGAAACCACGCCCGCAGAAATAACACGAGTTCACACGCTCTCTTTCGGTCGCGGCTAATCGAGGTCGATTCATGTTCCGTTTCGCACTGTTACTTGCGGCCTGCATCCCGTCATTCGTTCACGCAGCGGATGAACCTGATCGTGCAGCGATCCGCAAGAAGATGGAAAAGGCGATGGGGCCATTGCCTGCGGCGGATCGCAAAGTGCCGCTCGACCCCAAGGTTGAATCGGAAGAGAAGCCCGAAGGCTACACGCGGAAGAAGGTGACGTTCGCCGTCGAGAAGGGCGACCGCGTTCCGGCGTGGCTGCTGATTCCCAACGGCATCACGGCCGACAAGAAGACACCCGCGATGCTGTGCCTGCACCAGACCACAGGGATTGGCAAAGGGGAGCCTGCCGGACTGGGCGGCAAGGAAAGCCTGCACTACGCCTTGCATCTCGTCAAACGCGGCTACGTCTGTTTGGCTCCGGATTATCCGAGCTTCGGCGACTACAAGTACGACTTCCAGGCCGCGTTCAAGCGTGGCGATTATCAGTCCGGCAGCATGAAAGCGATCTGGAACAACATGCGGGCGGTCGATTACCTGCAATCGCTTCCCGAGGTGGATGGCGAACGCATCGGCGTGATTGGTCACTCGCTGGGCGGGCACAACGCGATGTTCACGGCAGCGTTCGACGAACGGCTCAAGGTGATCGTGTCGAGCTGCGGATTCTGTAGTTTCGCGAAGTATTACGGCGGCAAACTCGCTGGCTGGACGAGCGACCGCTACATGCCGCGGATCGCGTCGGAGTTTGCGAACGATGCGAAGAAGATGCCGTTCGAGTTCACGGATGTGGTCATCAGCTTCGCCCCGCGAGCGTTCCTGGCGGTATCGCCGTTGAAGGACGACAACTTCGACGTGACGGGCGTGAAGGATGTGATCGCAGTTGCGGAACCGGTATACAAGGCGCTCGGAAAGGCCGACAATTTGAAGGCGGTTTATCCGAATTCGGGCCATGATTTCCCGGAAGACGGCCGCAAAGTCGCTTACGAATTCATCGACAAACACCTGAAACCGTGATGAAGTAGTGGAGTAGCGACCTCAAGGAGCGAGTTCGATTCGCGGCACATCAACAGGAGTCTCCCATGTCCGACGAATTCGACAATCCGCACGGGGAGAGCCCGACCGAGATGTCGAGCGAGTTCCGAGCCACGGTCACGCACACCCTCATCGACCTCGGCTACACCGTCGCGACCTGGGAACCCGACGGCGTCAACGTTCGCGCTCCGAACAAAGACAAGGGCGGCGAGCAGTACATCGGCCTGTCGAACCTGTACCGTCGGGCGAAGGCTGCTGATAAGGCTGAGTGGCCGAAGATGATCCGCGAGTTCCTCGAACACCTTACCGACGTCCTCGCGGGGCCAAAGATTCCCGACGACCTGAACACCGTCGCCGACAAACTGCGACCGCGTCTGGGAAGGCCGTTCACGCGACAGGGGAAGACCTATCCGTGGGGCATTCCCCTGCCTGGCACCGGTCTCGAAATCAACCTCGTCATCGACTACCCGAACACGATGGCCTACGTCACCGAAGGCATGTTGAAGAAAACCGGCGAGGCTGGCGAAGACCTCCTCGATCTCGCCCTCGCAAACCTCAAAGTCAACACGCCGCCCGACTTCTTCGACAAGGTTTCCGAGGAACTCGACATCTTCGTCGGGCACACCGGCGACGGCTACGACGCAGCTCGGGCACTGTTGGTGGAAGATTTGCTACCGGAGTCGCCGGCTGGGTTCTGGGTCGCGATCCCGAGCCGTGAGGAACTGGCTGTGTGGCCGGTATCGTTCGCAGCGCTGTCGAAGATTCACGTCATCAAGCTGTTCGCACAGGATAACTTCCGCGACCACGCTTACCCCGTCACTGAGGATGTGTTCTGGGTCTGGAACGGAACCTGGTATCGCTTCGGCATCAAGGTTGACGACAAGAACCTGACCGTTTCGCCGCCGGACGAGTTCATGGCGGCACTCAAGTTGCTCGAAGGCGACGAGAAAAGCGGTGAGGAGTAGTCTCGAAATAGGGGTTGGATTGAGTCTGCCTGGTATTCGCCGCTCGCGGCGTTGCAATTCCTTGTAAGTGCAACGCCGCAAGCGGCGAACATCGGGGACCGTGCGGCGAATCCTGCCTATTTTTCATCCGTGTTCGTCCGTGGCTCGTCTTCATTCCAGATAGATGATCGACTCGCTTACGTTTCTCCGATATAATTCCGAGTCTGCGGGACGCTTGATTCACCCAACCCGCGTTCCAATCCCCGCCTCTCCACTACCAGGGGTTGCTCATGCTGCGAAGCTACCTCCTTCTCGCCGCGTTGCTCGGATTCGCCAGTCCGACTCTGGCCGCTGCCCCGTCGGTTTCTCCAGACCCGAAGACGCTCATCGTGTCCGACGAGGAACTGTCGCGGGCGCGCGATCTCGTTCAAAAGCTCGGAAGCGAAGCCTACGCTGAACGCGAAGAAGCCGAACTCTCGCTCGCGAAGATGGGCCGACTGGCCCGCGTCGCGCTGTTCGACGGCCTCCACAACGACCCCAACGCCGAAGTGCGAACACGCTGTCAGGAACTGCTTCCCAAGGCGACGCACCTGGAAATGAAGGCTCGGCTCGCCGTGTTCCTCGCCGACACGGAAGGAAAGTTTGAACACGATCTCGCGGGCTGGAATCAGTTCCGCTCCGTGGTTCGCAAGGATTGGATGCTCTTCGGCTATCTGATCTGGTCCGACCACTCGCTCGATGTTCCGGCTCGTGCCATGTTCGCGGAGTTGATTTCCACGCAGGCAAACCGGCACATCTTGCTGACAATCGGGGGGCCGCCCGCAGACCTCAGCGGTCTCGCTGCCACCCGTCGGCAGGAACTGTATTCGCAGAAGTATCCGCGGGTGATGTTCGTCGGCGGTGCGATGAGTCGGCCCGAACAGCGAGAGCCGACGGTGGCCGACATCGCAACTCTACTTCTGCTCGAATCGCGGGCAGGTGTGAACTTCGTCCCGCCCCGGACGGCTCCGATCAGCACGCTGCTCAGTGCCTCCGCGTTCGCCCGCGCAGCGGTCGCCGGAGATGAGCGAGGCAAGGTGTGTCAGGCAATTGCGACCGCGTGGTTCGACTCACGCCACGATGCGTTGGATATGTACTACGCCATGAACGTGGCCAACAATCTTGGTCTTCCCGAGCAAGGCATTCAACTGGCGATTCGTCTCCTTCAAAGCAAGGGGGCAATACCCGCCTACCGGGGGATGGCGGCCACGGCATTGGTTCGCACCGGCAACAAGTCGCACATCCCGATGCTGGAAAAGTCGATGACCGACAACGCGGTGGTTTTCACGGCTCGCAAGGCGATTGCTGGGAAACCGGGAGAAGTCGAAACACACGACATCCAGCTCCGCGACATCTCGCTGATCGTGTCGTTGCTTCTCACTCAACAGAAGCCGGAAGACTACGGGTTCGTGGATCAGTACAAGGCGCAAGGGGTGCCAACGACGAACTACAATTACACCCGGTTTTACGTGCCTGAGAAAGAGCGAGACGCGGCGATGGCGAAGTGGAAAGAATGGCGGTCGAAGAATCCGTGATCGTGAGGGCGGAAGGCGGAGGGCAGAGGGCGGGTTGAGAGACTGGTGTTTTCCTTCCGCCCTCTGCCCTCCGACTTCCGCCATCGAGACGTAACGAACTGGTAAAATCTGGTTGGCGCTGTACTGCAACCCGGCCATGCTGGATGAATCCCAACGCTTGTTGACCCCGAGGACGTTATGACCCGGTTCGTAGTGGCACTCCTGGTCGGTGGGCTTTGCACAGCAACGTCGTTCGGGGTCACCCCGGACCCGAAGGATCTGATCATTCCGCCGTCCGAAATCACGAAGGCACGCGACCTGATTCGGAAACTCGGAAGCGAACTGTACCGCGAGCGTGAGGAAGCCCACGCCGAACTGGTGAAGATGGGCCGGCTTGCCCGCCCGGCATTGCTCGAAGCTGCTGCGACTGATCTTGACCCAGAGATTCGGTTCCGCACTTCCCGGTTGCTGCCGAAAGCCGGAGCCGACGAACTCACGGCTCGCCTCGATACCTTCCTGGCCGACAAAGAAGGCAAGTTCGATCACGACCTGCCGGGCATGAAGCAATTCCGCAAGGTCGTCGGTCAAGATGAGAAGGCTCGGGCGCTCTTCGTGGAAATCATCAAGTCGCCTTACAACGTCGAAGTGCTTCAGGCGATTGATCGCGGCGTGACCGAAGCTGGCCGGGCAATTGCGGATCGGCGGACGCTGCTCTTCACTCACCTCCAACATCGCAACGTCGGTGGTCGGATGATGCCTCCGCAACCGATTGCCATCGCGGACATCGCATGTTTGCTCTTCGCTGAGTCGGTGACGCCAAGCAAGGAGATCCCTCGCGGCATGTGGAATCACATCACCGGGGCGACGTTCCTCCAACAAGGAGCATCGAACAGCACGCTCACCAACGCGAGCGCTCCGCATTCTGATCCCTATCGGCGGATCGTCGGTCAGTGGTTGGAAACCCGCGAAGACGTTCAAGACCTGAACCAACTGGCGCACATGGTTGGCCAGCAGCACTTCAAGAGCTTCCCGCAAAGCCTTCCGCTTCTGCGAAGGATCGTCACGACCGACGGCGTCTACGGCTACGCAAAGGGTCAGGCATTGATGTTCTTGATGCAGCAACGACCCAAGGAAGAAATGGGTTTCCTCAAGACGCTTTTGACGAATGACACGCTCGTCTCGACCGTGTGGTTCGGTAACAACATCAACCCGGCCAACCCGCAACCGCAACAACACCAGTGCTTGCTCCGCGATGTGGCGCTTGCGTTGCTCATCACCCAGAACGGCCAGAAGTTGAAGGAGTATGGCTACTCGTTCCCGAATGGCCACGTTGAGCCGAACGCGCAGAACATCGGTTACGGCAACAACTACGCATTCACGACAGACGAAGCTCGTGCGGCCGCAATGGTCAAGTTCGGGTTCTGGCAGCTCAAGCAGAGCTTCAAGGAACCCGTGGTTGAGCCGGTCAAAGAGCCAGCACCGCCAGTACCGGCACCTGCTCCGAGTAAGTGAGATCTTTTCTTCGCCCTTTGCGGGAGAGGGCAGCGAGGCTTTGCGAGCGGGTGAGGGGTGAAGTTCCCAATATGTTGAGGTTTTACCCCTCACCCGTCCGCGAAGCGCGGCCACCCTCTCCCGCAAGGGAAGAGGGCAAAAGACAAAAAGCAGAACGCCCGCGTTGCGAACAACGCGGGCGTTCTGCTTTTGTCTCACCGCACAGACTCAGTCTCAGGTCGTCGCGGGAGCGGGAGTTTCAGTCGCGGCGGGTGTCGGCGCGATCGGCGTTGGCGTTGGAGCCAGCGGAGCGCTAACCGCGGCCGGCTTCGCCTTCTTCGATTGCACCTTCGTCTCGCCGGCCTTCAACAACTCGATAACAGCAGTCACGCTGGCATCGCCGAGTCGGCGATAGTGCTGCTTCATGATGCGAGTGTAGCCACCCGGACGGCTCGCGTACCGTGGCCCGAGTTCGCGGAACAGCTTCTTCAACACCGTGTCGTTCGTGCTGTTCTCGTCGTTCTTGTCCCAGATGCCGGTGCCGTGGGTTGGGCCAAGGATTGCCATCGCCTGTCGGCGATAGTGAAGCGCCTGGATGCTGGCCTTCTTCACTTCGAGGTCGCCTTTGCCAGCGGCATCGAGAATCGCCTGATTCGCCTTCTTGGCGAGCGTGATGAGTTTCTCGACGAAAGGCCGCATTTCTTTGGCCTTCGGCACCGTCGTGACGATGGTTTCGTGCGTGAACAGTGCCCGTGCAAGGTTCCGGAAGAGACTCCGTCGGTGAGACGGTTTGCGGTTCAGGTGACGACCGCGTTTACCGTGACGCATTGTGGCTACTCTCGTGTTGAGTGTTTAGTGTTGGGTGTTCCGAGTAAGAACCCCGCGCCGTGCCAAGGGTCGCGGGGGATGACTCAGCACCGACTCCACGCCTTACGACCGGCGTGGAGGAATCCGCATTCCAAGGGTCAGACCGCGTTCCTGAAGTTTCAGTTGAACTTCGCGAAGCGTGGTGTCTCCGAAGTTTCGCACTTCGAGGAGTTCGTCCGGGCTGCGGAGAACGAGTTCCCGAACAGTCGTGATGCCCTCAGTCTCGAGACAGTTGGTAGCCCGAACCGACAGTTCCAGTTCGGCCAGGCTCATGTTCAACTTGCGTTCCAGTTCGGCGTCGTTGGTGTCGGCAACCACGCGGCCCGTGGTGATTTCGTCCGACGCTTCGCTCGGAACCTCTGGCCCCATCTCCGTGTACTGCACGAATGGGTTCAGGTGCTTTCGCAGAATCTTCGCGGACTCCACGAGCGCCATCTGTGGTCCGATGGTGCCGTTCGTCCAGATTTCCATCACGAGTCGGTCGTAGTTCGTCTTCTGACCGACGCGGGTTTCTTCGCTGTCGTACTTCACGCGAACGACTGGCGAGAAACTGCTATCCACCGGAATGACGCCGATCTCGCGTTCCTTGCCGCTGTTCTCTTCCGCGGTTCGGTAACCGCGACCGTTCTCGACCGTCATTTCCATGACGAACGGCACGTCGCTCGTGAGCGTCGCGATGTGGTGTTCCGGGTTGATGATCTGCACCATTTCGTCGTGCTGAACATCGACGCCGCGAACCGGTCCGTGCTCGTGCTTCTGAATGCGAATGATCTTCGGCTGATCCGACAGATTCTTCACCACGAGGCTTTTGACGTTCAGGATGATGTCCGTCACGTCTTCGACAACGCCCGTGATGGTCGAAATCTCGTGCTGAACGTCGTGAATCTTGATCTTCGTGATGGCGCTGCCTTCGAGGCTCGACAGCAAAATACGCCGCAGACTGTTGCCGATGGTCATGCCGAAGCCGCGTTCAAACGGTTCGGCGTAGAACTTTCCGTAGGTGTCGGTGAGGGTTGCCCGCTCGGTGTGAACCTTGCTCGGCAATTCCAATCCGCGCCAGCGAACTCGCATGAGAGATCCTCCGCAGCCGTCGGTTTACCGCCACCCCATGTGCGACCGATATGGGGGACGAACCAGACGGTAGTTGTGAAACGAACAACCCGGTAGTCGCAACCGGTGATTTCTGTTTTGCCGCTTGCGGCGTAGCGGTTTATGGGCGCTACGCCGCAAGCGGCAAAGACAAGCTAACTTATCGTGTCGCGATTTCGATGATCAACTGCACCCGTTGTGCAAGGCTTTCGGGGCGGTCGTAGAAGCGTTCATCCACATCGGCCGAGTTCGGCAACCGCGTCATCCGACCTTCCGGCTGCTCTTGGTTGCCGGTCAGTTCCAGGAAGTCCGGGACGCGAACGATGTTCTTCTGGAGCGTTTCGCGAGCCATCTTCAGGCTGCCGTCACGCGGCTTCACCTTGATGATGTCGTTCGGCTTCAGCAACATGCTCGGGATGTCGCACTTCTTGCCATTAACCATCACGTGACCGTGCGAAACCATCTGGCGGGCCGCGTTTCGGCTGATCGCCAACCCGAGACGGTGAACAACGTTATCCAATCGCCGTTCGAGAATCGAGAGCAACTGTTCGCCGGTGTTTTCCGGTGAACGGGTCGCGAGGTCGTAGTAACGGCGGAACTGTGCCTCGAAGATGCCGTAGAAGCGCTTGAGCTTCTGCTTCTCGCGGAGACGCAGTCCGTATTCGGATTGCTTCCCGCGGCGAAGGCCGTGCATGCCGGGCGGCGGCTTTTCCTTGTCGATGGGACACTTCGGGCTGAAGCAGCGCTCTCCCTTGAGGAACAGCTTCATCTGCTCTCGCCTGCACATTTTGCAGACCGGATCGATGTTACGAGCCATGGATACCAGTTGTCAGGAACCAGGGGTCAGTTTGGCCCGCTGTTGCGGTACCAGTTATGAGCGATTGGTTGTCAGTTGAGAAGCGAATACCCGGCGAACCCCAGAGTCGTAACGGGTAGTGCAGAAACAACAGTGTCGCGCCTGAGTTCCCAGGGCTTCCGCCCTGGGCTACAGAAGACGGCCCCTCCGGGGCGAAAAACATCGGTGTGTCTTTCGCCCCGGAGGGGCCGTCTTTCGTAGCCCAGGGCGGAAGCCCTGGGTTCCGAGCGGCGACCGACAACCAACCACTTCCGCGATCAGACGCGCCGCTTTTTGGGCGGGCGACATCCGTTGTGCGGGAGCGGGGTGACGTCTTCGATTGCCTTGACGTTCAACCCGGCGGCTTGCAGAGCTGTGACCGCGGATTCGCGACCAGCTCCTGGGCCTTTCACCCGCACTTCGATTTCTTTGACGCCATACTTGCTTGCCTTGGCGGCGCACTCTTCGGCAGCTCGCTGAGCCGCGAATGGCGTACTCTTACGGCTTCCCTTGAACCCGACCGCCCCACCAGACGAGTGACACAGCGTGTCGCCGTTCGTGTCGGTGATGGTGATGATCGTGTTGTTGAACGTACTCTGCACGTGCGCCACGCCACGGCTGACGTTACGACGAGCTTTCTTCTTCTTGGATTTGGCCATGATCTTTGGATGTTGGTTGGGAGTGCTAGGTTAGCCGCGACCGAACGGAGCGCGAACGCTTCCTTCGGTTACGGCTCAACACATTAGCGCAGATCCTTGACGCCCTTCTTGCCCGCGACGGTCTTCCGGACACCCTTGCGGGTTCGGGCGTTCGTCTTGGAGCGTTGGCCACGACACGGCAGATTCTTCCGGTGCCGTTCACCGCGATAGCTCTTGATTTCCTTGAGCCGTGCGATGTTCGAGCCTTCCTGCCGACGCAGTGGCCCCTCGACGAGATATTCCTTGTCGAGAAGGGCCGCGATCTGAGCAACCTCGGAGTCCGAGAGCTCCTTCGCACGCCGCTGCGGGTCGATGTGCAACTTCTCGCACACTTCCAGGGACGTCGTTGCCCCCAGCCCACGAATGTATCGCAGGGAAATGTGCGTCGGCTTATCTGCCGGAATGTCAACGCCTTGGATACGCGGCATGTTCTTGCTCGTTTTCGTGAAGCGACAACCCGTTGGAGTTGCCCGCTAAACTGGTTCAGCCTTGTCGTTGTTTGTGGCGAGGATCTTCGCAAATGACCCGCACAACACCCTTGCGCTTGATCAGTTTGCACTTATCGCAGATCCGCCGCACGCTCGCTCGCACCTTCATGATTCAATCCCCAACCCCGAGCCTGAAAGAAGTTCGCGAACCCGGGAAAACTCCAGCATATCGGCACACGCAGAATCGACAAGTCCGGCACGCGATTTCAGAGCGCACTTTTCAGCTCCAATGAGCCTGAAACAGAAGCGAACAATGCTCGCAATTCGCCGCTGTTCACCGTAGGATTTGCCGCATGACCACTGCCGCTGCGTCGCCAACTCTCTTTCGCCGATTGCTTCTCGCGGTTGGTGTCATCGTAATCATTTTCGCGAGCGGCTCGCTGCTCAATAACCTGTTTTTCGCTGAGAAGCCGCTTCCAATTGACTTCGCGGAATACTGGGCCGCCGGGCACCTGAACGCAGCCGGAGCCGACCCGTATTCGGGCCCGAACGTGCGAGCCGTTCAGCGAGAGATCGGGCTCGAAGACATCGACACCGCGATCATGATGTGGAATCCGCCGTGGACGCTATCGCTGGTGATGCCCATTGGAGCCATGCACCCTCGAACAGCTTACGGCGTCTGGATGCTCGTGAACCTCGCATTGGTGGGTGTGGCAGCGGTGTTGTTCTGGCGGGGATTCGGCGGCTTGCCACGATTCCGAGGACTCGCCATACTCATCGCGCTTTCGTTCGGGCCAACCGTGTTTCTGATTGGAGCGGCGCAGATCACCGCGTTCGTGCTGTTCGGGCTTGCCGGGTTCCTGTACTTCGCACGCAACGACCGACCGCTGTGTGCGGGAATCTGTGTCGCGTTCACCGCGATCAAGCCGCACTTGCTCGTGCTGTTCGCTGTGTGGTTGCTGCTCGAAGCCACTCGCTCGGCGTTCGGAAGGTGGGTCGTGGTCGGTGGGTTGCTCGTGGGCGTCTTCATGAGCGTGCCGCCGGGGCTGGCGAATCCGGCTGTCTGGAAGCAGTACATCGAAGCGACAACGGGGCCATCGTCGGCAGACCACCGCCACGTTTCCGAATGGACGCCGCCGCTGATTGGTTGGTGGCTGCGGCAAATGGTGCCCGGTCAACCGTTTGCAGTGCAGTGGTTGCCGATGGCGATTGCAGTCCCCGGATTTGTCGCGTGGTGGTTCGTGAACCGTAAGCAACCGCCGCAGTGGGAAGAGCGGTTGCCCTGGGTGGTCGGGGCTTCGCTCGTGGTTGCTCCCTACGGCGCGTATGCCTACGATCTCGTGTTGTTGCTGGTTCCCGTGTTGGCCACTGCGGTTCACCTGACACGATTCCCGAACCGGCGCGTTTGCGTGATCGGGTTGGTGTTTCTGTTCTGTGTGAACGCTGCGATTCTTGCGATGATGCTCGCACAGTTGAAGTCGCCCGTGTACGTCTGGGCGACTCCTGTGACGCTGTGCGGCTGTGCGATTCTCTTCCGGCTGACCACGCCGGAAGTACCGCAGTCACTTGCTCGCTGCGGGTAGAATCGTGTGCGGTGCGGATACCTCCAAACCGCGTTCGTCAGTCACGGCGAGGTAGAAGACCAGCGGCCGAGCGGCTGGCAACTTCGCCGAGACTTTGCCGTCCTTGATCTCCGCTGGCAGCGACTTCCACTCTCGCTTTTGCCAGGCACCATCGGCCACGGCGTAATGCAGGTTCGCACTCTTCAGTTTCACCTTGCTCGTTACAGTCGCAGACGCCACATCACCGGCCAGCGTCATCTCGCCAACCTCGGGTAACGGGTCGCCCTTCTTCAACTGCGAGTCGATGAACGCATCCACCTCTCCGAACGTCCAGATGTGACCGTGCGGCAGCCTGACGCGAACTGACAGCGTTCGCGGAGCCGTCACCAAACGGTACGACTTCTGGTAGCTGTCGAGTGGATAGGCGAAGTCGTTCGTGCCGTTCAGGAACAGAATCGGGCACTTCACGTTGGCGAGGTACGCCGACGGGTCGAACGTCTCGACCCATCGCTTCCGTTGTTCCGCGTCGGCCTTCTCGAATCGTCCTGCCGTCCAAACGCTGTTCTCGTGCAGGAAGCCGCAGCCGTAAACGGGCACCGCCGCCTTCAAGCGATCATCCACGCCAGCGACGATACACGTCAGGTAGCCGCCCCAACTAATGCCGGTCACCGCGATGCGGTCCTTGTCCACTTCGGGCAGCGAACGCAGCAAATTGTGACCGCGAATCACTGCGGCGATGGCGTGATACGTCCACATATCCTTTGCGGTCTTTTCGTCGAACGTGCGGAACTTGGTGTCGTCGGATTGGTCGGGGCCGCCGTCTTCGAGGCGACCCGCTGGCCCGACGCCGGCAAGATCCATCGCGAGGGCACAGTATCCGCGTGCGGCCCAGTGCTCGGCCCATTCGCGGAACGCTTTGCCGCCTCCACCGTGAACCAGCAGCATCGCCGGGAACGGACCGTCACCGGTCGCGGGTTTGGCGTAGTAGGCGAAGACTCGCGTTGGCTTTCCCTTGAATGGCTCGCCGGGGTAGAACACTTCGCGGGCCTTGCCGACTTCCTTGCCCCATTCGGGTTTCACCTCGACGGCTGCGAGAGCCTTCATGTCCCACGGGCCGGTCGTGGGTTTCTGTGCGAATGCTGGCGCTGCGGGAACCAGAAGCAACACGACGAGAGAACAGAAGCGGATACGATTCACGGGTGGACTCCGGGGAGGGATTGCTTGCCGGGAACATCTCTCACGGCATTCTGTTCCCGTGTAGTATTTCACCTGCCTATGAGTTACGCAGTTGCGATTACTCTGACACCCAGTGCTTCCGCACTGGGCTACGAAAGCCGGCCCCATCCGGGGCGAAAACCAAAGGCCAGGTTTTGTTCTTCACCCCGGAGGGGTCGTCTTTCGTAGCCCAGTGCGGAAGCACTGGGTGTCAGGCTTCACGCTCGGAAACCACTCACCAGGAATTTCAACCAATGAATGCTCTGGTCCCTCTCCTGCTGTTGACCTTCCTGACGCCGACAGTCTCACGCGAGGCTGCGCTGTCTCAAAAGCTGTATGTCGCCAACTCCGCAGGCAACGATTTGCACATCATCGACCCTGCCACGAACAAGGTCGTCAGGCGTGTTGAAGTCGGTCCGCAACCGCACGGGCTTGTCGCCACGCAAGACGGCAAGCAACTCTTCCTCACCATCGAGAACAGCGACGGCGACGAAGGCGAACTCGTGTGGTTCGACACAGCCACGGACAGCGTCACGAAACGCATGAAGGTCGGGCCGCGTCCGAATCAACTTGCGTGTACCCCCGATGGCAAACTCGTGTATGTGCCCTGCGACGACGCTTCATGGTGGGTCATCGACACGGTGAACGCCAAGGTGCTGAAGAAGATCGCGACCGGCGGCAGGCCGCACAACACGCTCTGCTCAGCGGACGGCAAGCGAATGTACCTCGGGCCAAAAGGCTCATACCACGTTTTGATCGCGGATGCGGTCGAGCACAAACTGGTCGGCGAGATTCCGACTTCCGACGCACCGCGACCAATCGCTCTCTCGAAAGACGAGAAACGGCTGTACGCCAACGTCGATACGCTCATCGGGTTTGAAGTCGCTGACGTCGCGAAACGCAAAGTGATTCACCGGGTCGAAGCGAACGTGCCGGAGGAGTTGCTGCGAAAGGCGAGCCGCAGTCACGGCATCGGACTGACCCCCGACGAGAAGGAAGTGTGGATGTGCGACGTGTTTCACGACCGCACTTACGTTTTCGACAACACGCAAGAGCCGCCGAAGCAGGTCGCCACGATCGAGATGAAAGGCGGCGGTTACTGGATCTGTTTTTCGCCCGACGGGAAGCATTGTTACATTTCGGAACGCATCGGCGATTCGGTGGCCGTCATCGACACGACAACGCGGAAAGTCGTGGCACGCATCGAAGTTGGGAAGGCTCCGAAACGCCTACTTGTTGTGCGTGTGCCTCCTGCTGCGTCAAAATGACGACGAGGGTGAGTTGCTCATTCACCCACCAGCCCATACCAAACTTTGGACACCTCTGTCGGGGTGTTGCGGGCGGTTCGTCCGTGTGTTAGCGTGCTTGCGGTACCCCGCCTGTCTGGCTGGGACCTGACGGAACTATTTCAACCCGAGGATCAGATGATCGTTCGTCTTCTTACCGCCGTTTTGGCGGTCGCTGTTGCCCCGCTGGCCGTCCGGGCGGCGGACGACGATAACCCGTACAAGACCGTCAAGGTCGGCGACTTCGCCACCTACAAAATGAAGGTGAACGTTGGCCCGATCGCCATCGACGGCACCACGACGCAGAGCATCACCGAGAAGAGCGACAAGGAAGCGAAGGTCAAGGTCACCGCGAGCGTCAACGGGATGGAAGCCCCGGCGCAAGAGCAGACGGTCGATCTGACCAAGCCCTACGACCCGACGAAGGTTGGCGGCGGTTTGCCGGGTGGTGCCGAGGCGAAGGTCGAGAAGGGCAAGGAAGGCAAGGAGAAGATCAAGGCTGGCGGCAAGGAATTCGAGTGCACCTGGACGACCTACAAGGTGTCGGCCAAGGCCAACGGCATGGACATCGAAGCCGACATCAAGGTGTGGACATCGAAGGACGTGCCTATGGGCATGGTGAAGATGACCATGAAGGCGAGCGTCGCGAAGATGGACATGGAAATGACGATGGAACTGGCTGAGTTCGGCAACAAGCCCGCGAAGTGATCTCGTTCATGTCGAATGCAACGCCGCAAGCCGCGACCTGATTTCGCCGCTTGCGGCGTTGCGTATCACCTCCACAACATTCACAGCCCACTGAGAAGCAACATCAGTGATCGTTTGAACACATGGTTCGGCCCAAGCCCAAATTCGCATTCTCACGATTCACACATTTTCTACTTGAATGCCGACCGTTAAGAGTTTACAAGCAAGTCTGTTGAATGTGTTCGTGCTCAGATCGAATCGTTTGCCTCTCCATTTCATTAGGCACAAACCAGCGACGTGAGGTCGTTGGAAGCATTGATATCGTCCAGAACTTTGCTCGCCAGTTGCGTAGATCGCATCGGCAGCATCATTCTTCCCGTCAAGTCTGAGGAACGTCATGAAATCCAGACCACGTCTCGATCGTTGCGCGTTCACGCTCATTGAGTTGCTCGTCGTCATCTCGATTATCGCCATTCTCATGGGCCTTCTGCTCCCAGCCGTGCAGAAGATCCGCGAAGGTGCTTCACGCACGCAGTGCATCAACAACCTGAAACAAATCGGCATCGGCCTCCAGTCTCACAATCACTCCTACGGAAGTATTCCTCCGGCCTTCGTCAGCACCAATACATGGGATCGCTACATCAGTTGGATGGCCAGAATCATGCCATTCGTGGAGCAACAGAGTTTGTCCGATCAGGCGAAAACGTTCGCGGTTTCGAGCGGTAGCAACAACCCCTGGTACCCAGCGAACCCCGCACTCGGGGTTCCGATGAAGATCTACACCTGCCCCATCGACGCCCGCGGGCCAGTGCTCTCAAATTACCCTGGGATCGGTAACATTGGGCTGGCCATGTATCTCGGGAGTTGTGGAACGACGGGGACGACGAACGATGGGGTCATGTTCGTGGATTCAAAACTGCGGCTCACAGACATCACGGACGGGGCGAGCAACACCGTTGTGGTGGGTGAACGGCCACCGAGCAGCAACTTGGTATTCGGCTGGTGGTTTGCAGGTTACGGATGGGAGGGGAAGGGTTCCGCAGACGTGGTGTTGGGTTCTCGCGATACTGGCGCGGCCGCATACTTCGGTGGACCATCGACCAACGTCGGGTTGCGGCCAGGAAACGTGAACAACTACGCCGATTCGGCTCACTGGTGGAGCAACCACCCCGCCGGCTCGATTTTCCTGTTCGCCGATGGGTCGGTCAAATACCTCAAATACGAAGCCGACTCGATCCTGCCTGCACTGCAAACCCGCGCTGGAAACGAAAGCGTGAACGTTCCGTGATCCGAAACGTTTAACTTCAATCATCTCGCCCGGCGGAAACGCCGGGTATCCCAGCATCCGCGAGTTCGAGGGGAATCATCAACGCGATTCCTCCGCTCGGCAAGGATTCGATTCCATGTACTGCTCGCCCCGCTGTTGTGCATTGTTCTCCGCTGCTTTGGTTCTGAGCGTCTCGGGTGTGGGGTGTGCACCGGGCAAGGGCGAAGTCACCGGGAAGGTGACCTATAACGGTGCCCCACTCGACAAACCCAACGGCAACATCGTGTTCGTCAGTCCGAGCGGAATCCAGGTTGTCGCACCGATCGCAGCAGACGGAACTTACCGAGCAACCGATGTGCCGCGGGGTGACACGAAGATCGCCGTGTATTACTCCAACCCCAAGTTCCCGACCGTCAACAACAATCAGCCACAGCGAAAAATTCCGATGCCAAACGACCCGTCGCTGGCCGTGCCACTGCCCGAGATTCCACCGTATCTGACCCCGATCAAGTACGCATCTGAAGGCACATCAGGATTCGCGGTGAAGGTTGAAGCGAACACAGTGTTCAACGCGGAATTGACCGGGCCGCCGATCAAGTGAGCCGCGGCCCAATGCCGTTTCTTGTCGCGTTCGCACAATGACAGCTTGCCCAACCCGTCATTGTGCGAATTTCATCATGACCGCAACTCCCCAGCACGATCCCATCCTGAACATTCCGAACGCCCTGTCGGTGGCTCGCATTCCACTCGCTGTTGTCGTGTTCGTTTGCACAGTTCACGCGGCTTGGTTTGTAGCTCTTCTCGTGTTCATCGTCGCGTGCATCACGGACTGGCTCGACGGCTGGTGGGCTCGCAAATACGGTCCCCTTTCGCTCATCGGCCGAAATCTCGATCCGCTCGCAGACAAGATCCTCGTCTGTGGTGCGTTCATTTACTTGATCCTTGTGCCGCAAGCAGGGATCGATCCGTGGATGGTTGTGGTGGTTGTTAGTCGGGAGTTGCTTGTCACGGGGATTCGCGGAATGGTTGAGGCAACGGGAAAGAAGTTCGGAGCTGACTGGTTCGGGAAGTTGAAGATGGGTTTACAGTGTGCGGTGCTGATCGGCGTGTTCCTGATTCTGTGGCTTCGCGAACGAGACGCTGCTGACGTGCTTGCGGTGTTGGAACCGGTGCAACTCGTGTTGCTGTACGCGATGCTAGTTGCGACCATCGGGAGCGGTTTACAGTACGTCGTGAAAGCGGCCAAGTTGCTACGGTAACGAACTGACCCCCGGAATGAATCCCGAGGGTCTTCGTTTTCATCGCGGGGCCGGCGTGCTGGTCGGCGGTGCTGGAGCGAGGTCAGCCAGAGCGGCGGTGTGTGCTGCGACCTTCGCCGCAGTCACGCCGTCGAGTTCACTTTGCAGTTGCAAGTGCGTTTCGTGCGGCACATCCGCAATCGTCGCTGCCCGACCGCGTGGCACCACACCCAAAGCATTCAGAAGCAAATTGAGCAAGGGTGCCTTGGCGTCGAGACGAGGTGAAGTCACCGCGGGGCTTGGTGTTGGCGTCGGCGTCACGGGTTGACTGAGCGGCCCGAAGCGATTCCGCAGGAGGAACACAACTACGGGCACGGCTGCGGAAAGCAGATAACCATAGGGGCCAAGCGATGCGAGCCAGGTCATGAGTGGCGTGAGATCGGTCATGGGTCATCTCCGAAGGATCAGGTAAATGAGACTTGTGAATGCGGCGAGCAAGATGAATCCGCCGGAATTGGTCGCAGGATTCGGCGTGGAATCGGTCGGTTGCGGGGCTGGCGTCGGCGTGATCTTGGGCAGTGGTTTCGGCACCGAGTTCCGCATTGGTCCGCCATCGGTGGCGAGCAACTCACCGAGACGGGTTGCGGTGTAGTCAGCAATCGGCACGGTTCCGAGGTCCGCTCCGATTCGCCCGAGCGATGGTTGACGAAGCGTGACACCGAGACCGAGCTTGAACTGCGAGACCTGCCAATCGTTCGGGGCATAACTGTGAACGTGCAGTTTCGCTCGAACGCTCGCCGGAAGACTCGCCACATCGTCCGCAACCTTGCGAGCAAAGCCAGACTCGCCCACGATCGCCAGGTTCCAGCGCTCGGAATCATCCGCAAGACGGAGAGCTGTGTGCGCTTCGTCCTTCGTGCATGGCTCGCCGTTTCGCCAGTAGCGGGTGCCGGCCGTCAGCCGATCGAGAATCACGCCACCCTGCGGGAACTGCTCTCCGCTCGCGACTGGCCGTGGGGCGATGTCTGACGGAAGCGGAGCTGGCGGCGCAATCACGACACCGTTCGCGATTCCGTGTTCGTTCGTGGCTTCAACTCGTCCATCCGGAAACGCAGCCGCGATGCATTGACCGTTCAGCCAAAAGCCCCACTCGCGGCCGTTCGCATTCGCAACCATCGACCCACGCCGGTTGTGGGCGTCGGCAGCGGGCAGCCTTCGGGCGGGCAGTGCCGTTGACCGAACATCACGGGCGGTCGATCCGGATACGGTGGCGGCGGCGCTGCCAGGAACACGATAGCCCAACCGCCGCCAATGGGCATTGCTCGTCCGCGACCATCGCGAGCCAGAAACGGACGACCATCGACCTGAACACCTCGCCAGCGTGCGAGGAAATCCGCACGGCTCATCCACAGCCAAGTCCCCGGGAAATTGTTGTCGAGAATCGCCGCCCCGCTGTCGTCGAGATGCACGAGGTTCACCATGTGCCCGATGACTTCGTTGCCGTAGCGACCAGCACCATCGACGCCGCAATACGTCACACAGACCATGCGGCCCGTCTTCAACGCCAACGTCAGGAACTCGACATCGCCGCCCGTGTGCTGAACGTAACCGGGGCACGGGATGCCGCGTTCTTTGCAGTAAGCGTTCAGCGTGGACTCGAATTTCTCGGGATACGAGCCGCCGGGTCGGTGCGTCATCCAGTCGCGGAAGCCGTAGAGATCGGACACGGATTGCCAGATCGCGGCGTGCCAGGCCGAAGTGTAAACGCAGAGGCCAAAACCATCGCTGCCGGCGCTGTTGCGTTTGTGTTGACTCGCGGGCAAATCGGCAGTCGCTCGAACGCTGTCTTTCATCGGTTCGCGTGTGACTGCGAACTGTCCGAGAGCCACAGTCGGCATCAGGCACAGCAGAATCAGACTGATTTTTCGCATGGGGAAGCCCTCGTCGAAAGGGAAACGCTTCCGTGCATCGCGTGGATGTGTCGAAGCGTTTCTGATGGGAATGTGTTGGTGTCGTCGAGACGTGTACTATACAAATGTGATCTACGAGAGGTGCAGCGTCAAATCAGTTGATGGATTTTCATGATTGGTGTCCTGCAAGCCACGGGGTTTATCCCCGTGGTCTTCTGTTCTCCAACCCCCCGGGGAGAAACCCCGTGGCTCGCAATGCAATCATTTCGCGGAATCCGAAACAGTTGGTTCTGCTTTCGGTGGGGAATCGCCTTCGGTTTTCATCTTGGCGATTTTGTCGAGGATGCCGTTCACGAACTTGGCCGAGTCCGCGGACCCGAAGCGAGCAGCCAGTTCGTTCGCCTCGTGGATGATGACTTCCAACGGCTGCCCTGCGGGGTCGAAGAGCAGTTCATACGACGCCAACCGCAAGAGATTGCGATCTACCGGCAACATGCGGGAAAGTCGCCAGTTCGTGGCCGTCGCCGTCAGCTTGGGGTCGATCTCGGTTTGCTTCGACAGGGTACCATCGTAAAGCGCCAGACAATACGCCGTCATCTCGCGATCTTGAAGCAGTCGCTCGCGAACAAAACGCTCGAGGGCGGGGCGTGGAACCGGCGTGGGATTCAAATCCCGCTGGAACAACAGTTGAAGGGCGACTTCTCGTGCTCGTGATCGGCGGGCCATGCGGTTCCTCGGAGTGCGAATCGACTTCATCATGCTAGTGGATTTCCGACACCGCGTTGGCTAGAACGCACGCATCAGAAATTCTCCGAGAGCTACCAATGCCAAAGTTCAGGGTCGTCGTTGCGGACTTCATCAAAGACGAGTTGGTTGCCGAGCGAGAGATTCTCGGCGACATCGCCGACATCGCGTGCCTCGATGCGAACTCCGAAGCAGACCTCATCGGCAAGATCGACAACGCCGACGCGGTCATGCTCTATCACAACATCGTCATCGGTCGCGAAACGATCAATCGCCTGAAGAACTGCAAGCTGATTGTTCGTTGCGGCGTCGGGTTCGATAACGTCGATCACAAATACGCCCGTGAGCGCGGCATCCCTGTCGGCAACGTACCTGACTACGGCACCGAAGAAGTCGCCGACTCGGCCATCGGCATGATGCTGACGCTGACCCGAGGCATCAACTTCTTCAACAACCGCCTTCAACGCAGAGAGGGAAACTGGAGCTACATTCCGGTTTCACCATTACATCGACTGCGCGGCCAGGTGTTCGGCATCATTGGGTTGGGTCGCATCGGCACGGCAGCAGCGGTTCGGGCGAAGGCACTTGGAATGGATGTGGCCTTCTACGATCCGTACAAGTCCGACGGTTACGACAAGGCGATTGGCGTACGCCGCGTGGAGAAGGTCGACGACCTGTGCAAGCAGGCGTTCGTGCTGAGTGTGCATTGCCCACTGACGCCCGAGACGAATCACATTGTCAATGCGCGAACTATTGCGTTGATGCCGGATCGGTCGTTCCTCGTGAACACCGCCCGCGGCGGCACCGTGGACGCAACCGCAATCCCGGCATCGATTCGTAGCGGAAAGTTGGCCGGAGCAGCGATCGACGTGCTGCCGATGGAACCGCCGCCGGAAGATCATCCATTGTTGGTGGCATGGCGCGACGTGAACGACCCGTGCCATGATCGCGTGATTCTGAATCCGCATTCCGCGTTCTATTCCGAGGAGGGATTGCGTGACATGCGGGTGAAGGGAGCGCAGGCGTGTCGGCGTGCGCTGCTCGGGGAACCGCTGCGAAACGTGGTGAATTAACTGAATGGAACGTTTAGCGGTCGCCGCAACGCGGCGACTTGCCGCCCCACTGGGGCGGCAGCTAAACTATTTTTCGGCCTCTCGACAACACCCCACCGAGCGAGGTAAACTCAGCGCACCCTTTTCTAGCCGCGCGACCGCATCAACCCTTTTCCGGTTCCAAACCCGGCGGTCGAGCGGCTCTCTCCAAGCGGAGGTCAGCGATGAGCCACAGCACCAAGAAGCAGCACCACGAACAAGCCCGCAAAAAGCACAAGCAAGAACAGTTGGAACACGCCCGAGAGCTTGCCAAGAAGAAACCTTCGACGACGGCCGCGTGGGTTCTCGGAATCGGCCTGGCTGTGATGCTCACGTTTGTTCTGGCGGTCACGCTGTTCTGAAACACAGAAGCCGGCGGGATTCTCCCGCCGGCTTCTGATTCCGCAATCAATCTCGCTCTCGCTCTGGGCCTCCAGGTGGACCACCCGGACCACCCGGTCGCCCACCGGGGCCAGGCGGCGGACCTTGCATCGCTGCCTCGAACTTCTTCAGTTGCTCGGCATTCAGCACTTCCTTGAGCTCCTTGGTCAGTTCGCCACGCAGTTTCTCGAAGCCCGCGCGAGCGTCCATCGGTTCGAGCTTCCCTTCACGAATCTTCTCGCCGAACTCCATCATCTTCTTCCCGTGCGCTGCGACGATTTCCTTCACCTGCTTCTCTTGCTTCTCGGATAGATTCAGTTCGCCGAGCACGCGAGCAAGCGGGTTCCGATCACCCATTCCGCCAGGACCGCCAGGACCAGGGCGATCACCGCCCGGGCCAGGGCGATCGCCACCAGGACCGCCAGGACCACCTGGGAACCCACCAGGACCACCAGTTCCACCGAGACCGCCCCAAGCAGGACGACCGGATTGTGGACCGCGTTCGATCATGGCGATCACGTTCTTCGCCGCGACCGCCTTCACGTTGTCGTCGCCTTCAACCAACTTCCGCAGTGCGGGAATCGCTTGCGGGCCAACATGAACGAGTGCTGCCCGAGCGCTTTCGCGAACCGTATCGTGCTGATCGGCGATCTTCTCGATCAGAACCTTCACCCACGCATCGACAGTCGCATCGGGCCGCGATGGACGCTCGCCCATCGGTCCAGGGCCGCGTTTGTCGTCGCCACCCTTGCGATCGGACGGCGCTTTGTTGTCGTCCCCACCTCTGCGGTCTGGTGGTTGTGCAACGACAACCGCCGTGCCGATGATCGCAACGACGAGAGCCATTGGAGCTAGCACTTTCGACACCCAAAACATCAGACACCTCCGGAGATGATTTCGCGACCACGCGAGGCGGTCATGCTTCTGGAAACGGTAATCGCTCCAGGCGGAGACTCCAAGCACCGAATTTTCGCGCAGGAGGCAGCGAATCACGATCGCCAAACGGTGTTCCCATGATGCAGCAGCTTCAAAATCATCTTCAACCACAAGGAGATCGTGAAATCCGAATTTAATGTCTTCGTTCCCGTTGGTTCTCCGTTATTATTCCCAACGCCTAACGCGAAGGCGTCGCCATGTCAGCCTTGATCGCGTGGAGTCTGGGGAAGCAATCCACATTTCGCTCCCATTTCACACGATCGCTTTTCGGGCGACCCAACCCGGAAGCGGAACGAGGCTGGTCGTTACATCACAATGGAGGCCACGATGAACGGATCGAGAAGTCTTCTCGGTGTTGAACTGTTGGAAGGGCGAGCGCTGCCATCGGGTTTTGCAACAGGCGGATTCCACCTACCTCCTGTCAGCGAGGCCGTGCAGGCCGACCTCGCGCAACTCCGG
Organism: Planctomycetota bacterium; assembly: GCA_021413735.1. GTDB lineage: Bacteria > Planctomycetota > Planctomycetia > Gemmatales > Gemmataceae > Gemmata. The sequence continues at coordinate 26,991 of JAIOPV010000161.1, forward strand.
ACCGACACCCAGCAACTGCACACGGATTTGATGTCGCTGGGAGATACGCTCAAGGCCGACCGGCACGCTCTGCAAGACGCGATCAAGAACGCCTTCGCGACGAACACCGACGTTCAAGCTGCTCAGACGACGCTTCAAACGGACGTCGCAACCTGGAAGACAACGCTTCAGGCTGATCGGAAGGCGGTTCACGACGCGACGGATGACGCCGCTCGCACGGCAGCCCTCGACAAGCTCAAAGCGGATCGCACGGCCTCGGCCACTGCGATTGCTGCCGATGCAAAGGCGTTGCAGGCCGCAGTGGATGCTGATACGGGCGTTGCTGCTGCGAAGGCGAAATTGGCGACGGACTCCGCGCCGATCAAGGCGGATCAAGCCGCGATCCAGGCAGATTTGAAGCAATTGTGGGCCGACCTGCACCCCACAACCTCAACGACGACCACGACCGATACGACCACCGCGATTCACGTGGGGTGATTTTCTGTTTCAGCATGGGCCGCCCTTCGTGGCGGCCCACAAGGAATTCCAAACGATCGCGAACCCGTGACGATATTGGCTGTCTCTTTTGGCGGAAGGGCAAGCCGAGTGCGGACTGGATGACGGCACCCGTCTCGAAAACGGGCGAGGCGCAAGCCCTTGAGGGTTCGAGTCCCTCTCCTTCCGCTGGTTGATTTTGGGGAAGGTCGCCGGAGTTGGAGAGCCGGACGTGCTTGGAAAGCACGCGCCTTTCACTGGGCGAGCGAGTTCGATCCTTGCACCTTCCGTTTGCGGATGGGAATGGTATCCGACACCAAGACGCTCGTCATGGACCCTTGGATCAGGTGCGTGTTGGTGTTGTTCGATTTCGATCCCCATTCTGTCCACTTCGGCCACACCGGTCACATCACTTCGTCAGTTTCCACACCTTCGCGTGGCCGTCCGAACCGGCAGTAACGGCGTGCCTCCCGTCCGCTGCGTACGCGATCGAGTTGACACACACCGGGTCCGTACGGATCGCGGTCACTTCCCTGCGTTCTGCGACGGACCACAATTTCAGCACGCCCTCCGAACTGCCGGAGAGCAGGCTCTTCCCGTTCGGCGCGAACGCGAGACAGTAGAGGTGGACCTTGTGCTTGCCGAGCAGCACCGGTGCCCCGTCGTCGGCGCCCAGATCCCACAGGTACAGTTCGTTCGCCGTGCCTTTCCCCGATGAGGCCGCGAACCGGCCATCACGGGACACCACGAGGCACTGAACGAACTCCGTGTGACCCTTCAGGGTGCGAACGACCTTCTCGGTCGCGATCTCGATTTCTTTGAGGTCGTTCCCGTCGGCAACCAGGATCGTCGTTGCGGTTCCCCCCGCGCGCGGCACGACGCCCGCGGCCTGACCTGTGACCTTCAGTTTGCGCTCGCCGGTCGCGAGGTCGAAGATCGCGGTCGTGTGCTGGTCTCCGCGGTCTCGAATAGGGAAGGTTCGCGCCGCGAGAACCAGTTTGCCGCCCGGCAGTGCCTCCAGCGAGTTGAAGCGACCCTGGGTGTCGCCATCGAAAGAGAATCGCGACTCGCTGGCCCACTTCGTCGCGTTCCAGACCACGATGTCGTCCTGACCGATATTCGCTTTCGGGTCGAAGTGCGCCGCGCCGATCAGGAGCCGGTCCGCGCCCCACACCAGTTTGGGCGCGATCATCTTCACGAGCGTGCCCTCGCGCTTGCCGGTGCGGGCGTCCCATGTTTGCAGCCCCGCGCCCTCCCAAGCAACGCCCGCGCATGTTGTGAACACCTTCGTTCCGTCGGGCGAGAAGGTTGCGTCGTACACCAAGGCGTTGTGCGGGAGCGCCTGAACCAACTCCAGCCCGGTGAACCCGTCGGCCTTCGGGTCGGGCGGCACACCGCCGACCAGGTCCTTCACGCGGATGTTGCGGAACTTAATCGGCCCGCGGTAGCTCTGAAGCCCGATGTGTCCGGCCTTACGGTCGAGCGCGGCCTCGATCCACCCCTTCTCTTTCGGCGCGAGTTTGGTGCGGTCGATCTTCGACAGGTCCGCGTCGTTGGCCGGCTTGCCGTTCAGTGTGACCAACACGCGCGACCCGCGAACTTCGATCTCCAGCGTGTTCCATTCGCCGGCCGACTTCGTCGCGGGCGGGTCGGCCGATTCGAGCGAGTTGTCGGACGCGAAGACGACGGCACCGTTCAGCAGCGGCGGGGTGCGGTCGGTGCGGAGTTGTACTTCCAGTTTCGTCCCGTTCGGTCCCTCCAGTCCCGGCAGCGCGCGGATCGCGACCCCGCTGTTGGTGTGCGTCGGCGGCCCCTTGATGATCTGGAACTCCAGCCGCAGCACGTAGTCGGAGTATTGCTTGTTGGTGAGCAGCCAGCGCGGCGAGCCGAGCGTATCGCCCGCGGCGAGGAGCGTGCCGTCCGCGTCCACGGAGAACGCGGTTACCTTGGCGCCGACCTCCCACCCGTCGAGATTCTTGCCGTTGAAGATGCTGACGAAGCCCGCTTCCACATCGGGAACTTTCGGATCAACGACGGGATCTTTCGGTTTCTTCGGATTGACGACTGGGCCTATTGGCGTCTTCGGGTCTGGTTCTGGCTCGGCTTCCGGTGGGGTGATGTCCCTCAGCTTGATGCCCGGAGTGCGTCCACCTTTCACGGTGAGTAGCACCCGCTTCACGATGACCTTGCCGCGTTTCACGACCAGCACATGCTCGCCGGGTTTCAGTTCGATCGGTTTCGCCAATTGCTCGGCCGTGATCGGTTGTTCGTCGAGGAAGAAACTCAGCGTCTTGTCGGCGAGGTCGATGTCCGTCAGTTCGATGGTCACTTTCACCGCGTCGGTTTTGGTGAAAAACACCACGGCGGAGACTGCGGTTAATCCGCTCACGATCAGCAGCGCGAGTGCCGCGAAGATCCAACGCGGTGTGCGGTGACGCCCCGCAGCCGCTTCAATCGCCGCAGCGGTTTCAGCCTTCGCCGTTTCCTGCTGTTCGGAAATCGCCTCGAATACATCAGCGAGTTTGCGTGTATTCGTGCTCAACCCTTCGTCGCTGTCGGACTCGTCATTTCGCTTGGTTTTGGCAGCGCGAACAGTCTCCGCACTTCCGGTCGTAGGTTGTCGCAAGTAACCCTCCACCGCCGCTGCGAACTCCTTCATGGAAGCGAACCGTGCGGCGGGGTCTTTTGCCATCGCTTTCAGGCAGATTGTTTCGAGAAGTGGGCTGATTCCGGCTCGCCGTTGCGACGGCGGTTCCGGCTCCACCAGTAGAATGCGGCCGATCACTTCCTGCGCCGTTCCGCTGAACGGCCGCGATCCCGTGAGCAGTTCGTACATGATGATGCCAAGCGAAAAGATGTCGGCGGCGGGGCCAACGTCTTTGGCGTCGCCGCGTGCCTGTTCGGGCGACATATACGCGGGTGTGCCCATCACAACGCCGCTCTGCGTGTCACGCACATCTCCCGAAACTGATCGCCTCGCGAGTCCGAAATCCATCACGACGAGGTCTTTTCGATCCTTATCGAACATCACGTTCGCTGGCTTCAAATCGCGGTGAACGACCCCCTTCTTATGGGCCACGTCGAGCGCCAGCGCGAGCTTGCGAACGATGATCGCGGCTTGTTTCTCGGGCAGCAACTCCGTGCGGTTGCGGAGCATTTCGGCGAGCGATTGACCCGGCACGAACGCCATCACGATGTACGGTTGACCGTCGTGTTCGCCGACCTCGTGAATCTGGCAGATGTTGGGGTGCGAAACAGTTGCGGCGGCGCGTGCTTCTTTCAGGAACCGGTCGCGAGCTGCCGCAGTTTGCAAGCTCTCAGCGAGTGGTACTTTCAGAGCAACATCGCGATCGAGGCTTGGATCGAACGCTCGGTACACGCGTCCGAACGCTCCTGAACCGAGGACAGCCCGAACTTCAAACCGCCCGATTCGCTGCGGAATCCCGAGTTCACTCGCGGGATGTGCCACTGTCATCGCGGGTCCGTGATGACTCCCGGTGCGAATGCTATCCTGGCCGGCACTCGTTTCGGCCGCACGCTCGGTGTTAAGTTCCGCTTCCACCGCGAGGAGGGCAGCGCGAAGTGCGTCGCGGTCCGATTCGGGGACGGCAGCGAGGTAGTCGTCGATTCGTGGATTGCGACCGGCACGCCAGTCTCGCTCAAACGAATCGCAAGCGGCATCGACACGCTCGGCAACGGACAATGAAGGATCAGCGGTTGGCATGTCAGCATCCCACAATGGTCAGGTAGACGGTTCGTGACTGGCCGTTCATTCCCGATCGTGAGCGGTTCCCGACAGCGATTCCAAACTTTTTATTTCCCCGTGTCAACCGGCCACGCGGTTTCCCACTTGAGGCGAATGAGGTTCAGCTTTCGCTCCACCTTTCGCTCGGTGCAACCGAGGCGGTCGGCGATCTCGCGGTTGCGGAACCCGAGCAGTCGCCAAACCGCGATTTCTCGCAGTTCCGGCACAAGTTGAGCGAGCAGTTCTTCGCAGTGCAGATCGAACTCGGAGGCGGGAAGCGCGATTGTGACTTCGTCGAGCGGAAGCGGCGAACCATCAGGTCGCGTGAGCGAGGCTTCGCTCACGACACGCCCGCCACCGCGTTTCTCGGCCGTTTCACGCCGCGATTGTTTTCGTGCTTTGCGAGTCGTGATGACGCCGAGCAGGTTCCACAAATCGGCGCGATCAGTGATGTGGAATTCGCCCGCCTTCACCCGAAGGCAGAACGATGCGAACGCACTCTGAACCGCATCATCGGCATCAGCCACTCGCTGCGGTCGTCCCGCGAGTGCTTGATGGGCGAGTGCGACGAGTCGCGGGAAGAAGCGAATCCAGAGCGCCTCCGCCGCAGCTATGTCGCCAGCGCGAAGTTGGCCGAAGAACTGCGTTACCGATCCGGGTTGATCGTCGGCGTGCAAGGCGGAATCCATCATCGTTGGCGAACACAACGTGAACCCGTTTTCGGCTGTGGTGTCCTTCCAACGAACAAAGTACACCGACAGCCTCGTGGTCCAACGGCTCACGACGCCTGGGTCACAACCAGGAAACGGGGGTTCGATTCCCTCCGGGGCTACTTCAATTTCCACTCGTCAAATCGCGATCACTTCTTGTCGGCGATATCCGGATATTGCAGCTTGCGATCTGGATCGAGGAACCGTGCGTACAGCGCGTTCCCGGTGCCCGACTTCACAACGACGGTCAGCGTGTGCTTGCCCGGCGTCAGTGCGACATCGTAACTGCCCTCGTCGGGCCGCATCTGCTTGCCGGTCCCCTTCCCCGTGCCGAGGGGTTTGCCGTCGAGCCGTATTTCGTAATCCCCCGTCGAGCCAATCAGCAACTTCGTCTTCATGTCACTGGGCGAAGTCACTTCGGCTTCCACGACCGCCGGCGCTCCCTTGGTGTCGGGCATCAGCAACCTTCCAGGCACGCCCGTCGAGAGCTTTTCGCCGTTCACGGTCACGTCGGTCAGGAACGGGTGAGCCATTACATACCGCACCATGTCGCGGAAGTTCTGCGGCGTCATGTTGTAGCCCAGCCCCTCGGGCATCAGCGACTTCTCAGACACCCGCACCGGCTCCGCGAGATCGGCTTTCTTGATCGTCTTGAACGACGCCCCTTCGAGCTTCAGCGTGATCGTCTTCTCGTCTTCCTCGGCGAGCAAGCCCTGGAAAACGGTGTCGTCGAGCAGGCGAGCCGTGCGAACGAAGTACGGCGCACCGATGACGCGGTTCGGGTCGATCACGTTGCCGAGGATGTATTCGATGTCGCGTGCGGCCCCTTCAAGCGGCGGCCCGACCTCGTTGCCCTTGCCGTCGAACTTGTGGCACTTCGCACAGATGCTCTCGAACACCAACTTGCCACGGCTGAACGACGCGGGGGATTCGTAGAGCGAGTCGCGGGTCTTGTCGATGAGCTTGTTCAAGTCAGCGGGCGTCGCTCGCGTGCGACCCCACGCCTTCTCGATGAGGGCGTCGAGTTCCTTGTCCTTGAACGCCTGAATGCGGAGGATCGTGTTGTCGGTCACCTCGGCACGGTCGATGGTCTTGTCGGCCATCGCTTGCAGCAGCGTCTTCGCCCATTCCTTGCGGGTCGCGAACGTGCCGACGACATCCGGGCGAATCGCAGCCGGATATTCCTTCCAGCCCGCGAGCAGATCGGCCCCGAGTTTGGGGTGATTGAACGCCGCGAGTGACCGCACCGACTCGGCCTTGATGATGTTGCTCGGATCGCTCTTGATGAGCTTGAACAGCACGGCAACAGCGTCATCGGCCTTGAGCGTCGCAAGCTGGCGAATGGCTTCGGTGCGAGCTTCGAGTGGCAGCGTCGCATTCACGGCGATGTCGAGGGCACGCTTGACGGCTGCGGGATCGCGGAAGCTCACCGACAGCTTGTTCGACAGCGCGACGAGCTTCGGGTTGTTGTCCTTGGCGATCTCCGCTTGCAGTGCGGTCCATCCTTCGGGGGCGTTCACGGCCTGCCCCGCGAGCGCAATCGTCAGTCCTTCAAGAGCCTTCTCGCGAGCGGAAGCGTCCTTAAGTTTCGTGGCGAAAGCGATGCACAGTTTCAGGTCGGCGGCGTTTCCGGTGGCGACGAGTCGTCGCATGACCTTCGGCACGATCTGATCGCGAACGAACTCGTTGGCCGGTGCCTGCTCCGCGAGCCAGGTGAGTTCTGTTTCGACCGTGAGCGTCGAGCCGTCAGGCCGACGGTTTTCGGCGTTTGCTGGTGTTTCAGGTTTCGCGTCCGGTTTCGGCACCGTCGGGCTTACGCCTCGACGCTCGCCGGAGTGTTTCGCCAGGGCCTTCTCGTAGGCGATCCACACGAGCTGCGGGATGACGGGGTCTTTCGCGTCGTCCTTGTGCGCGAGCAGAGCGCGAACGAGCGGCGTGACGTCGTGCTTGTCGGCAAAGCGTATCGCAGTGGACGCGAGTTCGCGACGGGCAATCGCCGATGACTCAATTTCCGCTTCTTTCGCCAGGTACTGCACCAACTGAGGCTGTGTTGTTGCGTATTGCGAAAGTGTGCGGTACACGAACGCCCGATTTTCGGGGCGCCCTTTACTCAACACGGGAATCGCTGTGTCCGTCCAAAACTTGAGATTGGCATCCTCGACGCCCTTCGGAAATGACGCCATCATCATCAGGCCGTTCAAAAACTGATCCTCGGGAACCCCCTGAAGCTCGACTTTTTGGTCACTTCCGGCGATCAGTCGAAGCGCTGTGCGGCGTTCCCACGGATTCTTGGAGACAACTGCGAGTTCCGCTAACTGTGCACGGGTCTTCTTGCTAAGGTCTTCGACCTTCTGTGGCTTCGTGCCCTTCAACTGAATGCGGAAGATGCGGCCGCGGTCGTAATCCCAGTCGTCGGGGTTCGTCTGGTGACAGGGGTTCTGATCCTGCCAGTCGATCACGTAGATGTCGCCAGCCGGCCCCCACCGCAGATTGATCGGGCGGAAGTTCTTGTCGCCGCTGACGAGGAAGTCGTCGCCACGGCTTGCGGTGAAGGTGCTGCCGTTCGGCTTCAGGATGTTCTGCTTCAAACTGCACCCGTGAATGCTGCCGAAGATCACGCTGTTCTGGAAACGCTTCGGCATGTGCGGCACGTCCAGCGAGATCAACCCCGCGTGTGCCCAGCCCGACTCCTTGTGAAACGTGTGGTCGCAGATTTCGTTCAGGAAGCCGTAGACGTGCGGGTTGAAGCCGCCAGGAGCCTGCCGACGATAGACGCCCTCCGGAACGATGTGGAACAGGTGCGGGATGACGCAGCACGCGAGGATGAACTGGCCGTCGGTGTTGCGCCAGTCCATACCCCACGGGTTTGACGTGCCCTCCGCGAACACTTCGAACTTCTTCTTCGTCGGGTGGTATCGCCACACGCCGCCGTTGATGCGGGTCTCCGGGCCATCGAGCTGCGCCGACGGCTTCACCGAAGAGTTCGTGAAGATGCCGTGCAAGCCGTAGAGCCAGCCGTCGGGCCCCCACTGGAACGTGTTCAGCGTCTCGTGCGTGTCCTGACTGCCGAAGCCTTTTAGAAGCACCTCGAATTTACCCGGCTTGTCGTTCTTGTTCTCGATGAACCACAGATACGGAGCCGCACCCACGAAGACGCCGCCGTGACCGACCTCGATGCCCGTGCAGAGATCGAACGCCCCCAACCCCGCCTTCTCACGTTCGGCAGGCACCGGAAAGTGCTTCCCTTCCGCGAAGATCGTTCGCTTGTCGCAGACGCCGTCGCCGTCGGTATCCTCAAGGATCACGATGCGGTCGCGGGGAGCTTTGCCCTTCGGCGTGCGTTTCGGGTACTCGAAGCACTCGACGACCCAGATGCGGCCTTTCTCGTCAATGGTGAACGCGACGGGGTTCACGACCTGCGGTTCCGAAGCGAATAACTTCACCTCGAACTCGTCGGCGACCTTCATCTTGGCGAGCGCTTCCTGGGCCGTGATGTACGGCTGGCCCGACGGCTTCCGGTTGTCGAAGCCGAACTCTTTCTGTGCAAGTGCGGGCGACGCGAGCAGCAACGCAAGCGTGAATGCAGCGAGCAGACGCATGGGGGAGTCCTGTGTCTTGGCGAACGGCCGTGGATGATGCTGATGTTACGATGCTGGACGAAGAGATGCAAACGTCGCAACTGTTCTGGTTTTCGCCTGGGTCATCTGAATGGCTGCGAGAGAACAACTCTCACCACTCGCGGCTGCTTCGGTTACATTCAGACTGAACTGCGTGCAGGATAAGCGAAGGAATCGTGATGAAATGGACTCGTCGATCCTGGCTGCTGGTGTGCCTGCTCCTTGCCAGCATCGCCGTGCTGACACTGCATCTCACAGCCGAACACCTGAACTATGAGCCGCCGAACTACTCGCGAATCGACGACGGGCTGTACCTCGGCGGATATGTGCAGCAACCGCCACCTGCCGCCCGAGCCGTTCTGAATCTGTGCGAATCCGAAGACCCATACCAAGCCGAGATTCACGCCTGGCATCCGATTCGCGATGCGGCACCGGCTCCGTCGCTCGACTGGCTTCGTCAGCAGGTTGCGTTCATCGAGGCTGAGCGTGCTGCGGGCCGAGTGGTGTACGTTCACTGTCACGCGGGTGTGAGTCGCGGCGCGATGGTGACCACTGCGTATCTGATGGCCCGAGACCGCCGTTCCCGAGATGAAACGCTGGTATTTCTACGGACACGCCGACCGCAGGTGCGACCGAATCCGGCGTTCATGGAACTGCTTCTCGAATGGGAAAAGCAATTGAAGTCGGAACGCAGCGGGTGACTCACTCGGCGACCACAGCTACCAGTTCGATTTCAATCAGCCATTCCGGCACCACCAACGCGGCAACACCGATCAAGCTGCTCGCAGGCGGTTTCTCTGCGTTGAGGTATTTTCGTCGCACTTCGCGGATGTGTGGAACGTGTTCCGGCTTCAGATCGACGACGAAATACGTGATCTTCACGACATCATTGAAGGTCGCCCCAGCCGACGCGAGCGCGATCTTGAGGTTCGCGAATATGTGCTCGACCTGGGCACGCATGTCGCCTTTGCCGACCACTTCGGCTCGTTCGTTCACGCTCACCTGACCCGAAACGTAGATCGTCTTTCCGCCGGTCGCTGTGACAACGTGCGTGAAACCGTTCGTCGGATTCAACTCGGGCGGATTCAAAAACTGCTTCTGCATGGTACGCACCTTTGACGAGACCAGATTGACGGATTACAGGTCGAATGTACTGAGAAGCCGAATACCGTGAATGGAAGATCGCCAATCACGTCACGAATGGGCCGATCATGGGCATGGTCGAAGACTCCTACGAGAAGGAAGAGAGCGAGGAACGCCGTGCCCGCGAACGTGACGAAAGCAGATCCCCGACAGGCGAAGCAAGCGTCGTTCGCCCCCGCACCCGCGACTCCAAGACTCGTCCCGACCTTCCTCCATCAAAGCATGGGGGAGAGTGGGGTAGCTTTCTCTTCGAGGCTGTTGGTTGCGTTGAGTTGAAGAGAACTCCATCTTCCGAAGAGCGTATGAACGATGAACGTGGGTGAGGGCTTCGCTCCCTTCGCAGGTTTTCAGGCAAGCCGTCGTTCACACGAATCCGTAAGCTGATCCGATCCGCCCGCTGTCGAGTTGCACCCTGATGCCTTCGATGACTGAATCTTTGCGCCCCGTCCCGCGCTGGCTGCACATCTGGGCGGTACTGGCCGTCGTCGCGACGTTCCTGCTGCTGGCCGTCGGGCAGATGGTGACGAGTTTCCACGCCGGCATGGCCGACCCAATTTGGCCAACCGAACCGTGGTATCTGGCGTCGAACTTCAAGCTCGATCTTGGCTACCTCATCGAACATTCGCACCGCATCCTCGGCTTCAGCATTGGGATCATCGTTTCCGTTCTCGCGTTTGGCCTGCTCTTCGGCGAACGGTGTTCCAAAACGAAGTGGGTCAGCCTTGCGGGCGTCGTGATTCTGCTCGGCGGCTACGGCGACTTCCACGGCGGTCTGATCGCACAACGGGATGCCCTGACTGCTGACGTGAAGTTGCCCATGCGGGGTGCCGTCACAACACTGTTCGGTCTCGCGCTGGCACTCGGAGCAACCGCTTACGGAATTGCGATTCACTCTCGTGGCGCTGCGATCCGTCTTGTTGGCGTGGTTGCGTTGGCTGCGGTTATGACTCAAGGACTTCTCGGCGGCTTCCGCGTCAGGCTGCACGAACTGATCGGCCCCGACCTCGCCACGATTCACGGTATCTTCGCACAGGTCGTGTTCGGGTTGCTCGTGAGCCTCGCGGTTCTGACCGCTCGCTCCGTGCCGGATGTGCTTGTTTCGCGGAAGGTGCGAATCGGAGCGGTCGTGCTTGCGGTGCTGCTGTTCGTGCAGGTTGTCTGGGGTGCGTTGGTTCGCCACGCCCCGACCATCCTCACGCAAAAGCTCCACTTCCTCACGGCGTTTCTCGCAACCGGAATCGCAGTGTGGTGGCTGATGTGCGCCTTATACGACCCCGCAGCCAAGAGACGCATACGACTCGGCGCTCACCTTCTCAGCGTCCTCTTGCTCGTGCAGATTTACCTCGGCGTCGAGGCGTGGATGGAGAAGTTCGGACAGTCGATCCCGTGGGACATGGTCAAGATCACGAAAGAAAACGCAACGATCCGCACGCTGCACGCACTCATCGGAAGCGGCCTGCTCGCGACCGCGTTAGGGTTGGCAGTGCGGGTGCGACAGTCCGCGACTTCGCCCGTGCCAGTGACTGAAACAGTACGAGACATTCGTGCCGAGGCGAGTTCATCGCAACCAAGCCTCGTGACCGCAGGTGCTTCGCAACCGGGAGATTCAACAGCATGAAAAGCACGCTCGTCGGCGAAGCCGATCTCCAACACTATGGCTCGGGTGGTCGCATGGCGGCTCCTGTCGTCATTCGTTCGCGGCTCGCGGACTGCCTCGAACTCACCAAGCCGCGAATCGCGGTCATGGCGTTGTTCACGGTTGCGTGCGGCTACTGGCTCGGAGCCGGCTCCGACTCCGGTTCGCGAGTGCTGCTGAACACGCTACTCGGTGCGGGGCTTGTTGCGGCTGGCGGCAGCGCGTTGAATCAGGTCTTCGAGCGCCGCACTGATGCCCGGATGCGCCGCACCAAGAACCGCCCGATTCCTGCGGGTCGTGTGTCGGTCGAACAAGCGACGGCGTTTGGCGCGATCACGAGCGGTGTCGGGCTTGCGTATCTCATGGCAACGGTGCCGCCAGCCGCAACGCTTGCCGCAGCGCTGACGCTCGTGTTCTACGCCCTCATCTACACGCCGCTGAAGACCATGACGCAATGGAACACGGTGATCGGTGCGATCCCTGGTGCGTTGCCGCCCGTGATTGGTTGGTGTGCGGCTCGCGGTTGGGAAGATGCTGGCGGCGCGGTCGCGTTGTTTCTGTTGCTGTTCGTGTGGCAGTTGCCGCACTTCCTCGCGATCGCGTGGATGTACCGTGCGGACTACGCCGGTGCCGGGCTTCAGATGCTTCCGGGCACCGACGCAACCGGAAAGCGAACCGCAACCGTGATGGTGGTGACCGCTGCCGCGTTGATTCCGGTGGGCTTCCTTGCGGTGTGGGTTGGGCTGGCCGGCTGGGTGTATGCCGTCGGCGCGACGCTGTTGGGGATCATGTTTGTGCGGAAGACGCTTGGCTTCGCTCGTGACCGCAGCGACCGTCAAGCAAAGCGAGTGCTGCGGGCTTCGCTGGTGTATTTGCCCGGCGTGTTGGTGCTGCTGCTGATCGACGCGCTTCTGTTGAAGTGACAATTGCTATCTAATTATTTCTTACGACAACACGATTAAACACGACATCGATATTGTCATTTTGAAATCGCTGTGAAAGTTGTGGCAGACACTTTACCCATGTGGTATCCTCCGGACTCGCTAGAGGGAAAGACTCAAGCGATCTTTTTAGTTTCACCCCGGCGAGACGTTCCGCCCAAAGTCTTACCCTCTCCAACAATACGGGGTGTCATATCGTCGGACGTGCGTGGTCGCTTTGAACACGCGACGTCCCAACGCGAGGAAACGCTCATGAATCGTGTTCGCAAGGGTTTCACACTGATCGAACTCCTGGTCGTCATCGCAATCATTGCAATCCTGATCGGTCTGCTTCTGCCCGCCGTGCAGAAGGTTCGTGAAGCTGCGGCCCGAGCCAAGTGCTCCAACAACCTCAAGCAAATGGGCATCGCACTCCACGCCTACGAAAGCTCGAATCAGAAATTTCCCCCTGCCGGGAACAACACTGGTGGATGGGGGCTCTCGTGGATGGTCCTGATCCTCCCTTACATCGAGCAGGACGCGCTGTATCAAATCCTCGCTCGCCAAGCGTCCCCGGTGGTCTCGAGCCCAGGGTACAACGACGCGACAAACAATACCGCGATCGCAAACCTAACGCTCTCCGTTTACCGCTGTCCCAGTTCGCCACTCCCATTCAACGGTGCTCACAACGGCAACAAAAGCCAGGCCGCGGACTACACCGCGATTACCGGATGCATCAACGACGCCACCAACTGGACGACGGTGAACAACTTCACGGGCAACTCCGGCATCTCCAGCGACGGGGGCGTGATGTACCAGCAGTCGGCGGTTCGGATCGCCGATATCACGGACGGAACATCGAACACCGTCGTGATCGGAGAAGTGGGTGGCGGGTTCAAGAACGGTTCGACCGCTGCGCCCGCGGACTTCCGCCCAGGACGTACATACAGTTTCATGATGGGTGCGGCGAACCCCTGGAACAACACCGACAACCGCGGGATGAACTGGACGACGCTCCGCTACGCAGTCAACTACGCTCCGGCCACAGCCGTCTTGACCGACGCCACGACCGGCATCATGCAGCCTGGCGCGAACAACCCACTGACCTCGTCGCACACGGGTGGGATCAACGCTGTTTTTGGTGATGGCTCAGTGCGATTCCTACAAAATAGCTTGCCAACCCAGACGCTCGGCCGCCTGTCTGCCCGAGCCGACGGGCAACCTGTCAACTTAAATTGAGTTTAATGTTGGGAGCTGCTTGACCTCAAAGTGACTCGGCCCCGAAGACCATCAAACACGACGACCACCGTCGGTCGTCGTGGCCTCCTCTCTCGCATGGGGGAGGGATAAGACTGTTCGGTGAAACCCATGACGCGACGTTTACCGCTGTTGTTGCTGGTGTGTGCCACGGGTTGCGGGCTCCTCGCTCGGCCAAACCCGACCACCGCACCCACCGACCCCGAACTCGATTGGCAAATCGAGCCGTTCTCGCTCACGGAACGCAGCGGGAAAACGGTCACGAACAAGGATTTGCAAGGCTCGGTGTGGGTCGCGTCGTTCATCTTCACGCGCTGCGTCGGTCCGTGTCCCGCCGTCACCTCAACCGTCGGAAAGTTGCAGAAAGAGTTCAAGGATGAGCCCGGCGTGAAGTTCGTCACGTTCACCGTGGACCCCATGCGAGACGATCTCACCACGCTCAAGGATTACGCCAACTCACGCGGTGCGGACCCGGATCGCTGGCTCTTCCTCAGGGGCGACGAAGCCACGATCCACAAGTTGCTTCGCGAGACGTTCAAGCAGGCAGTGGGGCGAAAGGTTGGCGAAGACGTGAAGCCCGGCGACGAGTTCTCGCACAGCACGCGGCTCATGGTCGTGGACCGCAACGGCGTGATTCGCGGCATCTACGCTGGGCTTCCCGATGAGCGCATTCCCGATTCGCAGGCCGACTTCGACGCGAACCTCACCCGCCTCAAGACACGAATGCGGTCGTTGTTGAAGTAGTGGGCTCTTTGCCGCTTGCGGCGTAGCGCTCACTTGAGTCGCTACGCCGCAAGCGGCGAAGACAAAAATCCAAAACACCTCACACCAACTTGCACGCTTCCTCGAACGTGAGCCGTGGCGAACGCGGGTGCAACTTGCTCGCGTCGCCATGCCCGAGATTGCACAGGAAGTTTGATTTCACCGTCGTGCCACCGAAGAACGCCTCGTCCACCTTCGCATTGTTGAACCCCGACATCGGGCCGCAATCCAGGCCCAAAGACCGCGCCGCCAGGATAAAGTACGCGCCCTGAAGCGACGAGTTTCGCAGCGCGACGTATTCCAGCACGTTTTCGGGCAGATCCTTGAACCACGCCTTCGCGTCGGCGTGTGGATACAGTTTCGGCATCAGTTCGTAGAAGCGGATATCCATGCCGATGATCGCGGTCACGGGTGCCTTCATCGTCTTGTCCACGTTGCCCGCGTCGAGGAACGGTTTCAACTTCTCCTTGCCCTCCTTCGACTTCACGAACACGATTCGCAGCGGGCACATATTCGCCGAGGTCGGCCCCATCTTCGCGAGGTCGTAGACCTGACGCAGCAAAGCGTCGTCCACCGGCTTATCGAGCCAGTGCATGTGCGTTCGCGCTTCGCGGAAGACGAGGTTCAGCGCCTCGTCGTTCACAACCTTGCTCATGGTGTTGATCCTCTTGCTGGTGATGTGCGTTACTGATCCAAGGGGCGAGAGGGCATCGGGGCATTCGGGAACAACTGGCGAAACGTCGTCTCCCAGCGGTCCGGGTCATTGCGAACCGCGTCCGAAAGCGCTGCTCGGCCTCCCGCAGTGTCGCCCAGCGCGAGCAGCACGATGCCGTGTGCCGTGTCCGCGTTCGGGTCGAGCGGATTCCGCCAGATCACTTCTTTCGCAGCTGAAATCGCCTCTTCCTTGCGTTTTCCCAACAGGTACACGACTGCAAGGTTCAGGTGAATGATCGAGTTGTCCGGTGCGAGGTGAAATGCCTGCTCGAAAGAGCTGATTGCACCCTCGAGATTGCCAACCGCCTGGAGTATGTTCCCCAGATCGTAGTGGGCTTCCGGGTTTTCCGGATCGAGTTGAACCACTTCCTTCAACGCCGTGATGGCACCTGCCACGTCGCCGGATTCCTTGAGGGCGATGCCGAGATTGGAATACACCTTGGGGTCGGTGGGGTCGAGTCGCATGGCCTCACGGTACGCGGCAATTGCTCCGGGTCGGTCGCCGCAGTCGTGCAACGCAACACCCAGGTTCGCATACGCTGCCGCGAAGTGGGGCGCGAGCCGAATCGCCTCGTTGTACGCTTCAATCGCGCCGGCAATGTCGTTCTTGTCCTGCAAGGCACTTCCCAAAGTGCAATACGCCAGCGCGTGCCCGTGCGCAGCCTCTTCTGCCCTCGCTTCGGAAACAGCCCATTCCGTTTCGGCTTTCCTCGCACGATGTTCGACACCCGAGCGATATGCAGCCACCGCCTCCGCGACCACCTTCCCCGTTCCCGGTCGGTCGCAGGCTTCCGGGCTGAGGCAGCGTTTGGAAAGCGCAATCAACTCCGGATCCGCACCGCACGTGTGAAGCCGTTCGATTGCGCCATCCAGATTGGCCTCAATCGCCAGTGCGAGAATCGCCCGCCCGTTCACCCCGGTGTAGGGTGGTTGCCCGGTGAGAATGGTGCAGAGGATGCCGCCGAGCGTGAACACATCGGCCCGCGTGTCCACCTCGTCCCATCGGCCGCGTGCCTGCTCCGGCGGCATGTACGACGATGTTCCCTTCGCCAACCCAAGCCTGGTCGCGCCCGTCGAGGGACTGGATTGATTCACCGACCTGTTCATCGCGTCGGGTTGGGAATCGTCATCTCCAAAACTTCGAGTGTCCGCTCCCCGCACTTCCTTGGCGAGTCCCCAGTCCATGACCTGGACCTCGCCAAAGGAACCGACCATGACGTTGAGCGGTTTCAGATCGCGGTGAATGATGCCGAGGCTGTGAGCGTAACCGACTGTTTGGCAGATTTGCTCGAACACTCCGAGCAATCGCGCCAGATCGGTGTCGCGATCGGCGGCTTCGATTTCCTCGTGCAAGGTTCGCCCGCGAATCAGCTTCATGACGAGGAACGGTCGACCGTCGGAAAGTGTGCCGAGAGCGTGGACCGGTGGGACGCCCGGATGTTGGAGGCGAGCGGTGATGCGGGCTTCGCGATCGAACTGAGCGGCCAAATCGCTCCGTTTCGCGAGTTCCGGAAGCAGCGTCTTGATGGCAACTTCGCGATCGAGGCTCAGGTCGCGAGCCGTGAAGACGACGCCCATTCCCCCACGGGCCAGTTCTCCGACTAATTCGTAGCCCGGAATTCCTGGGAATGTGTTGCTCCCGTGGACGAGTTCCAATCGTCCAGGTTGGAGCAGCGTCCCTTCATCATCGCCCTGTTCGGAAGGCGGCGGCGACGCGAGAGGAAGACCCACCGCTGCCGCCAGTTTGCGATCCTTGTCTGAGAGCTCATCGGGATAGTGCGGCCGAATTTTGACCCTTTGGTGGGGCAACTCGTCGCTGGTCATTTCCTCGGACGGCATCTAGGTTCCTCAACTTGCTGGCTCGTACATCATCCCATCCGTCGTCAGGGTGTGCAACCCGAGGAACCAAAGGATCACTTCTTAGCTGTGAGGATCGGCAGCAGGGCTTCCGCGAAAGCGTCTGCCTGGCGCATGAACCCGAGATCGGTCGGGTGCGAACCGTCGACTGTGCCCTCGCCGTCGTCACCGATGAGCTTATCGCCGCTCAGGTAGAACAGGTTCTTGTCGCCAGCCGCGATGAGAGCGTCGAACGCCTTCTTGCACGCTGCGTGACTATCCGCGTTCCGCTTCGCCAACGCAGGCAGCGCCGGGGCATTCGCATAAATGCGATCCTCGACCAGCAGAATCGGCGTGTTCGGCTTCGCCTTGCGCAGTGCCTTCACGAACGGTTCGGTTCGCTCGGCAACCTGCGCCGCGTTCAAGTTCGGCAAGCAATCGAGGACGTATACAGCCGCGTCGACTTCACCGAGCAAGGCCGCGATGTCGAGATCGAGCGTGCCGTTGCCGGAGAAGCCGAGGTTGATAACGTGGCGGTCGAGCTTTCGGCCGAGAATCGCTGTGTGAACCATCCCCGGCCGCGACGCACACCCACCCTGCGTGATCGACGTGCCGTAGAAGATGATCGGGCTCTGCTTGTCGGCTGGTCGGGCGTCGGCCTTCTTGAGTGCGCTTCCCTTCGGCAACCCAATCTCGACGCTCGACACGCCGTTATACAGCGGCAGGTACAGCAAGAATTCCTTCTCGCCGGCGGCCAACCCGGTTGCGAGTTGTGCCGTGGTCGTTTCCGCTGCTGGCCGACCGTTCGCGACCCATTGCCATTTGCCGGCTGCTGTTTTCACGTACAGATCGAGACCGCTGACGCCGGTTGCAGGCATGTGCGGCATCGCGAGGTTTTTGCTCGTGACGGTCCATCGAGCGTGAATTGTTGTGGAGTCGGTCACGAAGCGAACGCACAAGCCGGCCGAGTTGCGACTGAGCCCCCACACGGGTGGTCGAGCAGTCTTCTCGGCTTTCTCGGGCAACCGGTCGAAGGGTGCCTTGGTGTCGGTCCAGCCTTGGCCTTCGACGCCGAGCGGTCGAATGTCGTACCAGTGAATCCCGGTGGCGGCATCAACCTTTGCGGTGCCAGGGTCGATGACTGGGCCCGCCGCGAACAACGGCAAGGCAACAACGAACAACGCGATCGTGGCGAGGCGAGTCATGTGGGTGCCCAAATGGGTGGAGGGCGGAGTGGTGACGGCTTGCACAGTTTAGCGTCGAAGGGCTTCGAGGTCTTGCCAGAAGCCTGGGTAGGTCTTCGCGACGCATCCCGGATTGCGAATCACAACCCCCGGCACCTTCAGCCCGACAAGTGCCAGGCTCATGGCCATACGGTGATCGTTGTACGTATCGACAGCACATCCCGTGAGCGGTCGCGGCGTGATGGTGAGTCCGTCGTCGCGTTCCTCGACCTCTGCCCCGAGTTTGCGAAGCTCGGTTGCGAGAGCCGCGATGCGATCAGTTTCTTTGTGGCGAATGTGACCGACGTTGCGGATGGTGGTTGGGCCTTCGGCAAAGCACGCGACGGCACCGAGTGTCATCACGGTGTCACTGATGTCGTTCATGTCGACATCGACGCCACGCAGCTTACCGCCGTGAACGGTGATTCCCGCTTCGCACTCCTCGACGCGACAGCCCATCTGTTCGAGCACATCGACGAACCGCACATCACCTTGAAGCGACTTGCGATTCAGCCCGTTCACGGTGACATGCCCACCCGCGATGGCTGCCGCCGCCCAGAAGTACGACGCAGCGGAAGCGTCGGGTTCGATGGCGTAGGAAGTGGGTGCCGGGCAAAGACGTTTCTCACTGATATCGAAGCCGGGTTGAGGCGTATGATACTCGAACACGTCACAGCCCCATGATCGCATGATCGCCGTCGTCATCCGAACGTATGGCGCGGACACCAACTCACCTTCCGGCTGAATTAGTGTCGAACCTTCGGCAAACCCCGCAGCCATCAGCAATGCACTGAGGAATTGACTACTGATGTCGGACCGCACTCGGAGCGCTCGCCCATAATGGCCTGACCAACCGCGTGAACGGATCACGACTGGCGGGCAGCCGTTCCCCGCCTCGCTGCTCGCTTCGACACCTCGCTGCGTGAGTACGTCGAGGAGGTCTTGAATCGGTCGTTCCCGCATTCGCGGTACGCCGTCGAGTCGGTAGGTTCCACTTCCCAAGCTAACCATCGCGGCCAAGAACCGCATTGTGGTTCCAGAATTCGCGACGAACAAATCTGCCGATTCCGCGGGAATGATACGGTCCGTATTGTTCTGCCTGACGGTGAGCCGCGAATGAGCCCACTCCATGTCAACGATGATGCCGAGCCGTGCGAGACACTGAATCATCACATCCGTGTCTTCGCTCTGGAGTGACCCTTCGAGAACGCAAGGACCATTGCGACTTGCCAACGCAGCCAGCACCAGCGCGCGGTTGGTGATGCTCTTGCTGCCGGGGACGGTCACGCTCACAGATGGCGAGTTCGTCAGCGGAGTGA
Source organism: Planctomycetota bacterium (assembly GCA_021413735.1). Lineage (GTDB taxonomy): Bacteria > Planctomycetota > Planctomycetia > Gemmatales > Gemmataceae > Gemmata. Next base: position 46,347 of record JAIOPV010000161.1, read on the forward strand.
TGGGGAGTTCAGCGGGGTAGGTGAAGTCGGACATGTTCTCGTCAACCAACTGTTTAGCCGCGACCCGGAGTCCGCGAAGGGGAGCGCTCGCAGCGCCAACTCGCTCCGCTTCGCAGACTCCGCGTCGCGGCTAAACGAATTATGGATAGGTCACACGCATCAAAAATAGCCCCTCGGCGGGGGCCGTCGGACCGGCGATCCTGCGGTCCATTGCATTCAGCACGTCGGCGATTTGCGTCTCGGACCAGAAGCCACGACCAACCTGCACGAGGCTGCCCGCAATCGCACGCACCATGTTGTACAGGAAGCCGTCCGCTTCCACGTCGATCCAGATGAACTCGCCGAAGCGATTCACCGCGAGGTGCGTGATGGTTCGCACGCTTGTGAGGCGGTTCGGCCACTCCGTCTCGAAGCAACGGAAATCGTGCCTGCCGAGCAAACACTGCCCTGCCCTGCACATCGCTTCGACATTCAGCGACTGCCGCACAAACCACGCATACTTCCGCATGAACGGGTCTTGGATGCGGCCGTCTTGAATGACGTACCGATACATCTTCCGCACGGCGTCCTTGTTCGCACAGAAGCTCTGCGACGCCTCGACCAACTCCCGCACGCATAGATCCGCGGGCAGTTTCGCGTTGATCGCTTTCAGCAGCACCTCGCACGACAGCTTCGACGCCGTGTAAACGTTCGCCACTTGCCCGACCGCGTGAACGCCCGAATCCGTGCGACCGCTACAATTCAGTCGCACTCGCTCCTCTCGCGTAATCTCGCTGATCGCCTTCTCGATGGTCTCTTGCACCGTACGTTGGCCGGGCTGCGTTTGCCAGCCGAAGAAGTCGGTGCCGTCGTAGCGAATGGTGAGTTTGAGGTTTCGCATGTTGAACATGCAGAAAACGGAACGCGGATGACGCAGGACGAAACTCCGCGGATAAACGCAGGATCAAAACAAAATCCTGTCTTTATCCTGCGTTTATCCGCGTGCTCTGATCCTGCGTCATCCGCGTTCCGTTTTTGACTCCTCACTCACTTCACGATCCCGCGTTTCACCAACTCTTCCGCACACTGCACGGCGTTGCTCGCGGCACCCTTGCGGAGGTTATCCGCGACGACCCACAGGCACAGTGCGTTCGGGTTGCTCGGGTCCTGTCGCACGCGGCCGACGTAAGTGTGATCCGTTCCCTCAGCGTGAATCGGCTGCGGGAACTGGCCCTTGAGTTCGTCCATGAGCACCACGCCCGGGGCTTTCGCGAGTGCCGCTTTTGCAACTTCCACCGAAACCGGCGTGTGGAACTCGACGGTGATCGATTCGCAGTGCGCGACTCGCACCGGCACACGCACGCACGTCGGGCACACGCCAATGCTGGCGTCGCCCATGATTTTCCGCGTCTCGTTGATGACCTTGTTCTCTTCCTCCGTGAAGCCGTTCGGGTCGAGCGTCCAGTCCAGCGTGATGACGTTCCCCGCGAGCTGTGCCCGGTGAGCCGTCGGAGCCGGCACCGGGCCACCTGACGCGAACGCCTTCAGTTGTGCGTCGAAATCGACCAAGCCGGTCGCCCCCTTGCCCGACGACGACTGGTAAGTCGAAACGACGATTCGCTTTACTTTGCCGATGTCGTGCAGTGGCTTCAACGCGACACACAACGGAATCGCGACGCAGTTCGGGTTCGCGACGATGCCCTTCTTGATGTTGTGCAGTTCGTCGCCGTTCACTTCGGGAACTACGAGCGGGCAGTCGGGGTCCATTCGCCACGCGGACGAGTTATCGACGACAATCGCCCCCGCCTTCGCGGCGATCGGCGAGTATTGCTTGCTAACGGAACTCGGCGTGCTACTTAGAACGATCTGCACGCCCGTGAAGGCTTCGGGGCGAATGAGTTCGACCGTGTGCTGTTTCCCTGCGAACTCGACGGTTTTGCCGGCGCTTTTCTCCGATGCCAGGAATTTGATCGTTTTGACCGGGAATGCTCGCTCGGCAAGCACCTTCCGAATCAAATCGCCCACGGCACCTGTCGCACCAACAACCGCCACGTTCACGGCCACGGTAAAACCTCCAGATAGGGAATACGGGTGCAATGCCACCCAAAGAAATCATACGGATTCTCGTTGACGCGGGGCAGTGATCCGCATTGATTGCCGCTTAGTCGCGACGCGAAGCGGAGCGTCACAATGAGGAGAAACCATGCGAATTGCCATCGGCGGGTTCATGCACGAGTCGAACACGTTCGCACCGCTGCCGACGAACCGCGAACGCTTCCTCGAAGGCAGCCTTACCTACGGCGCCGCGATGGTGCCCGTGTGGCGTGAAGCCCATCACGAGGTCGGCGGGTTCATCGAGGCTGCCGGCAAGTGCGGCTTCGAGTTGGCCCCGCTCGGCATGGCCTGGGCCACCCCGTGCGGCCCCGTGACGGATGAGTTCTTCGAGCACTTCTGCGACGCCCTCGTAACCGGTGCGAAAATTGCGAATGCCGACGGCTTGCTGATCGCGTTGCATGGAGCGATGGTGACGCCCAAGTACCCCGCGGCGGATACCGAGATCGTTCGGCGATTGCGGGAAGCCATCGGACCAGACAAGCCGCTCGCCGTGAGCCTCGACTTCCACGGGAACGTGTGCCCCGCGATGGCCGATCACGCCGACATTATCGTTGGCTATCAGACGTACCCGCACATCGACCAGCGACAACGCGGGTTCCTGGCGGGCGAGTTGCTGTCGCGTGCCGTGAAGAAGGAGATCCACCCGACGACCGCAGCCGTGTCGCTACCGTTGTTCATTAACCTGCTTGGCCAAGACACCGGCCGCCCCCCGATGACGACGCTCATGGAACAAGCTCGTGCTGTCGAGAAGCGGCCCGGGGTGCTGTCGGTGAGCATCATGGCAGGCTTCCCGTATGCCGATGTGCCAGACGCGGGCGTGAGCGTCATCGCCATTACCGATGGGAACAAGGCACAAGCGAAGGCGGTCGCCGATGAACTCGCGGCCGCGATCTGGGCGGTTCGTGAGCAACTGAATGTGCAAAGCCCCGACCCTGCCGAGGCCGTGAAGCTCGCAAACGCTTCGACCAACACGCCGGTGCTGCTGGTCGATCTCGGTGACAACATCGGCGGCGGCTCTGCTGGTGACGGCACGGTTCTGCTTGCGGAACTACTGTCGCAGAAGGCGAAGGGCTTCATCGTCGTGCTTCACGCGGCAGACGCTGTAACCGCTGCTAAACAGGTCGGCATCGGTGGCACTTTCGAGGGTTCGGTTGGCGGGGCAGTGGACAAGTTGCACGGCGACCCGGTTGCCGTTCGCGGAACGGTGCGTTCGCTACACGATGGGAAGTGGGTGGAATCGGAAGCGCGACACGGCGGGCGGCGATTGAACGATCAGGGACACACGGCTGTCATCGACCTGCACGACGGCAACATTCTGGTGTTGAACTCGCTTCGCACGCCGCCGTTCAGTTTGGGACAGCTCACGAGCCTCGGCATCGACCCGAAGCAAGCTCGCTCAATCGTGGTGAAGGCTGCGGTGGCGTACAAGGCGGCATACGCACCGATCGCGGGCGAGATCATTCCGGTGGACACGCCCGGCCTGACGGCGATCAACCCCGCACGCTTCACGTACACGCGAATCAAACGCCCGATGTATCCGATCGGATGATTACGCCAAGATCTCCTTCACGACTTCGCCGTGAACGTTGGTCAGCCGCCGTTTGATGCCGTTGTGGTAGTACGTCAGTTTTTCGTGGTCGATGCCGAGCAGGTGCAGCACGGTCGCGTGGAAATCGTACCACGCCACCGGATGCTCGACCGCCTTCCAGCCAATCTCGTCCGTAGACCCGAACGCCGTTCCGGGCTTCAGTCCCGCCCCCGCGAGCCAGCACGAGAAGCCGTATTTGTTGTGATCGCGACCGGTGCCCACCACGTTGCCGGCCGACTGCGTGAACGGCGTGCGACCGAACTCCGTCGTGAAGATCACCAAAGTGTCGTCGAGCATTCCACGCTGCTTCAGATCGGCCACCAACGCCGCGATCGACTTGTCGATTTTTACCGCCTCGGCCCCGTGGTTCTCCTTCACGTTCTCGTGTGCGTCCCAGCTCGTTCGCGGTGATCCCGCTATCGGACCGCCGCTGTAAATCTGCACGAACCGCACGCCCTTTTCGAGCAACCGCCGGGCCAGCAGACATCGCTTCCCGCAGTCCGCTGTGATCGGGTCGTCGATGCCGTACAACGTCTTGGTCTTCGCGGTTTCCTTCGACAGATCGGCCACCGCCGCCACCGCAAGCTGCATCTTCGCGGCGAGGTCTTAGCTCGAGATGCGAGCCGCGAGGTCGGCTTCGTTGCCAGCCCGATCGAGGTGCATGGCGTTCAACTTGTCGAGGAACGCACGCGAATCCTTCTCTTCCGCCGCGGCAATCGGCGTCTCCGGAAACAGATCGCGAACGGGCGAATCCCCTCCCCGAAAGACGACGCCCTGATGCTGTGCAGGCAGGAAGCCGCTCGACCAGTTCGACGCCGCCCCGTTCGCTTCACCACGACCATCGGGCAGCACCACGAACGCGGGCAGATCGTCGGCGATGCTGCCGAGTCCGTAGCTGAGCCAGGAGCCGAGAGCGGGGTAGCCGTTGAACTGGAAGCCGCTGTTTTGCACGAACAGGGCCGGCGTGTGGTTCGCGCTGTCGGCGGTCATCGAGCGAATGACGGTGAGTTCGTCCGCGACGCCCGCGATGTGCGGGAACAGCTCCGACACCCACAGCCCGGACTTGCCGCGCTGCTTGAATTCCCAGTCGGGTTTTCGCAGCAGCCCGACCTGCCCGAAGAACACGTCGGGTTTACTGTCGGAGCCGAGCGGTTGCCCGTGGCGTTTAACGAGTTCGGGTTTAGGGTCGAAGCTATCGATGTGGCTCATGCCGCCGACGAGCGAGATTTGCACGGCACGTTTGGCCTTCGCCGCTTGCGGGGCAGCCTGAAGCACTCCATCGCGCAGCAGCAACGCCACCGACGCAGTCGTGGCGAGTCCGCACGCAGACCAGTTCAGGAAATCGCGACGATGAACGTACCCGCTCATGATGTACCCCAAAAGCCAAGATTAGCCGCGACCCGAAGTCTTCGGAGGGGAGCGTGGCCTACACTTTTCCAGTAGGGTAGGAGCCGGACGCGGTATCTCTCGATCCGTTTTCCGACTCCCCCCTCCGAACCGGACGTGCAACTTTCACTGCATCCGGCTCTCCCTCTGTCGGTCATACTCTGTCTTCCGTCCACAGACTGAGCTTCCGT
>JAIOPV010000233.1 GCA_021413735.1 Planctomycetota bacterium
TCCTCGGAGGGGAGCGCGTTTGCGCTGCGAGCGCTCCCCTCCGAGGACTCCGGGTCGCGGCTAAACAATTACGGATCCAGTTTCACGCCGTTCAAATCATCCAAAAACGTGTCGTTATCGGCCTTGAGCCGTTCCTTGAACTTCGCCAACGTTGCGGGGTTCTGCAATCGTTGCCGGGCATAAGGATCGCTCAACGCCTGCAGGAAGTGAACGACGTTCCACAGTTTGTCCGGCCGATCGAAATACGATGGGCCGGTCGTTAGCGTGTTGTGGAACGCCGTCATGCCGCTCGGGTAGATGCCGCCGTAAAGCCTGGCGTAGAGGTCCTTGCCTTGGCGCCCGCCACGATAAACCCCCAGCGGCAGGTTCCGCGGTTGCACCACGCCGCCCCACATATCCCACTTCAGTTGCGGTTCGCGACCGAAGTTCACATGGCACGCGGCACAGCCAAACTCCGCCGAGTTGTAGAACTTGTATCCCCGCATTGCCGAAAGTAGCCGATCGTCGTCAGTGCGGACATTCTCGGGCGGAATCGGAATCTCGCTGTGTGCCGCAATGCCCCAGTTACACAGCACGAACAGCAAGTTCTGGTCGAACAACCACACCAGATCGAGGCCGGTAGGGTCCGGGTCGTCTTCGGTTGGTTGCAACGCTCGTGCTGTCGTAGCGAACTCCGTCTCGCCACGCACCGCGAGGTGAATCACATAGCTCACGAGGTCGTCGAGTTCGGATTCCGTGAGCGTCGGGAAGCCAGGCATCATCGAGCCTTCGAGTCCCTTGCGAATCGTGTGCTTGAGATCAGCGCGACGAGGTTTGCCGCTCGCGCCGAGTCCCTTCTTCGGTTGCTTCGGGTCAGGCTTCGGGTATGCGGTGATGAACTTGAAGATGCCCTGTCGATAGTCGCGTGGCATCGGGTTCATCTCGAACGCATGCGCGCCGTCGCCGGCACCCGTCGGGCCGTGGCACTGCATACACCACCGACGATATACGACCGAGCCACGACCGAGTGCCGCGTCGTCGAGTTTCAGTTCGGCTTTCGCGGCATTCGCGGCTTCCCAATCGGCACGGGTCGCCTGCATCGCGGCTGGCTTCCACTGCTTCAACGCTGCCGCCGCTGCTCGGAGATTGACGAACACGCCAGCATCGGTTTTCGGGCGAACGACTGCCGCAATGGTGGTGGCATTCCAGTCAGGGACGTGAACTCGCGGCTCAGCAGGTGTTCCGAAGTCGGTCAACGTCAGGCGTGCGAGCGGATCCGCTGCTGCCGATGGCAGTTCGACAGGATCGAGAATGTTCTTCGAGAGCTGCTTGCGAAGGTCGTCGGCGATGTCGCGGTCTGGCGTCGCGTTCGGGCTTCGGGCACTGCGAAGTGGCGGGAAACCGTTCGTTGGCCAGGTTCGCGGCGCTCCATCGAGCAACTTGATGACCATCAGATCCGAGCGTGGAGCGTATCTGCCCGAGGTTGCAGACGACGGCGTGACAACCACCGGCGAAGGCGACGGCGATGGCCGACCGCACCCGAATGCGAGAAGGGCAACGATCGGTAGAACGCGGATGTTAGGCATGATTGCTTGAATTGGCGGTTGGTGTTGTTCGCCTTTGCCCCACGGGGCAGAGACTTCATCTCACAATTTCCGCAGGGTGATTCTTGTGCTTTGTGCCAGAATGTCAAGAATAAGGGTTTGCATCACGACGGGCTCACTTCATGAATCCGGTCTGCCGAGCAGTCGCATTCACGCTCTTGTTTGCTGCCGTGCCGGCGTTGGCTCAATCGCCAGCCCCGGAATCGGCCAACCTTCGCGGCGACTCCGCGCAGACGAGTAAACGCCTCACTGAAGCTGACCAGAAACGCATCAATAACCAGCCAAACGATGCTCTTGACGCCGTTCAACGCATCCTCGATGAAGCTGGCGACGATCTTGTTGCGGTTGATGGCAAGCACAACCGGTTCGCCGTTGATGGTAAGCAATACCGGACAGCCCGTTACCTCGCACAGCAGATCCTCACCCGATTGCCCGACGAGGCGTTCAAGGGACACCAGGATCGGCTCGAAGGGCCGGCGAAGAAGTTGCTTGACGTCGCGAAGAAAACCCGTGACCCAGCCCCTCTCTGGCAACTCATCGACCGTTACTTCGTGTCGCGACCGGCCGACGAGGGATTGTTTCTGCTCGGCGAACTGCTCTTCGAGGAAGGCGAGTTCCGCACCGCTGAACAAGTCTGGCGACGACTGCTACCCGACGCGGGCGCGGAGATCGTCTATCCGAACTCGAAGACCGACCCCGCAGCAGTTCGAGCACGCATCATCTTGGCCGCGATATTCGCAGGCGAGACGAGTCGTGCACAGATCGCACTCGCCGCGTTCAAGTCGCAACACCTCGGAGCGAAGGGACAACTTGCCGGCAAAGTCGGTGCTTACGCCGACATCCTGCAAGTGTTCCTCGACGCGCCGCCGAAGATTCCGCAGGCAGCGAATCGCGGAACCGACTGGCCGACGTTCGGCGGAAGTCCCGAGCGCTCGGGCAGGCTCGGGGTTCGATTCCCGTCATATTGGCCCACCGGGAAACCGAGCTGGTTCGACCGGTTCGAGATGATGCCCCGCCCCGACGAGGCACCGAGGGTGCCTCCGAAACGTCCACCGTTGGGGCATCCGGTGATTGCGAACGGCCGCGTCTTTGTGACAGATGGAACGCGGCTGCTCGGCTACGAGTTGATGACAGGCAAACCGTTGTCGGTTCCGGCTCGATTCGCCGATCTCCCGACTGCGGAACCGATGAAGCCCCTCCCACCAGACGCCTGTCCTTCGCTCACCGCTGTTGGCGATCGAGTCTACATGCGGGTTGGTGTGCCGCTCATGCGATCTCCGGAGCCGACACGGTTCGGAAAGGGCGCAGAGGAAAGCGCCATCATTTGCCTTGGACCCGGCAAAGATCCCGGCGAAATGCGAGAACTGTGGCGAGTTCACCCGCCGGGCGATGACAAGACGCCGATCATTTGGGAAGGCGCACCGCTCGTCGCTGGCCGAAGAATGTGGGCGGCCCACGCTCGGTTCGAGGGCGGTCGCGTTGTGCATGGGATCGAGTGCTACGACCCTGCCGACGCAACCACGCAGCCACGGGCTTCCGCGTGGAGTACAGATGTCTGCGACAGTCCCCAGCAGAGCGGCGACCCGCGAACCCGCCAAGAACTGCTGACGCTCGCGGGCCGCCACGTCATCTTTTGCTCGAACTCGGGTGCGGTGGTCGCTCTGGATGCCGCAACGGGGAAGCGAAGTTGGGGCTTCCGCTATGCACGATCCCGTAAGGGCGACGCGAACCGTTCACCCGATCCGTCGCCGGCCGTGTTCTCGTGTGGACGAGTGTTTCTCGCGCCTGCCGACGCCGACCGTGTGTACGCACTCGATCCTGAAACGGGTCTGGTGCTTTGGGAATCCGGCCCAACTGAGGGTGCTCAGATTCTCGGTGTCGCGGCGGGGAAGCTCATCGTGTCGGTGACCGGTCCCGTGCGTGGTCTGCGAGGGTTGAGCGTCGTTAACGGCTCGCATCGCGACCCCGACGGCTGGGTGATCCACGATGGCGGCGGGCTTCTCAGTTACGGGCGTGGCTTCGTCACGGATGAGGTTGTTGTGTGGCCAACGCGAAATGGACTGTGCTTCATCCGTCCGCAAACCGGCGACTTGCTCGGGCCACCGTTCTTGAATCACCTCGGCGGCGAACTGTCGCGATACTTCGGGAACCTCGCTTACGCGAACGGCGTGCTGATCGCGGTTACGCCGACGCAAATCTGGGCCTACGTTTCGGATGGCAAACGCTTCGGCGAGGTGAGCGAGCGTGCAAAGTTCGACACGCTGATCGAGAAAGCCGAGATTGCGCTTTCAAATGGTGAACCCGCAATCGCCCGTGAATCGCTGCTCGCCGCGACCCGAAGCGACTTCCCGAAACCGCTGCGTGCGTGGGCCGTCGCCCGACTGTTGCTGCTCACGCCGCTGACCGATGACGAAGCAAAATTACCGGCCGAGCTGCGCACCGCGATCACGCCAGAGTTGCGTGACGAATGGCTCCTTCCGCCCGAGGGTGTTCCAGTCACGCTCGGCACTCTGCTCCTGCGACGCACCGGCCGCGAGCCTCCACCGAGAGTGCTGCTCAGTTCACCCTGTCCGCCACGCGATCGCGAGCTTCCGGAAGCCCCGTTCCTTGAACCCGACGCAGCGATCACACGAACGGCACGCCTGCCGCCCGGCTCGATCCCATTGCGATGGCTACCCGGAATGGCTGGCGTTCCGAAGCGTCTTTACTCGACCACTTCCGACCGACTGTTCGGCGTGGGACTCGCCGATGGTGACAACTCCCGGCACGATGTGATCGACCAGTTCACGCACGCTGCGGACCTACACGAAGGTTTCGTTGTCGCTGGCCCGTTGGCGGTCGCGGTGTATGCGAGCGACCGCGTTCCGGTGTGGATCTTCCGTGTGCCCACGACGGAACCGCTGCCCGCGATGCCCGGCCAGTTTCGCCTCGCGAGCGTGAATCTTCCGCCACCGGCACTGTCCAGCTTTCGACTTTCTGGCTCGTGGTTGCTGGCACGACTCGGCGAACGGCACCTGATCGCTCTCGATCTGAAGTATCGGCGTGTCGCGTGGGTGCTCGGCACGAACGGCATGTTGGGATTTCGCCCGTTCGCGTTCCCGGATGCGACGGAATTCGGAGCGGCGTTCTCCGCCACGGGTCGGTTCATTCTGGCGCAACTCTCGGACGGCCGACGTTGGTTCGTGCGAGTCGAGACGGGAAAGATTCTGGATGTGCCGGGGTTCGATCAGCCGAGCGCGAAAGTGTTCTGGTCGTTGCCGCCCGCGGAGGTCGAAGCAAACCGGCTGGTTGTTTCCGATGGTCCGGGGTTGGTGCGACTGCTGAACCTCACCACGGGCCGCGTGCGATGGACGCATCAAGAAGAACGCGACGCGAGTTTAGCCGGCTCACCGCCGCAAGTTCGAGCGTGGGGTCTGAACATCCTTCTCGCGGTGCAGCGAAATCACGGGGTGGAACTCGATCGGCTGAACGCCCCCGATGGCCTCTCCGCGTGGAAGGGCGACACAGCCTTCCTCGATGCGGACAGCGTGAATCTGGCGGACGCGGACGCGGACGCGGAGCGGGTTTACGTTCCAGCGGGGAAGACGCTCGCGGCGTTCGCTCTGAAAGATGGCAAGCTTGCTTGGGAAGTCGAGCTCCCGAGACGGCGATTCCACGCGAGCCTGTCGCAGATGTGTTCGCGCGAGTTGTGCGTTCATTCCGCAACGACCCGCAACTGTTGCGACTCCCCGGTTTGGTGGGTGGGCTGTATGATGCGTGGGTCACGCGGTCGGTGCCGGTGCTGATGTTCGATCCGGAAACCGGCCGGCGATTGAATGCGTTTGATGTGCCCGCGACTGGCCCGACTGTCGTGGCGTGGTTCGCGGGTAATCTGGCTGTCGTTGCGACCGGCGACCGCATCGTATGGTTCCGTTGAGGGGAGCGATCCTGATGGCAGCGCGTGGTGAACCGGTCGGCTTGTCGGATGACGAAGCACACGCTGCGGAACAACTCCGCGCTGCCAGCGACCGCATTCTTTCCGAGTGCGGGAAAGCGATCGTCGGTCAGCAGGATGTGCTGGAACTGCTGCTGATCGCGCTCCTGGGGCAAGGGCACGCTCTGCTCGTCGGCGTTCCAGGGCTGGCGAAGACTCTGATGATCCGCACACTCGCGGACAGCATGGCCCTCACGTTCAACCGCGTGCAGTTCACCCCAGACTTGATGCCGTCCGACATCACCGGCACCGAGATGTTGCAAGAAGATCGTGCGACCGGTCAGCGAGCGTTCCGCTTCCTTCACGGGCCGATCTTCGCGAATGTCGTGCTTGCGGACGAAATCAACCGCACGCCACCGAAGACGCAGGCCGCACTCCTCGAAGCGATGCAGGAACGGCAGGTCACGGTTGCGGGCACGCGGCACAAACTGCCCGATCCCTTCTTCGTGTTGGCGACGCAGAACCCCATCGAACAGGAAGGCACGTACCCGTTGCCGGAAGCGCAGCAAGACCGCTTCATGTTCACGATCACGGTGGGCTATCCGAACGAGGAAGACGAGTTTCGCATCATCGAATCGACGACCTCGGCGGCACGTCCGCGTGTCGATCATGTGGTGACCGGCGACGAACTGATGGCGATGCAATCGCTCGTGCGGAAGGTGCCAGCGGCGGGCTACATCATCCGTTACGCTCTGAAACTCTCGCGTCTCACTCGTCCGCACGGGCAGGATGGCGAACCGCCGGACCCGAACGTGCCGGACTTCATCAAGAAGTACGTGACCTGGGGAGCAGGCCCGCGTGCGGGTCAGAATTTGATTCTCGCGGCGAAGGCTCGTGCTCTGCTGCGTGGCCGAGCGTATGTCGCAACCGAAGACGTGAAAGCTGTAGCGTTGCCAGTGCTGCGTCACCGCGTCATCACGAATTACGCCGCGAAGGCCGACAACATCACGCCGGATGAACTCGTGCGGCGACTCCTCAAGGAAGTGCCGGCGAGAGAAGGATGAACATTCCCGATCCGAAAGTCCTGGCTCGCGTCGATCGCCTTGAGCTTGAAGCCAAGCAGGTCGTCGAGGGTTACTTATCCGGGCGACATCGCAGCCCGCGACATGGGTTTGCCGTCGAGTTCGCCCAGCACCGCGAATACGCCCCCGGCGACGACATCAAGCACATTGACTGGAAGGTTTACGGCCGCACCGAACGCTTCCACCTCAAGCAGTACGAACAGGAAACGAACCTCGTCGCGTGGCTACTGATCGACGCGAGCGAGTCGATGAGCTACGGTTCCGGCGACCGCACGAAGTACGATCTGGCGTGCAGCGCAGCCGCGGCGATGGCGTACCTCGTCCTCACGCAAACCGACAGCATTGGCGTCGCGACTCTGGCTGGCAGTGCGAGAGGTTTTCTTCGGCCGTCCGGGCAGATCACGCAGCTTCGGGAAGCGTGTCGGGTGATGGCTGACGGACCGTTCTCCGGGCCTGCTCGCCTTGGGGCGGTGCTGAACGAACTCGCGGGCCGCACGGGTCGGCGCGGCATCGCGTTTGTGTTCAGCGACTTGCTCGATGACGTACCGGACATCCTCGCGGGCTTACAGCACCTCCGCTACCAGAAGCACGAAGTCGTGCTGTTTCACACACTCGACGCAGCCGAGATCGACTTCAACTTTCGGAACACGACTCTATTTCGCGGGCTGGAAGGGCTGCCCGAAATGTTGACCGACCCGCCCGGCATTCGCGATAGCTATTTGAAAGCGTTCAACGAACACGTCGGAGCGATCGAGGCTGGCTGTCGCGGAATGGAGATCGACTTCGTTCGGTTGCGGACCGATGCCGACCTGGGACATGATCTGGCCGCGTATCTGCAAAAACGCCACGCGCGATAGTTTCGCCGCTTGCGGCGTAGCGTTCTCCAGAGCGCTACGCCGCAAGCGGCAAACATCATCACTTCGCCACAGGCACGAACTTCACGCACACGCACTTGCTCACTGCCACGGTGTTGCCGGTTTCCTTGCCCAAACCGGTTGCCGCGTCCAACTCCCACACGCCAACCTTGCCGCCATCCTGACTCGCGATCAGCATCCACTTGCCGCTCGGGTCGATGTTGAAGTTTCGCGGAATCTTGATGTCGCCCGTGATGTGCCCCGCCACAGTCAGCTTGCGATCCTCGCCCACCTTGAACGCCGCGATGCTGTTCGCGCCACGGTTCGAGACATACACGAACTTGCCGTCTGGCGACAGGATGCACTCAGCCGTCGAGTTGCCTTTCACGGGTGCCTTCAACGTCGAAAGCGACTGCACGACCTTGCCAGATTTGTCGCTGAGTTCGATCACGTTCACGGTCGAATCGAGTTCACCGCAGACGTAAGCGAACTTGCCGTCGGGAGCAATCGCGATGTGACGCGGACCTGATCCCGGAGGCGTCGCGATGTCATCGCTCTTCGATTCCGTCACCGTGTTCTTTGCGGCGTCGAGGTTGAACACCTTCACCTTGTCGAGCCCGAGATCGACGCTCACGGCGACGTTCCCGGCTGGCGTGAAGAACCCGCAGTGCGAGTGCGGTTCCTTCTGGCGGGCGGGGTTCGCGCCCATGCCTTCGTGCTGGAAGAAGGCGATTCGCTCCGCGAGTTTGCCATCGTCGCCGATCTTGTAGAATGCGGTGCTGCCGCCGCCGTAGTTGGCGACGATCGCGTGCGTGCCCTTCGGATGCACCGAAACGTGGCACGGGCCGCTGCCGCCGCTGAGCAGTTCGTTGAGCTTCGTCAACTTGCCGGTCGTGGCGTCAATCGCGAAAGCAACCACTGGTCCGCCGTCCTTGCCGCCGCCTTCGCCGACCGCGTACAGGAACTTCTTGTTCGGGTGAATCGCGACGAACGACGGGCTGCCCATCTCGGCCGCGACTTCCGGCTCAGTGAGCTTGCCGGTTTTGCTGTCGAACTTGGAACGGTGAATGCCCTTGCTGCCGTCCTTGCCGGTGTAGCAGCCGAAGTACACCCAAGATTCGTCTGCCTGGGCGTTACTGGCGATGAACAGAGCAACCGCAACGGCTGCGGCACGTGAGAGAGACATCGAAAAACCTCTGGTTTGTGGAAAAAACGATTCCTACGACGGGGAAGCGGGTTGATGATAGTGGCCCACGCCCGTGCTGTGTAACGAAAATCGGTCATTCAAAGGATGCTGCCATGCGTTTGCTGCTCGCTACCACGTTCTTATTGCTCGCCACGGCCACTGCGGTCGTGTCCGCCGAAAAGCCTGCCGATGGTTGGATCGACCTGATGAAAGCGGATGCGTGGAAGAAGATGGACCCGAAATGGATCATCACGGACGAGGTGAAACTGAACGCTGAGAAAACCAACCGCCTCGCAGCGACAGCCAAGGAAGGCGGCACCATCTGGGTGAACGCCGACACTGGGCGGCTCCCCGACCTCTACACGAAGCAAAACTTCGGTGATTGCGAGGTACACGTCGAGTTCCTGATTGCGAAAGGCTCGAATGCTGGCATCAAGCTCCACGGCGTCTACGAGGTTCAGATCCTCGATACGTTTGGCAGCAAGAAGAAGCTCAGCGGCGACAGCATGGGCGGCATCTACCCGCGTGCCGACGCTTCAAAGGGCTACAAGCACATCGACGACGGCATTGCGCCGAAGGTGAACGCGGCAAAGCCTGCGGGCGAATGGCAAACGCTCGATGTGGTGTGGAAGTCACCACGGTTCAACGACAAGGGCGAGAAGACCTCTGACGCGATGGTGGTGAAGGCGACGCTGAACGGCGAGTTGATTCACGAGAATCAGGAATTGAAGACGCCGACCGGCGCGAACTGGACGCTGAAGGAAACTGCCACGGGGCCGTTCATGCTACAGGCCGACCACGGCCCCGTGGCGTTCCGCAACGTGAAGATCAAACCCGCGAAGAAGGAATAAGGCGGATCTTGTCAGAGCCCGAGCGCCAAGCGAGGGTCAACGCACCCTCGCTTGGCGCTCGGGCTCCGACGAATTGTTTATCGACGGTCCGCTTCCGACACCATTTCTCGCACCTTGCACTGTGTCGAAGTGCTGTTCGGTCGTTAATCTGGTCATTGGCAAACACCCGAGGCAAGCCATGACCCCGGCCGAACAGCGTTCCGAACTCGCGTCGAAGTATCTCGATCAGCTCCCGTATCCGCCGTACCCCGTGCAGGAAGAAGCTCTGCTCGCGTGGTTCACGGCGGACCAGGGGGTGATGGTCTGCGCGCCGACAGGCACCGGCAAGACGCTCATCGCTCAGGCGGCGCTTTACGAAG
This sequence comes from Planctomycetota bacterium, assembly GCA_021413735.1. Lineage (GTDB taxonomy): Bacteria > Planctomycetota > Planctomycetia > Gemmatales > Gemmataceae > Gemmata. Next base: position 9,829 of record JAIOPV010000233.1, read on the forward strand.
CTCTCCACACCAACACCGTCGCATATTACACGACGCCGCTGATCGCGCTTACCGAACAGAAGTTCGCGGAGTTGCAGGTTCAGGCCGTGCGATGGGGCTTCAAGGCCGAGGATGTCGGGCTTGTCACCGGTAACCGCAAGGTGAACCAGAACGCCCGTGTGCTGGTCGTCGTGGCGGAAATCCTGCTGAACCGCTTGCTCCACGCCGAGGGCTTCGACTTCTCGCACGTCTCCGCGGTCGTGATGGACGAGTTCCACAGCTTCGCTGACCCGGAACGCGGCATCGTCTGGGAACTGTCGCTGAACATGTTGCCGAAGCACGTTCGCCTGCTGCTGCTGTCGGCGACCGTTGGCAACTCCATCGAGTTCATCAACTGGATGGATCGCGTTCACGGTCGAAAAGTGGAACTGGTCGAGGGTCGCGAGCGCAAGATTCCGCTGACGTATCGCTGGGTGCCGGATCAATTCCTGAATGAACTCCTCGTCGATATGGCGAAGGGCGACGACGCCACCCGCAAGACGCCGGCGCTCGTGTTCGCCTTCAACCGCGATGAATGTTGGAGCGTGGCCGAGCAACTCAAGGGGCTCGACCTGATGAACGCTGCCCAGAAGGCGGCGCTCAACAAGGAGTGCGATCTGCTCGAATGGCCACAAGGCGTGGGCCCAAAGTTGAAGCAGATGCTTCGCCGGGGCGTTGGCGTTCACCATGCGGGACTGCTGCCGAAGTATCGTCGTGTGGTCGAAGACCTGTTCGAGAAGAAGCTGCTGTCGGTGGCGCTCTGCACGGAAACGCTCGCGGCCGGGATCAACTTGCCCGCACGTTCGGTCGTGGTCACGAGTCTGGTGAAGGGACCGTTCGGCAAGGAAAAGCTGATCGACCCGAGTTCGGCACACCAGATCTTCGGGCGGGCGGGTCGCCCACAGTATGACACGGAGGGCTTCGTATTCGCGTATCCGCACGAGGACGATGTGCGAATCCTTCGCTGGAAACAGCAGTACGACCAGATTCCAGAGAACACGAAAGACCCGGGCTTGCTCAAGGCGAAGAAGTCGCTTCTGAAGAAGAAGCCGACGCGGAACTCACAGAAGAAATACTGGACCGAGACCGACTTCGAGAAGCTCAAGAATGCAAGCCCGGCGAGGCTCTACAGCAAGGGGCCGTTGCCGTGGCGACTGCTGGCGTACCTGCTGAAGATATCGCCGGATGTGGAGAAGATTCGCAGCGTCGTTCGCAAGCGGTTGTTGGATCAGCCGCGTGTCGAAGCTGGCATGAAGCAGCTCAATCGGATGCTTATCACGCTGCACAACAAGGGGTTCCTGGTTCTCGATCCGCCACCCCCAGCGCCGGAGGAACCGGGAACCAAGGGTCTGCTGTCAGGAGTCGGAAGTCCGGAGGCAAGTTCCGACAAGCAGGAAGCTCCAAAGCCGGAAGCGACGAAGGGACTGATCTTCGACATGACGCCAAGGCGAGCGGGGGACGTCAGTCCCCCGGTGGCACTCCCAACAACCGGAGGGTTGACGCCCCCCGCCTCGCCCAGCGTTCCCGCACGCCCCGAATATGTGCCGGTCACGGCCACGCCGACGTCCGCACTCGACAAACTGCTCGTGTTCCGTGCGTGTCATCCGCTGTACGGGGCATATCTCGTCGAACTCATGGCGAAGGCGAGCCGCGAGGAACGGATTCAGCTTCTCGAAAGCGTGCTGGAGTTGCCGCGACCGCTTCTGAAGTATGTGCGGGTGCCGTGGGAACTGCCGCCGGGTCCGCTGCAAACGGAGAAGCTCGATCCCGAACTGATTAACAAAGGGCTTCTCACCGCGAAGGTGCCACCCCCTCCCGGTGAAGAAGAGGAAGAAGAGGAGTTCGTGCCGTGGGACGAGCGACCACCGCTGCTCGCCGAAAAGGCACGCATGTTGTTCGATTCGCAGTATCCGGAAGTGTCGGACTTCAACACGACGGCGGTTTGGGCTGCCGGCGAAGTGCTGAACTACGGCAACTTCAACACGTTCGTGACCACGAAAGACCTGACGAAACAGGAAGGCTTGATCTTCAGGCACTTGCTGCGGTTGATCCTGCTCACGGAGGAGTTCGAGCAATTGACACCAGAGGGCGTGGAGCAAGCTGTCTGGCAGGCTGACCTGAAAGAGATCTCGGACAAGCTCGCCGACATTTGCCGCGCTGTCGATCCGACGAGCACGGAAGAGGCGATCAAGAAGGCACACGCGGCGGATGTGGTCGAAGGCGAAGAACACGCGAAGGCGGTCGTGGCGACAACACCGGAGGCACCGCCGCCGTCAGCGGAGCCTGAGGAAGAAGACGCATTCGGGGCGGGGATTGTGGATTAGTGTTGAGTGTTTGGTGTTTGGTGTTTCGATATGAAGCCCTTCAATCGCGAACGCAGCACCAGCCACCCAACTAAACACGAAACACCAAACACTCAACACCAAAACGATGAAGAACACCGCCGTACTGCTCATCACCTGCCCGGACCGCAAGGGCATCGTCGCGGGGGTCGCCGAGTTCCTGTACAAGCACGACGCCAACATCCTCCACGCCGATCAGCACCAGGACGCGGAAGGCAAACTCTTCCTCATGCGAGTCGAGTGGGATCTCGCGGGCTTCGGCCTCGACCTCGCCGAGTTCCCACGCCGATTCGCTCCGCTCGCCGACCGCTTCGAGATGCGCTGGCGACTAGAGCATTCCAAGCATCCGCTGCGGGTCGCGCTGTTCGTGTCGAAGTACGACCACTGCCTGATGGACTTGCTGTATCGGCACAAGACCGGCGAGTTGCCGTGCGAGATACCGTTGATTGTCGCGAACCACCCCGACGCCGAAAAATGGGGCAAGTTCTACGACGTGCCGTTCCACTGCATCCCGATCCCTGCTGGTGGCAAAGAGGCCGGTGAAAAGGCGCAACTCGATCTGCTCGCGGCCGAGAAGATCGACCTCGTCGTGATGGCTCGCTACATGCAGATCTTGTCGAAGGAGTTCATCACGCGGTACCCGCAGCGAATCATCAACGTTCACCACTCGTTCCTGCCGGCGTTCATGGGAGCGAAGCCGTACCACCGTGCGTTTGAACGCGGCGTGAAGTTGATTGGCGCAACGAGTCACTACGCTACGGAAGACCTCGACGAAGGCCCGATCATCGAGCAGGATGTCGTTCGCATCTCGCACCGCGACGGCCTCGAAGACCTGCTCGAAAAGGGTCGCGATCTGGAAAAGGTGGTGCTATCGCGGGCCGTGCGCTGGCACATCGACCACCGCATCCTCGTCTACGATCGCAAAACCGTCGTGTTCGATTGAGCGGTGGCGACGCTCTCGGCGTTCGCGTATCATCGCCTGACATGCAACCAACACCAACACCGCAATCGCTGCCCCGCGTCCTCGGGCTATGGATGACGACGGCCATTGTCGTTGGCACCGTCATTGGCTCGGGGGTCTTCAAGAAGGGTCGCATCGTCTCGGAGAACGTACCCGAGTTCGGCCTTGCGATGGTCGTGTGGGTTCTCGGTGGCGTGCTCGCGTTACTCGGGGCGCTCGCACTTTCCGAAGTGGCCGTGCTGATGCCCCGTGCCGGCGGAAACTATGTCTTCCTTCGCGAAGCCTACGGCCGGCTGGCCGGGTTCCTCTACGGGTGGGTCGAGTTCTGGATCATCCGTGCGGCGTCGATCGCGGCCCTCGCCACGATGTTCACTGAGTCATTTCACGATGCACTGAAGCAAGCACTGTACCCCGGCGAGAAAGTGGAGTTGATCGCGTTCTGGCCGCGGCAACTCCTCACCGCGTTCGTGATCGTCGGACTCGCGGCGGTGAACGCACGCGGTACGCGGCTCGGCGGTGGCCTTCAGTTCTTCATCACGATTCTGAAGGTTGGCTCGCTGCTGTTCATCATCGCGTTGCCGTTCGCGGTGTATGCCTTCGTCTCGGAACCGACATATCCGCCGAAGCTCGAACACCTCTCGCCGACGTGGCCGCCAGATTTCTTGGGCATCAACTGGGGTAAATTCGGCACCGCGTTGATCGGTGTGCTGTGGGCATATCACGGGTGGATGGCGATTGCCCCCGTCGCGGAGGAAGTGAAGAACCCACAACGGAACATCCCGCTCGGTTTGCTGGGTGGCGTGATGCTGCTCATCGGCCTCTATTGCGGAGCGAACATTGCTTACGATCTGGTGCTGCCGCGGGATGCGATCATTGCGAAGGATGAACGCGGTGAACTCTCGACAACGCCGCTCGCCACGCAGTTCTTTCTCGCGTTGATCGGTCCAATCGGAGCCGTGGTTGCGTCTGCAATTATCATGACATCGGTGTTCGGCGCGTTGAACGGTAACCTGCTCGTCGGCCCGCGACTGCTCTACGCGATGGGCAAAGACGGCCTCGCTCCCCGGCGACTGAGCGACATTCATCCACGCTACGAAACCCCAGTTCTCGCCACGATCGTGCTCACGGTGTGGTCGGTGTTGCTGGTGCTGGGAGTCGGAGCGCTGACGCAATACACGGTTCCCGTCATCCCGCTCGGATTCACCGAACTCGACCTGAATCTTCAGAAGGGAAAGTCTCCGTTCGACGTGATGACCGACTTCGCGGTCTTCGGCTCGGTCACATTCGAGACGCTTGCCGTGGCGTCGATCTTCGTGTTCCGCCGACGCATTCCGATCACGCCGGAGAATCGCCCGTATCGCTGTTGGGGCTATCCCCTCGTGCCGCTGCTTTACATTGCGGGCATGGGTGCGGTGATCTTCACGTTCTTCGCGACTCCAGAATCCCGCAGCGAAGCGTTCATCGGCGTCGGCTTCATCGGTCTGGGTGCCGTCGTGTATGGCGTGCTGTTCCGCAGGCGCACGAAATGACTGACTGGCTAACGCAACTCGAAACAGACGGCTTCACGCTGTTACTAGGCGTGCTGACCCCTTACGAGATCGCGACCGCGCTGGCTGAGTGGGATGAAGTCTGCCGGCTGAACGCGAACAATCCCGCGATTCTTGCCAACGACGGCCCCGCATACGGAGCGAGGAATCTTCTCCAACTTTGGCCGCGTGTGATGGAACTGGCCAACAAGCCTCGTTTACGCGGGCCGCTGCTCGACCTGTTGGGAGCGAACGCGGGCGTCGTGCGGGGGTTGTTCTTCGACAAACCCCCAGGGCACACATGGGCGTTGCCGTGGCACAAGGACTACAGCATCGCGATTGCCGAACACCTCGGCGGCGACATCTTCACAAAGCCGACTACGAAGGCCGGCGTACCGCATGTGATGGCGTCGGCGGAGTTGCTTCACGCAATGGTGACGGCACGAATTCACCTCGACGAAGTGACACCAGACAACGGGCCGCTGCGAGTGATTCCTGGGTCGCACCGACAGTTTGAGATGGGCCGCGACGACCCACGGGAGCCCGTCGCGATTTGCTGCGCCGCGGGTGATGTGTTGCTGATGCGGCCACTGCTGACTCATTCGAGTGGCCATAGCAAAACCGAGGCGAATCTGCACCGCCGCATCATTCATCTCGAATGTGCCACGTCATTGGCCTTGCCGGGTGGTTATCGCTGGCATTCGTTTCAACCGCTCGCCGATTCTCATACATTTCCTTGCCAGTAAATAACGCTTTCCGATTCCTATGAGGTTCATAACAACAAGACTGCCCACTTACTTGTCACCAGGAGTTGGCCCATGTCGATGCTCGAGCACAATCTGTTTGTGGTTTCGGAGAAGACGAAGTTCTTCTCCTCGAATGGTGCCTACGAAATTCGCGACAGCGAGGGGAACGTCCTCGGCACCGCAGTGCAAACTACCGGACTGATGGCGAAGCTCATCGGCATGGCGAAGGGGCCACCCTCGACGAAGATCGAGTTTAAGGAAGCGGGTAGCGAAGCGCCCGTCTTTACGCTTCGCCGACGTGGGTTCCTCTTCAAGAAGATTGAGCTGATCGACGGCAAGGGTACGGTGCTTGGGCGGTACAAGTCGAAGCGATTCAGCCTCAGTGGTGGCTTCCACGTTTACGACGAGAGCGGTAAGCACATCGCCGAGATTCGCGGCAAGATGATGAAGTTCGAATACACGTTCTTCACACCAGACGGCAAAACTGAGATGGGCAAGGTGTCGAAGAAGTGGGGTGGTGCGATGAAGGAGTTGTTCACCTCTGCGGACACCTATGGGGTTGAGATCAAGCCAGCCTTCGCGGAGAACACGAAAGCCAAGATGCTGATTCTTGGGGCTGCCGTGGCGATTGACTGCTTGATGGGTGCCAAAGGTGGGGCTGTCGCCGCAGCTGGTGGCGAAGAAGCCGAATCGGAAGACTGAGAACGAATCTTGTGCCTCGGCCAATGCAACCGGCCGGGGTATCTGTTGAGACAACGGGGTGACTTGTGCTGACCGCTGAAGGTTGCCGACTTCGCCGGAAGCGGTTGCTCGATCGTCTGAACTCCACCGACGCGATCGTTCTCGCCGATCCGGTTCATCTGCGGTATTTCGCGAACTTCCACGTTGAAGCCATCAGCCAACACGCGGACTTCGGCGGGCTGCTCATCATCCGCCCGGATGGTCACGCGAGCCTCTTCCACGATAGTCGCCTCCCGAGCACGGTGCTCGCGGCTCACGTCGATGAACGCACGCCCGTGTCGTGGTACACCGGTCAGGAACCCGGCCGCGGCGTGCGTCAACTTCTGTTGCGTTCTATTCTCGACGCGAACGGCGGTCGCATTCATGATTCACTCGCCGACCCGTTCTCGCCGCAACTCTTCGACATCACGAGCGAACTGCGGCGACGCAAAGACCCCGACGAAATCGAACTGCTGAAGACGTGCATGCGAGCGACTGAAGCCGGGCATACCTGGGGTCGTGCGAACATCCGTGCCGGCATGACCGAACTGGATTTCTACAGCGGCGTGGCGGCGGCAAGTCAGGCGGCGCTCGGGCACTGGGCGGTGGTGTACGGCGACTTCGCGATCACCAACGGCACGAAACGCGGCGGTCCGCCGAGCATGCGAGTGTTGAAGAACGGCGAGACGTTCATTCTCGATTTCTCGGTGATCGTGCAGGGTTACCGCAGCGACTTCACGACCACGCTCGTGGTTGGTGGCGAACCGACTGCCGAGCAAACGCGGCTCTTCAAGCTGTGCGTGGATGCGATGGCGTCCGGCGAACGCGAGATGAAAGCCGGTGCAAAGTGCCAGACGGTTTACGATGCGATTCGCGGCGTGTTCGCGGCCGCAGGCGTGGCGGATTACTTCATGACGCACGCGGGTCACGGGCTTGGCGTGATGCACCCCGAAGCGCCGTTCATCGTGCGGCACTCCACGGAAACGCTGATCGCTGGCGATGTCGTGACGCTCGAACCTGGCCTGTACATCGGCGACATCGGCATCCGCATCGAGCACAATTACCGCATCACCGACGCCGGCTATGAGCGACTCAGCAACCACACGATTGCATTGGTGTGAGCGGTCATTTCAGCGATTTGATGACGATGTCCTTGAAGTAAATCTCGGCACCCTCCGATTGCAACGCGATGCGGCCCTTTGTGAAGTTGCAGTTCGTGCCCTCGTTCACCTTCACGCCATTCACGACGAACGTGATGTCGCCACCCTTGCAGGTGATCTCGCACTCGTTCCACTCGCCGAGCTTCTTCTCGACAGGTTCCTTCGTCTCGATCCGGAAGAAACGGCGTTCGAGCTTCGGGTCCTGGCGTGACTTCTCCACGTCGAGCTTCGCGTCTGGCGGATTCGTCAGCAGCAAATCCCCTGCCCGCCCCGTCAGCAGCTGCGCCTCAATCGACGTCGGCCAATACTTCTCGTCCTGAACGTGAAGCAGGACGCCGCTGTTGCCGCCCTTGCCGTCAGCGGGGAACTTCCACTTCAGGCGTAGCACGTAGTCGCCGTAGACCTTCTCGGTGACCGCGCAGCCGTTCGGCTTGCCCGCACAGCGAATCGTGCCGTCTACCACCGACCACGTTTCTTTCGGGTCGGCTTTCTTGCCGTCCTTGTCGGGCTTCACGATAAACGTCCATCCCGCGAGGGATTTGCCGTCGAAGAGCGGCGCGAACTCCGGTTCCGCGGCAGCAACGGCAGGCACGAAGGCGACGAAGAAGAGCAGCGAACGCATGGGAACCTCGACGGAGAGGGGTTATGGCTTTGTCGGTGTGCAGGCCGACCAGAAGATCCACGGTGTGGTGTCTGGAGTGAAGACGCGAACGCTCGCATCGGCCATCACAACTGGCATCCCGAAAGCGTGCTGTGTTCCAGGCAAACGCGGATCGCACGGTTGCTTCTTCCTGAGCATTTGAATGGGATTCGAGAAGTCCGGCAACTCGGGCACGGCATCCGCTCGACCGATCTTCACGCGAATCATCGTATCGCGATCTGGTGCGTTCGCTTCGGGCAGCGGTTCAACCGGAGCAATCTGGCCAGTTGACCCTAACCCCGGCGGCTCGGTTGGGGTAAGAGTTGCGAACGCTGGCATCTGCGGGCTGTAGAACCCGACACCCCACAAGTTGTAGACATCTTCACCCGACGCCGTGCGACACACTTGCGGACGCTCCGCAAGCATAATGACGTTCAACGTGCCCGCTGAAATTGAGTCCAGACCTTTGCGACCCCAGGGAAGTTGAGTTCCAGTGGTCCCGTCTTTGTGGTCGTAGTTGAACGACACGGATGAATGGGCGTGATACCGGCTCGCTTCCCAACCTTCATGGAAGAACCCTGGGCTTGCCTCGAGGTAAGGCATTAGATTGGCGAACATCGAAGGCAGGCCGTTGCCAGTTGGTGCTCCTTCGCCTTGATCGGTCAGGGGTGGGAATCGTCTGAAAATGTCGTGATAATTATGGATCCCGAGGGCGAGTTGCTTGAGGTTATTTGCGCAGGTCATTCTCCCTGCGGACTCGCGGATCCGAGCAACGGCAGGGACAATCAATCCGGCAATCAATGCCATGATGAGCAGCAGGAGCACGACTTCAATTCGCGATAGACCCGTGCGGCGACACATGGAACCTCCGGACTGTGTCAACTGAAGAGCTTCGTCACGGGGTTGCCGGTGGTCGCACGATACGGACGTGCGTTCGCATCGGTGTAGTGCGCATCCGCTGAGATGCCGAGAGCGTGAAACATCGTCGCGGCCAAGTCGCCAGGGGGCGTCGGCTCCGATTGCGGATATGCCGCATGGCGGTCGGAAGAACCGAACAACGCGCCGGGAACGATACCCGCACCCGCGAGCACCACGGAGTAACACGCGGCCCAGTGCTTCCGCCCTGGCGAACCCTGGCCAGCGAAATTCTTCTCAAGAGCGACCAACGGAGCCCGGCCGAACTCGCCCATGATGACCACAAGCGTCGTGTCGAGCAGGCCGCGTTGGTGCAGGTCTTCGAGCAGTGCCGAGACGCTGTGATCGAATCGCGGCAACAGGTGCGTTTGCATTGCGTCGAAGATGTCGTTGTGCGTGTCCCAGCCGTATTCGTCGGTTGTTTCGGGGTGGTCGTCCTGACCGCGAATGCCGTGGTTGAAGAACACAACTTGCCACGGAACGCCGGCTTCGACTAGTCGCCGAGCCATCAGGCACGCTTGCCCCGAACGATGCCGACCATAGCGATCACGCACGCGGTTTGGCTCGCGTTCCAGATCGAGAGCAGCGCGAACATGCGGAGCGTTCACCAACTCGAACGCCTGGCGATTCAAGGGGTCGGCGCTCATGCTCGGGTCGAGCAATCCGAGTAGATCGCGCCGACGGCTCAGACGATCCACGCTCACGTCTGCAGGCAAATCCAGGCTCTCCAACAGGCGGTCGGATTCGGTCACGTTGCCGAGTTCGGCAGGCTCGTAGGCCCGACCGAGGAAGCCGCCATCCTGTCCGGGCCCGGCCTCTTTCGGCGTCAGCAGCGGACCATTGACGTGAACCGCCGTGTGCGGGAAGTGCTTCACCGGTCGGTATCGCTTGAGAATCGCGCCGAGGGTTGGGAAGTCGGTTGGCCGTGGCGACGGGTTCGACGATTTTCGCGGATGGAACTGCCCCGTGAGTGCGAGGTAACACGCGGAGCCATGATCGAGGTCGTCGTGCGTCATCGACCGCAACACGGTGTATTGATGTGCCAAATTCGCCAGTCGTGGCAGATGTTCGCAGACTCGCAAGCCGGGCAGCGTGGTTGCGATCGTGCGGAATGCGCCGCGAATTTCGACCGGCGCGTTCGGCTTCGGATCCCAGGTATCGAGCTGACTCTGACCGCCGCTCGTGAACACGATCAGCACGGATTTCGCCCGTCCGAAGCCAGCTTCGTGCGTCGCGGAAGATTTTTCGCGTCCGAGGGCAATGCGAGAACTCAACAGCGTGGGAACGCCGATACGCAGGCAATCGCGGCGACTCGGAAGCCGCCCGATGGGATCGAAGATACCGGTGAAACGGGACATGCTTCCCTTATCCGGCTCCTCGACGAGAAGGGCAAGCGGTTTCTTTCGGCCGCGTTCTTATAACTGATGGCGTGCTGAAGGTCTGGTTCAGGTGCAGCGAAGACCCCCTCACCCGCTCGAAGACTCGCGACCTCTCCCCCAGAAATCGGGGGAGAGGTGGGGCAATTGCATTTCTCTTTCGCTCAACCCAATATGTGCCTCAACAAGAAAGCCAAAGAGCCCCACCTCTCCCCCGATTTTTGGGGGAGAGGTCGCGACGAGGCTTTGCGAGTCGCGGGTGAGGGGGCTTTTCCTCACAGGTTCTTATAATCTCCGCATGCTGTTCGAGCAGATCACGGTTGTCGGCGTGGGGTTGATCGGCGGGTCCGTCGGGCTTGCCGTGCGCGCCCGCAAACTCGCCGCGAAGGTTGTCGGCGTCGGACGGGATCCGAAAACGCTTGCACGAGCTGTCGAACTCGGGGCGATTGACTCATTCAACACCGAACTTGCCGTAGGCGTGGCGAACGCCGATCTTGTTGTGGTCTGCACGCCGGTCGATCGCATCGCACAGATGATTCTTGATGCAGCTTCGCACGTTCGACCCGGAACAATTTTCACGGATGCTGGCAGCACAAAGCAAAACATCCTGCGTTCGCTTGGGGACCGCCTCCCCGAACACGTCGCATACGTTCCCGCTCATCCGCTTGCGGGAGCGGAGAAGGCCGGAGTCGAATTCGCTGTGGCGGATCTGTTTCAAGATCGCGTCACGATCATCACGAACCCGGTTGGCGTCGTCACGGAAGCCGCGATTCGCGTTGAAGGGTTCTGGCGAGCGATCGGTTCCCGAATCGTCCATATGAACCCTGAAGAACACGACCGCGTGCTCGCTTCGACAAGCCACTTGCCGCACGCGGTTTCGTCTGGTGTCGCGATCTCGACGCCAGTCAACTACCTTCCGCTCTCGGCTGGTGGCTTCCGCGACACAACCCGAATCGCGGCCGGCGACCCGACCCTTTGGGCAGCGATTTTTCAGGCGAACCGCGAGCAGGTGCTGTCAGCGCTTCGCGTTTTCAACGATCAAATGGCCGACTTCCAGCGACTCCTCGAAGCCGGCGACGGGGCCGGTCTGACGAAGTGGCTGGCCGAGGCAAAGCAGGTGCGTGATGCTCTGGGAAGTTGAGATTCGACCACTCGGCCGCGATGGCGAACGTGAGCGAGTTTGCGATGAGTTCGACCTGCTCACGCACGCACAACGCGGCGGCGATCTCGTTTCCGCGTCGGCCCGCGGCTACCTCCTCGAAGGCAATCTCACGCCAGAGCAACTCGAACAACTCACGACCGAAGTGCTGATCGATCCGCTCGTGGAAACCGGCAGCACGGCACACGCGGGAGGCGGTGCGGATCAGTTCTACACGGTGCTGCTGAAGCCGGGCGTTATGGACCCCACCGCCCAGACCGTGCTCGACTCCGCAAAGATGCTCGGGCTACCGGTGACGGGCGTTCGCACGTTCCGCCGCTACTTCGGACCACTGGAAATCTCGTCGCTTGATCGCGACACGCTCTTTCGCAAAGTCCTGTCGAACGACGCCATCGAGCAGGTTGTGGTGGGGCCGGTGAAGGCTTCGCACCTCGGCGTCGGGTCTGCGTATGCGTTCAAGCTCATCACGGTGCCGCTGACGACGCTCGATGATGCGGCGCTGGTGAAGCTCAGCAAGGATGGTATGCTCGCGCTGACGCTCGACGAGATGAAGGTAGTGCAATCGCACTTCCGGGAGCTGGGACGCGAGCCGACCGACATCGAACTGGAATCGATCGCGCAAACGTGGTCGGAACACTGCTCGCACAAGACGCTCAAGGGCACCATTACACTACACGACAAGACCACGGGCGAGACGCGGACGTACAAGAATTTGCTGAAGGAAACGGTGTTTGCGGCGACGCAGCAGATTCGCCAGAACCTCGGTGCCGACGACTGGTGCGTGAGTGTGTTCGCCGACAATGCTGGCGTCGTGAAGTTTGACGACCAGAACCATCTCTGCTTCAAGGTGGAGACGCACAACCACCCGTCGGCCATCGAACCGTATGGCGGCGCGAACACGGGGCTGGGTGGCGTCATCCGCGACTTGCTCGGCACGGGACTGGCCGCGAAGCCGGTCTGCAACACGGACGTGTTCTGCTTCGCACCGCCGGATTTCCCTGCGGATCAGCTGCCGCAAGGTGTGCTGCATCCGCGGCGAGTGATGCACGGCGTCGTCGCCGGTGTCCGCGATTACGGTAACCGCATGGGCATTCCCACGGTCAACGGCGCGATTCTGTTTGATGAACGCTACCTCGCGAATCCGCTCGTTTTCTGCGGCACGGTCGGCATCATCCCGGCCGACAAAGCGTTCAAGCAAGTGTTGGATGGCGATCTCATCGTTGCGGTCGGTGGCCGCACGGGTCGCGATGGCATTCACGGGGCGACGTTCTCCAGCCTGGAACTGACGCACGAATCGGAGACTGTCAGCGGCGGTGCCGTGCAGATCGGCAACGCGATCACGGAGAAGAAAGTTCAGGATGTGATCCTGCAAGCACGCGACCGCAATCTGTTCACGGCGATCACCGACTGCGGGGCAGGGGGCTTCAGCTCGGCGGTCGGCGAAATGGCTGCGGAACTCGGCGCGACGGTCGATCTCGCGACCGCCCCGCTGAAGTACGAAGGGCTGAGCTACACGGAAATTTGGATCAGCGAATCACAGGAACGGATGGTGCTGTCGGTGCCGCAGAGCAAGTGGCCGGAACTGAAAGCACTCTGCGAATCCGAGGATGTGGAAGCCGTCGCACTGGGCACATTCGAGGCGACTGGCCGCTTGAAGTTGAAGTTCGGCGAGCAGGTCGTTGCGGATTTGGACATGCACTTCCTGCACGATGGCCGACCGAACCAAGTACGAAGCGCTACGTGCAACGCCGCAAGAGGCGAAACAGTGTCGCCGCTTGCGGCGTTGCAAACACACACTCCAAGTTCAGCACTTCTCGCTATCCTCGGCAGCCATTCCGTGTGCTCAAAAGAATGGGTCATTCGGCAGTACGACCACGAAGTGCAAGGCGGCAGCGTCGTCAAGCCGCTCGTTGGCGTGAAGAACGACGGCCCTTCCGATGCGGCTGTCATCATGCCGGTGCTCGGTTCGTGGACCGGTGCGGCCGTCGGATGCGGCATCAACCCGCTGTTCGGCGATCCGTACTGGATGGGCGCCGCCGCCATCGACGAAGCCATGCGAAACGTCGTCGCGGTCGGGGCCGACCCGAAACGCACCGCGATCCTCGATAACTTCTGTTGGGGCAACGTCAACGACCCCGAAGTTCTCGGTGCCCTCGTTCGCACGGCGGAAGCATGTCGTGATGTCGCCATCGCGTTCGGCACGCCGTTCATCAGTGGCAAGGACAGTCTCAATAACACCTACGCCGGCAAGCACGGCGAACGCATCAACATCCCGCACACGTTGCTCGTGTCGGCGCTCGGTCGCGTGCCGGACGTGCGGAAGTGCGTCACGATGGATTTGAAAGAAGCCGGCAACTCGCTCTACCTCGTCGGCAGCAGCAAAGACGAAATGGCTGGCTCGCATCTGCATGTCGTCACCGGGCAGACTGGCGGGCAGGTGCCGAAGGTCGATCTCGAACTCGCTCCGAAGGTATTCGCAGCGGTTCATGCCGCGATCAGCGGCGGATTCGTGCGGGCCTGTCACGATCTCAGCGAGGGTGGGCTTGCGGTCGCCGTCGCTGAGATGGCATTCGCGGGCGGCATTGGCGTTGATGTCACGAAACTGCCCGGCACGTTTTCGGATGAAGTGAAACTCTTCAGCGAGTCGTGTACGCGGTTCGTGGTCGAAGTGAAGCCAGAACACGCGGCTGCGTTCGAGACGTGCTTCGCGAATCTGCCGCTTGCCAAGATCGGCGTCACGGTTGCGGAACCGCGGTTGCGTGTCGCCGGGAACGCTGGCGACTGGCTACTGTGGGTGAAGCTCGCGGACCTGAAAGAAGCCTGGCAGAAGCCGCTGCGGTGGTGAGCGGTGGCAAACGGCCACCAACGATTCCCTTTTGAATCGCGTTTGCAATTTGTACCTCCCGTGTGCGAATAATGGAACTGGCGGGCTGCGCCCGTCTTCCTCGGAGGGGTCGTCATGTCTCGCTTTCTGCTCCCGGTCGGGTTCGCCGTGTGCCTTGGTCTTGTCCTCGGACTTCCCGCCCCAACGGTCGCAGCCCCACCGCCGAAAGCCGAGGAAGAACTCGTCGACAAGGTCCGCAAGTCCATTGATGCGGGCGTTCGCTACCTGATGAGTCAGCAGAAGCCGCAAGGGCACTGGGAAGGCATCGTCATCGGCTTCCTCGCCGACATGGAAGGCGGCAGTACCGGACTCGTCACACTCGCCCTGCTGAACTGCGGCGTGAAGCCAGACGACCCGAAACTCGCCAAGGCAATCAAGTATCTCCGCGAGCTTCCCCCCAAGAAAACCTACGTCGTCGCGCTGTGCAATCTCGTGTTCGCCGAGCTTCGCGATCCGAAGGATCTGCCCATCATCCAGAAGAACGCCGACTGGCTCATCAAGACTGGAGCTGGCTGGAAGGTCGATTCCGATGGCCACGTCACCGGAACGCTGGAAGGGTGGAGCTATCCGCAAAGTCAGATGTCGGACAACTCGAACACGCAGTATGCGCTGTTGGGTCTGTATGCGGCCAAGCAGTCGGGCGCGAAGATTCACGACGATGTCTGGAAGGCCATACAGGAGTATTACACCCGCACTCAGGTCACGACCGATCAACTCCCGAACACGGGTGCATGGCCGTACTACAACCCAATCGACGGCCGTGTGACCGATAAGCCGAGCATCAGCATGACGGTCGCCGGGGTCTGCGGGTTGCTCATCGCGCGGATGGGCCTTGATGTGAACGAACACGGCCTTGATCCACAAACTGGCGTGGCGGCGAAGTGCGGTGTGTATGGCGAGAACTCGGCGTTGGTCAAGGGAATCAACTGGGTCGCCGGGAACTTCAGCTTCGAGTCATCGAAATCGACGTATTACAACATTTACGGTGTCGAACGACTTGGTCGGCTTTCCGGGCAACGGTTCATCGGAACGCACGACTGGTATCGCGAAGGTTGCGTGAAACTGCTCGCGATTCAAGAGCGAGCCGGCGATGGATCATTCACCGGCGGCAAGCAGGTCGATGCCACCGCCCACCTCTCCACCGCGTTCTCGCTGCTGTTCTTATCGAAGGGGCGAACGCCGGTTCTCGTCAGCAAGTTCGCCTGGGGCGACTTTAAGATGGATGGCAACTCGATGACGGAGGTTGCCGTCGCGGGTAGCCCTGCCCCTGTTGGCGGATCGAACTGGAACCGCAAGCACAACGACACTCGCCACATCGTCGAGTTTTGTAGCAAGGAGCTGTTCAACAATGCGCCGTTGTCGTGGCAAGTTTACGATGCCCGCCGACGCTCCTTCGACAACGAAGGTCCGGGGGGGCGCAGTGGGAAAGAAAAGATTCTCGAAGAGGTTGGCGTTCTACTTCAGTCGCCCGTGCTGTACCTCAACGGTCACGGCCCAATGCGACTGACCGCAGCGCAGGAAGAGATCATCAAGACGTACATCGAAGAGGGCGGGTTCCTCGTCGCCGAGGCGTGTTGCGGTGACCCCGTGTTCGCCGAATCGTTCCGCAAGACGATGGATCGCCTGTTCCCCGACAGCAAGCCCGCGTTCAAGCCAATGTCGCCCGATCACGCCATCCTGAAGATGTTTCCGGGCGTGCTGCCGACGGACTTCCCACAACTCGAAGTGATGAACCGTGGTTGCCGAACCGTGGCGGTGTTCAGTCCGGTGCCCCTCGCGGGGTACTGGGAAGAAGCGAAGTACATGCCGAAGGACTCGAAGAATCCCGCCAACCGCGGCGAGAAAGCCTTCTGCCTGATTCGCAACATCGTCGCTTACGCGACCGGAATGGAACTGCCCAAACCGAAGCTCTCGAAGACCGAGATCGTACGCGGCGTGGAAACCGGTGTCACACGCAGCCACTTCAAGGCGGTGCAACTGAAGATCGGCAACAGCGATCTGCCGGCCCCGGACGCGCTGAAGAATCTCATGGGCTATCTGCGAGATAAGGCTCGCCTGGAAGTCGCTCTCACGAGCGAAATCCTGCCGCCGTATGACGACAACGTGTTCAACTTCAAGTTCATGTACATGCACGGTCGCAGGCTCAAGGACGACAAGGGCGAACAGATTCTCGGTGCTACCGACATCGAATCCATGCAGTCGAACTTGCAGTCGGGCGGGCTTCTGTTCGCGGACGCGGCATGTGGTGGTTACGAGCAATGGAAGACGTTCGATAAGTCGTTCCGCGAGTTGTGCCTGAAACTGTTCCCGGACAAGAAGCTCGAGGTGATTCAGGAGAAGTCGAGCGATGGCAAGGAAGACCCGCTGTACAAGATCGCACGCGATGCCGGGATCAACTTAAAGAGCACCAAGTGCCGACGTGAACTGCCGGGCGATAAGGGAGCGGAGCCAGAGCTGCGGTCGTACCCAGCGCATCTGGAAGGGATCAAACTCGATGGTCGCTGGGTGGTGATTTACAGCAAGTACGACATCGGGTGTGCAATTGAGGGGCACAAATCCGCGGACTGCCTCGGTTACGACAAGGAGAGCGCCTTGCAAATCGCGGCAGCCGTGGTGCTGTATTCGTTGAAGCGGTGAGGCAAAAGCAGCGTCAGCCCCCGATGTTGCCCGTGGGGTCGATGTTCGTCTTCGGGCCGACAGCACGATCATCATCGGGAAGCGCGAGTCGGGCCCGACCGCGTTTTTCTTGCTCTTCGATCGTGTAACCAGGCGCATCGGCGCGATCCATTTGCCGAACAGCCAATGGGCCCGCGAATCGCGTACACGCGGTGGACGAGAGCAGCACAATCACCATCATCAACACACGGCGCATGGCTCACTCCTCAAGACGACCGGAACTCCTTCATCCACCATTATCACTCGCATTCCAAATCCTTGCCTCGTCTGAAACGAGCTAGTGTCCAGTTGTTGCGTGGCCCAATCGAACCACTCGGCACAATCCACCTTGCCGACCCGTCTTGAGCAGACATTGCCAGCCCCATAAGATAACTCCGACCTTCCAACCTACCCGATTTTTCGCCAACCGTTCGGGCACCTTCGCTCCGTGGTTGGGTAACACCCTACCGCGGGGTCCGTCCTCATGGCCGCGACCAAAAATCCCACGAAGAGCAGGTCCGACGAGTACCCGGACGACATCTTCAAAGACACCCGAATGTCCTTCGGGGATCACATTGAAGAACTGCGCGTCCGCATGTTCAAAGCCATCAAATGGCTCGTTTTCTTCCTCATCATCGGGTTCGTCCTCGACGGCATCGGGGACGCCATGAAAAACCCAAAGATCGGCGTCGGCAAGCCGATGCTCAAGGTCATCACTGAGCCGGTCGAGTCCCAGGTCCGCGACTTCTATTACCGTCGCATCGAGAAAGTTGCAAAGGATAAATTCGCCGAGCAGGCGACTCAAACGCCTCAACAAAAGCAGGAAATTCAGCGGGTTCTTCTGAAGGTGGACATGGCGAAGGGCAACACGGACGACCTCAGCCCCGACGAGTTAGACATCTACAAGAAGACCCCGCAGGCTGTTCAGAAGAAGCTGGAGAAACTGGGCAACAGCCTGAGTGAGCTCAGCACGGAGGAAATCGCCATCCTCCGTAACGCTCCTCGGAAAATGCCGATGACCTTGCCAACCGCCCCACTCGCGGAAGCCCTCGGCATCCCTTCCACTCAGGTCAAGGCGTCAGAAATCCAACTCGAAGTGGAGGTTATTCCTGCGCGATTCACTCACCTCAGCGGGATGGGCGAGGGGCTACTTGAGAATCGACAATACCTCAGCACCCTGAGCGTGCAAGAGGGATTTGTGGTGTACTTCAAGGTGTCGATTCTGTGCAGCTTTGTCTTGGCGAGTCCGTTCATCCTGTTTCAGTTCTGGGCGTTCGTCGGAGCAGGGTTATATCCGCACGAGAAGAAGCACGTCTACACCATGTTCGCCCCCAGCGTCGTGCTGTTCCTCGCGGGTGTCTTCCTGTGTCAGTTCATCGTGTTGCCCGGGGCGGTGAAGGCACTGCTTGGCTTCAACGAATGGCTCGGTCTCGACCCCGAGATCCGGCTCCGCGAATGGCTTGGGTTGGCGCTCATCCTGCCGCTCGTGTTCGGAATCTCGTTCCAGACGCCGTTGGTGATGGTCTTCCTGAATCGCATTGGGATCTTCACCGCCCAGGACTACCTCTCGAAGTGGCGACATGCACTGATGGTGCTGGCGGTCTTCTCCGCCGTCCTTACGCCAACTCCCGACGTGATTACGATGATGTACCTCTTCATCCCGATGTTTGGGCTGTATCTCGTGGGAATCGTGGTGTGTCACTACTTCCCAGGGGTGCCAGAGGATGAGGATGAAGCCGTGGCCGCTGAGGAAGTGGCGGTCTAACAACTCGTGCCGGACTGGCTTTTCTCCGTGGACCGCGGGCGGCTCGCCCGCAAAGCCTGTCGAGTTCGGTTGGGTCAAGGTTGTCCCCGGACAGCGATTGGTGATGTTCAGGCAGCGGGCGAGCCGCCCGCGGTCCACAGACGAAGACAACAGCACCAAGCCGAAGTAAGTTCCGTCCGCCGACGAAGATGCCGATTACTTTCGTCATTCGGTTTTTGTCATTCGTCATTCCTTCGTCATTGGTGGGTCATTGGTGGGTCCTTCGTCATTAACGCAGCCCAACGTGTTCCTCGTGGGGGCTGGCCCTGGCAGTCCAGGGCTGCTCACGCTCCGTGCCGCCGAAGTGTTGGCCCGTGCTGACCTCGTTCTGTTCGACCAACTCGTTCCCGAACGGCTGCTCGAACTCGCTCCGCCGACCGCTCGGAAAGTCTGCGTTCGCGATCTGCCCGGACAGCACCCGGAGAAGTACCCGCACATTCACGCACTGCTCATCGAAACCGCTCGCGCCGGGAAAACCGTCGTGCGGCTCAAGGGTGGTGATCCGCTGATTTTCGGTCGCGGAGGCGAAGAAGCCGAGGCACTGCGAACAGCGGGTATCCCTTACGAAATCGTGCCTGGCGTGAGTGCTGCCATCGCTGCCGGGTCGTACCTCGAAATCCCGCTGACCCACCGCGAATACGCCAGCGCCATCGCCTTTGTGACCGGCCACGAACTGCCGAACAAACCCGGCAATCGCATCGACTGGAAAGCCATCGCGGGGTTTCCGGGCACGCTCGCAATTTACATGGGCATCGCTCGGCTTCCGATCATCGTCTCCGAACTGTTGAAGTTCGGCAAAGACCCCGACACGCCCGCCGCCATCGTCGAGCGTGCCTCGTGTGGCGAACAACGATCGGTCTACTCGCGGCTCGCTGATCTGGAACTCACTCGCCGAAACGCCGGGCTTGAAGCTCCGGGGTTGATTCTCATCGGCGATGCTGTCGCGAGGCGTGCCCCGCATCCGTGGTCTGAGTCGCGACCGCTGTTTGGGCGTCGCGTGCTGGTGACGCGACCAAGCCATCAGGCGATGGGCATGGTGAAGAAGCTCGAACTCCTCGGAGCGGTTGTCTCGCGGCTCAGTGCGGTCGAAATTCGCGAGCCAGCCGACTTCTCGCTCGTCGATCGTGCCATCGACCAACTCAGCCGCCACGAATGGGATTGGCTTGTTTTCACGAGCGCCAACGGCGTTCATGCTCTGCTTCGGCGACTGGAGACGCTTGGCCGTGACCTCCGCGTTCTCGGAAGCGTGAAACTCGCCGCCATCGGCCCAAAGACTGCTGACGCTCTGCGCGAATATCGCCTGCGGGCCGATCTCGTGCCAGCTTCGACGTTCTCCTCAGAGGGTCTGGCGACAGCGCTTTCGCCGCACGTTGCTGGTCAGCGTGTGCTGCTGGCGCGTGCGAATCGGGGTCGCGCTCTGCTTCATGACGAGCTGGCGAAGGTTGCGGCTCAAATCGAACAGGTCGCCGTGTACGATCAGGTTGATGCCGTTGCCACCGATGCGACGGTGTTGGACGCCCTGCGACGCGGAGAAATTCGATATGTGACGCTGCCGAGTTCCAACATCGCACGCGGCGTTCTCGGTGCCTTCGACGAAACGATCAGCGGTCGGGTGACTCGGGGCGAGATTCGCCTGGTGGCAATCAGCCCCGAGACAGGGAATGCAGTGCGGGAGTTGGGGTATCCGGTAGCTGCCGAGGCGGACGTGTTCACGGAAGACGGACTCATCGACGCGGTCGTTCGGCTGGCGCAGTCCGAGCCTGCGCACTGATCCGGAAACCCATCATTTCAAGTCTTTTGACGCATTGAAGGCCAAATACGCGACGATGGCCGAGGCCAGGAAACCCAGCACATCGACAAACGTGAAGGGGTTATCCGCGCTGTCCTTCGGTTTGAAGGGCACGCCAATAATGAGATCGAGTAGGAAAATGAGGAGCATCAGGATCGCGACCCCGAGCGACCCGAAGCAGAGAATCTTGTCCATCGCCCGACCTTTCCACAGCCTCGCGGCAGAAACGGACTTGCCACAATCCCGAGACCAATCCGGCATTGGCCGTCAGGATAGGGCGAGTCGCCGGTTACGGACACGGGCAGATTCGAGTGTCGGCAATTCTACCCTTGAGTTCCTGAGTCGCAACAGCCGACTTTCGACGCTTCTCGAGATCAGCTCGCTCTTTACCCCGAATGAATCCTATAACCCACATCTTCGTTGTCCTTGCTCCAACATTCCTGTCAGGCTACGGAATCCGCTCATAACAACTTCATGTTTTTTCGGGCAAGTTGGTCGCGGCCAGAAGCCTTGCTATAATTAGTGTTTAGATCACGGAATACTCTTTCCGCCCAGCCGTTATCGTTCTTCTGGCCATTTGTTTCGCTCCATCTCCAAAGAAGGGACTGTCGTGATTTCTCACAAAAGTCGCCGTTCGGCGGCATTCACGCTCATCGAGCTGCTAGTCGTCATTGCGATCATCGCGATTTTGATTGGGCTGTTGCTCCCCGCAGTCCAGAAGGTTCGTGAAAGCGCTGCTCGAATGAGCTGCAGCAACAACCTGAAGCAAATCGGCATTGCGGTTCACGCACATCACGACACCCTTGGCGCCCTTCCGCACTGTAGCTCGGGTTGGGTCTACCCTCCGACTTACACGAACCCAGGCCAACCAACGACACTCGGCGCACAACAAGCCGGCTGGCTGTTCCAGATTCTGCCGTACATCGAACAGAACAACGTGTTCACCGGTGCCGGGCAAACCTCAGTCGCGAACTGCCAGATTCAAGCGATCAGCACTCCGATCAAGACGTACTTCTGTTCCGCGCGTGGCGCCCCCCGCGTCTTCAGTCAGGGCTTTTGGTATGGCCCGTCGGGCACCTATGGGCACGCTCAGACTGACTACGCCGGCAGCAACATCGACAATACCGGCGCCATCGTCAACCACGATGCAAGCGATTCGTCGAACAAGGGCCTGATCCGTTTCCTCGATGTCCTCGATGGCACGAGCAACACCATGCTCGGTGGCGAAAAGAGCCTCGATCCAGCAGCTCTCGGTGGTTTCCAGGGCGACGACAACGAAGGCTACACCTCCGGTTGGGACCACGACACGATGCGAGCGGCGAATTCGAGCCATCCACCGCAACGCGACAAAGCCGGCGTTGGCGGCAACGACCGTTTCGGCAGCCCACACACGGCCGGGTTCAACGCGGTGTTCTGCGACGGCTCCGTGAAGATGGTTCCGTTCAGCATCGACATCACGGTTTACACCAACATTTCGAGCCGGTCCGACGGTCAGGTGATCCCGAATTGGTGATTCCCCAACGTCGTTCCGGGCGGGGCGATTTCCTCTCATGGAGATCGCCCGTTTCATTCCTCTCCTTCATTCGCAGACACCCATGATCGCTTTCTCCAGACGCCTCGCACCGCTGGGCTTGGTACTCCTTGCCAGCCTGGGCTGTTCCGAGAATAAACCGACCGAAGATGGAAAAGTAGTCGTGAAGGGCAAACTTCTCGACAACGGCAAGCCGCTCGTTCTGACGCCGAGTCTCGCGAGTCTGCCCAAAGGGGCGACAGGCGTTCCCCCTGGCACCGGTGGTGGCGTGACCTTGACGATTGTGTTCGTTCCGGTCGACTCGAATGAGCAGACACAGGCCAAACCGAACCTCGAAAACATGACCTTCGAGGCGAACCTGAAACCCGGCAAGTACAAGGTTGCCGTGACCGCGAAGTTCGGTATCGCTCCCGATGCCCCCGAGTACTTCAAGGGAATCTTCACTCTCGACAGGACGCAGATCGTGCGCGAGGTCAAGGCTGGTGAAGACATCGTGATCGATGTGAGCAAGCCACAAGGCTGACCCCGCCGACACCGTATTTACCGACGGCTGCACCCGCGTTTGCGTGGTTCGGCCGTCGGTTCTGCTTTCAACGCACTCCCTTTGTTACTACCCTGACAGTATCAA
Organism: Planctomycetota bacterium; assembly: GCA_021413735.1. Taxonomy (GTDB): domain Bacteria; phylum Planctomycetota; class Planctomycetia; order Gemmatales; family Gemmataceae; genus Gemmata. Next base: position 32,683 of record JAIOPV010000233.1, read on the forward strand.
CACCCGCCTGCTTCGAGGAGCCACAAGTGGCAACCCCGCTCGCTGAATTCGCCGTGCATCTCCGTCCCGAAGACAATATCGCCGTGTGCCGAAAGCCAATCCCCACCAAATCGGACATCGCGTTCGACGGCGGCACCATCCACGTTCCCACCGCGATCAAGATGGGCCACAAGGTCGCGGTGCGACCGATCAGCGCGGGTGAGCCTGTGCTGAAGTACGGGCAGGTCATCGGTTTTGCCTCCCGCGACATCAACCCTGGCGAGCACGTCCACGTCCACAACGTGAAGATCGGTGCATTCGAGCGAGATTACGCTTACGCGTCGCAGATTCCCGCTCCGCTGCCGCCGCCCGCCGAACAACGCACTTGGATGGGCTACGACCGCGGCGAAGGCAAGCCCGACCATCTCCGTTACGGTACCCGCAACTACCTCGCAGTCATCAGCACCGTGAACTGCTCCGCGAGAACAAGCAAGTACATCACGGAGCGAGTGCGGGCGACGGGCATCCTCGAAAAGTTCCCGAATGTCGATGGCGTCGTTGCGATCGTTCACCGTCAGGGCTGCGCGATGCAGTTCGACGGGCCTGACCACAAGCAACTCGACCGCACGCTCGCGGGGTTCGCCCGTCATGCAAACATCGGCGCGTACATTCTCGTTGGTCTGGGATGCGAAATTGTGCAGGCTTCGCACCTGATCGACAACGAACACCTCGAACTCGTGCAGCTCAACGGCACGAAGGGAGCACCCTTGGCGCTCTCGATTCAGGAGTGCGGCGGCATCGGCAAGACAGTGGAAGCTGGCGTGAAGGCTGTTGAGGCGATGTTGCCGAAGGTGAACGAGGTGAAGCGAGTGCCGATTTCGGCGAAGCACATCATCCTCGGCACGAACTGCGGCGGCTCCGATGGCAATAGCGGCGTGACCGCGAACCCTGCTCTCGGGGTGGCGTCGGACCTGATCGTTCAGCAAGGCGGCACGAGCATCCTGGGCGAAACGCCGGAAATCTACGGGGCGGAACACATCCTGACACGGCGAGCCGTGTCGAAGGAAGTGGGCGAGAAGCTCGTGGAGCGAATCAAGTGGTGGGAGTGGTACACGGGCATGTTCGGGGCTGAGATCAACAACAACCCGTCGCCGGGCAACAAGGAAGGCGGCCTGACGACGATTTTCGAGAAGTCGCTGGGCGCGATCGCGAAGGCTGGCAGCACGGCGATGGTGGACGTGTACCACTACGCGGAACCAGTGACGGCGAAGGGCTTCGTGGTGATGGACACGCCGGGATACGACCCGGTGAGCATGACGGGCATCGTGGCGGGTGGCGCGAACGTCTGTGTGTTCACGACAGGTCGCGGCAGCGTGTTTGGCTGCAAGCCAGCCCCGAGCATCAAGGTGGCGACGAACTCGCCGTTGTACAACCACATGCTCGGCGACATGGACATCAACGCGGGCCGCGTTCTGGAAGGGGCGTCGGTGGCGGAGGTAGGTAAGGAGATTTTCGAGAAGATTCTGGCGACGGCTAGCGGCGAGAAGACGAAGAGCGAGATCAACGGCGTGGGCGAGGAGGAGTTCGCCCCGTGGTCGATCGGCCCGACGTTGTGACGTTCCACTTCTGCCGCTTGCGGCGTTGCATCAAACAGATGTGCAACGCCGCAAGCGGCGATGAAAGGGAGGAATGTGATGAGCGAAACTGCGGCGAAATTGTTGGCACAGATCCTCGCGCTTCCCGCAGAAGAGCAAGTGATGATCGCTGATCGCCTCAACGAGAGCCTTGGTGGACAATTCGATCCTGATCCTGTTTTCGAGGTTGAATTGCGGCGACGCCTCGATTCCGTGGCTGACGGAACTGCCGTGTTGCTCGATGGTGAACATGTGATGGCGGAAGCACGGGCTGAGTTGGAACGTCGTCGTGCAGCTCGGCAGCAAAACACGTGAGACTTCCCGATGTCTACCGGCGACATCGACCCAACTTCGTACCTCGTGTGTTCACGAACCGCACCCACGGTGGAGGCGGCTCGTTTTGACGCCGCTTGGCGAACCTCGACCGTTCTCGCCCTCGCTGCCGGAATTGCTCGCGATGGCACCTTCGACGTCTTGCCGATTCTCGCCGATGCACTGGAAGACGCTGATTGCGACAATCGACTTCTGCTCGTTCACTGCCTGGTGTCCTACGACCGTTGAATGCCGTTTCCCGGATTTCTACACCAGAACCACGGCGATCAGCACGAGTTGGCTCAACCAGGATGAGCAATGGACACGGACGACCTGTCTCGGTTCTGCTGCCAGAACACGGACTGC
>JAIOPV010000201.1 GCA_021413735.1 Planctomycetota bacterium
CGGACCGCATCAATGCCGCTGAGTACATGACGATCAACGAGAAGCGCCGAGCGATGGGCATGGACGACTACGAGGGCGGCGACGTGATCCTGGTGCCGTTCAACGACATCCCGCTGGAGAAGGTGGACAGTTCGGTTCACTTGGCAGAGCCGGGCAGTCCCGCAGCACAGCCACCGGCCGCCACATGATTACCAAGACCGACGGCAACGTCATTCACGCCGACTTCGGGAAGGTGGATCCGACGATCCTGTTTAGCCTCACCGTATCTTGCCAACTGCTCTACGCCGACGAACTGGTGGCAGTCAGCCGCCTGACTTACACGCTCGACGGCCAGCAGTTCGTCCAGCACGTCGTCACGGAAGCCCGTGGCTGACCGCCGCTTGATCCTCCGGGCCTGGCTCCGGGCCATGCGCGGCTTGGAATACCAGTTGAGGGGCGAGCAGACCCGAGCACGCAACGCCATGATCCAGATGGCGGCAAGCGAATACCTCAAGCTCGGCCACCCGCCGGCCCACGTCTTCATCGCCCACCGCGTCCGCGTGCGGGGGATCATCACCGAGCACTACAAGCGGACCATCCCCGTGTTCGCGGCGATGGCACTGAGCCAGATCAAGTCCCGCCGCTTCGACCGCAAGCAGGCACAGAACACGTTCGACTCGCTGACCCAGGACTGGATCTCCCGCGAGGCGCTGCGCAAGTCCACGATGATCGCCGACACCGACCGCGACGACGTGCTGAACGCCCTCTCCGACGGCATGGCCGAGGGGCTGGGAGCGGAAGAGATTGCAAGGAACATCCGGAAAGTAAGCGAACTGACTCCCTTCCGCGCCGCCACCGTCGCCCGCACCGAAACGCACGCCGCTGCAGCCTTTGGAAGCGTCGAGGGCGTCCGACAGGCCGAGCGCGATCTGGGCGTGAAGATGCTCAAGGAGTGGCTGCCCACCCTGGACGACCGCACCCGCCCGGACCACGCCGCCATGAGCGGTTACGGGCCGATCCCGATGGACGAACGGTTCGAAGTCGGCGGTTCTTCAATGGATCGCCCCGGCGACCCATCCGCTCCGCCCGAACAGTTAGTGAACTGCCGCTGCGCTCTCGCCTACACCGAAGCAACCGACTGACAAGGAAGCCACCATGAAACTGCAACACAAAACATTCCTGATCCGCGATCTGGAAGTCAAGCAAGACGGCGATGCGTGGACGGTGGAGGGCTTCGGCTCAACCTTCGGCAACGTGGACAGCTACGGCGACATGGTCATGCCCGGCGCCTTCGTGAAGTCGCTCCTAACCCGCAAGCCCGCAATGCTCTGGCAGCACAACTCCGACGAACCGATCGGCGTGTGGGACGAGGTCCGCGAGACCCCGCAGGGCCTTTACCTGAAGGGACGCATCCTCCCGACCGCGTGCGGGAACGACGCCTACACGCTCGCCAAGGGCGGGGCGCTGACCGGTCTTTCCATCGGCTACAGCACCAAGAAGTCCGAGCACGACCCCAAGACCAACGTCCGCAAGCTGCTCGAAGTGGAACTGTACGAGGTCTCCCTCGTCACGTTCCCGGCCAACGAGGCGGCCACCATCACCGGCGTGAAGTCGGCGGGTGAGGACATCGACGCGGCCGTTGCTCTGCTGACCCAGGCCGGCGCGGCGTGCCAGGCGTGCATCGACATGTCCGTTCCGATCCAGCCCGACATGGCATCCGGCATCCTGCAAATGATCCAGGACGCCGTCGCGCTGCTCGACGAGCCGCTGGAAGCGGATGACACAAATGACCCCGAAGGCGCGAGCAAGTCGCGCCCCCAGACCATTCGGGAGTTCGAAGATTTCCTGCGGGAGGCAGGAAAGTTCAGCCGCGAGGACGCGACCACCGTCGCCCTGCGCGGCTTCAAGGCGCTACCGACTCAGGGGGAGCCTGACGAAGTGCCGGAGGAGAAGGAACTGCGCGAGGTACTCTCGCTGTTCAAGTCATTCAACAACCAGATCAAAGCATAGAGGAAATATGACCCATGAATTGACGCAAGAAGTCAAAACGGCCCTGACCGGCCTGGAGGCTTTCAAATCCGACCTGCTTACCAAGGTGGGCAAGTTCGACGCATTCGACGAGGCCAAGTTCAATCGCATCGCCGACGACATCGGCAAGGCCATCGAAGCCGGCCAGAAGGAAAAGGCTCGCGCCGACGCCATCGAAACGGAGCAGAAAGCCTTGAAGGAGTCGCACAAGCTCCTGGAAGCCGAACTGTCCGGCGTGAAAACGGCCCTCAACCGCGCTCCCTCCGGCGGCAACTCGGAAGACGTCAGCAAGGAACTGCGGACCAAGTGCAAGAAGGCGTTCAACGCTTTCGCCCGCACGCCGCAACAACTCCACTTCGACGAGTTCCTCCGCAAGGAGTACGCCGACGACGCCGAGTTCAAGTCCCTCTCGACCGGCTCCGATCCGGCGGGCGGCTATCTGGTCATGCCCGAGTTTGGCGGGATCATCCAGGAGTTCGTGTACGAGTCCTCCCCGGTCCGCCAGTTGGCTTCGGTGATGACCATCGGCACCGACACCCTGGAGTACGTCCTGGACAACGACCAGAACACCTCCGGCTGGGTGGGCGAGCAATCGACCCGCACCAACACCACGACCCCGACCTTCGGCAAACTGACCATCTACGTCAACGAGATGTACTCCAACCCGGCGGCGACGCAGAAAATGCTCGACGATGCGGGCACGGACATCGAGGCGTGGCTGGCCGACAAGGTCGCGTCCGAGTTCGCCCGCAAGGAGGCCACGGCCTTCGTTACGGGTTCCGGCGTGATGCAGCCCAAGGGCCTCTTGAGCTACGACTCCGGCACCACGGTGGCATCCCAGCAGATCGAGCAAGTCGTGACCGGCTCGGCCACGGACTTCACCTACGACGGTCTGGTCGGCCTCCAGAACTCGCTGAAGGAGGACTACCAGTCCAACGCCGTGTTCCTGATCCGCCGCGCCAGCAACGCCAACCTGATGAAGATCAAGGACGGCGAGGGCCGCCCGATCTTCAACATGACGTTCGACAAGAACGCCGGGATGCGGCCCACCATCATGGGCCAGCCGGTGTACTTCGCGGCGGACGTTCCGGCAGTCGCTGGCAACGCCCTGGCCATGATCTACGGCGACATTAAACGCGCCTACCAGATCGTGGACCGCACCGGCATTCGCGTGCTGCGCGACCCGTACAGCTCGAAGCCGAATGTCAGCTTCTACACGACCAAACGTGTCGGCGGCGGCGTGAAGAATTTCGAAGCGTTCAAGATCGGCAAGATCAGCACCTAATCGCTAGCCACCCTCGGGGGAGGGTAATTCCTCCCCCGAACTCATTCATCCAAGGAAGGATTCATCTCATGAGACAAGACCTACACAACAACATCCAGGTGCTTTCGGTGTTCGACCCGATTGACCTGGGCACCGGCAACACCGCGAAGGTCGGTGAAATCATCGACCGCCAGAACGCACAGGGCGTGGAGTTCATCATTCAGACCGGTTCGCTGGCCGACAGCGACGCCACCTTCACCGTCCTCGTTGAAGACGGTGACGACTCCGGTTTGTCGGACAACGCCGCCGTTGACGACACGCAGTTGCTCGGCACCGAAGCAGGTGCAGCGTTCATCTTCTCCGACGACAACAAGATCGCGAAGATCGGGTACATCGGCTACAAGCGGTACGTCCGCCTGACCGTGACCCCGGCCAACAACACGGGCGCGGTTCTCATCTCCGCGTGTGCGATCCTGCATGGCTTGCGCGGCGCTCCGAACACGACCCAGCTAGCATAACGCCAACATTTTGAGGGGGGCTTCGGCTTCCCTCACTTCTTTCCCAAGGAGGGGAACATGAGCAACACATCGAAAGTTTTCAATAACGACGGCGACACCCTGACGGTTGCCAGCGGCGGTTCCATTGTGCTCGAAAGCGGCGCAACCCTCACCCTGCCGGGCGGGGACGCGGAGGGCACGAAAACCTTTACCGGGGACGTGACGATCAGCGGGTCGAACCTGGCCTTTTCCGGCACGACCGGCCAGAACAACATCACCATGACCGACAACCTTGCCTCCGCCCTCACGATCGAAGAGGGCAGCAATGTCTATCTCAAATTCGTCACCACGAACTCGGGCGAGGGAATCACGGCATCAAAAGATCTGACGATGGCCAGCGGCACGGACATCACGTTCACCGGTACGACCGGTCAGCCCCAGATCAACCTGACCGACAACCTGGCGGACGCGCTCTCTATCTGCGAGAGCACGAACGATTACATCACGTTCACCACGACCAACAGTTCGGAGGCGGTGAATCTCGGGCAGAACCTGGTGATTGCGGACGCCAAGAATATCACCGTGAACGCGACGACCGGCACCAAGATCGGCACCGCCACCACCCAGAAGCTCGGCTTCTTCAACGCCACGCCCGTCGTTCAGCCCGCGGGGACTGCCGACGTCACCGGCTTCGTCGCCGGCTCGGGAACCGCTTCAAAATCCGACAGCGTATGGGCCGGTGCATCGGGCTCAGCAGCTTACACCGTGGGCGACATCGTTACCGCGCTGAAGGCCCTCGGCCTGCTGGCCGCGTAACCCGGAAAGGACACGACATGAAGCCCTACCACATCCTGAAAGACTTCAACGGCTCCCAGACCGGCCACGACTTCCACCAGTTCAAGGCCGGCACCACCTCGCCCCTGTCCGATTCCCTCGCCGCCATCGCGGTGGGGGAAGGTTGGGCGAAGGCGGCCGATCCCGTGCCGAGCAAGGTCGTCACCCTGCAACCACCACTCACCGGCGACACGCAGGAAGTTACCCTTCCGGAAGACCGCGAGACGAAGGTCGTCGGCCCGGAGGAAACGAAGGTGACCGAACCCGCAGAAACCAAGCCCGCGAAGCCGCTCATCAAAATGAGCAAGGCGGAGTTGGCGGCACACGCCATGACCGCGTTCGGCCTGGAACTCGTGGCCGACGAGATGACCGCGAAGGACATGATCGCGGCCATCGAAGCAGCGGGTAACGCCTGATGCCCAGCGCCTCGAACTTCCAGCCGGTCGTCTCGTACGAAGACGTGACGATCACCATCGCGTCGAGCACCACCGTGTCGAACGCGATCGACCTCCACGGCTGCACCCCGGTCGGGATCTTCCTGCCCTCCACCTTCGACGGCACGACGATCAAGTTCCAGGCGGCGTCGGCCTACGACGGCACTTACGTCGCGGTAGAAGACGGGGCTTCCAGCCCTGCCGACGTCGTCCTCACGGCGACTGCGGCGAGCAAGTACATCGCCATCCCCCAAGCGATCCAGGAGCAACTCCGCGGAATCCGGTTCCTGAAGGTGGTGACGGGCAGCGCTCAGACCACGACGAACACCGTCATCACGCTGGCCCTCCGTCCGATTTGATGCGCCACTCCCTCACCCTCGTCACCGCACCGACTTCCGAGCCGGTCACGCTCGGCGAGGTGAAGGCGTGGGCGAGGCTCGACACCGGCGACGAAGACCCCACGCTCGACGCACTCATCGCCACGGCACGGGGGGCGGCGGAAGAATATCTCCGCCGCTCGCTGATTACGCAGAGTTGGAAGCTGACGCTCGGGTTGGAGCAATCGCCCGACTACTACAACCTCCCCGCTGGCGTTTATGACCTTCCGGTCTCGGCCCTCTTCGCCGGGCTCCCCCGGTCGATCCACCTGCCCAAGGGCCAGATTCAATCGATCACCTCGGTCACGACCTACGACACCACCAACACCGGCACCGTTTACTCTTCTTCGAACTACTACCTCGACGCGGCGGGTGAGCGGGTCGTGCTGAACACCGACGCCGTGTGGCCCTCTCCGCTCCGGCCTGCCGCCGCCTGCGAGATCGTTTACGCTGCCGGGTACGGCGACACCGCCTCCAGCGTCCCGCAGCCCGTCCGCACCGCCATCCTGATGCACGTAGCCGCGATGTACGAGACCCGTGGGCAGTGCGAGCAGCCGGACATGCCGCCCGCCGTCGAGCAGATCCTGAAGAAGTACCGCATCATGGGCGACCGCCGTGGCTAGTTGCTGCGACGGCTTCTCGAACATGAAGCACCGGGTCACGATCCAGAACTCCTCCCAGGTCAGTGACGGCCAGGGTGGCAGCACCGAGTCGTGGCCGGACGGCGACACCGTCTGGGCGAGCATCGAAGCGCTGAAGGGCTTTGAGAAGTATCAGGCCATGCAGATGCAGACCCCGGTGACGCACAAGCTCGTCGTCCGCTACCGCGCCGACATCACCACCGCCTCCCGCCTGAAGTTCGGCACCCGCATCTTCTGGGTGAAGGAGGCACTTAACGTCAAGGAAGAGAACCGTTACCTGCAAATCAAGGCAATCGAAAGGAGCCAACCATGAACGACATCAAGACTATCGGCACCGGAGCCGTCCTGCCCCCCGGCAGCACGCCTGCAATCGCGACCCTTCCAGAGGGCGGATACAAGGTGGTCATCAGCGGGTTCGACGAGAGCGGCATGATCCGCTGTGTCTATCCGGGTGAGTTCGTGAAGCACCACCAGGCCGAGACGGTCGAAGAGCTGGCCGGCAAGGTCGTGAACCAACTCCGCGCGCGCTACGGCGTGCAAGAAATACCGTTCGCGAGCGTGCCCAAAGAGATTGCGGCCGGTGAATCCTTCACGGTGGAGGCGTAAATGGCCTCGAACCTCAAGGTGGCGGTGACAGCCAAGAACGCCGGACTCGATGCCAAGTACACTACCGCGATCGGCGCGTCAGGCCTGCTTCGCATCTACTCTGGCACTCAGCCGACTGACCCGGACACTGCCCTATCCGGCAATACCCTCCTTGCGGAACTCGCTCTATCTGCGACGTTCGCGGCGGGCGCAGCGTCAGGTGTCCTGACCGCCAACAGCATCACCGCCGATTCTTCGGCGGACGCCACCGGCACCGCAACGTTCTTCTCCCTCCTGACCTCCGGTGGCACCCGCAAGGTGGACGGAACCGTGGGAACTTCGGGTTGCGACTTGAATCTAAATACGACAAGCATCGTGGCGGGAGCCCAGGTATCGGTGTCAAGTCTCACGCTGACGAGCGGCAATTAACATGGAGCAAGCCGCCATCGCCGAATCCCTAGCCGCACTCTCGGCGGGTGGAGAGCGCCGGGCCACCGAGTTCATCCGCTGGACAAACGGCGCCTACTACCTGGAACTCCAGATCGATGCGGCGGGCAAGATGTCGCACTCGACCAACCTACCGCAGTCCGTCATCGGCAAGGGCATGTACTGGCCAGACCCGGACGACCGCTATCGTGCTGACCTGACCGCCGCGCTCGAAGCCCTCAACACGCTGTCGTTCCTGCCGTGACCGCCGCCCCCGCCGTCAACACCTCTGGTTCGCAGACCGCGACCATCAGCACCGAACACTCGCTCGCCACAATCACGAGCGCGAAAACGCTGCAACTCGTGGTGGACGCGGCCAACCTCGTCGGCGGAAGCACCCCGGACATTTTGGAACTGACCATCTACACCAAGGCCCGTTCCAGCGACACCAAGCGAATCCTCTTCCAGCAGCACTACATGGGGGCACAGAGCGTCGTCGAGTCGCTCTCCCCTCCCCACGCTTCACCGCACTACTTTGAAGCCACCCTCAAGCAGACCCAGGGCACCGGTCGCGCCTTCCCCTGGGCAATCAACGAACTGTGAACTGGAACGTCCCGTTCGCGGGGTTCACGGAGGAGAGCGGACATAACAGCTCGGCTTCGCGTGCAACGGCCCTCACGACCAGCTACACAGAGTTCGAGTCTGCGACCGACTACGAGTGGCCGGGCTTCACCTTTCTCGCTACCTCCCGAACTGTGGGCGCTGACACCGACTTCACCATAGCCCTCGGGGCCGCTGCCGCCGAGTTTCCGATCGTGGACCGCATGCTGATGAGCAACGGCGGCTCGACCTATGCCCACAGTCGCGTGATTCACTGCCCGGTCCGGGTGCCGAAGGGTTCCCGGGTCGCCGTGAAGATCGGCACAACCTTCACCACGCTCTACGGCCAGATCTTCGGTTGGGCAGCCGCTATGCCCGGGGCCTGCGCCTCGGCAGCCTTCCTCGAACGGGTCGGCACGGCCGGAACGGGTGTTTCGGTGGACGCCGGCGCTGTCCTGAACACGAAGGGGTCATGGACCTCTCTCGGCTCGAACACCTACGCCTGGAACGGCATGTTCGTGAACGTCTTGAGTGGCGACTCCGGCACCGGCGTCGACTTCAACGTGGACATCGGCATCGACCTCGCCGGAACGAAATTCATCATCGTCCCCGACCTGTACGTGACCAAGGGGTCCGGTTCGACCGTCAACCCGTTCGCGGTCCCGCTGCCGTGTTCTGTTCCTGCCGGCAGTAACCTCTACGCCCGCATCCAGGCCAGCACGACCACCTCGACCTCGCGCAAACTGGGCATCTGCCTGCACGGGATGGTGACGTAAATGTTCCGCTCGTGGGCCGGGCTCTGGGCGGCGCTCACCGAGTACGACGCGGGCGTTTCCGGCAGTGGCGCGGCAACGGAAGATAATGACACCGCTTCGGCGTCTGGCCTTGAGACGATAACCGGAACTGCTGCAAGCACGGAATCGAACGATACCGCTTCCGCGTCGGGAATTGCAGGGATTCGCGGCAGTGCGGCGGCAATGGAAGCCGACGACACGGCCTCTGCGGCAGCAACCGAAGCCTTCACCAGCTCCGCATCCGCAACCGAAGCGGCCGATACAGCCAGTGGCAGCGGCTTGGAAACCATCACCGGCTCTGGTGCAATCACCGAGAGCGACGACACGGCATCGGGCACCGGCCTCGCGGGGATTCGCGGCAGCGCTGCCCCGACCGAGGATTCCGACACTGCCTCCGCGTCCGGCACCGAACTCATCACGGGTTCGGCGGCATCGACGGAAACGGACGATACTTGCACCGCCTCCGGCCTCGCGGGGATTCGCGGCTCGCTTGCGTCCACGGAAACCGATGATTTGGCTTCAGCCAGCGGCCTGGAGACGATCACCGGCACCTCAGCGGCCACGGAGGACAACGACACCGCGGGCGGTTCGGGGAGTGTTTCTGACTCGTCTACCACCGGCTCCGCCGCCATCACGGAAGGGGACGATTCGGCAGCCGCCGCAGGCTTACTCACGATTTCCGGACCAACCACCACCACCGAGGACGCCGACAGTGCTTCTGCATCCGGCACGGAGACTATCACCGGCTCGGCCGGGATTTCCGAGTCGAACGACACCGCATCAGCGAGCGCCACGCTCGATTTCACCGCCACCGCTTCCGCCACCGAAGCCGCCGACTCCGCCAACGGTTCCGGCCTGCTCACCATCACCGGCACCGCCGCGCCGCAGGAATCCGACGACACGGCATCCGCAAGTGGTGCGCTCCTCATCTCGGGCTCCGCCGACGCGAACGAGGACGCCGACACCGCATCCGCCACAGGCTCGACAGCACTCCCCGTCACCGGGGTTGGTGCGGCTACCGAGCAAGACGACACCGCCGATGGCTCCGCCCTCACGCTCATCGCCTCCGGGTTGAATGTCGTCACCGTCGCAGCAGAATCCCGCGTCGTCACCGTCGCCAACACGCCCCGAATCGTGCTGGTCGCAAACGACAACCGAATCATTACCGCTTCGGCCGCGAGCCGGACGGTCACCGTCAACGCCGAGAGCAGGGTCATCGCCGCATGAGCAGTCCGTTCCTGAAAGACCCCGGCGACCGCGTCGATTACCTGGTCGATTACACCGACTGGCTCGGCACCGACACCATCACCGGCACCCCGTCGTGGACCGTTCCCACGGGGCTGACCAACTACGCCGTGAGCAACACCACGACGGGGGCGACCATCTGGCTGACCGGCGGCACACACGGGAATGATTACACCGTCACCTGCCAGGTCACCACCACCGGGGGGCGCATCAAGCAACAGAGTTTCACCATCAAGGTCCGGGACAACGTCGCGTAATGGATTTCAGCGTCAAAATCGAAGGGCTGGACAAGCTCGCCCGCAACAGCCAGGTCATCCAGGCGAGGGTGAAGGACGAGATCGAAAAAGCCCTATACGTCAGTGGAAAGAAGGTCGAGGGAGACGCGAAGAAGTCGATCCTCGACGGTCAGAAGTCGGGCCGCACCTACAAGCGGCGCACCGTGTTCCACCGGGCTTCGGCACCGGGAGAAGCTCCCGCCAGCGACACCGGCAGGCTCGTCAACTCGATCAACTCGGAACTCATTCGCGGCTCCCTCGAAGCCGTCGTGAAAGCAGGGGGTGGGATCGTCAGATACGCCCGCATGCTGGAGTTTGGCACGTCGAAGATGGCGGCCCGGCCGTTCTTCTTCCGCTCCCTGGAGCAGAACAAGACCTGGATCGCCGAGCGGATGCAAGAGGCGATGCGAAAGGCGCTCAAGTGAGCAGCCCGGACAATGCCCTCCAGGCCGGAATCTACTCCCGACTCACGGGCTATTCCGCCCTGACGACCGCCCTCGGAGGCAGCAAGGTCTATGACTTCGTGCCCGAGAACGCGACCCCGCCCTACGTCGTGATCGGCGACGACACGGCGATCGACTGGGACACCAAGAGCAAGTACGGCTGGGAGTTCACCATCACGATCCACGTATGGGATTTCGAGAAGGCCGGGCGCAAGTCGGTCAAGACACTTCTTTCGCACATCTTCGACGCACTGCACCAGCAGGAAGCCAGCATCACCGTCTCCGGCTTCACCCTCGTGCAGATCCGCCGGGAGTTCCAGACCACGTTCCAGGACGCCTCCGAAGAGGGCCAGAACGACCGCTTTTACCACGGCGTCGCCCGCTACCGGGCCGTCGTCACCGCTTAACGCAACCAAGGAGGGATTATGACGAACTACGCGGGCAGGAGTTTCCTGCTCAAGACCGGCACCTGGTCGGGGGGCACGGCCATCGCCGACTGCAAAACCCACTCGCTGAAGCTCAACAACGAGCAGGTGGACATCACCAACAAGTCGTCCGCGGGCTACCGCACCCTGCTTTCCGCCGCGGGAACCCAGTCGATCACCATCACCTTCGGCGGGGTGATGACCAACGACACCGGCTTCGAGACCATGCAGGGCTACGCCTTCGCCAACTCGATCAACGCCTTCGCCATGCAGTGGGCCGACGGGGACACCCTGGAGTGCAGCTTCGCCGTCTCCGACTTCGAGGTGTCGGGCGACCACAACAGCGAACAGCGGTTCACGGTCACGCTCCAGTCGAGCGGCCAGTGGACCTTCACCCCGGCGTAAGGAGATAACTCATGGCAACACTCACCGTCCAGAACCTGAGCATCGCCGGACTCATCAGTTCGACGATGGCGTCCGCGTCCACGGCCGACAAGTTCACCAACGACGGCAGCACGTTCCTGCTGTTCGTCAACGGCAACGCCTCGTCGCGGACTCTGACGCTGACCGTCCAGAACACCACCGTGAACCAACCCGGTTACAACCCGATCACGCTGACCAACCCGACCGTGACGCTTCCGGGATCGGGCACCAACGGCGGCATCGGCGTCGTCGGGCCGTTCGGCACGGGCCAGTTCAACGACTCCAACGGCCAGGTCAACTACACGCTCGATACGGCGACCGGCATGACGGTGGCGGCGATCAAGGTTCCCCATGTCGTTTGAAGTCACTCCCGACCGCACCATCGCCATCGGCCCGCGTTCGCTCGTGCTCTCGGGCAACTTCGGCACGCTCAAAACCATTCAGCACGCATTCGCGCAAGATCTGATTCCGCTCCAAGCTCGCATCTTCGAGATGCGGCAGGACGAGATCGCCCGGCTCGTCGCGTTGGCGTCGGGCACCGACGAGGCCGAGGTGGGGCAACTCCTGCTGGACGAACTCGACGTGACGAGCACCGACTACCTGATGCTCAAGGCCGAACTGATGGCCTGGCTGGCGGTGGCCATGACGCCCAAACGCGACCGCGAAAAAAAAGTCCAGGCGACGGCGGAGATGCTCGCAAGGCTCAGGGGTTCCCGTGGCGGCAGTACCGCGAGTTCTGCCTCGGCGTCCTCCGCTGGACCCCGCAGGCGTTCTGGGAAGCGACCGTCTGGGACGTGAGCGACGCCTACGAAGGCTACGCCGCGTCGAAGGGCATCAAGAAGAAACACGACCCGTCGCTCTTCCCCACGGATGAGGAGCGCGAGGAACTGCACCGGAGGATAAGGGAACGCAATGGCTGATCTCGGCGAGCTAAAGGTCACGATTAAGGCCGATTCCGCCGCCTACGAGCAGGCGATGAAGCGAGTCACCGGCGTGACTCAACAATCAGCCAGCCAGATGCAATCGGCGTTCGGTGTCATGAAGGCGCAACTCATGGAGTTGGTCCCAGCGCTTTCCGCCGTTGCGCTGGTTGAATTCGGTCGCCGCGCCGTAGATGCGGCCAGCCAGATTCAAGACATGGCCGACCGCATCGGCTTTGCCGCAAGCTCGCTTGCCGCTCTGGAAACGCCCCTGAAGACCAACGGCTCGAGCGTCGACGAGTTCGCGGCCAGCGTCAACCGCATGAACAACATGATCGGCGAGGCCGCGAAGGGCACGAATCAGGAGGCGATCAAGGCGTTCGACGAACTCGGACTCTCGGTCCGGAAGCTCCAGGCGATGTCGCCGGAGGAGCAGTTCTACGAGGTCACGCAGGCGATCATGCAACTCGGCACCCAGGCGCAGATCACGAACGCGGGAATGAGCATCTTCGGCCGCGCCTTCTCGGCCATGCAGCCGATGCTCAAGGAAAGTCACGGCGCGCTGAGCGATTACGTCGACAAGCAGAAGGAACTCAACGAGGCGCTTTCCGACGAGACCATCAAGCGGATCGATGATTTCGGCGATCACCTGGAAGCGGCCGCGATCAAGGCACGAAATGCGTTCCTCGAAGCGTTCGCGGCCATCCTGAAGGTCGTCGATTCCATCCCGGATGCGGAATCGTTGGGGGAGAAGGCTGGTGCTTCATTACGCAACGCTTTCGGGATGGGGCCGAAGCCCACTGCCACACCCGCCGAGATCGAAGACCTCAAGTCGCGGATGGGATACGGCGAGAAGTACGGCCCGGCGTTCCAGCAACCCTCCTCCAAAGGCAGCAACGCCGCCCTCCTGAAGCCGACCGGGGGAACCACGAAGGCGCTCGAACCGGCGGATTACGACAAGCTGACGGATTCGGTGGACGGCTTCATCACGAAGCTGGAGGAGGAGAACAAAGTCCTCGGCCTGAACAAGAAGGAAGCCGCCGGGATGAAGGCGGTCTACGAGGCCCAGGCGAAGGCGATGGCCGAGGGGAATCTTCTCACCACGGACCAGATCGAGAAGGTGAAGGGACTCGCCGAGGCCAACGAGGAACTGAAGAACAAGATGCAGGAGGCCGACCGGTTCAGCAAGGAACTGCACGACGGCCTCGCCAAGGGTCTCGCGGACGTGGCGCTCAGTGCCGACAACGCAGCAAACTCAATCGCCAACTTCGCCAACCAGATCGCCAACACGCTCCTCCAGAAGAAAATCACCGGGCCGATTGCCGACGCCCTGATCGGGACCGATGGGAAGACGGGCATCTTGGACGACCTCTTGAGCGGTCTCGGCTTTGCTTCCGGCGGACGCCCGCCACTCGGCAAGGCGTCGATGGTTGGTGAGAACGGCCCCGAGTTGTTCATTCCCGACACCTCCGGCACCATCATCCCGAACGGCGGATCAGGAGGAGGAGTGAGTGTTACCAACGTGTTCAATATCAGCCCCGGCATCCAGGGCACCGTTCAAGCCGAGATCAATCGAGCGATCCCCGCCATCATCGCCGCCTCGACCAATTCCGTCATGAGTGGCATCGAGAAGGGCGGCCGCGCCGCGCAGATCGTGGGTAAGCGTTCGTGACCATCAACATGCCATCATCCCCCGGCTTCTCGGCATGCGACTTCGGGCTCCAGACCAATACGCAACGCTTTGAAAGCCCGCTCACCAAGAACATCCAGCGCGTACTGATAGGCGGTGGGCGGTGGATGGCGAACTACTCGCTCCCAAAGATGAACCGCGCCCAGATGGCCGCGTGGCAGGCCTTCTTCCTCTCACTGGAAGGCAGCGTTAACACGTTCTACGCCTACGACCCTGACGCCCGAACTCCGCGAGGAGTCGCCACCGGGACACCGCTCGTGAAAGGGGCTTCGCAGACCGGAAGCAGCTTGAACATCGACGGTTGCACAGCAGGTGTGACCGGGTGGATGCGGGCGGGGGATTACTTCGTGGTGAACAGCGAACTGAAAATGCTCACCCAGGACGCCACCACCAACGGCTCGGGAGAAACGACGCTCAACTTCAAGCCCGCACTCAGCAACAGCCCAGCCGACAACGACCCGCTCACCGTGTCGAACTGCACCGTGCCGATGGTGCTTTCCGACGACGGCCAGACTCGATGGCGCAGCGGCACGCAGGTCGGCATTTACGAGGAGACGACGTTCTCTGCGATCGAGGTATTTTGATGAGCCGAACAGATAAGCCATGTCACAAGGATTCCTACCCCATTTACAAGCTTCTCATCGGACCGCTCCGTGAAAAGGCACGAGCCTTGGGTTATGCCCTTGCGGTTCATGGCACCCTCATGCGGGACATTGACCTCATTGCCTGCCCTTGGACCGACGACGCTGTGGAGGCAAAAACGCTCGCGGAAGAACTGCGGAAGGTGGCAGAGAAGGTGAACCCGGTCGGCGTGGCTTTTTGCAAAGATCGGATGCACGCCGACAACCCGCAGTTTTTTGATGATGGTTGCCCTGGGATGAAACCTCATGGGCGGCTGGCTTGGTCATTCCATCTCGGCGGTGGCCCGTACATCGACCTGTCCGTGATGCCGCGTAACCCGTCCGGACCCCATAAACCATGACCCGCGACATCAGCAGCGCCAACCAGACCGCGAGCCAGGCCACCACCATCCACCCGGTGCTGTTCGTGGATCTGATGTTCGACGACGGTGCCGTGCGCTTCCACTCCGAACTCGGCGACATCACCTGGGGCGGCAACACCTACACCGGCACCGGCCGCCTCGGCGGGCTGTCCGCGATGGAAGAGGAGAGCGAACTCGCCCGCTCACCGCTCTCCATGACACTTTCGGGCCTTCCGACTGACCTCCTCAGCGTGCTGCTGAACCAACAATACCAGGGCCGCAAGGCGACCGTTTACCTTGGCTACCTCAACCTCACCACGAGGGTGCTCGTGGACGACCCGTTCATCCTGCATCGGGGACGCATGGACACGCCGCAGGTCCAGCAGGGGGAGGATTTGACCATCCGGCTTTCCGTAGACAGCCGCTTCGCCGCGTGGGATCGACCGCTCTCCCGGCGCTACAACAACGCCGACCAGCAGAGCCTCTACCCCGGAGACCGGGGACTGGAGTTCGTCGAGCAGAGTGTCGAGAAACAGATCGCATGGGGAATGAGGTTATGAGGGTCGAGGGATGGGAGTTGCTGCTCGCCGAGCACGTCCGCGAAGCCTATGGCCGCAGATTCCAGTGGGGCGAACACGACTGCGTCCTGTGGGCCGGGAGGTGGGTCCGGCTCTGCACGGGGAAGGATCTGATCGCCGAATGGGAAGGCAAATACAAGACCGAGGCGGGTGCGCGCCGCATCATGAAAAAGTTGGGGTACGCTGTCGTGGCGGATGCCGTCGATGATCGCCTCAACCCGATCCCCGTTGCCCTGGCGAAACGTGGCGACATCTTGCTCGGCCCGTCCGGGGCGCTCGGCGTGTGCTTTGGTCGGCACGGGTTCTTCCCCGGGCCGGACGACGTGACAATGGCCGACACGCTGACCTGCCCGCGCGCGTGGGCCGTGTAGATGCCGGCAGCAGTTCCACTCGTCGCTGCCGTCGCCGGATATGGCGCGTCCGCCGCCATCGGCGGAGGCTTGCTCGGCGCGCTCGGTGGTTTCGTCGTATCCAGTGCCATCAACCAGATCGGCGGACGGGCGCTCACGAAGAAGCCCAAAAACCAATCGACCGCGCAGGACGCATCGGGAAGGACGCTCGTCATCCGCTCGTCGGTGGAGAGTCACAAAATCATCTACGGCACCACCCGCGTCTCCGGGCCGCTGGTTTACGTCTCCACCGCCAACGACGGCGCAGGCCCGGCCTCCCCGCCGAAGGACAACAAGATGCTCTACATGGTGATCCCGCTGGCGGGTCACGAGGTGGAGGACATCACGACGGTTTACTTCAACGACCAGCCTGTAACGTTCGACACCGGTGCCACGGAGGGATACGTTTTCAGCGCCCCCTACTACCTCAACGGGGCGTCGTACGCCTTCGTGAGCAAGCACCTGGGGTCGATCGACCAGACCGCCGACCCGATGCTCGTCGCCGAGGCCTCCGGCTGGACGACCGCCCACCGGTTACGGGGCATCGCCTATCTGGCCATCCGCCTGGAGTACAGCGCCGACGTCTACCCGCTGGGAATCCCGAACATCTCCGCCGTGGTGAAGGGGAAGAAGGTCTACGACCCCCGCACGCTCACCACCGCCTGGAGCGCGAACGCCGCCCTGTGCATCCGCGACTACATGACCAGCGAGTACGGCTTCAACTGCGACGACGACGAAATCTCCGACTCCTACTTCATCGCCGCCGCGAACGTCTGCGACGAGGACGTGACTCTTGCGGCGGGGGGAACCCAGGACCGCTACACCTGCAACGGGGTTGTGGACACCGCCTCGGCACCACTCGACAACCTCGGCTCGCTCGTCTCCTCCCTTGCCGGTGCAGTTACTTACGTTCAGGGGACATTCCGCCTCCACGCGGGTGCATACGACTCGCCGTCCGGAACCATCACGATGGACATGCTTTCGGGTCCGGTTAGCGCCGAACTCCGCACCGCCAGGAAGGAACTGTTCAACGCGGTGAAGGGCACTTACGTCGATCCGAGCAAGAGCTGGCAGCCGACCGACTTTCCGTTCGTCACCAATTCGACCTACGAAACGCAGGATAACGGCGAGCGGATTTACACCGACATCGACCTGCCGTTCACTCAAAGTTCCGAGGCCGCCCAGCGGATCGCCAAGATCATCCTCGAAAAGGGCCGACAGGGGATCAAGGTCGAACTACCGCTGAACCACACGGCCATGAAGTACGCGGTGTTCGACGTCATCAACGTGACGAACGATGCCTTCGGCTGGAGTGCCAAGCCGTTCCGCATCATCAAGGTCACGACTACCGGCACCGGCCCGATGACCCTGTCCCTACAAGAGGAGTCGAGCGCGAGTTACGACTGGAGCAGCGGCGAGGAAAGTACGCTCGACGCCGCCCCGGACACGAATCTGCCCGACCCGCTGAACGTCGCCGCGCCTGGTGCCCCGACCGTCACCGAGTCCCTTTATACGACGACCGATGGCAGCGGTGTGAAGACTAAAGCACTGGTATCGTGGGGGGCGAGCAGCGACGCGTTCGTCCGCGAATATCAGGTGGAGTACAAACTCACCACGGACACCGAGTACACCATCGGCGCGCGGACCACCGCGACCGCCCTGGAAGTGCTGGACATCACTCCCGGCAGTTACAACGTCCGGGTGAAGGCGATCAGTTCGCTCGGCGTTTCCTCCGAATACAGCCCGGTCACCACCCAGAGCATCTACGGCCTCACCGCCGCACCCGCCTCCGTCAGCAATCTCAGCCTGAATGTGATCGGCAACGCGGCCCACCTGAGTTGGGACCAGGCGACCGACCTCGACGTCCTGAACGGCGGCTGGGTGCGGTTCCGCTACAGCCCATCCCTCAGCGGAGCCGCCTGGAACGCCGCCGTGGACATCGGTCCGTCGCTATCGGGAATCTCGACCAGTGCCGTCCTGCCGCTGCTCGCGGGAACATACCTGGCGAAGTTCGTGGACAGCACAGGAAATGCCAGTGCCAACGAATCCACGGTCACGACGAACGTGGTGAGCCTGCTGGAACTCAACGTTGTCACGACGATCAACGAACACCCGACGTTCGCGGGAACCAAGACCGATGTCGCCTTCGATGAAACCCTCGGCGGCATCAAGCTCTCGGGAGCAGTGAACTGGGACGACTACCCCGGCAACATCGACACCTGGCCGATGATCGACGGACTGGGCGGGGTGGCATCCTCCGGCACCTACGACTTCGCCAACTCGGTCGATCTGGGAGCGGTCTACACCTCGAAACTGACCGCCGCAATCGCCGCGAGCGGGTACGACACGGGTGACCTGTTCGACTCGCGCCTGGGCAACATCGACTCGTGGACCAGCTTCGACGGCGGGGGCATCTCCGACTTCACGAGCGGATACTGGACGACGGTTACCAACGTGAGCGTGACCGCCGACGCGACCGCCGCCCCGGACGGGACGATGAACGCCGACATGCTGACCGAAAACACTGTGGTGGGCGCGGCACATCTCATCATCGGCGGGGACGACCTCGGCATCGCCGGGGCGAAGAACGTCACGACGGAAATCTACGCGAAGTCCGGCAACCGCAACCTTCGCATCGAGATGAGTTGGGCCGGCGAGTTGGTGCGGGTCAACTTCGACCTGACGAACGGTGTCGTGGACTCCACCAGCACGCCGGGCGCGACGACGCTGGTTGATTACGGTATCACGCCCGCACCGAACGGGTTTTACCGCCTCTGGGTGACCGGGATGTCGGACAACTGGTTCGACGAGTTCAGCTACGTCGCGTTCAACCTGCTCGACGGCGGTTTCGGGAAGTTCTACACGGGCGACGGCACCTCGGGCGTCTACCTCTGGAGCTACAAGACCTACCCTGGAACCCTCCAGGCGGTGAGCGCGAACGACGACACCAACGCCGCGATCTACCTCCGCACGACGGACGACGATCCCGCAGGCTCCCCGGTGTGGAGCGATTGGCGGCAGTTCTTCGTCGGAGATTACACCGCGAGGGCGTTCGAGTTCCAACTCCGCATGACCAGCGCGAACACCAACCACAACATCCTCGTCACCGAACTCGGCGTAACGGTGGACATGCCGGACCGGGTGGAATCGCAATACGGCATCATTTCCGGGGCAGGCAGTTACGCCGTCACCTACGCGAACGCCTTCCGGACCACTCCATCTCTCAACGTCAACGCCTACGACCTGGGAACGGGGGATTATTACGCGATCACCAGCGAGAGCGAGACGGGCTTTACCGTGACGTTCAAGAACTCCGGTGGAACGTCTGTTTCGCGGAAGTTCGACTACCAGGCCAAGGGCTACGGAAAACTCATCACATAACGGAGGAATATGTCACAGCATGATATGGTGGTCGCAGACGCGACCGGAGCAACGGTGCGAGCCGACATCAACAGCGGGCTTCAGGCGCTCGCCAGCACCAGCAAGGGGGCTTCCGCACCAAGCACGATCTACACCGGGCAGCCCTGGATCGAGGACGATTCTCCGACGAGTACCGTCTGGACCGAGAAGGTGTACGACGGCACCGACAGCATTCCGAAAGCGCTGATCGACACCGTCAACAACCGCTACCTGTCCGCCATTCCCCTCGCACCCGGCGGACGTCTGACGCTCACCACCTCCACCCCGGTCATGAACGCCGACAGTTCCGGCGCGACGACGGTATACTACACGCCTTACGTCAGCGACCTGATCCCGCTCTACAGCACGTTCTTCGCGCCTTACGTTTTCACGGAACTCTCGCTCGCCCTGGACTCGAACTCCGGCCACACGGGATACCACCAAACGGGCAAGAACTTTGACCTGTTCGTGACGAGCGATTCCGGCACGCTGCGGCTCGTGACCGGCCCGGCTTGGTCGAGCGATACTGCGCGAGGCAGCGGGGCGGGCACCACCGAGCTTGAACGCAAGAACGGCCTGTGGACGAACAAGAACTCCATGACCGCCCGCTTCGGCTCGGTGAGCGGCAACACGATTACCGTCGCCGCGAACCAGGGCACCTACGTCGGCACCATGCGAGCCACGGCCGACGGGCAGACGTCGATGGTGTTTAAGCCGGCGGCGACGGCGGGCGGGAATGCGAATGTACTCGGTCTGTACAACGCCCACAATCGCGTCACGACCCGCGCCATGTCACGCGACAGCACGGCTTCTTGGAACTACGCGACGGCCACATGGCGAGTAGCGAATGCAGCAGGAACGGGTTCGGGCCTCAACAACCGTATCAGTTTCATCGATGGGCTGCAAACATCCTCGATCGAAGCGAAGTACAACGCGGACATCTCCAACACGAACAGCCAGGCCGGGATCGTCGGCATCAACCTCGACTCCACGAGTGGCACGCCCGGCATTACCGCTCAGAACGCTGCGGCCCTGGCCGGGAATGCGGTCTCTATCGAATCATTCTCACCGCAACTTGGTTTCCATTACGTTCAGGCAATGGAGTACTCGACCGGCGCGACATCCACCTTTTTCGGCACGAATAGCAGCCAGCAGCAGATGGCGGTACTGCTCACATTGGAGATGTAAACTCAGTGACACGCACTACGAGTTGTGGCAAACTTCCGCACAGCAACACCACATCTGGCGAGGGGGCATGACACCACCGAACATCCGCGTGAACTGGACCATTCCCGCCCCCGTCATCCTCGCACTTCTGGGTCAGGTCGCAATTCTGGCCTTCCTCGGGGGCTCGTTGAAAACAAGCCTTGAAGCCACAATCGAGCTTTACCGGCAAGAGTCGAAGCAGCGGGCATCCGCACTTGAGGATCGGCTCGCAGCAGTCGAACGCACGACAGCCAACGGCATGGCGATGGTCGAGCGTGTGAAGGGCGTCGAAGTCCGGTTGGATGGCATCGAGAAGCAGAGCACCCGGATCGAAAACAAGCTCGACACAGTGATTGAGAGGAAGAGATGATTTGTAATGAGGCGGCACTGCAACTCATTCGAGAATCCGAAGGGTTGCGGCTGAAGGCGTACCAAGATACCGGGGGCGTCTGGACCATCGGCTTCGGACATTGTGGCAAAGACGTTCGGCCCAACTCCGTGATCGACGAATACACCGCCGAAATCCTTCTGAGCCAGGACGTGACGAACGCCGCCCGCAGCGTGAATCGACTTGTTCGCGTACCACTCAACGAAAACCAGTTCTCGGCACTCTGCTCGTTCGTGTTTAACCTCGGCGAAGGACAACTCCGAAACTCGAAATCCATCGCGGTCCTGAACCAGAAACGCTACCTCGAATTCGCCGACCGCATGCTGCTGTGGACGAAAGACAACGGGGCCGAACTCCCCGGCCTGGTAAAGCGTCGTGCCGCAGAACGCGCTCTGTTTCTCACTCCCGTCATCGCCGGAGGAAAGGATTTGGCATGACCATCAAGCAATTCATCACCGACTGCATCACCGGGATCGACGGGGAATCCGCCGACATCGGGAGAGTTCTGTGGGTATTGGGCGCGCTCGCATTCCTTGGGCTTTCGGTTTACGCCGTTCTGAAATCCGGCACGTTCGACGGCATGGGCTTCGGGGCGGGATACGGGGGCGTGCTCGGGGGCGGCGGGGCGGCCATCGGCATGAAGGCGAAAACCGAGCCGGGGCCAGAGCAATGAACCTGCTTCTCGCCTGGAAACCGCTTGCCGTCGCTTTGCTAATCGGCTTTGTTGCCGGATGTGTTGTGACCAACAAGTGGTGGCAAGCGAGCGAGGCAGCGGAATTGCAGCGGAGCATCGAACACGGCGCTGAGAAGGCGGCGGGGCTTGAAATCCAACTCGAACTGCTGCAACGTGAGGCGCGAGAAACCAACCGGAGGTACGCCAATGAAACCCGCAAGGACGCTTATCGCTGCCCTCTCCCTTCTGATGGGCTCAGGTTGCTCAATGAGGCCCGAACCGCCGCCAAGCCTGACCGCTGAGTGCCCGGAGTTGGAGGCCGTGAATGCTCGCGATCTGGGCGAAACACTCGGCGTGTGCATCGACACATCGGCAATGTATAAGCAGTGCGCCGCCAGGCACGCCGCGCTCGCAGCAGCAGTGAAGCCGTCGAACCCGCTCAACTTCCTCGGCTGGTTCAAATGACCCTCGCCGAGCGAAATCTGCTCCGCCACAAATGGCGAATGGCAACGGAAGATGCCCGCAGGAACGAAGGGCCGCTGTTCCAACTCGGAGTCGTGTGCTTGGGGGCGATCCTGATAATCGCAGGGCTGAACGAGACACTCGGCATCGGAAGGTAAGGCGAACCCCCACCGACTCACTCCGGCTCAAGGATGGCATGGAAATACACCTTCCCTCTGCCTCTGGCCGCCTCCTGGGGGCGTCGCGTCGCATTTTACGCGCATTCGCGCGATGCGCCGACGAACCCCCATACGGCGACCGACGGCGACGGGAAGGAAAGGCTCAGGGCATTTACGTGCGAAACGCCCATGCGGAAGACGAAAGCAAGAACCCCCAGATGCGCGTCGGCGTGTCCGGGGGCTTTTTGCGTTTCTGGATCAGTCGAGACGCAGCGTAGCGCCTTTTAGCCACCCACTGCAAATGACGCCCGAAATCCGTTTGCCGTTCTTCACCGCAACAAAGCCAGTGTGGAACACGTCGTCTTTGCTGCATCCGAAGAACCGATAGCCGGTCACCTCGTAAGACTCCCAACCCTCCGCCTCCGCGTACTTCCGCACGTCGTCAGGGGACGTGCATGCGGTCAGGGCGAGGATGGCTGCAATCGCGATGATCCACTTCATAACTCGCTCCGATCTTCCATATACCCTTCGGGCCTGTCCCCGAGTCCGGCCGTCAGGTTCACGGTGTCGATCCAGGCGGTGATGGTCGGGGTCGCTGCCCCGAACGGGATATGCTCGAACTCACCGGACCAGAAGACGAGGCTGTGCTGGTTGCGGGTGAAGTCGAAGTCAACGTGGAACAGCAGGGTGTCATCCGGCAGTGCGGTCAGGATTTGCAGCAGCGCCCACTTCGGGATTTCCACCCCTCGGCTGAACACCAGGGCCTGGAACCGCCGATCATTCTCAAAGTCGATCATGCCGCCTCCTACTGTTTCGTTTGCGGCACGTTGATGAACGGGGTGGAGTTGCTGCCCAGCATGTAAACCGGCAACTTGCCGTCCCACTTCTGCACGGCTTCCCACTGCACCAGGGCGGCGTTTTGCGTCAGTGCCTGGGCACGGATTTGCATGGACTTCGCCTCGGTTTCCGCCTTGATGAGCGTCTGCTTGGCTTCTTCCTGAACCTGAACCGTTTTGTTCTTGGCCTGCTCGGCTTCCTGAATGGCCCGCACCTTTGCCTCAACGGCCCCCTCGAACTCCTTGGTGTAGTCGATGTTCGACACCTCCACACGCGTGACCACGACGCCCTTCGTCGCCAGGACGGCGGCGATCGTCTCCTGGATCTCCTGCTGTGCCTTCCCGCGATTCCCGATGAGGTCTACCGCGTCCCACTTGCCGATCACGGTCTTGAGCGTTCCTTGCGCCGTCTGCGGAATCAGCTTCTCGGCCCACTCCCGGCCCACGTTCTGATACATCTCGTTTGCGTGCTCTTTTTCCAGGTTGTAGTTGATCGTGACGTGCAGTTTGGCCTGTTGGATGTCGCGGGTGTAAGTCTCGGCATCGAATTCCCACTTCTGCGTCCGCACATCCAACTCGACGATGGAGCTGCTGAACGGGTTGTAGAAGTAGATGCCTTCAGGCAGCGATTCGCCGGCCACTTTGCCGAACCGAGTCTCGATTCCGCGATGGCCTGTGTCCACGATGGAGACGCCAAGGCAGCCTTGCAGTGAAAGCATCATGCCGATCAAGGCCGTGGTGGTGAGTAGTTTCTTCATGGGATTGCTCCTTCAGAGTTGGTTGAACTTGCCGAGCAGAACCTTCCGCCCTGGCGATGAAAACAGGCTGAGCGGCCAAACCGCGCAGAAGATGGGAGTCGCGAGAAGTGCTTTCAGACGTTTGCCGTCCAGGTCGTCACTGAAGATTAGGGACGAAACCGCGTTGAACGTAAAGATCACCGCACCGAGCAACCAAATGCTGTAGAAGATTCGCAGAAGCTCATAAGCCATCAGCCCTCGCTATCCCAGCCCCTCGGCGCAGCAGACGCAAGAGCTTGCCAGCGACGAGCGCCTGCTGCACAGAAGGGCCGGAAATGGGGAATGGTCGCTGGCATGGGCCGGAGGATGGCACGGCCCGGAGCCTCGCGCAAGCGGATAATGCTCAAGTCGAAACGAAGCTTGCGTCCAGGAAAGCGCCGCCGAACGGAATTGATTCGTAGGAGTAAGCTCTTCCACGGCTTTCGACCACGAAGTGCGACACGACCGCCGGGCGAACCACTTCGATGCGGAAATTGACTACAATTTCGCCCTGAATGACCGGCTCGCCGTCTATCACCAACTCGCCATCTTTGAACGTGCGAGTAGACTTCGCCTCGAAGTCATAATGCCCCGCAGGGGCCTCACCAGATCCGAAGGACCGAAGCCGCTCCTCACAGGCTTCCCGTGTCCAGGCCGTGATGTAATCCTTCAAGGGCATCACCACCCCTGCTGCGAGCACGGGGGCGTCGTTTTCCAACCTGCCCCGGTTTCTTGTGGTGTGGAGCGAGACGCTTGCGCGGGTTTGGGCGAGGTCCTGAAGCACTGCGTGATACCCAACCGGCACAGGAGAAGTTTTGGGGTCGTGCGCGGTGGCGAGGAGAAGAGTGATTCGAGGGTCTTTCCGAGCTTGCGCTTCCGCATCCGAGGTAAAGGATTTGGCAACGAAGATCCCGTCCTGCGCCCGCGAGACGCTGATTTTTTCCGAGAACACTATGATCTCGTTTTTCCCCACCTTCTCCTTCCAGTTCTTGCACTCGAAAATGAAGCGAGTGGCGTATCCCGGCGCGATGTCGATCTCAACCCACACATCGATCTCGTGCCGCACCTCATCGACCACAATCACTTTCTTGCTGAAGATGCGGAACGTCTTGTCGCTGTAACCAGGCGACTTCTCCAGAATGCACCGCTCAATCGCGCAGACCGCGTCTTCCAGTGCCTTTCCCTTCACGCTCGCATCGCTCATCGGGTTTCTCCTGATAACCGACCTTGCGCTTCCCGCACTCGTGCGCTTTGCTGAGAGTAAGGGAGGCCACCATGGACTGCTTTTGTTGCCGTCGCCGAAACGTGTTGCCGATGAACTGCGCTTGCGCGCGGGTTACATGCCGCGAGTGTCTTTATTGCTCGAAGAATTGTGCGTGTGGAAAGAAGGCGCGGATACCGGGGTGTGCGAAGCCGAAGCCGCCTACTCCTCAATCCTGATCTCTGCCCACTCTGGAACGGACCGCTGTTTCACCAATCACTCCCAAGCACTTCGCCGCCGGATGGTGACGATGCCGCTTGCCAGGTCGCCTGCGTGACGCTGTTTGTCACGAACCGTACCGAACCATCGCATAGGAGCGTGTTCACGCCGTCGTTGTGCTTGCTTCGGGCCGAATGGATGATGCTACGCGGCCCCGCCACCGTGTAAGTGGCGGTACACGGTGCGAAGGTGGTCGAGATGCACCCGTCGTTCCGGCCATTGTCAGGGATCTTGCTGTTCGGCGGGTTGTTGGCCTGGAAGTAGGCACCATCTGGGATGGTGTACATACCCCGGAAATCTGTCCCCGGAAGCACTACAACTTCGGAGACAAACACGGTGTTACTCGTTCCATCGGTAATCGAATTAATATCCAATCGACTATCTATGTATAAGACACCCGCTTGTCGCTTTGGCGGCGCATCTGTGTTCCACGCCTCGATCATCGGCCCGATGCCGTTGTTCCCCACATAACTTCCCCGATAGTGAGAGTCCGCGGTCACCACAGCAATTGACTTGGTTCCAGAAGCCGGGTCCGAAGGACAGACGTAGACGTCGATGCGAGTGTCCTTGAAAATTGCGTTTGGGTGGCCTGCCCAACTCGTTGCGTAGAACCCTCGGGTGAGGTCACACTTCCCGTAAAGGTTCCCTTGCTCGATGTAAGGTAGCAGCCAAAACGCCCACGTGCCTTGTTCAGCATTTTGGTCATATTGGCCGAGGATAGCCCGCTTTTGGCCGACCGGGAACCGACTGTTTGCGTCGTGATAGTTGTGCAGACCGAGGCCCAGTTGCTTGAGATTGTTGGCGCACTTGATCCGTGCCGCGGCCTCGCGGACTTTCTGCACAGCGGGCAGCAACAACCCAATCAGCACGGCGATAATGGCGATGACAACGAGTAGCTCAATCAGCGTGAACCCGGAGCGACGAACGGACATGGGCGGCCTCTGGTGAGGGAATACTGGGTGTTGGTTGAGCAGCAACTGTGGCTATTGCGGTAGGCGAAAGATTAGCGTCGTTGCGGCCTTGGTCCCGACAATGACGTGTCGCCCATCGGGGTGGAAAACCACGTCGGTCAGAAGAAAAGTCGGGCCGAGCGCCCAGTCGGGGTTGGCCACAGGGATGTCCAGCACCTTCTTCTCATCTGCCCATTGCCAGACTATTAGTTGTCCATCCTTGGTGACGGTAGCCAAGAGCTTTCCGTCTGGGCTGAAAGCCGAACGATAGACTCGGCTGTCGTGCGGGAGGAACTGACGGACCCCGAAGCCGTTCTTGGCGTCCCGCACCCCGAAGATGGACTCCTCGGTCTTCACCCCCTTGCTCGGTCGAAGGAAGAGGTCGGTGATGGCTCCCGTGTCCGGCCTCAGTGGGTTTTGCCCTCCGTTGACGGCCAGCCACCGGCCGTCCGAACTAACAGCCGTTGCCTTGTAGATCACCTTGTTCTCGAATTGGTGAAGTACGGGCTTCTCGGTGATCAAATCCACGACTTTGAGAACGGCACGACCACCGATCACCAATTTGTTGCCGGTGGGTAAGAATCGCAGGGACTGGACGCCCTCGCGCTCCAAGGTGAGCCGCTTCACAGTACTCAGGTTCTTGTCCCTCGGGTCGATTAGTATTGCTCCCTCATCCCAACTGCCGACGGCAAAAAGAGTCCCGTCCGGACTGAAGGCGAGAGCCTCGCCGGCCCCTTTGATCTCGCGGGTCGCCAGAACTGTCCGCCGGGGCAGATCCCAGACCGCGATCAGCCCGGTTTCGTCGCAGGTAGCCATCCGGGTAGCGTCGGTGCTGAGTGCCAGAGCCAGGATGGGCTTTTTGTGTGCGTGGACCGCGGCGAGTTCGGTCGGCGTCGGGGTCGTCAGGTCCCAGAACCGGGCGAAGCCATCGAGCCCCGTGGTCACGAGGGTTTTCCCATCCGGTTGGAGAGCCAGGCAGGTGATCGCCCAGGCGTGCCCCGTTCCGGGGTTCGGCTTGGCCTGCTCTGGAGTACCAACCATTGCGACCAGTTCCGGCGGTGCGGCGGCGGAATTCCCTCGCCCGAATTCGGCCAGAAACTTGTCGGGGATGTTGGCCCTCCGAAAGTGGTCGAGCGTCGGGCCTGTGGCCTTCGGGATCGGCGGGACGAGTTCTCCGGGTTGACCCCCCGGGAGCGTGACATCTACCTCGCCCTTGCCATCGACCTTGACCTTCGTTCCGTGCGGCACGCTCAGTTCGATCGGTGGCACGCCCTCCTGACGCTTGATGCGAATAATCACCTGTTGAAGTATCACGACCCCAGCCAGCAGCATCAGCAACACCGCCAAACCCACCAGCGCCCGTCGTTTCTGGAGGGGCGAATCGAGACGCGGTTGCGTCGGAATCAACGGGATCGTCTCGACCCCCGATGCAGGAATTGCGGTCGAGGCAGAACCGATCAGTGCCCGAAGTGCGGCCACGACATCGCGAGCAGTCTTCGGTTCCCGGTCGGAGGGGTTTTTACGAAGCAATCCGAGGATCACGGGACATACGCCCGTTGGGAGCCCCAGGACAAGTGAATCCGGCGGTATCGGATCAGACTCGAGCGCGGCTGTCCGGATTTTACCGAGGGTTGCCCCAACGAAAGGTCGCCTGCCTGTGATCATCTCATACAGCAACACCCCCAGCGCCCACAGATCGGCTCGCCCGTCCATTGGCTCGCCATTCCACTGCTCGGGTGCCATATAAGCCGGGGTGCCGGCAGTGCCTCCGCTTTGGCTGATCTCGGCCGATCCATCGATCGGCTTCGCGAGTCCGAAGTCGAGGATGCGAACACTTGGTCCTTCGGTGCGCTCCTCCACCCACAAGTTGCTCGGCTTGATGTCGCGGTGGACGAGTCCGGCCGCGTGCGCTTCGGCCAACCCTTCCGCGGTCTGCCGGGCAAGATCTAGCGACTCATTGATGGTGAGCCGTGGTTCCCGGCGAAGCCGATCCGCGAGCGACTCACCTTTCAACAGTGGCGTCACCAGATACGTCACGCCACCCGGTTCGTGGGTGTCGATCTGGAAGACCTGCAAAATGTTGCGGTGGTCCAGTTTCGCGGCGGCGCGGGCTTCTCGCAGAAATCGCTCGCGGTCGGTATCCGTCTCTCCCACTGGACCGCGAATAACCTTGACGGCCACGGCTCGATGGAGATCCTTGTCGAAGCCTTCAAAGACGACTCCCATTCCACCCTGACCGAGCACCCGCAGCAGAGGGAACTTCCCGATCCTGCCCAACTCACCGGGCTCCTGCGGCGGCGATAATCGAGAGAGAATTCGCTGGACAATTTCGTCGTCCGGAGGTGGCAGTGAGGCGAGTTTTCCGATCTCCACCTGAGGAGTTCGCATCGAAACGTCGACCCGAATTCGCTGGAGAAGTTCGGGCAGTTCCGGGGCCACGGCATTGTCGGTCGGCGGAACTCTGAGCAGATTAATCACTCCAGCAAACTCGACGTCGCAGATCGAGGTACACGCCGGGCAATCGGTCAAGTGGGAGGCCACTGGTTCGGCGTCCTCTTCGGAGAGGCGACCGGTCGCAAACGCATGAAGGGTATGCTGATTCGGGCAGTGCAACACGGTGTTCATATCGCCTCCGCAAGTGACCCGTCCCAAACATCTACGGATGAGATCAGAAAGATTTGCAGAAAAAGTGAAGAAATTATCTCGGCGGAAGGAATCGTGTCAGTCGAGGAAGCCATCGAGTTCACGCCGGAGTCGCGGCAAGACGTGAAGACGGGCAGCGCGATACACCCAATCCACTGCGACACCCAGTTCCTTGGCAATGTCAGCAGCTGGCCGACCTTCGACGGCAAACGCCCAGAATGCTTGCCAGATCCGAGGGTCGAAATCCGCCTGGAGGACACCTATTACCCTGCTTCGCAAGTGGCGGAACGCACGACGGTGAATAACCAACCACGGAAGCGACGGGATGGGTCATACTCGAGTTTCGGAAGCGCAGTGAGCAACCGGACGAACACATCCTGGGACACATCGGCTCGCTCTCCCACCCCAACCCCGAGGTGTCCCACCCATGCCAAAACAACGGGGGCATACAGATCGATGAATCGATTCCAAGCGGCTGGGTCGGATGGCCCACGCAGTCGATCGAGCAACGTGCGTGGAGTGGGGTCCGGTGGCGCGACTGTCATCCGGTGAGTGCTCGCAATCTGCCGGTGAGACACAAGGTCTTGATGCAGAGAGAATACTCGGGCGGCGGGAGCAGGGAAAGGTTGCGTGGCCAGAACAATTAGCCTGCTGCGCCAGGCGTGCTGCGGATGCCAAACGTGGTGGAGTTGCTTGCGTTGGAGATCAAGAAGAAACCCCGGCTTGTGGCCGGGGAGGAGTCAGGCGGTCACAGCTTTCTTCCCGCCGGGTTTCTTTTTGACAGCAGCCGTCTTCACGACGCCGTAGATGATCTTTGTCGCCGGAGGTTTGGGCTTCACGGGTGCCGCCTTGCGTTTCGTCTTTGCCGGCGGTTGGTAGTGGGCGGTGAGCTTGCCGTCTTCCGAGAGAACTCCGATGCGGATCAAGGTTTGTCGCGTCTGTTGGGGCGTTCGCTTTTTCGCCCGCTCGAGGATGAAGCCGAACTTATTCGGTTGGGCGACCGTAGCGACCGTCTTCACGGACGTGCCAGACGGCGAGGATGCTTTGGGGGTTTCGGACACAGATTTGGATGTGTGTTTCTTCACTGATCCAACTCCCAGTATAGACTCGCTTGGCAGTCGAGGTTGGGACGAACACTGCACGAGCAGTGTCTAAAGGCATTTCGGCCGCCTCGAAATCGTCGTACAGATAATTAAAAACGGCACAATCCAAAACCCGATGGCTCCGCACGTTCACCGGAATCTGTGCGTTCACATCCTGCATGTCCGCGACCATCTTGTCATGAAATCCGCGTAGCAGCGTCACGTTTCCTGTGTCGAGGAGATCGAAACACCTACCGAGTCGCAGGACTGCACCGATGACCGCCGGGTGTGGATTGTCATCGCGTCTCGCCCACCACCACGCTTGCTGGAAGGCGTGCTCCCAGAAGTAGATGCCCTTCCCGAACCACTCGTCGTCTTCGTCACTTTCTTCAAACGGATCACCCGCCACAAGTCGATCTGCCGCTTCGACGGTCGTCCCGTGGTAGCCGATGACCGTTCTGTGGTAGTCGGCAAAGTCGATGGGCGGGGGCGGCACGGGAAGCTCCGCAGGGCGGTGCGGAGTAATTTTACCACAATTTGGATAAGAAAGCAGCGGCGAAAAGAGCGGCCCCACGAGCTTCCAGACTCCACCTTGCCCTGCAGCGCATTTTGCCGCTCACCCGTGGGGCCTACCCGCCACACCGCTAGAAGGAGCCTGGACGCGATGGAAAGTGGCGGGTTTGGCGAAGCGTGAGAAGCCAGGTAAACAGCTTCATAGTGCACCTCCTTTCGGCAAGAGGGAAGGGATGCCACGCCGCCAGAAGGTGATTCGTCGTGCCGTGGCCGAGATTTTGCAGGGCGAACCAACATCCCGGTTCCGATCTCCAGGGGGTAGTATCACTCACCGGAGGAAGCCATGCCCGTGATCGAGTTCTACTCCACCGCCGCAGATTACGGATGTTTCTCGAACTTCTCCCGCCACTCGGTCTTCCTCAAAGGGAAGCGGTGGCTGACCACCGAGCATTTCTTCCAAGCCCAAAAGTTTGCAGGCACCGAGCACGAGGAGAAGGTACGGCGGACGAAAAAGCCGAGCGAAGCCGCTGCGATGGGCCGTGACCGGAAGTTGCCCCTCCGGCGAGACTGGGAGAGCGTGAAGGATCAGGTCATGCTCGAAGCCGTGCGCGCGAAGTTCGCCCAGCACGACGACCTTCGAGAGATTCTGCTCGCCACCGGAGACGCGAAGTTGGTCGAACACACCGAGAACGACAGTTACTGGGGTGACGGCGGCGACGGGTCGGGGAAGAACCAGCTCGGACAAATCCTCATGCGGGTCCGCGAGGAGTTGCAAGCAGCGGAAGTCGCACCCGAATGATCTTGTTCGGAAGGAAGAAGCCCCCATTTGGGGGGCTCTTTTCATTCGGATAAGAAGCATCGCACCCCGCTCACGGCTGTCCGACTGCCGCCTTCTTTTCCTCCAACTCCTTCTGCTCCTTTTGAAGCTTCAGTTTCTCGAGCGTATCGAGCCGTCGCTGGGCAATGCGCCAGAAGATGAATCCGAAAACGGAACCGACCACTCCAAGCAAAATTCCCATGAAGGCGAAATTGCAATTTCCCTTCGTGGTGGCGGCCTGTCGCCAGAGGTTTTCCACCGTGGTGCTGTGCTGCCGGAGTTTGGTACGAAGCTCTTTCACTGCGTCGGGCGGGAATGCGGTGCCCACCTCCGGAGAAGCCTTGCTCGCCCCCGTCGAAGAACTGGCGAGCCAGTTGTCCCAGAAGGTCAACACCTCCCGATACTGGTCGCGCCACTTGGCGTCACCGAGGAGGGGGAACTTGGTGCCGGGCCGAATCTGAACCAGCTTCCCGTCGGTGTCCGGAATTGCGAGCTTGACGGTGAGCGGCTCCTTGGTCTTCACCTGGGATGCCAGAATGTTCATCCGGGTTTCCATCTCGGTCACGAACTCGATGTACTGCTCCCGTGCCGCGATCTCGCTGGTCCGGAGCCGATCTTCTTGATCCTGAATGACCCACACCGACGCCCCGGCCAGGATGATGCCGCCGATGGCAAGGAACTTAAACAGGTTGTCTGTCGGGATCGCTGGAAGCACGGTGTGTATTCCGTGGTGTAGGACTCGGTGAAGGCCGTCATTAAGAGGTTCGATCTTCCTGCCTTGATCTTTCTGGACTGCACCTTTGCGTGCACCTTTGGAGGTGCAAAAGGTGCACAACTGTGGCCCCTGTGCGATCTGTACAGAATCGCAAGTGCCATATCTACCAACAACTTGCGTCGCGGCGAAATCCAGGCGCAGAAGTTTGCCGGGGAACCCGATGAGGAAGAGATTCGCATGACCTCGAAGCCCGCACAGGCCGCCAGCATGGGGCGCGACCGGAAACGACCGCTGCGGCGAGACTGGGAATCCGTGAAGGAACAGGTGATGCTCGACGCTTTGCGAGCGAAGTTCACCCAGCACGATGAAGCGAAAGCCGTCTTGCTTGGCACCGGGGATGCCAAGCTGGTAGAGCACACCGTGAAGGATTCCTACTGGGGCGACGGCGGCGACGGGAGCGGAAAGAATCGCCTCGGGCAATTGCTGATGAAACTGCGTGAAGAGTTGCGTCAGGAAAGCACACAGCCGCCAGCGAAAGCCGGCGGCTGAGGTTGTTTCGCGGATCGCTTGTGAATCACGGGGCGGCGTGGCTGCCATTCAAGCCGGCGGGTGAGTTGAACACGCTCGTGTAGATGACCGGAACCTGAACCCTCGGGCCATCGCTTGCCACGATGTAGATGTCCGAGAGTAAGTAATCAAGGGTCAGATCGTCGATCGCAATTTCCAGGTTGCGACCATAGGCTATCGGATATGGGACGGTGAAGTCGCCATCGGGCACACCTGTTTCCCCGCGGAAGATTCGAACCGTGGTCGAATTCTTCAGGCTGGCATAGATCTCGCCGCCGCGAAGCCCGTCGGTGTTTCCGGCTGCGACGTTCACACCAATCTTGGCGTTGTTGATGTTCGGATCGAACGCGAAGTACGAAGCGCGAAGATTGGGGGTCGGCAACTGAAGGTCATAAATGTTCAGCAACGGGGCGTCCTTCGCCTTGCCAACGATAACCTCGTCGTAGGTGTAATCGTAGTTTGTGGTTGACGAGAACGCAGTCGTGTCGATGTTGGTCGACGCAATCGAGACACCGCCCTTGTAGCCCGCTTCAAACGCCCGGACTTTGCGGATTTCAAAGTACGTTTTGCCGTTCGAGTTGGGATCGACCGCGAACGCCTTCACGACGGAGCCGTTCGTCTGCTGACCAACGATGATTTCCTTCGCAAAGTTGCCCGTCACATTGCCAGTCGTGATTTGGACGCCGCCAACATAATTCGGTCCGAATGGCTGGATGAGAGACAGATTCTGCAATTGGTTATTGGCGAATGTGTACACTCGCACCCGACCAGTTGAACCCTCGGTGGTCGAGCAAATGATGTCCTTCTGGAAGACCCCTACCGATCCGCCCCGACCGGCTGGAGGAAGCGGGTTCGGAGGGAAACTGACGAACTGGAATGAGAAGAGACCAGTCACAGCGGTAACGATGTAAGTCCCATCGTAGGAGTAGACAAACATTCCCGTGGTGGGATCGAATGCGTTCACATTTGAAAGTTGGACCCTATCCCCAACGGCGTAGCCGTGTGGGCTCGATGTGCTCACGTTGACAATGTTCCCCGAAAACGAGGCACTCGAAACGCCAGCTTCTGAACTGATGTTGCCCGTCACGTCGCCGACCGCAACATTGACACCGCCGGTGTACCCCGCAAACGGGGTTACCTTATACTTGAGATTCCCGTTCGCGTCGAAGACCTGAACGAGCCCCAGTGTGCCGGGGCCTGATCCGGTGACGTAATCGACATCGGTTCCACCGTTAATCACGTGCCCGACGGCCAGCGACTCGCCCTGCTTGATACCGAACGTGGTCGGCACCGTGCGGTCTTCGAGTAGCTCAATTCCTAGCTTGGTCGCGTTCTGGCGGGTGTTCTTGTTGGACATCTCTTCCTCACCATCGAAGCGCGGGCATGAATGTAGTGCATCCAAAGCACTAATTCAAAGATACCCGGCAATTCGGACAGGGTGATGAGGAATAATCGAGAAGGTTGTTTGTGGACGCGGGTGTGCGCGGTAACTCTCGTGCGGGCGGAATGATCGGGCGCCGCAAGAGTTCCGCACGCGGAACGACCGATCAAAACCGGCTTATCAGCGCCAAAAAATTTTCAGAGTGTCCTTCCATTAACGTCAGATTCCGTCGAGGCTGATTCCACCATTGAGGACGGTTAGGCCGAAACCGCCGGTTTGCAATCCCGTCAGCGGGGAGAGATACACAATCCCCGAAACCGCGCTCTCGGTGATGAGTGCCAGGTTCTGCTGTGTGCCGGTTGCCGCGACGTGAGAAATCGCGTGATCCACGACCGCCTTGCCGGAAAGATACGTTCCCGCATCGGATCCCGTG
Source organism: Planctomycetota bacterium (assembly GCA_021413735.1). Taxonomy (GTDB): domain Bacteria; phylum Planctomycetota; class Planctomycetia; order Gemmatales; family Gemmataceae; genus Gemmata. The sequence goes on from JAIOPV010000201.1 coordinate 34,309, forward strand.
CTGACAATCGTCGCGGCTCCCGCCGCCGCCCCCACATTGATGGAATAGACGCCAACGCGAACCTGCTCGTTATTGGGATTGGTGAGCGGATCGAGCGCCGAGAACACCAATTCCGCTTTCCCATCTCCGTTCGTATCGACGAACGCCACGCGACCATCGCGATTGATGGCATTCGCCGGACCGCTGAGGGAACCGAACGGTGCGAACGCCGTCGAACCGTCCGCCGACAGATGAAGTTCGGTGAGCGTCGATCCTTGAAGTCGAAGCACCTTGACCTTAATTTTCTGCACCGCAGGGTTCGCGCTCGCAACGGGACCGCCACGAGTCACCGCGATCTCGTCACCCGCGACACCATCGACATTCCCCGCAGCGACAACCACGCCTTTCTGATAGCCAGCACCAAAAGGCTTTTGGATTGCTCCGATCACAATGTTCGTTCCCACCGGAGAAGCCCCAGCGATGACCACCAACCGCCCGTATTCATTCAGCCCCGCTGATGTCCCATTCCCACCCCGAGTGCCCGCGATGAGATCGACAGTTCCATCGCCGTTGACGTCGCCAGCCGCGATGTTCAGACCGTTGATGTACGCACCCGTTGTGCCAGCCGGCCCATCGGTTGTGGCGAACGGTGTGAATGTGTGGAATGGCGATGTCGGCACCTTACCCGTGGCCAACGCAGCTCCATCGTAGACGAAGACCTGGCCTGCCTTGGTCGGGGCCAATCCGTGCACACCACTCGGATCAGCAGCGGCGACCGCGAGATCAGGAATCGTATCGCCGTTGAAGTCGCCGAGTGCAACCTCGACGAGCCCGGTGTATTGCGCCACTCCGTTATCCAGCGGCCGGATGGTCGAGATGACCGATCCGGTGCTGGCGTTCACAATGCGAACCGTGCCGCCGAAATTGCCGACCGCGAAGATTGGGGGAAGCGGCGGCGCCCCGATTGTCCCCGTTTGAACAGATTGATCGGCGGGGATCTCACCGTTGATGGCGTTCTGATTCTGATTCATGAGGTTGCCGGCGAGGTCCAAGATGTTCACACCGGTGGTGATGGTGTAAATCCCAGGGACGCTCTGCACGGGAAATGTGACATCGAATTGTGTCGTCGAACCGCTGACGAGCGTAACTGCCGTCGGGGTGATTGCGCCGTTAGGTCCAGACAGCGTGACATCGGCGGTGGTGAAACTGGTCGCATTAATCGCTTCGCTGAACGTCAGGCGAACCTTGTCGAACGTGCCCGATGCCGTGCCGGAGAATGTTGCCGACGTGATGTTCGCACCACTCGTGTCGGTCGTCGTGGTGGCGTCGGCCTTCCACAACTCCGTGCCGTGCGTGCCATCATTGGCCTGGAAGTAGAGATTACTCCCCACGTTCAAGAGATTCGATGGATTGGAACTCGAACTGCCGGGGAAGATGTCTTTGACGAGAACCGTGCCTGCGTCTGTGCCATCGCTTTGCCACAACTCCTGCCCGTTAGTGCTATTGTCGGCGCTGAAGAACAGCACTCCGTTCACGTTCGTCAAATAGTTTGGTCCGGGACCGTAGGCACCGGGGTAGATGTCTTTGACAAGGACCGTGCCCGCATCTGTGCCGTCACTCTTCCACAGTGCATACCCAACGGTTGCCGTCATTGCGCTGAAGAAGAGTGTGCCGTTCACATTCGTTAAATTGCTGATATTGGAACTTAAAGTGCCGATCCTGATGTCTTTGACGAGGAAGGTGCCTGCATCCGTGCCATCGCTCTTCCACAACTCTCTGCCTTTGTTTTTATCTACTGCCGTGAAGAACAGTACCCCGGCAACATTGGTGAGAGATTGCGGGGAACTGCCGGATGCATCGCGGGGAGGGTTGATGACGGGAACCGTGCCTGCATCCGTGCCATCGCTCTTCCACAACTGCGATCCGTCTGTGTCCGTCGCACGGAAAAAGAGCGTCCCATTCATGTTGGTCAGATACGTCGGAGAAGAGCTGATAGCGCCTGGGTAGATGTCTTTGACGAGCACGGTTCCAGCGGCGGTGCCATCAGTTTTCCACAATTCGGAGCCGTTGACCACATCCGTGGCATTGAAGAAGAGTACGCCACTCACATTGGCCAGACTGCTGGGATTGGAGTCGCCTGTCGGGTTGATGTCATCGACAAGCACGGTGCCGGCAGCGGTGCCATCGCTCTTCCACAACTCAACCCCATGAGTTCCATCGTCGGCGGTGAAGAACAGCGTGCCGTTCACATTTTCCAGCCGCGATCCCACGATGGGCGAGGCACCGTTGCCAGGGGAGGCTGAAGCGCTGCCTGGATTGATGTCTTTGACGAGGACAGTGCCGGCGGCCGTGCCATCGCTCTTCCACAGTTCCTGTCCGTGTGTTCCGTCGTCGGCGGACAAAAACAACGTCCCGTTCACATTCGCCAAATATCGAAGAGCAGAACTGCCGCTGGGGTTGATGTCTTTGACGAGGACAGTGCCGATCGTCGTGCCATCACTTTTCCACAGTTGATCGTTGTTGGTCGTAAAGAAGATCTCGCTATTCACGTTGGTCAGAAAGCGAGGATCCGACGAGCCACTGCCGGGGACGATATCCGCGAGAAGGGCAGCGGAGAGAAGAGTTCGACCTTCCAGTTCATCAAGACGAGGGTGGCAACTGTGGAGCGTGCTCATGTTGAATCCACCCCGAATGAGAATGGGTTAGCCGAGAATGAGCCACGATAGTGTTACCATTCCGGCTCGCGGTCAAGTGCGACTACGACGAAATCACTTGTGATGAAAAGGCACAGTGCCACAGTTACTGTGTTGAATTGATCGGTGTTTGTGAGCGTCGAGCCGTCAGGCCGACGGTGGATTTCGCTCGGCCGCCGGTGGATTTCGCTCGGCCGCCGGTGGATTTCGCTCGGCCGCCGGTGGATTTGCTCAGGCCGCCGGTGGATTTGCTCAGGCCGCCGGTGGATTTCGCTCGGCCGACGGTGGATTTGCTCAGGCCGACGGTTGCTTGACGCTGACCGTCGAGCTTACGCTTCGACGCTCACAATCATTTCAACACGGCATGTCACACTGAGATGCGGACCGATGTCAGTCCTGGACGCTGCCTAACGACGACCGGAACCGCGCCACCGATTCCCGTACCTCAGCGGTGCCGTCTTCGTTCGACGACCAACCCAGCGGTTCGATTGTCACGCCTTCGAGTTGCTTGTACGTCGTGAAGAAGAATTCGACCTCGCGAACGAAGTGAACCGGCACATCGTCGAGTTTGCGGATATGCGAGAACAGCGGGTCTTTGTGCGGCACCGCGAGAATCTTGAAGTCGTTGAAGCCCTTATCCTTCATGCGGAAGATGCCGACGACACGCGCTTCAATCAGACACCCCGAGAATGTCGCTTCGTTCACCATCACGAGAATGTCGAGGGGGTCACCGTCTTCGGCGAGGGTCTGCGGAATGAAGCCGTAGTCGCCGGGGTACACTGCGGAGCTGTAGAGGTAGCGGTCGAGTTTGATGAGCCCGGTGACCTTGCATACCTCGAATTTGCTCCGTCGTCCCTTGGGGATCTCGATGATGCAATTGACGACACTTGCTTCGCCGGTTCCCGGCGGAATCATCATGTAATCGCGGAGGTAGTCACGGCGAGCGAACATGATTTATGCGTGTGGGTTGTTGGTTGTGGATTGCACGAGGACAATCTACGACCCACAACCCACAACCAACACCCCATCTCGACAACGCGGGCTCAACCTGAGACGGCGATCCGCTTCGGTTTGACGGCTTCGACTTTCGGCAGCCGCACAGTCAGAACGCCAACCTTGAGTTCCGCGCTGATCTTGTCGGCCGCAACGGTTTCGGCCACGGTGAACACCCGGTGGTAGTTCGTCGGTGCGTACTCGCGATTTGCTGGCCGTCGGCCGTGAATCGACAGCTCGCCTTTCTCGAAGCGAATATCGACATCATCGGGTTTCACGCCCGGCATATCGGCAAGAACGAGGAACTCGCTTTCGGTTTCGAGAACATCCACTCGTGGCCCAACGGTTACGGCGCGATCATCGGTGCCGTTCGTCGGAGCGGATGAATTGGGGGCTTCGCGTGTGGGATTGAACATGGAAACCTCTGTGTTTGGTGTTTAGTGTTTGGTGTTTTGCGAGCCACGGGGTTTACCCCCGTGGTCTTTTCATCACAGTCGCTCCACGGGGGTAAACCCCGTGGCTCGCCGCTGATGAACCTTACTCGCCCTTCACGACGATCTTGCGAGGCTTGGCCGCCTCGTGTTTCGGCAGCGTGAGCCTCAGCACGCCATCGACATATTTCGCCTCGACCTTGTCCGCATCGACCAGCGCCGGCAATCCAACTACGCGGGTGAACTTCCCGAACGGTCGTTCCTGTCGAATCCATGCCGCGGTGGGTACTTCCGGCGGCTTTCGTTCGCCGACAACCGTGAGTTGGTTGCCTTCGGTCACGGTGACTTCCAGATTCGCGGGGTCCACGCCCGGCAGATCGGCTTCGGCGAACACGGTGTTTTCGTCTTCCCACACACTGATTTGCGGCGCTGGAATTCCGGTTACGGTTGTTGCTCGACCGAGCCACTTCGCGAACTCATCCTGAACTTGATTGAACTCGTTCCACAGCGTCCCGAGAGGGTGACGGCGATTACCAGACATGAGCACTCTCCTCCACAGTTGGTTAGGGTCCGGGATTCCTCCGGTCACAGCTTTGGAGTGGGGCAGCCCGGAAAAAGATTCTCCATCGCTGCGACTCTGAAATCTGCATATTTCAAGCCGCGTGCCAATTCTGATGGGAGATCGTCGAGGAGAAATATCGCCAAGAAAAACAAGGAGTTGCGGCGAAATCCCACGTTTCGAGATGCAACCCGGATCGGGTGTCAGTTTGACGCCCAGGTGCAAAAGTGACAGCGACCAAATTTTGGCGATTGTGCGACGGTGCCGAATACGGCATGATGTGGGAAGATAAGCATCGCCCCGCCGACCGAACTTGCCGAAAAATTCCCACCCCCCAGCGGAATCTCGCCACCCACAACGGCGTGATTCATCCCGCTCCCGCCAGTCGCAGTTTTCGAGGAGTCCAGCCAATGCTGACCATCAGCGACACACGGAAGAATCACCACTGCCAGGGTTCATCTCGCCGCGACTTCCTGCGAGTCGGAAGCCTCGGAATGCTCGGCGGTCTCGGCCTTTCCGATCTGCTCGCCGCACGCGCCGCGGCCGGCCCCGATAGCGCTTCGCGGAAAGACCGCTCGGTCGTGTTGCTGTTCCTGTCGGGCGGCCCGTCCCATATCGAGTTCTTCGACCCGAAGATGAACGCCCCGGAAGACATTCGCAGCATCACGGGCGAAGTGCAGACCAAAATTCCGGGCATCACGTTTGGCGGCACGTTCAAGAAGCTCGCCAACATGACCGACAAGCTGGCCATCGTGCGGTCTTACGCCTCGATGAACGGCGACCACACTTACAACGCTGTTACCACCGGCGGCAACACGCTGAAGGCGGCGATGGGTGCGATGTATGCTCGCGTCGTCGGCAACACGAACGCGGCAACGGGCTTCCCCACGAACTGCCTCGTGCTGCCGGAAGCGGTCGAAGCCGGTCTGAAGCTTGGGGGCAACTTCGAGACGGGCGCACTTCCGACTCTCACCACCCCCGGCGAACTCGGACCGGGCTACGCAGCGTTCGACCCCAGTGGCGGCGACCAACTGAAGAAGAACCTTCAGATGAAGATCCCGCAGGAGCGGTTCAGCGACCGTCGGCAACTGCTCGCGGGCCTCGACACGATTCGGCGTGAGGCGGATGTGTCCGGCGCGATGGAGGGATTGGACCGCTTCCAGCAGCAGGCGTTCGACGTGATCGTTCGCGGCGTCGGCGATGCGTTCGATCTCTCGAAGGAAGACCCGAAGACGCTGGCGAAGTACGACACGAGCGGGCTGTACAAGCGCGAAGACATCACGAAGTGGTACGACCAGAAACGCGGATCGAATCTGCTCGGGAAGCAGATGCTCATGGCTCGTCGCATGTGCGAGGCCGGTTGCGGGTTCGTGACGGTTTCCGATTGCGGCTGGGACATGCACGCGAACGAGAACAGCCCCAAGAACATGGCGAACTTGCCTGCGATGTCGAGCCAGGTCGATCACGCGGTGGCGGCGTTCCTTGAGGATATCCACGAACGCGGCCTGTCCGACAAGATTCTGCTCGTGGTGACAGGCGAGATGGGTCGCACGCCGCGTCGGAACAAGAACGGTGGCCGCGACCACTACGCGAATCTGACGTCACTGTTGCTGGCGGGCGGCGGGTTGAAGATGGGTCAGGTGATTGGGCAGTCGGACCGCACGGCCTCGCAGCCCACGACGGAGCGGTACACGCCGAAGAACCTGATGGCGACGATCATGGGCACGCTGCTGGATCTGGGCGAAGTTCGCGTGCGTCCGGGGCTGGGTCGCGTGGCGAACGTGCTCACCGAGAGCGACCCGATTCCCGGATTGATGTGAGTGTTGGTATCAGCCGCTTGCGGCGTTGCACCAAGTAATGTGCAACGCCGCAAGCGGCGAAATTCCACTGCGACTACCCCTTCAATTCCAACTCGAACCTGTCGGCATCCACGAACGCCCCCGCTGCGAGGTCATACACTCGCCGCAACGCCGCCAACTTCCCGCCGTCGATCGTGTACTCGTGGTAGCCCCAACGTCGCGCCTGCGTGGTGCTGCCAACGCAAATCGTCGCGAACGGCAACTCTGCATCCGTCGGCAACACATACCATCCGTGCTTGTGACCGTGCAGCCATAGGCTCACGCCACATTCCACGGCCACGTCTTTGACTCGCTTCCAATCCCGTAGCCGATGGTATCGCGGTTCCGGTCTGCGACTCGGCATCATGATCGGGTAATGACTCACTACGATTCGCGGGCCAGGGTCGAGGGTTGCTGTCAGTTCGCGAAGTCTGGCGAGTTGTGGTTCGCCGACACGTCCGCTCGCGTCCCACGGCCAGAAGTTCGCTCGTGACGAGTTCAATGCGATCAACCAGACGTGCCCCACTTTTTGCGCGAACGGATAGTACGAATCACCGACGCGCTGCCCCTGCTGCCACGATGCGAACGACGCCTCGAACAGCCGCTTCTTCTCAGCACGACCGATGTACACATCATGATTCCCCGGCACCGCGATGCACGGCGGCAATGTCGCATCGCCCACGCCGAGCGCATTCGCGGCCAGCTTCATCTCGGACTCAAAGCCGAGCATGGTCGCGTCGCCGGAGAAGACGAGGTGATCGTATCCCCGCGTGGCGAGATCACGCCGCAACACATCCACGACCGACGGGGCGTGCCGAAAGCGACTCCCGCGACCGAGTGCCGTGAGGTTGAACCAACCGGTCGCCCGCTTCCCGACGACATCGCGAGCCGACCAACCCATCGGCTTCGCGGTCAGGTGAATGTCGCTGAAATGGCAAAGCTTCACAGCCATGAGGTTCCAAACGATCCCAAGGTGATTGGATACGCACAAGGGAACCCAGGCCGTTGGCCTGGGCTGAGGAAGATCGGTCCTTTAGACCTCAAAAACCAAGCATGTCTTTGCGGTCTGAAGGACCGCGTTCCCTCAGCCCAGGCCAACGGCCTGGGATCTTGGGTTTACATGGGTAAGATACGCAATGCGGGGCTCGGACGTCTGTGTCCGGACTCATCACACATCACTCAACACTCATCACTCTGATGATTAGTTACAGTTTCCCTGGCAAGGTTGTTCTGGTCACGGGCAGTTCGCGAGGCATCGGGGCCGGCGTGCTGTCGGCATTCGCGAAAGCCGGCGCGACGTGCGTTCTCCACTACTGGAACGACCCCGCGGGCGAAAATCGCAAGGACGCCGAGGCACTCGCGACGCAACTCCGCGCGCTGTCGAGTGCGCCGCAGGTTCATCTCTTCGCAGCGGACGTGCGAAACGCCGCAGAAATCGAATCGCTCATGAGGCAGGTGAAAGAGAAGTGCGGCGGGCTTGATGTTCTCGTGAACAATGCTGGCATTATCCGCGATCGCACCCTCAAGAAGATGACACTCGACGAATGGCACGCGGTCATTCAGACGAACCTTGACGGCGTGTTCCATTGCTGCAAGTACGGCACGGAGATCCTTCGCGATGGTGGCCGTATCGTGAGTATCGCATCGGTCGCGGGGCTGATCGGCTTTCACGGTCAGACGAACTACGCGGCGGCGAAGGCGGGCGTCATCGGCATGACTCGCGTGCTAGCGAAGGAGTTGGCTCGTCGGCAAATTACGGCGAACGCGATCGCACCCGGCATGATTAACACCGCGATGATGGGCGAGGTGAAGCCTGAGATGTTGGCCGAATACCTGAAGATGATCCCGGCGGGTCGGTTCGGAACAACCGATGACATCGCGAACGCCGTGCTGTTTCTTTCGAGCGAAGAAAGTGGCTACATCACGGGGCAGGTTCTTCCCGTCACCGGTGGCTGGGTATAAGTTTCACGGATAACCTCGAAATGCCAACGCCCAAAGGTGCCTCATGCTGTTCGCCGACGGTTGGACCACCAATTCGTTTGAGATGTCGCTGCTCGCCGCTGCGGCATTCGGGTTGCTTGGCATCGCCATGCTCGCGCTCGGCTTCAAGGTGTTCGAGTGGATCACGCCCAAGCTCAACGTCGAGGAAGAGCTCGTTAAAGGGAACATCGCGGTGGGCATCATGGTGGGTGCGTTGCTGCTCGGCATCAGCTTGATTGTCGTGCGTGCCATCGGCGGCTAAGAAGTGGTTGCGTAATGATGGGAATGGTTGTTTCCCCTCACCCGGCTGGCAACGCCTTGCCGCGAGTCTTCGAGCGGCGGGTGAGGGGGAATTGCCCCTGGCTACAATCCGCCGCCCTTCCAGGGCTAAAACCCAGAATCATTCTTTGCCAAGCACAAGATCGACGACCCAACATCCGCGAACGTGCGTGGCGTTCGCATTACGGCAATGCGTGAGGATGTCGTCGTTGTCGCAACCCGCGTCTTGCAAAGCGTCCGCGAGAATCGGCATCGCACTGAAATCGCGGGACTCGTACATCCCTTGTGCGATGGCGACGGCAGTGGATGTTTGCCACTCCGGGGAGAACACGACGGGGCGAAACGGGTTGCGAAAGATGTCACGGAGTATTTTCCCCAACTCAACGCGCTGCTTGTCGTCCGGGGCAACGCCGAACGACCCGGGCGTATCTTCATCACGGAAGAAGTCCCGGGTCGGGTCTTTTGCGAGCCAGTCGCCCGCAACCGCTGCATCCGATGCGGTGTAAGTTGGAGATGCTAGCCACCTTGCCACGCAGATCGCGTCGAACGCAAGGACGGAGAGACGCGGTTCGGCGAGACCATGAAGTCGGTCGTCTATGTCGGCGAAATAGGCGGGGTCGCTCGCAGCCTTGAGTTCCTCCACGGTCACTCCCCCATCCGCATACGCTTCCGCGAGTTCCACGATACTGCGAGCCGCATCCACCTGCAGCAATGGCCACGAGCGGCGGCAGCAGGCACAGGCGAACAGCCGGGCGCGCCTTTCACTCCCGGCTCGATGCTCCAGAAAGCCAGCGAAGAAGTCGCGTGGGGTACTCTCTGCCAACCATTCCGCTTCTGTCATCGTTGCCACCTTCCGCAGCAGTTCCATCAGACCATGAACGCGGGCAGGTCGTCGGGCTTGCGGCTCAGAGAATCTTAGTCGCGCGTGCATCACCCCTTTCGCAACAACTCTATCAGCGCGACCACGAACGCGGGCAAGTCATCGGGCTTGCGGCTCGTGATCACGTTACCATCGACCACTACCTCACGATCGACATACGTTGCGCCCGCGTTCACGATGTCGTCCTTGATTGAGTGGAAACACGTTGCGGTCTTGCCTTTGAGTGCCGTCGTACTGCAAAGTACCCAAGGACCATGGCAAATAGCTGCAATCGGCTTCCCCTGTGCGAACAGTTCGCGGACCAGCTTCAACATCGGCTCGCTACGACGGATGTAGTCCGGCGAGAAGCCGCCCGGAATCACGATGCCGTGGAACTTGTCAGCGCTCAGATCACCGGCCGCGGCGTCCGACTTCACCGGGTAGCCGAGCTTGCTGGCGTAGGTCTTGCCAGCTTCGGGACCGACCAGCACCACCTCACAGCCCGCTTCCCGCAGTCGATATACGGGATACCACACTTCCATTTCCTGATACTGCTGCTCGACAAGAACCGCGACTCGCTTACCAGACAGATTCATGGGTAGCTCCTGTAGGGCCGGCTGAGCCGGCCATTTTGTTACGATTGGCGTAACTGATTACTTTCACTTCGGCCGGCAGAGCCGGCCCTACTTTCGAGGCCGGCAGAGCCGGCCCTACTTCAACGTCACACGCACGAAACGCGGCCAGTACAGTCCGGCGTCGTTGATGACCGGAGCCAACTCGAACGCATTCACCACGTAACTGATGACTAGCTCGTTCGCGTCGGTCGCCAGATGCGGGTGAGCCTTCGCCGCGTAGGTGAAGACGCCCTTCTGCTGTTTCATCTCCGGGCACTTGTACAGCAACACCGCTTCCGACCACGGACCCATCGGCGACTCCGCGAACCGGCCGACGATGCGATCCGACAAGCCGAGTTCGGTGTACACAAGAGCGTAACGCTTCAGGCCGGGCACGTAGCTCACTGAGAATTCCGTGCCGAGGTTGTCAGCGAAACTTACCGCATCCTTCACGTCAGGCTTCCACTCGCCTTTCGCGCCGAGGAATCGCCACGAGTCGAAATCCCCCAACTTCTCGACGGGCGTTCGCGCGATCAGCAACTTCCGAGAAGCGAATGGCTTGCCCGGCTTCTCTTCGTAGCCGTAGATGTAAGCGTGACCGTCTGCCGTCAGCACCGACGAGCCGAACGAACGCTTCCGCTCGGCCGCGAAGTCCGCGAACGGCACCTTCGTGTAGGCGATCTTCCACGCGGTCGGCTCGTCAGCGGGGTTCGACACCGTGCCAAGCCACAGATCGACCGCACGGAAGCCGAACGAGCCCGGGTCTTTGGTTTTCTCTTGCCGCGGCAAGAAGACGTGCAGTTTCCCGTCGGCGTGATGCCCCGCGAAGATCCAGAACCAACCCTTGCCATCGGGAGGCACGAACAGGGTTCCGGGTTTGTCGTCCTTGTCCTTCGCGATTGCGAACGTGATCTTCGCATCAGCCCCGTTGCCGTCCTGAACGCCGATCGTGTTGTTCACCATCGCGACGTTCTTCCGCTTGCCGTCGCGGATGGTGCCGACCCACGTATCGCTGAATAGCCACAGCGTTCGCTTGTCGGATGTCGCCACCGAGAACGCACCGTCGCCGCCGACCCAGCCATCGACACGGCGAAACTTCGCGTCGAGTTCCGGAAGTGGTTTCGCGTTCGCGACAGTCGGTAACGCATTCGCCGCGGGTGGGTCCTGTGGGACGCCCGCGGCGACGAGTGAAATCAGAAGCATTGCGGAGAGCATGCGGAACTCACTTCGGGACGAAGAAGCCGAACCACTGCGGAGCTTCGTTCTGGTCTGCCCACAAAAGGATACGAGCGCCCGCGTCCTTCGACTTGGCATCTACGCCAATCAACTTCCCGCTCGGTTTCGCGAAGACCTTCTGAACGTCCTTCTGGCCGGGCACAGCGCTCAACTTCCACAACTGCGTTTCGGACGCTGGCGTGATCTTCTTCGAGATAAACACCTCGGCGCCGTTATTCTTACCGGTCGCGGTCATCACCATGCCCGTTTTGACGTTCTCGATGTAAGACAAGCCTTCACCGGCCGCGACCACCTTCCAGAGTTGCCCCTGATCCCCCTTCACGAAGTCAGCAGTCATGAGTTTCGCCCCGTCGTCGGCCCCGTTTGGAGCGATGACTTTATTCGAGTGACGCGCAACGATGGCCACGCCAGCAGCGCCAACCGCGCCCCCGCCGACCGTGGGATCCTTCGCCAGAAACTCCTTCGCTTCTTCGAGTGTGGCCCCGGCTGCTTTCACGTCGCCCTTATCGCGGTAGGCTTTGGCTGCCTTGTCGAACGCGGCCTTGCATACGAGTTCGGCCTTCTTTTGTGCCGCACGGTATTCGCTGAGCGCGACCTTCATGCCAGGAGTTCCGGGAATCGTGCCGGCCTCCTCGAACGCCTTCTTGTCGGCTTCGATCTTCTCCAACTGCGCGAGTTGTGCCTCGATCTTCAGCGACTTGTTCGCCTTCACCGCTTCGTAGTACTTGTCGAAGCCCTTGAGCATATCTTCGCGAGCCTTCTCCAGACTGCTCACGAACGCTTCCTTGTCCTTGAGCAACTGCCTCGCAATGGGATCGTCATCCGTCTTGGGTGGATCGACTTTCTTGTCCTGGCCGATGGCTACCGCAGCGAAGCACAGAACCGGGATGAGTAGGAGGCGGGTTCGCATGGCCGGAACCTCATCGGGGCATGGGTGGGAATAATTGATGGAGACTGGAAATACCGTACTCAAAGTTCGAGCGATGTGCAAGCGAACCGGTGCCGTTTCGGTGTGCTCAGGAGATCCATCCGGTCCGGGTGAATTCGAGCATCGCACGCCACGACGTTTCGCCTGGCTGCACGATCAGATGGTTGCCTGTCAACGAGTCGAGTCGTTCTCGCAGTACCCGGGATATCTCGCCATGTTTCACATCCGGGATGTCTTTGCTGTTGTAGGCGTCTGGTGTGGGCAGCAGCAACCAGCCCGAGTGGCCCAGCGAGTAGTAGCCGAGGCCAAGCCGACGAAGATTGTTCAGGAACGGTGCCGCTCGCAAGGCGTCGGCGGTTGCTCGGCTGAGTGCGACCCGACTGACGACAAATTCGGTGAGTCGCACAAACTGCTCCGAAGCGAACAGACGAACCGTGAATTCTTCCGTGAAGGTGTGTTCGAACGGGGCGACCTTTTGAAGATGGAGCCGCGTGAGACGCCGCAGGTGTTCACATTCGAGCAGTTCGTCGGGGAACTGCTTTTCTGTGCCCAGCGACAGTCGCCGGATCGGCAGCAACGGCCACCATCGCGCCGAGTGTGCTGTGAATACTTCGGGGCTGACGATTGCGAGGCCTTCCATGCAGCCGTTCGTGAATCCACGAGTGAATGATTCCTTTCGCAGACCGTTTGGTGGCAGCAGGTCGGTCCACTTCCGTTTGAGCTTCCGCCAGACGGCTGCTTCTTGTTTCAACAAGTGGTCGCGTTCGGCGGTCTTGGTCGTGGCCAGCTCTCGGGCGATTTGCAGCCGGATGAACTCCGCGTAGACGCCTTCGCCGTGTTCGTCGAGCCAGTCGGCGTACACAAGCCGAGGGGTATCCTCGGCGGGTGCGGCGAAGATCGCCTCCAAGAGTGCATCCTGCTCGGTCACTTCTTCGCGTCCTTCTTCGTGAAGATGATGACGTGCTGCCACGGAAGCGTCGTCACCGTTTTCGTGTGTTCCATCTCACTGAACGCGCTCATCTCTTTAATCACCTGCCGTTCGCTCATCTTGTGAACGAGCTTGATCGGCACCTTGGGGTCTTCCAGGCGGAACTCCACGAACACGAGCCGCCCGCCGGTTTTCAGCGAGTCGATCATCTTTTCCGTCATCTCGAACGGCTGATCGAATTCGTGATACACGTCCACCATCATGATGAGATCGACGCTGTTCGCGGGTAGCTTTGGGTCGGAGGTCGTGCCTTTCACCGTTTCGATGTTGGCGACCTTCAGCTTCTTCGCCTTCGCCGTGATGAGGTCGAGCATCTGCTGTTGGATGTCGGAAGCGATCACTTTTCCCTTCTCGCCCACCAACGGCGACATCAGGAAGCAGTGATACCCGCTGCCCGCCCCGACGTCGGCAACCGTCATGCCTTCCTTGATGTCGAGCGCCTTGATGAGCTTCTCGGGTTCCTCTTCCTTCACTCGCTCGGGCCGTTCCAGCCACGTCGAAGCCTGGAAGCCCATGACGTGCGCGATCTCGCGACCCAGGTAAAACTTGCCGATGCCGTCTGGGTCGTGATCTTTTTTCGTCTCGTATTTCGGGGCTTCACGCTTTGGTGGCTCTGCCATCACGAGGCCACCGAGCAAGGCGAACGCAAGGCAAGGCAACTTCCATTTCATCGCGATACTCCGCACGAGTTCCGGATTGTGCCTGCTTATCGTACCCGCAAGAAGTGGAAAAATCCCCTGACTCGGGTTGACGCAACGCCAAGGATACCGCATATCCATAAGTGTACAGATTATCATTAGTGATCGGGCGACTAAATAAATGGATCCGAGTTGAATGGATCACCTCCGACCGCCGGGTGGGGGAGTCGGCCTCTGGGTACCCGGCTCCCCCGCCCGGTCCCTTCTGCTCGCTCGAATTGAGATACGTCGGCAGCGGGGGCAGAGAATTGTCATGCCGCGCAAGCCCGGATACACGTCTTACTCCGCTGCCCTCGACGGCTCCGAAATGAGCCATGATGAGGTGGAGTTTCTACTCGCTGTCTCGGCGTTTCAAAGACGCACTGGTCGTCGCTATCCGACGTGGCGCGAGGTTTTGTACATCGCTCGCTGCCTGGGATATCGCAAAGTTCACGACGCTGTGCCGATCGGCAAACCGGAACCACCATTGGACGAAACCGAAGACATTTAGCCGTCGCTCCGTTGGGGCGACCACGCCACATGGAGCGCCCCAATGTCCATCTTCACTCGCGTTCTGAAAGCGCTGAAGCCTGCCCTTCCGAAGTCGCCTCCGCCACGCGTGTCGGCCGTGTTCGCTCCGCCGTATCCCGCAGCCGGTTGGTGGCACGACGACCCTGCCGAGCAACTCCGCAACTATCGCTCGTGGGTGTACGCCGCGGTGAACGCCATCGGGCAGGAAGCTGCTCGGCAACGTCCGTTCCTGTACCGCAACACGGGGCAGGCCGAACATGAGATGGTGGCGCTACCGCACACGCATCCGCTTTGTCGATTGTTGGATCACCCGAACCCGTGGCTGACGCCGTGGGAGCTGTGGTATCTCACGACGGTCTATCTCGAACTCACCGGCAACGCGTTTTGGTACGTCGCTCCGCAGTCAGTCGGCGATACACGGCTCGGCACTCCAGGCGAAATCTGGATCATCCCGACGCCGTGGGTTCGCATCGTTCCCGATCGCACCGAGTACGTGAAGTCTTACCAAGTCGCGGCGCCCGGCGTGCCTGCCGAAGAGTTCGGACCGGACGAGATTATCCACCTGAAGTATCCGAACCCGCTCGACCCGCATTACGGACTGTCGCCGCTGCAGGCGAACGCACTGACCGTTGATGCGAACACGGAGTTGCTGAAGTCACGCTATCAGACCTTCCTCGCGGGTGCGAAGCCGGGCGTTGTGCTTCAGACCGATCAGACGCTGACGGATCAAACTGTCGCGAGGCTCGAAGACAAGCTGACTGCGAAGTTCAGCGGGCGCGACAACTGGCATCGGCCGCTCGTGCTGGAACAGGGATTGAAGGCGAGCCCGTGGACGCTGACGCCGGCCGAGATGGACTTCCTCAATTCGTCTCGCATGACTCGCGACGAAATCCTCGCGGTGTTCCGTGTGCCGCCACCGATCACGGGCGTTGTCGAGAACATGGGCCTCGGCGCTGACATCTGGTTCGGCGCCCGCGTGATGTTCTGCGAAGGAACAATTCAGCCGAAGCTCGACCTGATCGGACAGGCACTGACCCGCGACCTCGGGCATCGTTACGGTCCGGATGTCGCGATCAGCTTTCCGGACTGCTCGCCGCGAAACCTCGATCAGCGCCGCAAGGACGACGAACTCGACGCGAAGCTCGGGCTGCGAACCTTCAACGAGATTCGCAAGGCTCGTGGCCTCGACCCCTTCCCCGACGCCCGCTTCGACAAACCGATTTTGCCCACGGATTTACGGAGCGAACCCGGAGCGTGACTGAGGTCGAGCCTTATTCAGCCTTTGGCCCGCACCTAGGAAGTAGAGCGGTTTTCCTTCAAGATCAATGGCGGTGACCGTTCCCTGTGAGTCATACCAAAACCGAAGGCTCTGCCCCTGCAACGTGCGACCAGCGAGTTGAGCTAGTTCGAGAGGCAACTCCACCAACTCCCACAGCCCGAGAGACATGCCTGCTGCCATCCCTTGCGTCTGAGCGCGAGAAGCTTCAGCAACCTTTTGGCGAGTCTTGAACTGCTCGTAATCCCGGCTCTCGCTTGCCCCAGTGGCGACAGGAGTTCCGAACTGGGCATGCACTTGTTCTCGGGTGGTCAGCTTACTGAGATCGTGACCAGTTCCAGCAATGTAAGCGGAACACCCCATTGTGTGGGGGACCACCGCAACCAAGAGCAATAGCGTGGCTCGCATTGAGCGAGAGATATCGACGCTTGTGTTGTCGTGTCAATACCACCAGTCGGATTCACCAAGGAGAATTCCATGCCACTCACACGCGCCGATCCCGCTGCCCGCACGCTCGCCGTGAACGCCGACAAACTCACCGTGCGGTCCGTCATCACGACCATCGACCCCGATCGTGCTGGCGACATCGTCATTCCCACGGGTCTGCGAAACGCCGACGACTACCTGCTGAACCCCGTCGTGCTGTGGGCACATCAACGGGCCCAGTTCCCGCCCATCGGCGTCTGCGAATGGATCGACATTCAGCCTCGCCGCATTGTCGCCGAGACGCGATTCGCATGCGGAGTGCCGTTTGCCGAGGACGTGTTCAAACTCTACGAGCAGGGCATTCTCCGCGGCTGGTCGATCGGGTTCATCCCGCGAAAGGCTCGTCGCATGGCGGCGGTCGATCTGCGGAACCCACCCGCGTTGCGAGT
>JAIOPV010000202.1 GCA_021413735.1 Planctomycetota bacterium
GGGGGAGGTGGCGAGGCTTTGCGAGACGGTGGGGGGAAGGCCTCAACAGTTGTAAAGGTTTCACCCCCCACCCGCTCCTCGAAGACTCGGAGCGACCTCCCCCACAAGGGGGGAGGTCAACACCAAGCCATACCTTTCGGATCGGGATGTTATTTCGGACACGTTCCTAACCTGGGGTCAGTCGCGCCGCGACCGCAGTCCACACTTCCTCGATCACCTTGTGCGCTGAACCCTGAAGCAACCCCGACGGAACCATCTTCAGCAAGCCGGTGACCTGCGTGACGTCGCCCGTCCAGTGAACCGTCGTGCCACCAGTCGCTTCCGCGAATGTCAGGGTGACTGCAACCGTGCTGCTTGCGCCAATCGCCTTCGCCACAACCTGATACGCAATCGACTTGCCGGGTTCTGATCCCGTTGTCTTCATCTCGATGCCCAGATTGCCCGAGAGGAACGCCAGTTTCGGCTTTACCTTCCACGAGGCGTGATCGGGCGCGATCTCAATGATTTGCACGTCCGGGAGACAACCGACGAGAAACTCGATGTTGGAGAGCTTGGCCGCCACCTCCGCGACCGGGAGTGGAAACGACTTATCGCCTTCAAAGTGGATCATGAATTGCTCCGGAAAATCCACCCGATTGAAATCCGGTGAACTTATCGCATTATACCGATCTTGCACGAAACCGAATTTCCGGCGAGCATTCCCGACATCGGAGTCCTATCCTAATCGGGGTCTGATCGGACTCGCGTAGCCGCTTTCACGGAGTCGTTCCCATTTCGACAGCCGCACCGTCGGGGGTGCTTCCTGCACTCCCCACCATGAAATTCCCCAGTCCCTCCACCGGTTGGATCGCCAGGCTTCGTGCCTTGCCGTTCATCCTGTTGCACGTCGCGGCGGTGGTCGCGCCGTTCTTCGTGCCGCTCACGTGGACGTCGGTTGGGCTGTGTGTTGTCTTCTACGTCGCACGCATGTTCGGCATCACCGGAGCGTATCACCGGTACTTCGCCCATCGCGCGTACAAGACGAGCCGTTGGTTCCAGTTCGTGCTGGCCTGGCTCGGTTGCATGGCTCTGCAAAAGGGACCGCTCTGGTGGGCCGGCCATCACCGACAGCACCACAAGCACTCCGATCAGGAAGAAGACCCACATTCGCCGATCGTGCGGTCGGTGTGGTGGTCGCACGTTGGCTGGGTGATCTCGGGTCGGTTCCGCGGTGCCCCGAAAGAAGGCATGCAGGACTTCGACCGCTACCCCGAGTTGCGGTTGCTCGATTCGTTCTTCACCTGGGTACCCGGGATCTTGTTGGCCGTGGTGTGCTACCTGATCGACGATTGGAGCGGCGTGGTGTGGGGCTTCCTGGTCGGCACCGTGGTGCTGTATCACGCGACGTTCCTGGTGAACTCGGCGTGTCACCTGTTCGGCACTCGCCGGTATGAGACAACCGATCAGAGCAAGAACTGTTGGTGGGCCGCGATTCTGACAATGGGTGAAGGCTGGCACAACAACCACCACCATTACATGAGCTGCGCCCGTCAGGGGTTCAAGTGGTGGGAAATCGACATGAGCTACTACATCATCCGAACGCTCGGATTCGTGGGGCTTGTGTGGGATATTCGCGAGCCGACGCCCCGAGCGTTGGAGAAGAATCTGATCCAGAAACCAGCAACGGCAGAAGTGACGGAACCCGAGAAGCAGCCCGCCGCGTAATTGTCTTGGCGATGCGGAGGACATAAGTCCTCCGCATCGCCAAGACCGGCGTCAATGACGGTCGAGCTTGCCGGTGTCGTGCGTCTGATCCAGGAACATCGAACGGTCGCGGATGATCGCCTGCGGAATCAACGCCGCCGACTTCGTACTCATCCCTGCCATCTTCTTCACAGCCGTTCCAATCGCCAGCACTTCCACGAAGCCGCCGCCCATCTCGTAGATGAACACCTTCACCCCAATCACGGCATCTGCGTTGATCTCGTTCGCTTCGGCCTCGATGTGAGCCAGCGCGTTCTCGCGGGCCTTGTAGATCAACTGCGTCACGGAGCTGACCTCGCCACGCGACAGCCCCTTGAAGAACGCGCCAATTCCGCCCGTGAAGCCCAGCGAATACACCGACGTGCCGAGCAGCAACCGCTGCGGTGCGTAGCCCATCTTCGTCAGGTTCCAGAGTTCTTCGCCGGTCAGTTCCGACGTCACCGGGCGTTCAAGATTGCCGAACGCCGCATGATGCGATGCCGTGCCCACCATCAACATCTCACGCGCCCCAGCGCCAATCGGAAGGATCGCGGTCTGGATGTCCACCACTGCATTCGCCCCCATCTCGCGAGCTTCCTTCTCGATTCGTTCAAGCGCGAGGTGCCGGGTGTGGTTGTACATCTGCGAGAACTCTTTCACCTCGCCGCCCGCAAAGCCACGCAAGAAACCGAACACTCCCCGGCTCACGCCCAACGCATACGCCACGTTGCCGATCACGAAGTGCCTTGGCTCGTAACCCGCATCCAACTGGCAGTAGAGATCCTGGCCGGAACACGCCGTCGTGAAGAAGGGGCCGTGGTAATCGAGTCCCTTCACCGATGAACCGATGGCGATGAACTCACGCATGTTTCCGAGCGTCTTGAGTTCCGACGTGACACCGGTGACGCCGTGCGCTCCATGGCCTTGGGCCTCTTTTTCGAGTCGTTGGATCGCAGCGTGTCGGCCTTCGTTGATGAGCTGCGTGAGGTTCGCGATCTCGCCGCCCGCAAGCGTTTTCAGTCCGCTCGACAAACTTCCGACGACTCCGAGCGATTGAACGCTGTTGCCGACGACGATACTCCCCGGTGCCCAACCTTTTTCCGCGAGAACGAAGATTTCGTTGCCCGACAAACCGCTGACGATCATGGCTGCTTCCTCATCGCAGGGAATATTCCGCACGTACACAGTTGTTCGCACACCGTAGCACGATGTTGAGCGACTAGCACGAGAGAATGGAGTGAAACTTGATTGGAGAGATGTGAAGTTGGTGCGGTCTGGGTCTTCGCCGCTTGCGGCGTAGCGCTCTGGTGGAGCGCTACGCCGCAAGCGGCGACAAACGACTTACTTCTTCTTCGGAGCAACGGGCTTGGTGGTCGTGGCCTTGGCGTCCTTCTTCGGGTTCGCCTTGGCTTTCTTCTTGTCTTTGTTCTGTGCGTTGTTGCCCTTCGCCATGATTCGGACCTCACTGTAAGAGTTCTCAAGCGACGTGCTTGATCTCGCTAGTGTAGCTCACGTTATCAATTCGTCGCGCCCGAAACACACAGACATTGCGAAGGTCAGCGACACCGCAAGCAGCATAATCGTCAGCGTGACTCGGTGAACGCCGCCACGCGAGCCGCCACGAGTTCGCCCTGTTCCGCGCAGTCGCCCATCGCGATCCCGTGATAAGCGTTGCCCGTCAGGAACAAGCCCGGATGCATTGCGACAAGAGCTTCGATTTGCGAAACGCGGTCGATGTGGCCGAGGTTGTACTGCGGGATCGCTCGCGGCCATCGCACGATCTTGCGGAACACAGGTTCGCCACGAACACCCATCGCCAGTTTCATCTCGGCGTGAACGGCTTTCCCCAATGTGTCGTCGTCCCAGTCAGCGACCTCGGCACGGTTCACGCCACCGCACAAAGCTCGCCACAAGACGTACCCCGGCGGCGCACGATCCGGGAAGATCGCCGAACACCACTGTACGCCGAGCGCATCACGTCGCGTGTTCTGCGGAGCAATGTAGCCGAAGCCGTCGGGCGTCCACGAACAATCGGTCTGTCGATATCCGAGCGCAACGACAGCGATGCGGTTGTACGCGATGCCAGCAGCAAGATCCGCGAGCTTCGCATCGAGATCGCCGAGGATCGCCGCCTGTTCGTATGCCGGACACGCCAGCACCACGGCATCAGCAGTGAGCGGTTCGGTGTCGGTGTCGATGAAGAACCCCTCCCCAACCCCTCCCCCAAGGGGAGAGGGGCTTAAATCTTGCTCCCCCTTCCTTTCCAGGGAAGGGGGTTGGGGGGTTAGGTTTCTTCCGCGGGCCCGTCGGACTGATTTCACACGCACGCCGGTTCGCACGCAATCGCCGACGCTTGCCAACAACCCATCGACCAGCACTTGTAGCCCTTCACGGAACGACCACATTCGCATCGGTCCTGGCAACGGTTCGCCACGGCTCATCGCATCTTGCTTGCGTTTCTTCGCGGCTCGCATAAACCCACGGATGATGCTGCCCGCTTCGCGTTCCATGAGCGGCAACCTGGGAAACGCAGCTGCGACGCTGAGCTTCGCCGGGTCACCTGCGTGGATGCCAGTTACGAGCGCATCGGCGAAGATGTCCGCGGCTTCCTTCCCCGCACGACGGGTCACGAACTGCGAGATGGACTCCTCGGCGGACGCATCAACTCGCCGTTTCCGCCAGGGTTCCGTGAAGAGTTGCCATTTACCGCGAGGCGAAAGCAGACCCGACGTGAGCAGCCCGAACGGTCCTGATGGCATCTTGCGAAGTTTGCCGCGCAGGAAGAGGTAGCGGTTCTTACGGCTCCCTTCGCTCGCGGCAACGAGACGACCCGACAAGCCCAGGTCGCGAACGAGATTCGGCACGGACGGCGTGCGGTCGAGGAAGCCGTTGGGGCCACATTCGACGCGGAATCCATCGTGGTCTTCCGTGCGAATGTTGCCGCCCGCTCGGTCGCGCGGTTCGAGGACCGTGATCGACACGGTTGGGCGGATCTGCTTCAAGCGGAAGGCAACCGATAGCCCCGTCAGGCCACCACCAACAATGACAACATTCGGCATCAGTCCCTTCCCTGTGGAGAATCCTCTTAATGTCTTATCCGGGAACACCTAAGCACGAAGTCGAATTGCGTTCTACAATGGCCATAGCCCAGCCGTAGGTAGAATCCCGGAAACGATATGCTTCTATTCTGCCCCGCCTGCCAGGCCACGTTTCCCGGCGCGTCGCGTTGCCCGCGCTGTGGCGGCATTCTGCTGATGCCTCACGAAGTCGCGCCCAATTCCAAGCGCCGCATCAAAAACGAACCCGCGACAACACGCCCAACGTTCGTCAGCCGGCTGATCGTCGGCGTCGTGCTGTCGTTGGCATGTTACCTCGCCGTGCGAAAGCTCGCAATTGGCGTGGTGTGTTCCGTCAATCCCGATCCGAGCGAGTGGTGGCTGACGCCCACTGGAATGATGGCCGTGCAGGCAGTTCAAGCCGCGGCAGTTGTTTTTGGTGCGATGATCGGGGCAGCGGGCCAGTCCAAGGGCGGAACCCTCGGTGGCATCGTCGGGGTGGTCTGTGGCGGTTTGTTCATCGGCTACGAGTTGATGGCCGGCGTTCCTGTGCAAACCCTCGGCTTGTATCTCCAGCTTCCCGTTCTTGCTGCGTTTGGGTTAATCGGTGGCCTGGTTGGGGGAAAACTTTGGGGCGCACCACCAACGCTCATGTTGGGGATTCCAGGGTCGGGCAAACTGAGTTCGCTTCAATTGAATGAAGTCGTGGAAGCAGAACGCCGACGGCCCACGGACTGGGCTCGTGTGCTGATCGGAACAACGATCATGGTTGCGGGCGTCACTGCCGCAGAAGACATTCGGCTATTTGTTCAGAGGTATTCGGGCGGCATCTTCCATTCGCGAATGGGCCCCGAGGGGGATTTCCTCACGTGGCAACTCGCGACGCTGATCGCGTTGGTTGGTGCGATGGTGGCGGGCGCTGGCACGGGCGCCGGTGCTCGGCACGGGCTCATTGCAGGAATGTTCGGAGCGCTGGGCGTTTATGGGTTGTGTTCGCAACGGGGTGACGTGTTCCCGGCGCTGAAATACTGGCTCGAAAAGCTCTCGATTCCGCTCAAACCGATCACGACGCCGGAGACGATTGCGGTCATCGTGGGAACGGTGGCCCTCCTCGGCCTGATCGGTGGTTGGATGGGTGGTTCACTGTTCCAGCCGATTGTGCCAGAGCACATGCGGCGGGGTCGGCACTACGGTTTCGATTGAGCCGTGCGACGGACCTGTTAATCACGCCATTCACCGCGGAACATCGTTCGGCGTTCGCCGGGATGGTCCGCGAATAGCAACTCGTGCGAATCCGCCGCCTCTCGATCTGGCAGCGGCACCGCAACCAGATCAGCCGACTTCCCAACTTCCAGACTGCCCGTTTCGCTACCCCAGCCGAGCGCCTCAGCTCCAGCAATGGTCAGCATGCGCAACAACTGATCGCCGGGGAAATCCGGATAGCTTGCGTGAACGAAACGCGCTTCGGCGAGAATGTCGAGATCGGGGTTCGACGCGAGGCTGTCGGTGCCAAGGCAAACGCGAACGCCCCGCTTCATGAACTCACGAAACGGATGTGGCGAATGCCCGAAAGCTGTATGCGTGCGTGGGCAGTAGGCGACCGACTGATTCGGGGCGAACGCCGTTTCGGGTGGCAGGTAATTGCAGTGGGCATACAGAGCGTGCTTCGCGGCGCGGGTGGCATCGA
Source organism: Planctomycetota bacterium (assembly GCA_021413735.1). GTDB lineage: Bacteria > Planctomycetota > Planctomycetia > Gemmatales > Gemmataceae > Gemmata. The sequence continues at coordinate 6,466 of JAIOPV010000202.1, forward strand.
GGATCTGCGTCGGTCCCAGGGCCAAACCGCTGGGATCCCACGCGCCGAGTTCCGTCAGGAACTCCACGAACGGCCCCGAGAACTTCGTCAGTAGTTCCAGTTCGGCTTTCGTCTCGGCGAGGTGAACCGTGATTCTGTTCCCGAGCAGCGGGAGAGCGGCGGTGAGGCTCGGCAAACGATCCGCACAGACGCTGTATGGTGCGTGTGGGCTCACTCCCGGAGAACACGTCGCCGTTCCCGGGTGACCATTGCAGATCCAACGAACGGCGGTGGCAGCAGAGTGCTGAAATCGTTGGCTTGAGAGGCCGAGCACTTCGTGAAACACCACAGCTCGCGTCTTCGCAGCGGCAACCGCATCCCAACTCGCTCCATCGGATGAGATGTCGCCCAGCAGCGTGGTGCCGGCGTTCAAACACTCCGCGAGACCGAAGCGGATGTGAGCTTTCACTTGCAGCTGTGTGCAGTCTTTGCGGAACGCGATCACACCGCGTAGCCAGTCGGTGAATTGGTCGGCACTTGTCGGCGGAATCTGACCGCGTGCGCCGCTCAGATCGAGATGCGTGTGGGCGTTCACCAGGCCCGGAATGATCGCGACGTTCCCCAGATCTTCATCAGCAGCGCGAACGCCGTGGGCCTCAACAGCGGTGATCGTGTTGCCTTGAACCGTGACGGTTCCGTTTGGCAACGGCGGACCGGTCACGGGGAACACACACCGTGCGGTAAAGGTGCGGGAATCAGCCACGGAGTGAACCTGCGATGTGTGGCGGCTGTCTCTTTGAAAGCCAGGTCGGTCGCCAAATGGTAAGGCCATCGTCTGATAAGCGATGAATCGTGAGTTCGATTCTCACCCGACCTACTGCAAAAGCATATTAGCCGCTTGCGACTTCGCACAATGTGCCAAGTCACAAGCGGCTAATCTTTAGGATCAATCACTTCCCAGATTTATGCGCCAATCCGGCGAGCTTCGCAGGTTGCAATCGTGGCTGGCAACCCTCTGGCAGCGTTCGCTCGAACAACTCGCTTCCGGGTTCGTTCCGGTACACTTCGCTGTGCAAGCCCGCAACTACCTGCTTCAAGCGGTCAGCGTCGAAGGCACCAGCCGATTCGTTCATCGGCTTGATGAAGAGCTGCAACGGCACCGGATCGCCGGTCTCGTCGTCACTCGCGAAGTTCGGCGACCAGAAATCGACGCCTTCCACCCACAAGCCGCCCGCACGGTCAAACAACTTTGTGCGAGCCGCCCAGATATCCCATTCCGCCGCCGGAGCCGCCGGAGCCGGGCGGTGGCTCTCCCAAATCACGAACGGCAGCGGCGCACCGAGTTCGCCCGAATCGACCGACATCTGACGGTAGAACTGGTCGAACAGCCTCGTGCCAACGCCCAGACGGCGAGCCCAGTCCGCGACGCCGATGTAGCAGAGATAGCCGCCGAAGTTCGGAATCAGGGCACCGTAAACGTAACCCGCGAGGCCAGCGGGATCGTCGGCCCGGTCTTCCGGTGCGGCAAGGAGCAGGTGTTTTGTCCACCCGTCGGCCTTGCCCGGCTTCGTTTTGGTTCGACTTTCAACCGATTTTTCGATCCAGTACCAGGGAATGCGCTCGTCAGCGGCCAGCGTTTGCTCGTAAAGCCGACCGGCGGCCCGTGTCATCGGGTCTGCCGCGTCGAATGCCTCCCAAACGACGATTTTATTGACCTGCACAAAGCACCTCTCCTCGCTCAACGTCGGGGGGAATCCCGGCCACACGCACAATCTGGCAACTATCCACGACTCGTGCGGGCCACTGGAAGGACACCACGACGCGGTTTTTCGTTCATCGACATTGTACCGCGCCCTTCAAAAATCCTTCTGTTGGCAACGCGCCGGCTCGTAGGTAAGTTCATCAAGGGAACTCTGGAACGTCCGCCCCAAGTCTTTACCCTGACGGAGTCCTCTCATGGCGACCGAAACCCCTCGTCGGTTCAGTTACGATTATCCCCGACCGGCCTTGACAGTGGATATTGTGATCGCGACCCGTGAACCTCGACCTCGCGTGTTATTGATCCGCAGGAAAAAAGACCCATTCGCCGGAAGTTGGGCACTGCCAGGGGGTTTCGTCGAGGAGAACGAACGCATTCCGGATGCTGCCCGGCGAGAATTGGTGGAAGAAACGGGGGTCACGGTCGTCGATTTAGAACAACTGTATACCGTGGGAGATCCTGGCAGAGATCCGCGTGGCTGGACGGTATCCGTGGCATATCTGGCGCAGGTGAACCTCGCTGATGTGAAGCCGGTGGCAGCCGACGACGCCGGCGAGGTGGGCTGGCATCTGCTCGACGAATTGCCCGCACTGGCGTTCGATCACGCGATGATTCTCGGTCGAGCACGGACACGGCTCGCGGACCGGATGGGGTAACCGACATCATTCTGACGGTATTTCTTACGGACGAGAGAGATGGTTCCGGAGCTGAAATGGGTCTTTCCGGGCCTGAAATGGATGGTTCCGGACGTGGGGTGGGGAAGTCGCCCGGAACCAATGGGGTGGCCGGGAACAGGGGAAGACAGAAATTCGGGCACGGGCAAGGGCACCTACAAAACCGGGGAAAGGAGAACGGTGGTTGCCTTTTCCCTCTTTGTCCGTGCCCGTGCCCTTGCCCGTGCCCGAATTTCGTCTTTTGTCTTCCCCGCTTCCCCTCTGCTTGCCCTGGTGTCCGCGAACGGGAGTCCGTGGCACCCATCTTTCGCGTTTCTGCTCGCGCGAGTCTTTCGACACTACCCGAGATGGGGTATTCTGGACTCCCTGCCACCGTCCTCCCGTCGAGGGTTCTCCGTGTCGTTTTCGTCTCGACTCCTCGTCGTGTTTCTCCTCGGGTTCACAGGAATCGCTCCAGCCACCGCAGCGGAACCGGACTTCGTCCGCGATGTGCGACCGATCTTCGCGGCTCACTGCGTGAAGTGCCACGGTCCCGACAAACAACGCGGCGACCTCCGACTCGACCGCAAAGCCGACGCACTCAAAGGCGGCGATTCGGGTGCGGTGATCGTTCCTGGGAAACCCGCCGATAGCCTTCTGCTCAAGAAGGTGACGAGCAAGGCGCCCAGGGAACGGATGCCGCCGGCGGGCGATCTGCTCACAGCCGAGCAAATTCGCATGCTCACGGCGTGGATCGAAGCCGGGGCGAAGTGGCCTGCCGACGCCGAGATCGCGGATTCGCACTGGTCGTTCCAACCGCTGAAGCGTCCCGCTGTGCCGGCAATTCCCAATTCACAATCCGCATGCAATGACATCGACCGTTTCATCATCGCGAAGCTCAGTGACAAGGGGTTGTCACTATCTCGTGAAGCCGATCGCCGCACGCTCATTCGGCGACTCAAGTACGACCTGCTCGGACTGCCACCAACACCAGAGGAAGTCGATGAGTTCGTGGCGGACAAGTCACCCGACGCTTACGAAAAGCTCGTGGAGAAGTATCTGGCATCGCAGCACTACGGGGAACGCTGGGCACGTCACTGGCTCGATGTGGTGCGGTTCGCCGAGAGCAACGGCTTCGAGACGAATCAACCGCGACAGAATGCGTGGCCGTACCGCGATTGGGTCATCAAGAGCCTGAACGACGACAAGCCATACGATCGGTTCGTGCGCGAACAAATTGCTGGCGACCAACTCGGCGCGGACGCCGCGACCGGCTTCATCGTTGGCGGTGCGTGGGACGCTGTGAAAAGCCCCGACATCACGCTGACGGCGCAGCAGCGAGCCGATGAACTGCACGACATGGTCAGCACGACGGGTTCGGCGTTCCTCGGGCTGACGGTGGGTTGTGCCCGCTGTCACGCTCACAAGTTCGACCCGGTTCCGCAGCTTGATTACTACCGATTCAAGGCGGTGTTCTCGGGCGTGCAGCACGGCGACCGCCCGCTGCGAAACAGCGACACCGGAACTACGCTCGCCGAACGCCAGCAATTGCGTGACCGTCTCGCAATGCTCGAATCACAACTCGCGACGCTCGAACCGCTCGCTGATCCCACGGCAACCGATGCCCGCCGCGTTCCAGTCAACGCGAAGCAAAACACCGAACGCTTCACACCGGCGAAAGCCCGCTTCGTGCGATTCGAGATCAGCGCAACGAACACGACAAACGAACCGTGCATCGACGAACTGGAGGTCTTCACCGTTGGTCCGAAGTCCGTGAATGTTGCGACGACTCCGGGCACGAAGGTGCGTTCGAGCGGCGACTATCCCGGCGCGACGAACATTCACCGGTTGGAGTTCATCAACGACGGGAAGTACGGCAACAGTCGCAGTTGGATCTCGAACACGAACGGCCGTGGCCGAGTGGAAATCGAACTGAAGGAAGTGGCCGAAATCGACCGCATCGTCTGGGCCCGCGACCGCGAAGAGAAGTATGTCGATCGCCTCGCGACTCGCTACCGCATCGAAGTTTCGCCAGACGGCGCGGCGTGGTCGGTGGTGGCAACGTCGAACGATCGCGTGGCGTTTGGCACTCCCATCGCGGGCAGAACCTCGACGGGTTTGTCGCTGAGCGAACGGCTTGCATGGCAAGTGCTGACGAAGCACGCCAGTGAGGTTCGCAAGCGGCTCGGCGTCGTTGAAAGCTCGCAGAACGTGTACGCGGGTCGGCTCACGTCACCCGAACCAACCTATCGGTTGCACCGTGGCGATCCGCTTCAGAAGAAGGAGCTTGTTGGCCCCGGCGTGCTGAGCGACATCGGCCCGAAGCTGACGATTCCCGAGAACGCGACCGATCCACAGCGTCGGGAGGCGTTCGCGAAGTGGCTGACCGATCCTGCGAATCCGCTACCGGCTCGCGTGATCGTGAATCGACTGTGGCAGTACCACTTTGGCACGGGCATCGTTGACACGCCCAGCGACTTCGGTCGCAATGGCGGCAAGCCGACACATCCGGAACTGCTCGATTGGCTGGCAAGCGAGCTCCAGAACCCCTCCCCCAACCCCCTCCCCCAAGGGGAGAGGGGGCTAAATCCAGCTCCCCCTTCCTTCGTAGGGAAGGGGGCTGGGGGGGTAGGTTCTTCGCAGCCTTGGTCGTTGAAGCATCTTCATCGGCACATGGTGCTGTCGGCGGCATATCGCCAATCGTCGGCGGTGAACGCAGATGGTCTCGCCAAGGATGCTCAATCGCGGTTGCTGTGGCGATATCCGCCGCGACGAATCGAAGCCGAGGCACTTCGCGATTCGATCCTGTCGATCACGGGAAAGCTCGATCTGCGAATGGGTGGCCCCGGCTTCGATCTGTTCCAGTCGAATGGCAACTACGTCAAGGTTTACACGCCGCGAACGGAGTTCGGGCCAACCGAGTTTCGCCGCATGATCTATCAGCAGAAGCCGCGAATGCAACTCGATGACACGTTTGGTGTGTTCGACTGCCCCGACGCGGGCCAGATCGCCCCACGGCGAAACGTCTCGACGACGCCATTGCAGGCATTGAACCTGCTGAACAGCACATTCGCGTTGCAGCAGGCCGGTTTCTTCGCGGAACGAGTGACGAAGGAAGCTGGCAGCGATGTGTCCGCACAGTTGAAGCGAGTGTTCGCGCTGACCTTCCAGCGAGTACCCACCGAGCGCGAACAGAACGCGGCCGAGAAGTTGGTGCGTGAACACGGACTCGCGGCGTTGTGCCGCGCCGTGCTGAACGCGAACGAATTCGTGTTCGTGGATTGAACCCACACCGGAACCCACCAATGCGCTCGAACATACTGAATCGTCGCGGCTTTCTCGAACACGCCAGCACCGGCCTCAGCAGCATCGCGCTCGCGGCACTCCTCGCAGAGCAGGGGTTGCTCCCCGCCGACGATACCTCGCCGATTCGCCCCGAAATCAAGCCCGACGCTCCACTCGCACCCCGGAAGCCGCACTTCGCACCGAAGGCCAAGCGTGTCCTCACGATCTTCTGTTCGGGGGCCGTCAGTCATGTCGATACGTTCGACTACAAACCGGAACTCGTGAAGCGTGACGGCAAGCCGCTGCCAGGCTCCGAAAAGCTCGTCACGTTCCAGGGGGCACAGGGGAATCTGGTCAAACCGCTGTGGCAATTCAAACCACGCGGGCAGAGCGGCAAGATGGTTTCGGAACTGCTGCCGAAGCTCGCCGAACTCGCCGACGAGATGTGCTTCATCCATTCGATGACAGCCAAGAGCAACACGCACGGCCCCGCCGAGAACCAGATGAGCACCGGCTTCACGCTCGACGGCTTCCCAAGCGCCGGGGCATGGGTCACGTATGCACTCGGCTCCGAGTGCAAGGATTTACCGGCGTTCGTGGCGATTCCTGATCCGCGTGGTGTGCCGCAAGTTGGGCCGAACAACTGGGGTAGTGCGTTCCTGCCAGCCGTGTGTCAGGGTACGCCGTTCACCGCCGACAAGCCCATCCCGAATCTGACGCGACCGCCGACGCTTTCCGACAAGACCGACACCGACACCCGCGACTTCCTGAAGTTGCTGAACGACGAGCACGCAAAGGCCCGTCCCGGTGACAGCGAACTTGCCGCTCGCGTTTCGAGCTACGAGCTTGCCGCGAAGATGCAGCTTCGCGCTGCGGAGGTCGCGGACTTATCCAAGGAAACAAAGGCAATTCACGAAGAGTACGGCACCAACGACAAGAATAAGGTGAAGGCCGGCTTCGCCCGAAACTGCCTGCTCGCGCGGCGATTGCTGGAACGTGACGTGCGGTTCGTGCAACTCTTCAACGGCTCATACGCGATGGGCGAAGGCGTCGGCAACTGGGACGGTCACAAGACGCTGCAAAAGCAGTACGACATTCACGGGCCGGTGCTCGATCAGCCGTGTGCGGCGCTGCTCACCGACCTGAAGCGGACTGGCTTGCTGAAGGATACGCTGGTGGTGTGGGTGACGGAGTTCGGTCGGATGCCGACGTTCCAGAAGGACGCGAGCGGTCGTGATCACAACCCAAAGGGCTTCACCGTGTGGCTCGCGGGGGCGGGTGTGAAACGTGCATTCAGCTACGGAGCGACCGACGACTACGGATATCAGGCGACCGAGAAGATCTCGACGATCTACGATCTGCACGCGACGATCTTGCACATCCTCGGGCTTAACCACGAACGGCTCTCGTTCTACCACAACGGCATCGAACGCCGCCTGACCGACGTTCACGGCCACGTCATTGAGGAAGTGCTGGCGTAAGTGACGCAGGCAACCAAGTCAGAGCCCGAGCGCCAAGCGAGGGGCAAAGTGTACCCTCGCTTGGCGCTCGGGCTCTGACAAATCAGCAACCCTCTTCTCGATCATCCGAATGGGTTGCGGTTCGTCTTCTGGTAAGGCAGCCGCACACCGCGATAGAACACCTGATCGGCACGCAATACCGTCGCCGGCACCTCGTAGCCCACCTGCGAGCCAATTGTCACCACGTCGTCCTGATCCACCCCGTCGCCGCTCACGCCAAGGCCGCCGATCAGTCTCACCGGGCCACCCGGATACAGCGCCTTGTACAGCGGGGCGCTGCCGGGGAAGAACACGACGCCGTTCTGATTCAGCGGGTTGAACGGATCGTGGAAGTTGGTGCCCGGGTTGAACGCATCGTACCCCACCGCAGTCTGAAACGCCGACGCAGGCAGACGCGGGCCAATCTGCAACCCCGTCAGTAAATTCGAGCCGCCGTCGTTGAGCTGCGAGAACGGGCCGGGCGGCGTACCGTCGATGCCTTCCGGGAATCGCGGGTCAGCGACATAGCGGAACGTGCGTGACTCAAACGCTGTGCCCGCTGGAATTCCCTGGAGTTTATCGACAGCCTGCAACTTCGCCGCGTTCGCGTAGTACGCCACGTTCCGAGCCTTCGCCACTGCCACATCCAGCGAGAAGACTGTCGCGTCCGCCATCCGATACAGCCCGAGCAGGTTGCCGTTGAGGTCGGTGACTGCGAACGACATCTTGGTTCGCGAACCAATCGGTAAGCGGATCGCAGCCCGTGCGAGGTTGGCCGTGTTGATGCCCTGCGTCACGAGTTGCACGACATCCGCGGCGGTCACGCCGTTGCCATCGTGCGGGGTCACCAGCCAACCTTCCGGCACCGGCAAGCCGTCGCGGGTGAGATTCGGATTCCCGGCTGCGATCACTTGATTCGTGCCGTCGTTCGGCGACCCACGGCCAACAATCGCTCCTTCTTGTGCAACCACGTTGAGCCCGGCAGTGCCACCAGGCCCGAAGATGTTCAGCGTCACGCCCACGAGATCAATGCGACCGCTCGGCAAACCAAAGCCTGCCGGAACCGGTACGCCCGAAAGCGTTCCGACTGGCAGCGTCCCGACTCCGCCGATGGAAGTTGTCGCACCGCCGACCGCCGCGAACGCGATCCACTCGGCTTCGAGCGAACGGTCTGGCAGCGTCGGGTTGTAGTTCGTGTTGAGCGCCGAGTTCTCTTCCGAAGCGTAGCCTGTGAAACCTGGGAAGAATACACCGATGCCGCCGACGGACTGCCCGTTCTTGAAGATCGGAATGCCGCCAGGCAGTGTGGCAATGCCACGACTCACGGCGATCGGAATGCCGTTCGCCGTTCGCGGGGCAACCCCAGACTCGACGCCGTACGAATCCGGCGGGAAGAGTTCTTGCCCCGACGGCACATACGCGGGGTTGGCGTTAAATCGCTCGGCACGTTTCACGTCGTCGGTGGTGCCGATGATGCCATCGGGGCCCGGGGCGTAGGTGCCGTCGCGGTTCGAGTGTTCGATCTCGAACAGGTCGACTTGCGGCGTGTTCTGCACTCCTGGCGGGAAGTGAGCGTTGATCCCAATCGGAGCGACGAAGCCGGGTCCACGAACCGTCGAGTTGCGATACGGCAGATTCGGGTTCGATTCGACTTCCCGCTGCGTGATCGTGGACTGACTCAGCGATTGAACCGTGCGGCTCGTCAGCGGTGCCTGATTGTTGCCGAAGAACGCGCCCGTGCGAGCCAACGACACCGCTCCGTCGATGGCGAACACCAATCGCGATGGCGTGCCTGTGATAACCGACGAAACGCCGCTTTCGACGCGAACACCGAGGATGCGACCATTGCGGTCGGTGATGGCGATGATGGCGTCGGTACTTGCAGACGCGGCCGCGGCTCGCTGAAGTAATGTGCTCACTTCGGCCGCGGTGAGCGTTTGCTGCGAACTTGTCACTGCTGCTGGCAACGCTGCTGCGGGGTTCGAATCGGCCGCATCCGAAACAACCGAATCCGTCGGCTGCACGTTCTGGAAGCTGTCGGTCCCTGGGCCACCATCGAACGCAGTTCCACCAAGCCCACCGACGAGCGTGTCGTTGCCGGGGCCACCTCGGAGTGCTGCTGCGCCGCCGCCTGCCGTCAGGGTGTCGTTGCCGTAGCCACCGGTGATATCGACGGGTTGCGTAACCGTGTTGCCAACGGTGACAGTGTCGTTGCCGTCTCCCGCGTGAATGGCGATGTTCGTGATCGCTGCCGAGAGGAATGCCCCGAGATTCGCTGTGTTGTCGGTGACGCGAACCTGCCCGGCGCTGAGTTTCACGCTGATGAGGTCGTCGGTGGGGTCGCCGATGATGTTGAGGGTGCTGCCGGTGAGGTACGCGACCGCAAGCATGTCGCGGCCTTCAAGCGATTCGCAGCGGAGGATCGTTCGGCGATTCGCGATGTGCATAATGATTTGGGGTTCTCTCGAACCCCCAGGCAGCGTTCGGGCGAATCACTTCTTCGCGGGCGGTGTCGCGAGGTACTTCGGCAAAGTTGCCGTGTCGAGAGCGACCGGTGCCCCACCCTTGGGGATGTCCACACCCGCAGCCCACAGTATCGCATTCGTCTCGAAGCGCCGATACCCCTCCTCCGCAAAACTCTTGTGCAGGTGACCGCCCGTGAACACCACCGCTCGCCCGCCTTCCGGTCGGTCGAACGCCCACGCCACGATCGCGTCGTCAGCCTTCGGGTCGTCCTTGCTCTTCGGGTTCACGGTTCGCAACAACGGCGTCACGCCCTTCATTCCCGCGACGAATTTGTGCTTCCAGAGGTAGCCGTCGTCGATGGTGAACGGCGTCACGCCTCGGAAGATCGGGTGATCGGGGAAGTCCTTGAACTCCGAAACCCAGTGCGCCCGCTGCGAGTGCTTCGCTTCCCACGCTCCGCCAACGAGTCCGCGAGCGCGATCACCCAAATCCTTCGGATAGTCGGCAGTTTGGTGAAGTTGCACGAGCCCTGCTCCGCCGTCGAGCATCTTCGTGATCTGTGCGAGTCGGTCACCCTTGAGGATGCCGTGCTTGTCGCCACCGTCGAACAGGAACACAACTGCCTTCGCGCCGGTGAGCGTTTCGGGTTTCGTCGGCCAGTCGATGGCGATGACGGGAGCCACGCCGGAAGTTTGCTTCAGCATGTCGGCGAGAACCGTAACCCCCGCGACGTATTCGTGTTCCCCGGCCTTGTAGTAGTTCGACCCGGCAATCAGCACGATTTTCGTGGCTTTGGGGTCGGTTGGCGGTTCTTCAAGCTTCCAACCGCCAGGCAAAGCAGGCGGGTCGGCAGCAACAGCAACCTGTGCGAACGCGAGAACAATCAGAAAAGCGCAACGCATTGAAGACTCCGCGGAGGGTATGGGGTTCAACACTCAAGAGCCGACGCGGGATCGGTTGGACCGAAAAATCGTGTCCAAACTTCGTCCGTGCTGCTATTCTCTTGTACCCGCCGCCCGCCGAAATGCGACGAGAACTCTCCATATGTCACGCCCCTTCGCCGTAGTGCTGGCCGTCCTTGCCATCCCGACAGGCCCATCCCGCGTCACTGCTGCCGACCTGACCCCGAAGGAAGTCGACTTCTTCGAGAAGAAGATTCGACCCATCCTCACCGAACACTGCTACTCATGCCACTCTGCGGAAGCCGAGGCGAAGAAAAAGCTCAAGGGCGGGCTTTCGCTCGACACCCGCGACGCCGTTCGCAACGGCGGTGACAGCGGACCGTCACTCGTTGCCGGGAAGCCTGCCGAGAGTCTGCTTCTCAAGACGATGAAGTACGACGGCGACGTGAAGATGCCCCCGAAGGGTAAACTGCCCGATGCCGTGATCGCCGACTTCGAAGCGTGGGTGAAGATGGGTGCCCCGGACCCGCGAACCGCTGGCGATCGCAAGAAGCAAGTCGGGCTGACCATTGAGGAAGGCAAGAAGTTCTGGGCGTATGTGCCGCGTGCCGAGCCGAACGTTCCCGCCTTGTTAGATGTAGCGTGGTCGGCTGGCGACATCGACCGCTTCGTGCTATCGCGGCTCGAAGCAAAAGGGCTGAAGCCGGCACCCGATGCGGACAAGGTTACGCTCATTCGGCGAGTCTACTTCGATCTGATCGGGCTGCCACCGACGCCGGAACAGATCGACGCCTTCGTGCAGTCCACCGACCCGAAGGCTTACGAAAAACTGGTCGATTCGCTGCTGGCGTCTCGCGGGTTCGGCGAACGCTGGGGCCGGCACTGGCTCGACGTCGCCCGCTACGCCGAGTCGGTCACGCTCCGCGGCTTCATCTACAAGGACGCCTGGCGTTACCGCGATTACGTCATCGACAGCTTCAACACGGACGTGCCCTTCGATCGTTTCGTGCGAGAACAACTCGCGGGGGATCTGCTGCCGGCTGCCGACCACACGGCACGCAAACGTCAGCTGGTCGCCACGTCGTTCCTGGCGCTCGGCAACACGAACCTCGAGGAACAAGACAAGAAGCAGCTTCGCATGGATATGGTCGATGAGCAGCTCGATGTCGTCGCGAAGGGGTTCCTCGCTCAAACCGTGACGTGTGCCCGCTGCCACGATCACAAGTTCGACCCGATTCCGACCAAGGATTATTACGCACTCGCGGGCATCTTCCGGAACGCGAAGTCTCTCGAACACTCGAACGTCTCGAAGTGGATCGAGGTTCCGCTGCCGGTCGAACCTGAGGCCGAAGCCGCGTTGAAGAAGCATAACGAAGCGGTGGCCGCGTTGCAGGCGAAGATCAAGGCTGCGAAAACCGTGGCCAGCGTGAAGCCCGTACCGAACAAGGGAGCGGTCGCGATCAAGGACGTGCCCGGAATCGCCGTCGATGATGCCGCCGCGAAGAAGGTTGGCGAATGGAAGTTCTCGAAGTTCAACCCGACGTATGTCGGCGAGGGCTACGTTCACGACGACAACGCGGGCAAGGGCGAGAAGACGATCACGTTCGACCCGCACATCGAGAAGACTGGCAAGTATGAGGTGCTGTTCGCGTACAGCCCCGGCACCAACCGCGCCGACAACGTGCCCGTCACCGTGTTCAGTGCTGAGGGCGAGAAGCAGATCACCATCGACATGCAGAAGACGCCGCCGATCGACGGGCACTTCGTGTCGCTCGGAACCTACCGCTTCGAGAAGGACGGGCAGAGTTTCATCATCGTTGCGAACGAGGGCACAAAGGGTCACGTTACGGCTGATGCGGTCACGTTCGTTCCGGTGACTGGCGACAAGAAAGAGACTGCGAAGACGCCTGGCGACAAGAAAGAAACCGCGAAGGCCGACAAGGCGGCACCGCCCGCGAAGGCTGAAGAATCTCCGGCACTGAAGGAACTGGAAGCAGAGTTGAAGAAGCTCGAAGCGAGTGGCCCGCAGCGACCGATGGCGATCAGCGTGGTCGAGGAAAAGGCGATTGAAGACGCGAAAATTCACGTTCGCGGAAGCGTTCACAATCTCGGAGCGTTGGCACCGCGTGGCGTGCTGCAAGTCGCGACCATCGGATCGACCCCGGTATTCCCGAAGGATGCGAGCGGTCGCAAGGAACTCGCGGAATGGATTTCGTCGGCTGAGAATCCGCTGACGGCACGAGTGTATGCGAACCGAACGTGGCACTGGCTATTCGGCAGCGGCATCGTTCGCACGGTCGACAACTTCGGCACGACGGGCGAGAAGCCTTCGAACCCCGAGTTGCTTGAGTATCTCGCGTCGCGGTTCGTGAAGGACGGTTGGAGCACGAAGAAGCTCGTTCGCGAGATCGTGTTGAGCCGCACGTATCGCCAATCGTCGGTCGGCGTTGCCGAGACGGTCGCAGCCGACGCGGACAACTTGCTCTTCGGGCGAGCGAATCGTCGTCGTCTCGAAGCGGAGTGCATCCGCGACGCGATGGTTTCCGTGACAGGCAAGCTGACCGAGCACACCGGCGGCCCGACGTTTCCGATGACCACCGCGGCCGACTACTCGTTCAAGTCGAACCTGGATGTGCGGAGCGTGTACTTGCCGGCGTTCCGCAACAGCATCCCGGAAATCCTCGAAGTGTTCGACATGGCCGACACGAGTATGGTCACCGGCAAGCGAAACGCGAGTACGGTGGCACCGCAGGCGTTGTTCTTGCTGAACAACCCGTGGGTAAACGAGCAGGCCAAGAACACCGCAACGAAGTTGCTTGCCATGAAGATCGACGATGACGCTCGATTGACCCGTGCGTATCGCGAGATTCTCGGCCGCGAGCCGACCATGGGTGAGCGTGCCGTGGCGACGAAGTATCTGAAGGCGAACGTGGCGAATCCGTCGGCCGCGTGGGCGGGCGTGGTTCACGCGCTGTTCGCGTCGGTGGACTTCCGGTTCACGAACTGATTGAGCGTCGAGCCGTCAGGCCGACGGTTGTTGCTCTAATTGAAACTGGTTTGACTTCGCACCGTCGGGCTAACGCCCCGACGCTCACAAACACCTGATTCGGAACACCAATGCTGCATACCCTCTCTCGACGCGAATGGCTCGCTCGCACTGGCTGCGGGTTCGGCGGACTCGCGTTCGCCGGGCTTGCGAACGCACACGCTGCCAGCACCAACCCGCTCGACCCGAAGCCGACGCACTTCCCCGCGAAGGCCAAGCGAATCATCTTCCTGTTCATGCAGGGCGGCGTCAGCCACGTCGATTCCTACGACAACAAGCCGCGTCTCACCAAAGACGACGGCAAGCAGTTCGCCTTCGACGACGCCCGCGTGATCGCCAATACCGGTCAACGGGGCAGCTCGCAGCGAGTCATGAAGCCGCTGTGGAAGTTCGCTCAGCACGGCAAGTCGGGCATGTGGGCGTCGGACCTGTTCCCGCAGGTCGCGAAGCACGTCGACGAGTTGTGCTTCATCAAGTCGATGCACACGGAGGGGGTCGCACACGGCCCGGCGACGCTGTTCCTCCACTGCGGCAGCACGAACTTCGTTCGCCCCAGCTTCGGCTCGTGGGCACTGTACGGACTTGGCACGGAGAACCAGAACTTACCCGGCTTCGTGTCGATTGCTCCCTCGTCGGGCAACGGCGGTCCCCGCAACTATGGCAACGCCTTCCTGCCGGCCGTTTATCAGGGAACGGCTCTGGGTCGTGCGGGTCGGCCTGCCAGCGAATCGACCATCCGCAACCTGTCGCCGACGCTGTCCGCATCCGAAGCGAAGGGACAGTTCGAGCTGCTGCGGGAATTGAACGCGGAGCAGTTGAAGCGGAACCCAGGCGATACGGAGTTGGAAGCGGTCGCGAACTCCTACGAACTCGCGGGCCGCATGCAGTTGAACGCCCCTGACGTGCTCGATCTGTCGAAGGAATCGGCCGAGACCAAGAAGGCTTACGGCATCGGCGAGAAGGCGACCGACACGTTCGGTCAGCAGTGCCTCATGGCCCGGCGACTGTCGGAGCAGGGCGTGCGGTTCATTCAGGTGACCTACGGCGACAGTTCCGCGAATCCGGCGTGGGATCAGCACTCGAACATGCCGAAGCACGGCGACCACGCCTTCGCGGTGGATAAGCCGATCGCGGGGCTGCTCGAAGACCTGAAGAAACGCGACTTGCTGAAGGACACGATCGTGTGGTGGGGTGGCGAGTTCGGCCGCACGCCATACGCACAGGGGAACGGCACCGGTCGCGATCACAACCCGCTCGGGTTCACGACGTGGGTCGCGGGCGGCGGCTTCAAGGCGGGGTTCTCACACGGAGCGACCGACGAGTTCGGAGCGCTCGCGGTCGAGGACAAGGTTCACATGCACGACCTGCACGCGACTCTGCTGCACCAGATGGGTCTCGATCACGAGAAGCTGACGTTCGAGTACGCGGGCCGACCGTTCCGGCTCACCGATGTGCACGGGCATGTTGTGAAGGAAGTGATTGCGTAAATGATTTTGCCGCTTGCGGCGTAGCGCTCGCTCAAGAGCGCTACGCCGCAAGCGGCAAAACCAAACACCAATCTCACATCAGTTCTTCGATGGGCTTGCCGCTCGGGAGCACCACGATCGGCCGACCGTTGTTCATGTAGTTCGCTTCGGTGTCCACGCCGAGGTGCTTGTACACCGTCGCCAGCACATCCTGCGGCGTCTTCGGGTTGGTCTTCGGGAACGCTCCAATCGCGTCCGATTCGCCAACCACGCGGCCGCCCTTGATCGGCCCGCCTGCCATCACGCCGCTGAACACGTTCGGGTAGTGGTCACGGCCCGCGTTGTTGTTCACCTTCGGCGTGCGGCCGAACTCACCCCATGCCAGGACCAGCGTTGTGTCCAGCAAGCCGCGTGTGTCAAGGTCTTCGATCAGCGCCGTGAACGCCTGATCCCATCGCGGCAAGAAGCCCAACCGCAGCGACTCGAAGCCCTTCACGTGCGTGTCCCACCAGCGACAGTCAACTGTGACCAACCGAACGCCAGCCTCCACGAGCCGGCGTGCCAGCAGGATTCGCTGTGCCCAGTTCGGCGCCCCGCAACGGTCGGCGGCCTTCGGGTCGAACGCCGGCATGAACCCGTAACGTTCGCGGAGTTTCATCGGCTCCTTGTCGAGATCGAACGCATCGCGAGCCGCCTCGGAGGTCAGAATCTCCCACGCCTTCGCCTGGAACTTGTCCGCAGCGTCAACCTGCCCGGTGCGGTCGGCATCTCGCCGCATGTTGTCGAAGTCCTTCAGCAGCGACTTGCGATCGCCGACCTGCTCCATCGTCACGCCATCGGCGAGCTGGAAGTTCGGCAGCTTGAACGGGCCTTCCGCGGCAGGGTCGGCCTGCGTCTCGAACGGCTTGTGCGCCACGCCGAGATACGCCGAGCCGGTGCCGGGGTTCATCTTCGGAATCATCACGTAACTGGGCATCGACAGGTTCTGATGACCGAGTTGCTTCGACACAATCGAGCCGATGCTCGGGTGGATGTTCGTGTCGGGGCTGGGGCCGGAGTTGTAGCCGGTGAAACAAATCTGGTCGCCGGCGGAGTGGCCCGCGTCGTGGTGGTGCAGGCTGCGAATGATCGACCACTTGTCCATGATCGCCGCTTGCTTCGGCATCATGTCGGAGAGGCGAATTCCCGGCACTTTCGTGTTCATCACGCCAAATTCGCCGCGAACCTCGACCGGGGCGTCGGGCTTCGGGTCCCACATATCGTGGTGACTCGGTCCGCCACGCATCCAGAGGATGATGACGTTGTTGGTCTTCGTCGGGGACGTCAACGGAATGCCGGGGCTCGCCTGGGCCTTGAGCAGTTCGCTGAGCGAAAGGCCAGCAGCGCCGAGGATGCCGGCTTTCACGAAGCTGCGGCGATCGGGCATGGCAAGGTTTCGGCGGAAGTCGGCACAAGTGCGGGCGGGCATGTGGTGCCCTCTGGCGGGATGGTGGAGGCGGGAACACCCTGAATCGAGTGTTGGTTGAAGATTACCACGCCGCATTCGAGAAGGCCAGCGCCTTTCGATCAGAGCCGACAAATGATTGTTGCTGTGTCAAGGAAGTCGGCAACACTTCAACGTTTCTCATTGGTTCCGGGCCAGATACCCACCCCACCTCCGGAACCATCCATTTCACGTCCGGAAGAATCTCACTCGTCCGGAAGAAACTACATGAGAGTATTTGCCGCCTCGCAGGATGGGAAACGCATCTCTTTCTGACGTGGGTCTTTAGACTGTTTCGCCCATCAGTTCCCGGACGAACGCGACGCAGTTCGGGTAGCGGTCCTCGGGATTCTTGCTCAACGCACGGCCCACAACTGGCTGATCGCTTTCCGGAAGCGGGGTCAGGTTTGGCGTGCCGGTCAGATGCTGCATCACCAGCTCCTGCAATGACGAAGCGGCAAGCGGACGCACTCCCGTCAGCAATTCCTGATACACATTCGCGAGGCTGTACTGATCGGAGGAGCTTGAAAGACGGGCTTCGAACGTTTCGGGGGCTCCATAAGCCGAGGTGACGCACTCGGACAGCTTCACCATACCGCCTTTCACGAGCGGAACCGCAGTATCCGGATCACGCAGGGTCGCACTTCCCCGGTCCAACAAGATCGTTTGCGGGCTCACGTTGCGGTGTTGCTTTTCGTCTTCTTGAAGCTGATCGAGAGCGCGAGCGACGTCGACCAGATAGTACAGCAACTCGGCGCGAGGAATACCCGGCAACCCCAGTTCACGGCATGCTTCGAAACGATCATGGAGCGTGAATTCCGTCATGGTGAAGTCTTTGGTCCGCTGGTTTTGCCGCTTGCGGCGTAGCGCTCACGAGCGCTACGCCGCAAGCGGCAAAATTCCCTCTATCGGTCAAAACGATGACACAGTTTGGCTGAACCGACCTGCGACCCATCCTGTTCTGGCTGCCGTATCGTAAAATGATTCACATCTCAAAGCCGTCTACCGAACCGGTCGGCCGTGTAAGTCGTCCACTGTGTTGCTGGTATCCTCAACGGGAAGCCCTGCATGGCCGAGGCTCCGCTCACGCGGGTTACCCTGCTCACTCGCATCCGCGATGGTCATGATACCGTTGCGTGGCGCGAGTTTGTGCAGCTTTACGGCCCAGTTGTGTATCGGTTCGCCCGGAATCGCGGCTTGCAGGACGCCGACGCCGCTGACTTGATGCAAGACGTGCTGCGAAGCGTTGCCCGCAATGCGCACAAGATGGAGTACGACCCCAAACGAGGCACTTTTCGCGGGTGGCTGTATACCGTCACCCGAAACAAAATTTACAACTTCCTCAGCAGTCAACGTAACCGCCCACGCGGCACCGGCGACACCGACGCTCAGGAACGACTCGAATCCACGCCCGCCCGTGAAGAAGACGGCCCCGACGCCGAATGGGAGAAAGAGTACCAACGCCGCCTCACCGCCCAGGCAATGGAGCGAGTGAAGGATGAGTTTCAGCCCGCGACCTGGAAAGCGTTCTGGGAAACAGCCGTGGAAGGCAATTCCGCTGCGGATGTCGGGGCCGGGTTAAAGATGACGGCCGGAGCGGTATACGTGGCCAAGAGCCGCGTGCTGGCTCGACTTCGCGATGAAGTGAAGAAGTTGATGGAAAACGAAGACGGAGAATGAATTTTGTGAGCGTCGAGGCGTAAGCCCGACGGTGCTGCCCGGAACCCGTTCAATCGCAAACTCACCGTCGGCCTAACGGCCCGACGCTCACAATCTGTCGTTCTGATCGTCAGGTAAACACCTATGCCATCGAACACAACCACAAGCGTTTGCCCGCCAGCCGGCGATCTCGAACGTCTCGTTCGCGGACGCTTGACCGAGGCCCGAGCGGCTGCGCTTGCGGATCACGTTGGGGTCTGCGTCGGTTGCCAGATTCGGCTCGATGCTCTCGCAGGCGGCAACGCCAACGAACTCACAACGAACCTGCGGATTTGCCAGAAAGACACCCCGCCAACCGACTCGGCCTACTGGAAAGCCATTTCCGCTGTCGAAGCGGAAGTGCGCACCACCGGCGTGTTCGCGAATGCTCCATCCGATTCGCCGGATGGCGGACTGCCACTCGATTTCCTGCAACCTGCCAATGAAGTTGGCCGACTCGGAACGCTCGGTTCGTTCGGCATCATTCGTGTCGTCGGTCGCGGCGGGATGGGCGTCGTGTTGCACGCCTACGATCCGTGCCTGGCCCGCGATGTGGCCGTCAAGGTAATCGACCCGAAACTCGCGAACAACGAAGTCGCACGTCAGCGATTCTGCCGCGAAGCACGCGCTGCCGCTGCGGTCACGCACGATAACCTCGTCGCGGTTCACCAGGTCGATGAAGACGAGGCATCGGGTTTGCCATACCTCGTGATGCAACTCATCAACGGCGAATCGCTCGAACAACGTCTGAAGCGAGTCGGGAAGTTGCCGCCCGTGGAGGTCGCACGCCTCGGAATGCAAGCCGCTGCTGGCCTTGCTGCGGCTCACGCGGGCGGCCTCATTCACCGCGATATCAAGCCCGGAAACATCCTCCTCGAAGCTCCGTCGGATCGCGTAAAACTCACCGACTTCGGGTTGGCCCGGGCCGTCGAGGACGTGAAGCTCACTCGCACCGGATTCGTTGCTGGCAGTCCGCTGTACATGGCACCGGAGCAAGCTCGCGGCGACGACGTCGATCATCGCGCCGACCTGTTCAGCCTAGGGAGCGTTCTCTACGAAGCCGCGACGGGCACGCCTCCGTTCGAGGCCAAGACGCCGCTCGCGGTGTTGCGTCGCGTGTCGGACGAGATTCCGCGATCACTCGCCGAAGTCGATCCCGAGATTCCGGACTGGCTGTCGGAGATCGTCGATAAGCTGCTCGCCAAAGATGCGGGGAATCGCCAGCAGACAGCCGCCGAAGTCGCTGAAGCGTTCGCGGGTGAACTTGCTCGTTCGCACGGCTTATCACCGCTCGACGTGCCAGCGGATCTGTGTTCGGGGTCGTCTCGCAGCGGAACGGCCACTCACCGCAAACGCATTTGCTGGAAGGGTGTCGCATACCGCGGAACGCCGTGGATCGGCGGCATGGGTCTCGGCGCTTTGGCGCTCGCACTGGTGTGGTCTCCAAGCGGTGTCGAAAAAGTGATCGAGAAGCCCGTCGAAGTTCACGCTTCGCCGAGTCCCGCTGAGACGGGACCGACGCCCAAGGTGGTACTGCAAGGCGAACCCGGAACCGTCTGGACGATCGCGTTTCTCGGCGAGGATCGGCTCGTCGTCGGCATGGACGACGGGCAGGTGAAAATCTGGGACATCAAGAAGGGAGCGGTGTCGAAGGCGCTCGAACCGCGGCAGGGCGGCACCGTGTGGTCCGTGGATGTTTCCGCTGACGGCAAACGGCTCGCGACCACCTGCGACGCCTCGGTTGTGACCGTGTGGAACCTGGAGACTTACAAGGTCGAGAACTCGTTCCCGCAGCCGACATCGACGAAGGCCGCAGTGTTCAGCCCAGACGGGTCGAAGGTCGCGACGGGAGATCGAAACGCCACAATTCGCGTGTGGGATATCGCCGCCCAAATTCCGGTGGAACTGCGTGGTCACCACGGCACGGTCCACAGTTTGGCGTTCAGTCCAGACGGAACGAAACTGGCGAGCGCCGGTTCAGACGGCACCGCGAAGGTCTGGAACTGGGCCGATCCGACTGCGGAGCCCGTGGGCTTGGGCGAACACAAGGGGCCGGTGTATGGGATCGCATACAGCCCGGACGGCACGAAGCTGGCCACGACCGGTTGGGATGGCACCGTGCGAATCTGGAACGCGGCTCTTGGGTCGGTGATTCAGACGATCAAGGCCCACGATGGCGATGCGTGGTCGGTGGCGTTTGGCAACGGTGGGAAGTGGGTCGCGAGTGCGGGTCAGGATGGGGTGAAGGTGTGGGACGTGGACACGGGCAACGAGGTATTCGCGTACCGTGGCAAGCGTGCGTTCCATGTGGTGCGGTTCGCGAAGGATGGCACGACGCTCGCCGCTGGTGGCCGCGACGGAACCGTGCGAGTGTGGGAACTCACCAAATAAGACAGATTCACAAGTCGGCTGTTTAGCGTCGGTATCCCATCCATCGTGCCATTGTCGTTGTATGCTGTCTTCACGCCCCTGAGCATTCCGCTCAAGCGTTGGCGATGGAGGCAGCATGGAACCGCGATTCGATCAGGTCGTCCGAGTCCACGGGGTCAGTTCCCCCGGACTGCTCACGTGCGTGGCACAATCCTTCTCTTCCGTGAACATTGCCGTCGATTCGTTGCGTCTCGAACGCAACCGATGCGACAATTCCACGGCGACGATTGAGATTGCGTTCCACACCGACAAACGGAGCGCTGACCTGATTCGCGGTCGCCTGTCTCGCCTGATTGACGTGCTGGAGATTATTCCGGTCACGGGATTCGAGGCCGACGCCGAGGAAGTGGAAGCGGACGATTCCGACGAACCCGCGATTACGCTCGGCTTCGGGAACGCGGAACCGGCCGTGCTTGTGCGCTGAGTATTTGGGGTTTCCTTTTTGCCGCTTGCGGCGTTGCACAAAGTGGGAGTGCAACGCCGCAAGCGGCGAATTCTTTTGGGTCTTCGCTACCTCCGTCAGATGTGAGGGTTAAGTGTCATAGAGGTGCCCGATAACGGCTTCTCAACCTCTCAACTTCAAAACTCATAACTCGCGGAGAAATCAGATGATACGCTTGATGTCTGGTGCGGTCCTGGCACTGTTCGTCAGCGTGGCGGCCAGCTCCGCTGAGGAAGTCAAGGGAACCGTCAAAAGCGTCGATGCGACGAAAAACACGATCGTCGTGACCGTGGCCGGCAAGGACACGACGTTGCCTGTGAGCAAAGACGCGAGCGTCGTCACGGTGACCATCGTTCCCGGCAAGAAGAACAAGACGACCGAAAAGCTCACGCCAATCGAGAACGGCCTGACGGGTGTGAAGGCAGGCGCGAATGTCACGCTGCTCACCGACAAGGTGGAAGACAAGGACACGGTGACTTCGGTGAAGGTTTCCGATGGCAAAGCCGCAGTTCCGCCGAAGAAGAAAAAGAAGAAGACCTGAGTGGTGCTTCGTCCAAGTGCTTTGCGAGCCACGGGGTTCACCCCCGTGGGTTCGGGTTCACGTCAGGAAAAGACAGCAAAACCAAACCCTTCTGTTCGCATCACGTTGATTCGCGAGAGGCGTTACCATGAGCGTCGGGGCATCTCCATCGAATCACGTTCGCATCTCGCCGGTTGTCCTCGGGGTCTTCCTGCTGCTGTTCGTCGGCACTGGCTGGGCGGCATTTCGCGCACTGACCAGGACGAAAGAAGCGGTTCCCGTCGAAAAGCCCGTCGCAGCCGTGACACCGCCGCCCCCTTCGACTCCGACACCGCCAGTTCCAGCACCGCCAACCGCAACAACAACGACGAAGCCGGTCGCACCCGAACCACGCCCCACCACGGGAACGCCAGACGAAACGCCACCCGAGATGCCGGTTGCGGTCGCGGCACCACCCGAGCCGGACCTCGATAACCTCGTCAAGAAAGAAGCCCCGAAGTACGGTGCCGACGACAAGCCGAAGGGCGAGTTGGTCGCCGTCGTCGTGAAGGCAACCAGCGCACGCGAGCCGAAAGCGGTCGCGGCCGAAATTGATCGCATCATCGACGCCAAACTGACCGAAGCGAAGATTCCCGCATCGCCGCAAGCCGACGACGCAGAGTTTCACCGTCGAATCTACCTCGACATCACCGGCTGCGTGCCGCCGATCGCGAAGGTGCAATCGTTCCTCGCCGATCGCTCGCCGGATAAGCGTGCGAAGCTCATCGACGAACTTCTCGCTTCCCACGACTACGGCGACCACTTCGCGCACTACTGGCACGAACTCATCGTGAAGCGCGACCCCGAGAGCAACAACACGATCCAAACACACGACGTCTTCCTGAAGTGGATGACGCGTCAGTTGAACCAGAACCGGCCGTGGAACGAAGCCGTGCGAGCGCTGCTCACGGCGGAAGGCGATCAGGCACTCGCAGGGGAAACGTTCTTCATCCTCGCGAACTCGGAGAATGGTCAGCCGTCGCCGAACAAGCTTGTTGGCACGGCAGCGGCGTTGTTCCTCGGCAATCAGCTTCAGTGTGCCGAGTGCCACATTCACCCGATGGTTTCGACCTGGAAGCAGAAGGATTTCTGGGGGCTGGCGGCGTTTTTCGGCAAGACGCACGCGGTCCGTAACGGCAATGCCAAGAACCCCAACGACCTGATCGCTCGCATCGTTGAAGGCGGTCCCGCGAAGGGCAAAGGTGCCGCTCTCGCGACGCTGCCGGATGGCTCGATTGCGATTCCCGATCCTCGAAACGAAGGCAAAACCATCGGTGTCGCGAAAGCGAAACTCTTCGGCGATGGTTTCACACCCGTGGCCGCGAACTCCGTGAGTCGCGGGTTCGTGGGAGACTGGTTCGTGTCGCCAACGAACCCGTACTTCCCGCGAGCGTCGGTGAATCGCATCTGGTCGGTGTTCCTCGGTCGCGGACTCATCAACCCGCTCGACGACATCCGCCCGGAAAGCAAAGCGAGTCACCCCGAACTGCTGGAAATGCTCTCGGCCGAGTTCATCGCGTCGAAGTTCGACGTGAAGCACATGATCCGCAGCATCTGCAACTCGGCCGCATATCAGCGGACGAGCAAGGCCGACGCGAAGAACAAAGACGACGAGGACCATTACAGCCACATGGCGTTGAAGGTGATTCCGCCGCGAGCGTTGTTCGCGTCGCTGGCGCAGGTGACCGATCACGTAGTGAAGTCGCCACGCGAGGACCACGGCGGAAAGAAGGGCGAACCGGCCAACGGCTTCGGCTTCTTCGACAATCGCGAGTACGACGAAAGCCCAACCGAGTACACCTACGGCGTGCCGCAACTGCTGCGACTGATGAACACGCAGTTGCCGCCGGCGTGCGATGCTGTGGCGAAGTCGCTGCCGAAGCTCGGTAGCAAAGAAAAGACGATCGAGCACCTGTATTTGCTGGCGTTGGGCCGCCTGCCAACTGCCGCCGAGACCGAGAAGATGGGTTCGCTGGTGGCGAAGTCGTCCGATCCGGCGAAGGGCTATTCCGCGGCGCTGTGGGTGCTGTTGCACACGGCCGAGTTCTTCACGAACCACTGACCGAACCCGTGAAGCGGTCGCCCCAGCGGGGCGACGCGGACCCGTTGGGGCCGCCGCTACACATGAACCGAAATGCGTTCCACGTCACCGAACCAACGGAGCTTCCCGATGAACGATAAACCCGGCATCTCGCGTCGCGATATGTTCCGCCTCACGTCGGCGGGCTTCGCCACAACCTGCGCCGCACCGTGGTTCCAGACGCTCATCGGTCACGCGGCCGACGCCCCCGCTGCAAAGCCCAAGAACTGCATCCTCCTCTGGCTCATCGGCGGGCCACCGCAAACTCTCACCTTCGACATCAAAGCGCACAGCCCGTTCAAGGGAATCGGCGGTGGCGTGCCGGGCGTGAAGATCAGCGAACACCTGCCGAAGATGGCGTCCGCGATGAAAGACATCGCCCTGCTCCGCGGGATGCAGACCGCCGACTCGAACCACGCCACCGCTCGCTATCTGATGCACACTGGCTTCCGCAAAGGGCAGAACGGCGTGAACCATCCGGTTCTCGGTTCATCTGTCGCGAAGGAGCTGGCAAGCCACGATGCGGAGTTGCCAGCGTTCGTCTCGGTCGGTAGCCCGAAGTACGGCGGTTACGGTCCCGGACACCTCGGGCCGAAGTTCGCTCCGATTCGCGTCGACGACACCTCCGGCGGCCTGAAGGATCTCGCGCCTTCGGTGGGCAAGAACGAGTTCGACACGCGAGCGGCGCTCGTGCAAGACCTGAACGCCGACTTCCTCGATAGTCGGCAGTCACGCACGGCACACGCACACGAGGTCACGTTCGAGTCGGCGGTGCGGTTGATGCACTCGCCCAAGAGCAAGGCGTTCGACGTGTCGGCGGAACCGCAGGCAACCCGCGACGCCTACGGCAAAGGACAATTTGGTCAGGGCGTGCTGCTCGCTCGTAGGTTGATCGAATCCGGCGTGCGGTTCGTGGAAGTTCGACAAGACGGCTGGGACGTTCACAAGGACACCGCGAACCGCACCAAGAAGTTGAGCGAAGAACTTGACCCTGCGTTCGCGACGTTGGTGAGCGATCTGAAGACACGCGGCCGTCTTGATGATACGCTGGTGGTGGTGATGGGTGAGTTCGGGCGTAACCCGGCGAACGGGTCGAGTCACTTCTCACGGGCGTGGTCGGTGGTGCTGGCCGGTGGCGGCCTCAAGACTGGGCAGGCGATCGGTGACACCGGCGCGAGCGGGGGAACGGTCGAAAACCGTCCGATTTCGCCGGGCGACTTCATGGCGACAATGTGCAAGGCGCTCGGCATGAACCCCGCGAAGGAATGGGAAGCGAGCAACGGCCGACCGTTACCGCGAGTGGCGAAGGGCGCTCAGCCGATCGCGGAACTGTTCTGATTCACGAGGACGGAGATTGTCGCATGGCGAAGTCACGCCAACCGACCGCACCCGAAGAGCTGGCGATTCCGCTGTGGCTCTGGTGGCCCGCGGTTGGCGTCACCGCGGTGTTGCTGATCGTCACGTTCGAGTTCGGATACGCGGTCGGTGAAAAGCGAGCGAAAGCGAAAGCGGAAGCCACCGAGGTCGCAGCACTCGCGAAACCATCCACAGAAACGCCCTCAGTTCCCAAGACAACCCCGAAGCCACCGGTCGCGGCTCCCGTCCCGGTGAAGGTGCTGCCACCAACCACACCCAAGGCCGAACCCGAACCACCAATCGTTCCGAAAGCGAAAGAGCCATCCGTCGAAGTCATCTCGCCGAAAGTCGAACCCGCGAAGCCGCCAGTGCCACCCGAACCTGTTCTCGTGGCAAAGCCGACGTTCGTCGCGAACATCCTGCCGGTGTTCCAGACGAAATGCGTTTCCTGTCACGGCGGGCTATCGAAGAAGGCCGGGCTCGACGTCCGCACCCTTGAAGCCCTCGTGCGTGGCGGCAAGAACGGCACCGTGTTGAAGCCGGGCAAACTCGAACAGAGTTCGTTGTGGGCGTCGGTTGAATCGGGTGAGATGCCTCCGTCGAACAAGCCACAGCTCACCGCCGACGAGAAGAAAATGATCCGCGACTGGATCAACAGCGGTGCCAAGTGAATCGGGCGTGATCTGTTCGGTTCGGATTCGTCATGTCGCTGCTCCATTACCCCGGTCGTCTGCTCATTGTCACGACTGCCAGCAGTCTTTTGCTGCTCGTCGCGTCGGTTGGCGTTGCCATGTACGTGAAGAGCGAGCAAGCACGCACCGCCAACATTCTCGGCGAGGATGTCGAAAGCCGACGAGCCGCCGCAAACCTTGAAGAAACGCTCCTCGATCTGATCGCACTTCACGCCAGCGGAGTGACCACCGTTCAGCCGCTACACGATCGAATCGCTCGCCACCTCCGCACGATTGAAGAATTCGCGGATAAACAGGATGAACGCGAGATGGCCTGGCGAGTCGCCGACAGCTTCGCGGAGTATCGCTCGCAGTGGCAGAAGCACGGCAGCGCCTGGGCAACGCAACAACTTCGGACTCAAATCCTCCCGGCCTGTGAGCAACTGCGAGAGTTCAACGCCACACAGATCGAGGAATCGGAACGCAACCACCGACAAGCCCTCAGGTGGATGGGGTGGGGCTTCGTGGCCGTCGGAGTGCTGGGCTCGGTCGCGGGCGTCGTGCTTGGGTACGGGTTGGCTCGTGGGTTGCGGCGAGCGGTGAACTCGTTACTCGTTCGCGTTCAAGGTGCGTCGGATTTGCTCGGGCAGGAACTCGCCACGGTGCGAGTCGAACGCGATGGAGCTGCTGTCACCGATGGGGTTGAGGATCTGGTCGCCAGGGTCGAACACGCGGTCGAAACACTGCAGCAACGTGAGCGAGAAGTTCGCCGATCCGAACGCCTCGCGGCTGTGGGACAACTGGCCGCGGGCGTCGCACACGAAATTCGCAATCCGCTAACTTCCGTGCAGTTGCTCATTCAGACAGCGCGAAAAGATCCGACCGTCGGCGGGCTCAATCCCGAGGATCTGAGCCTGATCGACGAC
The DNA here is from genome assembly GCA_021413735.1 of Planctomycetota bacterium. Lineage (GTDB taxonomy): Bacteria > Planctomycetota > Planctomycetia > Gemmatales > Gemmataceae > Gemmata. The sequence goes on from JAIOPV010000202.1 coordinate 33,166, forward strand.
GAACTCGGCCGCATTGAACGCTCGCTGAAGGTGTTCATCGACTACGCCCGACCGCCGAAACTGGAACGCATCAGTTGCGATCTCGGAGCGGTGCTTGAAGGTAGTCTGAAACTGGTTCGCGGTCGTGCCAGTCAGCAAGGGGTGACGCTACGATTCTCGCCGCCGAGCAGCCCGATCATCTTCGATGCAGACGTCGGGCAACTTCGCCAGGTTATTGTGAATCTTCTATTAAACGCGCTGGATGCGATGCCGAATGGCGGTACTCTCGAAGTCATCGCTCGCCGGAATGGCTCGTCGGCCGAGTTTGAAGTGAGCGACTCGGGCAAGGGGATATCGCCTGAAATGCTGCCACGACTGTTCGAGCCATTCGCGACGGGAAAAGAAACCGGCCTGGGCGAGGAGAGTGCTGGATGCCGACGCTTCTGCTGATCGACGACGAACCGGTGATTCAGCACGCTTTCCGCAAGGCGTTCCACCCACCCGAATATCACACGATCACGGCCCGAACCATCGGCGAAGGACTGACGCTCATCACCGATCAGAAACCCGACGTGATCGTTCTCGATGTCAATCTCCCCGACGCCAGCGGCCTCCAGGCCTTCGATCGCATCAAGCAAGTTGAAGCCCGCACGCCGATCATCCTCATCACGGGGCACGGCACAACCGAACTCGCCATTCAAGCGATGAAACGCGGGGCGTTCGACTACCTGCTGAAGCCCCTCGCCTACGATCAACTGCGTGAACTGATCGCTCGCGCTGCGGCGGTCAGTCGGTTGATGAGCGTGCCTGCCGTGGTCGCGGAATCGGGCACGGCACCCGCCGATTCCGATGCGCTCGTGGGTCGCTGCCCGGCGATGCAGGAGGTGTACAAGGCGATTGGCCGCGTTGCTGGCACCGATGCCACCGTGCTGATTCTCGGCGAAAGCGGCACCGGCAAGGAACTCGTGGCGCGTGCGATCTATCAGCACGGCAACCGCGGCGAGAAGCCGTTCCTCGCGGTCAACTGCGGTGCGATCCCGGAACCGCTGCTCGAAAGCGAACTCTTCGGTCACGAGAAGGGAGCGTTTACGAGCGCTGACCGCAAGCGAATCGGTCGCTTCGAGCAGGCCGACGGCGGCACGCTTTTCCTCGATGAAGTCGGCGAGCTTCCGCTGCTTGCGCAGGTGAAACTGTTGCGGGCACTTCAGGAGCAGCGGTTCGAGCGGGTCGGCGGCAGCGAAACGGTTCAGACCGATGTGCGGGTCATCGCGGCCACGAACGCCGACCTCGAAAAGCTCGTCGCGGCCGGTCGGTTTCGCTCCGACCTGTACTTCCGATTGAACGTCTTCACACTGGTGTTGCCGCCGTTGCGGAACCGTGGCGACGACCTCGATCTGCTCACCGACTTCTACCTGTCGAGGTTCGCGAAGGAGTTCAATCGCCCGGTGCCGGTGGTTCCGCAAGAGACGCGGCAGCAGCTTCGACAGTATCAATGGCCGGGCAACGTGCGGGAGCTTCAGAGCGCTCTGAAGCAGGGGTTGCTGCAGATGAGCGGCGGCGTTCTGCTGCCGGAGTTTCTACCCGTGCTGCGGAAACTCAGCGGCGGTGCGACTGACCAACCCGAAGCGGCTCCAAGCACTCCGATGGCGGCGGTGGGTCCGGCGCTCGACTGGAGCCGGTTCGTCACGGAGCGATTGGAAGCGGGGTCGCGAGAACTGTACGCCGAGTGCCTTGCGATCATGGAACGCCAGTTGCTAATTCGGGTGCTGGAGCGTACTGCCGGCAACCAACTCCGTGCGGCCGAACTTCTGGGAATCACTCGCGGAAGTCTGCGGCACAAACTGCGGGCATTGGGCCTGACCATTGAACGTGGGCTGAGTTCGGACGACGATCAAGCTGATTGAAACCCAAACACAACTGGCACGCGGGGTTCGCCAACAACTCAAAACTCATGGCACCTGAAAGTCGGCGGTTGCTCCGACCCACGGGACGTGGTAAAAGAAAGGGGTTGGAACCCACCGTCCATCCACCGGGATAATCCCGGCTTGCCATCAGAACAGTCGGCTCACACCGACCGCTCGCCACCCCCGGAGCCGCCCACATGCGGTTCTGCCTCACTCTCCTGATTATTACATCTCCGAGCGTTGCCTCGGCCGCCGATGCGTTCCATTTCGAGAACGACATTCTGCCAATCCTTGGCCGCTACGGCTGCAACTCATCCGGTTGTCACGGCAAAGCCGAAGGGCAAGGCGGGTTCAAGCTTTCCGTGTTCGCGTCCGACCCCGAGGCCGATTACAACACGCTCATCAAGGAAGGTCGCGGTCGCCGCACGTTCCCCGCTGCCCCCGATGAGAGCTTGCTTCTGCGGAAGGGCACGGGTCGTCTCGCCCACGGCGGCGGCACGAAACTCCCCTACGGCGAAGAAGATTATCGCCTGATTCGCGCCTGGATCGCGGCCGGAATGCCGTTCGGTGCCCACGATGCCCCGCACGTTGTTTCGCTGCGAGTCGAGCCACGCGAACGGGTGATGGGTCAGATGGCGACCCAGCAACTCAAGGTGACCGCCAAGTATTCCGATGGTGCGGAAAAAGATGTCACGCGACACGCTCGCTTTCAGTCGAACTCGGACGCGATCGCTTCGGTTGCCGCGACGGGCTTGGTGACGACTCGCGACGTTCCCGGTGAAGCGACCGTGATGGCCGCGTATCTCGGCGAAGTCGGCATCTTCAGCGTGATGGTGCCGCGACCGGGCGAGATCGCGAAGAACACACAGCCTCAGTTCAACTTCATCGACAAACTCGTCGATGCGAAGCTCGCCAAGCTGAACGTCGCGCCGTCTGGGTTATGCGACGACGCCGAGTTCCTGCGTCGTGTGTTCCTCGATCTCACGGGCACGCTTCCCACTGCCGACGAAGCCCGCAAGTACCTCGCTGACACCAGTAAGGACAAACGCGCGAAGTTGGTGGCGTCGTTGCTGGAACGGCCCGAATTCGCGGACCTGTGGGCGATGCGTTGGGCCGACCTGCTTCGCGTGGATCGTCAACCACTCGGGCACCAGCGAGCGCACCTGTACTACAAGTGGATTCGCGACTCGATCAGCACCAACAAGCCGTTCGACGAGTTCGCACGCGAACTCATCACGGCCGAAGGGCCAGTAAATGAAGTCGGCCCGGTGAACTTCTTCAAGGTCGTCACGAAGCCCGGTGAAGTCGCTGGCACGGTGTCGCAGGTGTTCCTGGGCATCCGCATCGCGTGTGCGGAGTGTCACCACCACCCGTTCGACCGCTGGAAGCAGTCCGACTACTACGGCATGACGGCGTTCTTCACCACGGGCGGCACAACTCACCCGCGAACGAACAAGCCCGTGTACGCTCACCCGCTCGGCGGCGAAATGCCAGCCGAGAACCCGCTCGGTGATCGGCGAGTGCCGCTCGCGGACTGGATGACGAAGCCCGACAATCCGTTCTTCGCACGCAATCTGTCGAACCGCGTTTGGGCCTGGCTGCTCGGTCGCGGGCTGGTCGATCCGGTGGACGACGTGCGAGCCACGAACCCGCCGAGCAACCCCGAACTGCTCGACGCTCTGGCCAAGTTCAACATCGAGAACAAGTACGACGTGCGGAAGCTGATCGTGGCGATTACGGCTTCGCGTGTCTATCAGACATCTGTGACGCCGAATGCGACCAACGAGAAGGACGAACGCAACTTCTCGCGGGCATACTTCAAGCGGCCCGACGCCGAAGTGCTGCTCGATATGCTGTGCCAGTCGCTCGGCGTGCCCGAGAAGTTCCAGGGGTCGCCGGGCGTGACGCGAGCCGTTCAACTGTGGGACAGCAAGGCCCGCAGCGACTTCTTGAAGCTGTTCGGTCGTCCGAACCGCGTGACAGCCTGCGAGTGCGAACGCACCAAGGAACCGTCCGTGAGTCAGGTGTTGAACCTGTTGAACTCGACCGACATTCAGGCGAAACTGACACACGAGTCCGGCACGGTTGCACGGCTCGTTCGCGAACAGAAAGACGACACGAAGCTGGTGGAAGAACTGTACCTGACGTTCTTCTCGCGGATGCCGACCGCAGACGAGAAGACCGTGGGGTTGAAGCATTTGCAGAAGTACCCCGCGAACCGTCGCGCCGCGACCGAGGATTTAGCCTGGGCGTTGCTGAACAGCACGGAGTTCCTGTTCAACCACTAACGGTTTCACTGGGTTCAAACCGGAGCCAAACATGCTCCACCGCCGCGATGCGATGATCCGCCTGGGGCAACTGGGAGCCAGCGCGCTCACGTTGCCGGCGCTCGCGCAGTCGCACGCGAGCACCCCCACTCAAAAAGGCTCCGCTGACTCCTGCATTTACCTTTTCCTCTGGGGCGGACCGCCACAACACGACACCTTCGACCTGAAACCCGATGCCCCCGACGACATTCGCGGTGAGTTCAAGCCGATCCGCACCAACGTGCCCGGAATCGACATCTGCGAACGGCTGCCACGACTCGCACGACTTGCCGACAAATACTCCCTCGTCCGGTCGCTGACGCACCCAAGCAACAATCACGAGCCGAGCGTTCAGCACATGCTCTCCGGTCGGCCGGGTGCTCCGAACCTGGCCGTGCCGATGAACCAACGGAAACGGTCCGACTTCCCGAACATCGGTTCGGTGCTGTCACACTTCCGCCCGTCGAACGACATGCCAACAGCGGTCACTGTGCCACGCCCCATCGGGCACAGCGGCGTGACCTACACCGGAACCCACGCGGGATTCCTCGGTCCCAAGCACGACCCGCTCGAACGTGCCCCTGCACGAGACACGCGAGAAAGCGCATCGCACACGCTCGACCCGTTCCCGGATTTGCCGGAAGATCGGCTCGCGGGCCGTTCCGGGTTGCTCAAACGACTTGAACGGCAAGATGAGGCTCTCCAGAAATCCGGCGGTGGCAGCCTCGACGATTACCGCGATCGAGCCATGCGAATGCTCGCGAACCCGGCTGTGCGCCGAGCGTTCGACCTGACGCAAGAATCAACGCATGTTCGCGACCGTTATGGCCGCTCGGAGTACGGCGAGAGTTTTCTGCTGGCCCGTCGGTTGGTTGAAGCGGGCGTTTCGCTGGTCACGATTTCCTGGATGTACATCTTCCCCAGCGGCACGGTGTCGAACGTCTGGGATAATCACGCTGGTTATGGCATACACGGCGCGAAAGCCGGGTATGATTTACTGCGAAGCCCCGTGTGCCTGCCGCCGCTGGACCAAGGATTATCCGCTTTAATCGAAGACCTCGAAGACCGCGGGTTGCTCGGCCGAACGCTGATCGCTGCGGCGGGTGAGTTCGGTCGAACGCCAAAGGTGAACAAGGAAGGCGGCCGCGACCACTGGGGAGCGTGCCAGTCGGCGCTCTTCGCGGGCGGCGGCATCCGTGGCGGTCATGTTTACGGAAAGAGCGACAAGATTGCGGCCTACCCCAGTGACAATCCGGTGTCACCCGCCGATTTCCTCGCCACGATTTATCACGCGATGGGTGTCGATCCCGCCGACGAAATTCGAGACCGTGAGAATCGCCCGCACCGCCTTTGTGATGGCACGCCTGTGACTTCGCTTTTTGGATGACGGCGTTCATGACCCACCTGCTCACAGCCCTGTTCCTACTTCTCGCAACCGCACCGGCGGTTCACGCTCAGGCTGCGCCGAAGGATGTCGATTTCACGCCCCTCGAAGCGGTCGTGAAGAAGGAACTTGTCGATAGCGATGTCCCCGGTGCGGTGGTCGTGATCGTGCAAGGCGATCGCATCGTTTACGCGAAAGGCTTCGGCCTGTGCAGCGTTGAAGGCACCGAAGTTCCCACGCCGGACCACCTGTTCCGCATCGGCTCCACCACCAAGATGTTCGTCGGCATGGTGCTGGTGAAGCTCGCGGAAGCCGGCAAACTCAAGCTAACCGACCCCGTTGGCAAGCTCATCGACGGGTTGCCCCCCGAACTCGCGGCACTCACGCCGCACCAACTGTTGACGCACACCGCAGGGCTACCCGACGAGAGCGCGATGTTCGGGAAGCACGACGACAGCGCCCTCGGCGAGAGCATCAAGACGTGGAAGGCCGACAAGCTCTTCACGAAGCCCGGCGACGTGTATTCGTACTCCAGCCCCGGTTACTGGATGGCGGGATATGTCGCGGAGCGAGCTGCGGGCAAGCCGTTCGCCGACGTGATGGCTGCGGAACTCTTCGCGCCGCTGGGCATGAAACGAACAACGTTCCGCCCAACCACGGCGCTGACGTATCCGCTGGCACACGGTCACGAGGTGGTCGGGGGCAAGCCGGTCGTGGTCCGCCCCGCAGCCGACAACGCCGCGACGTGGCCGGCTGGCTCGATGTACACCAGCGGCAACGACATGGCCCGCTTCATGATCGCGTTCATGAGTGAAGGCAAACTCGACGGGAAGCAAGCACTGACTGCGTCGCTCGTGAAGTCGGTGACCATGCCGCACGTCGAGGTTCCGAACCAGGGGCACTACGGTTATGGCATTCACGTCGAAAAGTTTCGCGGCGTGGACATCTGGACGCACAACGGCTCGCGGGTCGGTCACGGCAGTCGGTTGACGATGGCCCCGAAGCACGGCTTCGGCGTCTTCATCATGGCGAACCGCAGCGGCGCGAGCCTTCCCAAGACGGGTGCGAAGGCGTTGGAGTTGGCGTTGCCGTTGGAGCCGGTCGTGAAGGCTGAACCCGGCGCGAAGCCGACAGCCGAGGAGTTGGCGAAGGTCGCGGGCGTGTACCGTAACGGGAAGCGTTCGCTCGATCTGGAATGGGCTGACGGCAAGTTGACTCTGTTGGAATCGAAGAAAGGCGGGCCGGTGGAGCCGCTCGGCGGTAGTCGATACCGGGCCGAGGATGGCGACCGATTCGAGGCGATCACGGGCCACGACGGGAAGACGGCCTACCTCTTCCGCAGCGGCCGAGCGTTCAAGAAACAATGATACGGTCTCAGTTCGCCGCATGCGAAGCCGCAAGCGGCGAGGATCACAGAAGAGGAATTCGATGAGCACATTCTGCGATGGACTGACGCGACGCGACGCCATTCGCCTCGGTACCGCGTCCCTGTTCGGTTCGAGCATCGGGTTGCCGCAGTTGCTCAAAGCCGAGGGTGCCGCGAAGCCCAAGAAAGAAGTGTCGCTGATCTTCATCTTCCTGCACGGCGGGCAGAGTCACATCGACACGTTCGACCTGAAGCCCGACGCACCCGCCGAGTTCCGCGGCGAGTTCAACCCGACGCAGACGAAGATTCCCGGCCTCATCATGTGCGACCTGCTGCCGCGAGTCGCCACGCAGCTCGACAAGTTCTCGCTCGTGCGGTCGTTCCGCCACCACAACTCCGACCACGGCCCAGCCGACCACTACATCCTCACGGGCTTCTTCCCCACGGCCGGCTTCAACCCGAGCGTGACGCCGAACAACCAGAAGCCGAGCGTCGGGTCGGTCGTGTCGAAACGACTCGGGCCGAAGGGTTCGGTGCCCGCGTATGTGGCGTTGCCGAAGATGCACCCGAGCGGCGGCTCCGCTTACCTCGGCGCTCTGCACGCTCCGTTCGTGATCGACGCCGACCCCAGCGCCCCGACGTTCTCGGTGCCCGATCTGGTGCCACCGCCATCAATCGCAAGCGACCGCCTCGATGATCGCCGCAAGTTGCTCGCCACCGTGGACAAGTACCACCGCAGCGCGGAAGCGAAGGCGAACACGCACGCGGGAGCGGTCGCCACGTTCCGCGACAAGGCGTTCGACCTGATGACCTCACAGCAAGCGAAGAAGGCGTTCGACATCGCCGCCGAATCGGACAAGATGCGAGACGAATACGGCAGGCACTCGCTCGGGCAGAGCTGCCTGATGGCTCGTCGATTGGTGGAAGGCGGCGTGCGCTGCGTGACGGTCGATCACAGCAACTGGGACACGCACGACGGTAACTTCGCGGTGCTGAAGAACACGCTTCTGCCGTCATACGATTCAGCGATCAGCACGTTGTTTCGCGACCTCGCCGACCGTGGCATGCTCGACAGCACGCTCGTCGTGGTGACGGGTGAGTTTGGCCGCACGCCGCGTATCAACAAGAACGCGGGTCGCGACCACTGGGGCCCGTCGTTCACGGTGTTGCTGGGTGGTGGCGGCGTGAAGGGTGGCGTTGTGGTGGGCAAGTCGGATGCACGAGCCGAACGCCCCGCGACCGATCCTTACGGCCCCGAGGATCTGTACGCGACGATGTTCACGCTGATGGGCATTGACCCGAAGGGCGAGTTCCACACGCCAGACGGCCGCCCAACCGCGATGGTGAACAACGGCAAGGTGATGAACGAGTTGATGTGAGTTGGAAGAGAAGAGGATTCACCGCAGAGGGCGCGGAGAGCGCAGAGAAAGATAAGACACGAGAGTGAGTTGAATCATGAAGCAGCGTCTTTGGTTTTCTCTCTGCGTTCTCTGCGTTCTCTGCGGTGAGTCCTCTTTCGTTCGAGCCAATCCGCCGACGGCAAGCTACATCTTCCCCGCTGGCGGGCAACGCGGCACCACGGTTCCCGTTCGCGTCGGCGGGCTGTTCCTCCACGACAAATGCATGTTCGACATCGCCGGGCCGGGCGTGAAAGCGTCGCCGGAGCTGGTTCGCGATAAGCGCCTTTGGTTCGAGGGGCCAGTTCTTCCGCTGCCCGATTCGCAACGCCAGGAAGACTACCCCGCCGACATGCGAGGTTCCGTCAGGCTCGACGCCAACGCGATACTCGGGCCAGTTCGCGGTCGGGTGTTCACGGCACAAGGCGGCGCTGGCGGGCTGGTGTTCGTCGTCGGTGATTTACCCGAGGTCATCGAGCATGAGGTCGAAGGCGCCCCCGTGCCGAAGCCGTTGAAGTTGCCGGTCACTGCGAACGGCCGCATCTTCCCGCACGAAGACATCGACCTGTGGGAGTTCGACGGCGAGCCAGGCAAGACCGTCACGGCGTATGTCCACGCTCAGTCGCTCAACTCGCTGCTCGTGCCGCAACTCGACATCTTGGATACGAAGGGAAATGTCGTCGCGGAGCAGATGCTGCACCCGTGCGTCGGCACCGACGGCAGCGTCAAGTTCACTCCGAAGGTTGCGGGCAAGTATCACGTTCGCATCACCGACGCCCGCACGCTCGGCGGTCAGGCATACGTGTATCGCCTCACGATCACGACAGCCGATGTGCCTGCGTTTCACTTCCCCATCAAGGTGAAGGCCGACGGCTTGAAGGACGTAACCGATGCGAAGGATGTGCAGCAAGTGCCGGTCGCGTTGAATGGCCGCATCGAGAAATCGGGCGTCGTGAATGAGTGGAAGCTCGATCTGAAGAAGGGCAATCGCTACATCCTCGACCTCACCGCACGCCGTGCTGAATCGCCGTTGTGTGCGGTGATCGCCGTGACGGATGCGACCGGGAAAGACGTGGCGAAGGGTGAAAGCACCGAAGTCGCCGATCCGGCTGTTATCGCGGTCACGCCGACAGCCGACGGGATTCACACCGTTCGCGTTTCAGAGAAGTATCGCGGTCGTGGCGGCCCGAACTTCGTGTATCGGCTTGCAGTCACGGCCGCGGCAACTGAAGGCACAACAGCCGAACCTGGGTTCAGGCTCACGCTCGCGTCGGAAGTGTTCACGGTTCCTCGCAGCGGTAGCTTCAAGGTGAAAGTCACGGCCGAGCGCTCGGGCGGGTTCGCTGGGCCAATCGTCGTGAGAGTCACAGATTTGCCGAAGGGCGTGACCGCCGTTCCCGTGCTGATTCCGAAGAACCAACCGGCTGCCGACATCACGCTGACCGCTGCCGCCGACGCCGCGATTGCGACGCATCCGCTGAAAATCGAAGGCGTCGGCATCGCTGGTATTCGCACAAGGCTCCTTGGGACAGCAGTGGTTCCCGGCACGAAGTTTCTGCCCGAGTCGTCGGATGTGCGGTTCACGGTCGGGTTCCCGACGCCGTTCAAAATCATCGACCAGTATGTGATGACGTCCGCACCACGTGGCGAAATCTACCGCCGAAAGTACAAGGTAGACCGCGCCGGCTTCGAGGGCGTCATCGAGATTCAACTTGCCGACAAGCAAGCCCGGCACCTTCAGGGCGTGACCGGGCCAGTGATGACGCTCAAGGCTGGCGAAACGGACTTCGACTATCCCGCGTACCTGCCGCCGTGGATGGAGTTGGGCCGAACGTGTCGGGCGTGCGTAATGGCCACCGCCAAGGTGAAGGATCCTGTCGATGGCCGCGAACACACCGTCAGCTTCAGTTCGGTGGAGCAGAATCAGCAGATGATTGTGGTCGTCACACCGGGGCGACTCGACATGAGCATCGACCGCACGAGCCTGCGAGCGGAACCCGGCACTGAACTGCGATTGCCCATCCGAGTGCATCGCGGGAAGAACCTGACGGGTGCCGCGAAGGTGGAGGTTGTGCTGCCTGAACACTGGAAGGGCGTCACTGCTGCGCCCATCGTGATCGCTGCCGATGCCGATGTGGGCGAACTCGTGTTGAAGTTCGCGAAGGAGTGCGGCCCGTTTAACGCGCCGCTGCTGGTGCGGGCCACGGTCGAAACGAAGGAAACGCCAGTGACCGCCGAGGCGAAGGTTGAATTGGTCCGGTGAGGTTCGGGGCGAGTCAAAACGGAACGCGGATGACGCAGGATCAAAGCACGCGGATCAACGCAGGATCAAAGACAGGATTTTTGTCTGATCCGGTTTTCATCCTGCGACATCCGCGTTCCGTTTTTGATCCACTCACACCAGCTTGCGGAACGATTCGATAGTCTGCTTGGCCGCTGCGTCCGAGTCGGGCAGCGGCAACACTTCGGCCGACAGATACCCCTCGTAACCGATCTCGCGCAGCGCCTTCATCACCGGCACGAAGTCCGTGTGGCCCATGCCGGCCGCCCGGCGATTCGAGTCCGCGAAGTGGACGTGCCCCACATACTCGCCCGCGGCGAGTAACGCATCGGCGAGGTTCACTTCCTCGATGTTCATGTGGTAGAGGTCGCACAGCAACTTCACACGCTTCACGCTCAAGCCGCCGAGCAACGCGACGCCGTCGGCCTGCGTGTGGACGAGGTTCGTTTCGTAGCGATTCAGCGGTTCGTACAGCACCGAAGATTCGTAATCGGCCGCGTGTTCGTCGAGCTTGAAGAGGGCGTTGCCGAGATACCGTAGTGCGATCGGCTTCGTGACAGCGCCATCGGCGCGACCTTGCATTGAACCGATGATAGCCGGTGCTCCGAAGTGAGCGCCGAACTCGATCATTCGCTTCACGAAGTCGAGTGCCTTGTCGCGGATGGTTTCGTCGGGTGAAGTGAGGCTCAGTTTGTGCTTCACCCAACCGGCACCAGTGCCGACCGCCGCGAGTGACAGCCCGTTGTCATCGAGCAGCGTTCGCAGTTCGCTGACCTCAACTGCATCGGGAGCAGGTGGGAACAGCTCGATCGCGTCGAAGCCGAGTTCTTTCGCTTTGCGGCACGCGGCAGGGAGATCGTCCCAGAACACGAACGGACCACCGCGTGCTTCCGGAACGAGAGAAATGGTGATGGCGGATTTCATGTTTCACGTTTATGGTTCTTTAGCGGCAGTCCCAACGGGACTGCGTCCCCGCGATTGGCGCAGCCCCGTTGGGGCTGACGCTAAAATCAACCTCGCACGAGCGCCGCATATTCCGCCTGCAACTTCTTGGTCACGGGGCCAACGGGGTATTCCTTGCCGTCAATCGAACCCACGGGCTGAACCTCGACTGCTGTGCCCGTCAGGAAAATTTCGGTCGCCTTCGCAAGCTCATCAGGCCAGATCTCGCGTTCGACAACCTTGATGCCACCCTTGCGAGCCAGTTCCATCACCGTTTGCCGCGTGATGCCGTTCAGAATCGTCTCGGTTGTCGGCGTGTGCAGTTCGCCATTGATGAGCAGGAACAGATTCGCGCCGGTTGCTTCCGAGAGCCGACCCTTGTAGTCGTGCATCAACGCATCCTGTGCCCCGGCGACGAGTGCTTCGTCCTTCGCGAGCGTGCAGATGATGTAAAGCCCCGCTGCCTTGCTTCCCGCCGGCGACGACTCGGGACTGGGTCGTTTCCACCGACTCGTGACGAGCTTGATCGCCTGCTGTTCGTAGTACGCGCCCCACGGGAACGCCGCGATTGCAACGTGAATCTTCGTGCCCTTCGCCGACACGCCAATGACTTCAGCGCCCCGCCACGCAATCGGACGAACGTAGCCCGAGTCGAGCTTGTTCTCGGCAATGACGAGCTTCGTGGCAGCGTCGAGTTCCGCAACCGAATACGGCAACTCATACGCCAGCATGTTCGCGGACTTGTGCAACCGCTGCGAGTGTTCGGTGAGCTTGAACGCTTTTCCGTTGTAGATTCGCAGGCCCTCAAACACGCCGTTGCCGTAGTGGAGGCTGTGCGTAAGAACGTGGAATTTCGCCTCTCGCCAGGGGAGGAGTTTCCCGTTGTACCAGATCACGCCGTCACGGTCGTCCATCGCCGGGCTGCTCATAACCGACTCCAGAAAAAGGTCCTGGCATCAGTTTATTATGAGCGGGCGTCCGTGGCGTTAAACCGTCTGGTGTCGGTGGTGCGAAAGGGGTAAATTTTGAGCAGGAGGAATCACGATGTCAGCCACACTTACCGCACCACCAGCCACAACAGCGGGGCCACAACCGCTCGTGATGAGATGGACCGCCGAGCAGTTCAACCAGATGGGCGACATGGGTTGGTTCGAGGGGCGACGGGCATTTCTTCTCGATGGAGTCATCTGGGAGCAAGGACCGATGAACCCACCACACGCGACCGCTCTGGAGCTTCTCGACATCGCGCTTCGTGCAGCGTTCGGAGTTGGTTGGCGGTTTCGCAATCAAACGCCGCTCACCGTGGACGAATACAACGACCCATTTCCGGATTACGCCGTCGTCCGGGGAACACCACGAGATAGCAACGCAACCCACCCAGCAACGGCATCACTGATCGTTGAGGTTTCCGATACGACACTTCAGACGGATCTGACTGTGAAAGCCGAGCGGTATGCTACAGCAGGCGTCACGGATTACTGGGTTCTCGACATCGTGAATCGCCAACTGATCGTTCTTCGCGATCCGGCCCCGTTGCCAGAGGGTTTGGGAGCGACCGCATACCGCGACCAGAAGACCTACGCCCCCACCGAGCGCATCTCTCCGCTGGCTGCGCCGCAAGCTTCGATTCTGATAAGCGATCTGCTGCCGTAGGGTTCAGCCGTACAATGTCCCCATGTCTGACGAAGAACCCAAGAAAAAGAAGCGACGGCCGTTCTGGCGGAAACGCATCAGGCGTTCCACCACGGGAGGCGAACACAAACCCGTTCTGCTCGCGGAAGTACTCGACGCACTCAAGCCGCAGCCCGGCCAAACCCTCGTCGATTGCACGCTCGGATTCGCGGGGCACTCCCTCGAACTGCTGAAGTGCGTCAGCCCCGATGGATTGCTCATCGCCACCGATCTCGACCCCGCGAACATCGAGCCTGCTCGCGTGAAGCTCGAAGAAGCTGGCGGGTTGTTCGCACTGCATCACACCAACTTCGCGGGGTTGGCTGGCGTTCTCGCAACCGAAGGCGTTTCGCAAGTCGATGGCCTGCTCGCCGACCTCGGCATGTCGAGCATGCAAGTCGATGACCGCAACCGCGGCTTCTCCTTCATGCGAGATGGTCCACTCGATATGCGGATGGACCCGAGTCGTGGTCGCACCGCGGCGCAATTGCTGAACACGCTGCCGACCGAAGAACTCACGGCCTGCTTCAGTGAGTTGGGAGATGAACCGCGAGCTGAGACAATCGCGGTCGCCATCGTTGTGGGGCGTGCGATCAAGCCCATCGAACGCACGAAGGAACTGCGTGAACTGATCGAACGTGCGGCACCCGTGCAAGTGCTGCGTGGCCCCGGCGCTCCCCCGGAACGCAAGCAACTTCTCGGACCAACGACGCGGGTATTTCAATCGCTGCGGATTCTCGTGAACCGCGAACTCGCCAACCTCACGCATCTGTTGCGAGTGCTGCCCACGATCCTGAAGCCTGGCGCGACGGCCGCGATCATCAGCTTCCACAGCGGCGAAGATCGACTCGTGAAGGTGGCGTTCCGCGATGGGTTGCGGAGTGGCATTTACGAGGCGGTCAGTGCCGATGCCGTGCGGCCGACCTTCGAGGAACGCCGCGAGAATCCCCGATCGCGGTCGGCGAAACTACGCTGGGCACGTCGCAGCACATCAGGGTGATTTCGGCTGCGGGCGCTCTTGCGGTGAAACCGTGTCCCAGATTCGCAAGGTGCGGTCGCCAGAGCCAGACACCAACCTCGTGCCATCCTGGCAGAATGCGATCGAGTGAACATACGCCTCGTGCCCGCGCAATTCCGCAATCTCGTGGTGAGTCTTCACGTCCCAAAAACGAATCGTGCTATCCGCACAGGCTGTCGCCAGTCGCATGTTGTCTCGCGAAAATGCGACACTGTAGACATTCGCTCCGTGCTTCAGAACGGCCTCTTCCTTCCACGTCGTCGTGTTCCACAACCGAGCCGTGCCGTCAGTTGATCCAGACGCGAGCCACTTACCATCCGGGCTGAACGCGACCGTGTAGATTTCCTGTGCATGCCCGTAAAGCGTGTGCACGAGCTTGCGTTCCGCGACGTCCCATATCTGAACCCCCAGGACGTGCTCCCACATGCTCGCCGCGAGCCACTTGCCGTCCGGGCTGAATGTCACGTCGCGAACCGGGCTCTTCCCGACTTTCAACTGGGCAACCTCGTCCTTGGTGTTCACGTCCCACAGCCGAACGACGCCTTCGTAATTGCCTGCCGCGAGCAGATCCCCCTGGGGTCGAATCGCCACGCGGCAGTCTTGCCAGTTGGTCGGTATCTCCCAGCGATGCACCTCACGTCCCGTCTGCACGTCCCAGAGGCGAACAGTGCCGCGTCCCGCGGAGGGATGAGTGTGTCGCCCCACACTCGCGAGCAACTTCCCGTCAGGGTGGAACGCCACCGACACGACAATTTGACCTTCGCCGTAATTGCTCGCCCAGAGTTGCTTCCCGGTGGTTGCTTCCCACATGCGAACGGTTCCGTCCCAACTCGCCGAAGCAACCCGTTCGTTGTCGGGATGGAACGCGACCCCGTACACGAAGTTCCCGTTCCCGCGAATTACCCCATTTCGCTCGACCAGATCCGGATCCCAGAGTCGCACTGTCCCGTCGCTGGAAGCGGAGCCGATCATCGATCCATTCTCAAGGTAACTGGCCTTCAACACGTTTCCCGTGTGTCCGCGAAGGACTGCCACGGGAGAGCCGTCCGTTGCATTCCAAAGGCGGAGCGTCTGGTCTTGCGACGCGGTCAGAATTCGCGTGTCGTCGGGGCTGAACTTCACGTCGTTCACCCAACCCTTGTGGTCGCGCATCGTGGCGAGCGGCTTCAAGTTCGTCGCGTCCCAGAGACGCGCCGTTTGATCCATTGAGGCCGAGGCCAGGCGGGTGTTGTTGGAATTGAACGTGTAGGCTTGCATCTCGTTGGTGTGCCCGGTCGCGATTCCGAGCGACTTGAACTCGACGACGTCCCAGACCTCAAGTTTCAATGACGGGAAGGTACTCCCCGTTGCGAGTCGGGTGCTATCGCGACTGAACACCGCACCGTAATTCTGATACTCCGGCCCGTTCAGCGGATGCACCTGCTTCGTCTTCAAATTCCACAGACTGAACTTATTCGGGCTAAAGTACCCGGCGGTCATCAGGTTCACGTTCGGGCTGAAGTTGGCTCCGAGTGGCGGACGTTCGTCCCCAAAGTGCACGATATTCAGCAGCCTGCCGGTCGCCGTGTCCCACGTCCGGACGCACCCATCCTCCGATGCCGAGACGATCTGCGTAGAATCCGGGCTGAACCTCGCCATGAGAACCCGCTTACCGTGATCGGCAAGCCTGAGCGTCTTGTTCGCGGCGAGTTGCCAAAGAACGACTTCTTTTTTATCCGGTTCGAAGCCGGCGAACGTCTTCCGGTCGGGGCTGAGGATACCGCGGCCTGGGAATTCGTGGGGGGCCGACGTGCGGACTTCCGTTCGTTCCTTCAGGTCCAGAATGCGAAGGAAGTGGTTGGTGTTCCAGATCACAACCGCGTTTCCATCATCCGTGAACGCCGCCTGTCGGATGATTTTGTCGGGCCAACGGAACACGAACGAGGAGCCATCGAGTTGCTGGTGGAAGTAACGCCATTCCCAGCCGCGGTATTCCTCGGGAGCAGTGTCCAACGCCTGCCGTGCCACGACAACGTTGTTCAATTGAAGTGCGTTCGACGCTGCGACGAGGTGCGATCGGTAACGTTCCCACCGCTCCGCACGGGTTGCTTCTTTTGCCTTTTCTGCCGCGTCCTCGGCACGTTTTGCGGCAGTGTCGGCGGCGTCGGCGTGCTGTTGAGCTTCCTGCCACTTCCAGATAATGCCGCTGATGCCGACAATCGTGATGAGCACAAGCGCGATCGACAACGCCGCAACTGCCGGGTTTCGTCGGGCAGCTCGCAACGTGCGTTCGACAAACCCCACTGGTCGCGCGAGGATCGGGCGGCCTGCACGCCAGTTCGCGAGATCGTTGGCCAGTGCATCGGCGGAGGTATAGCGATTGCCGACTTGTTTTTGCAGGCACTTCAAGCAGATCGTTTCGAGGTCTCGCGGCAGCTTCGGCTGAAGTTGTCGCGGCGAAACGGGTTCCTGATCTCGCACGAGATACATCGTCTCGACGGGCGACGTTCCCTGGAACGGAACGCGAGCTGTGAGCAGTTCGTACAGGATGACGCCGAGCGCGTAGATGTCGATGGAGTACGAAATCTCTTCGCCAGCCGCCTGCTCGGGAGCCATGTACGCGGGCGTTCCCATCACGACGCCGGCCCGCGTGAGAAATCGGCCAGCACTATCGACCTCAGAACCAAAGTGTTTCGCCAGCCCGAAGTCCGCGACCTTCGGTTCACCATCGCGTGTGAGCAACACATTCGCCGGCTTCAAATCCCGATGGATGACCCCAAGCCGATGGGCTGCGTGGACAGCGCGTGCAACTTTCTCGATGATCTCAGCCGCGTACTTTGGCGACTGCGGAGCTTCGGTGCGGGACATCAAGCTGCCGCCATCCACGTACTCAAACGAGATGAACGGGCTTGGGTACTTTTCCCCATCTTGCGGTTCGACCGTGCCAATCTCGAAGACTTGGATGATATTGGGATGCTGCAATTTCGCGACGGTCTCGGCTTCGGCCCGCAAGCGTTCGCGATATTCCGAATCCATCTGCCCGAGGCCGCGGAGCATCTTCAGCGCGACCGTTCGGTGAAGGTCGCACTGCCGGGCCATGTACACGATGCCCATGCCGCCGGTGCCGATGACGGTGAGGAGTTCGTAGCCACGAACACGCGGCCAGTTGTCATCGTCGAGTTCGGGACGAGGAACGGGGATGCCCGGTTGCAGCAGCACAATATCTGTTGGCACACCGCGAGGAATCGCTGCTGTGATCGGGGAAATGCGAATTGGGGAAGACGATTCGGGTCCGTTGGGCGCGTTGGAAGGCTGCAAGGGCGACCTCTCCGGCGAGGAGTACTGAACGCGGCCATCATAACAGGATATTGTGGCAGGCAAAGTGGCGCAAACCGCGCTTCTCATCAATCGGGGTTCGTCGAGTGGCGGGTTTCGGGTGACCAACTTCGGGACGCAGACGAGATGAATTCCCCCTGAGAATCCGCCCACGCCCCTTCCGCGATCATCACCACTGCGGTAAACTTTCCTTGACATCCTGCCTGTCGGAGTTGGCTCACCATGCGCCGCCTCATCGGTTGCTTCACGTTCCTTCTCACCGCACTGGCCGTCACTTCGGAGGCCGCACAACCTCCCGGAATCGCACCGCCACGCGAGAAATCTCCGGTCGTTGCCGCGGGCAACTCGACGCAGGCCGCGAAGATGCCGTTCACCGGTCTCACGCCCGCCAAGCCGATGTTCGATGCGTGTCTGTATCGCTACGGCGTTGGCACTTCGAGCAAGCAGTGTCAGGCGTTCGTCGATCAGGCGCTGGGCATGTACTACTCGTATGTCTGGATCGAAGCCGCCCGTGCCGCCGAGACCGCACTGTCGCACGATCCCGATTGCGCTTACGCCTGGCTCGTGCTGCACCGTTCGCTCGAAAAGTGGGGCAAAGGTGCGGTCACTCCCAAAACGGCTGCGCTCTCAGGTGTCCTCGGTGCGCCGGCGTTCGCGTCGATGTCCGACAAGCAAACGAAATCACCGCTCGATTACACCCTGGAAATGGCTCGCAAGCTGATGCCCAAGGCCAGCCATCGCGAGCAGCTTCTCATTCAGTCGCGGCTGCAAGAGAAGGGCATGTGGCCAGGCGTCGGCCCTGACGAACGCAAGAAGAAGGCACAGCAATCGCTCGACGAACTGCTCACGCTCTACGAAGACGACGAGGAAGGTTGGTTCTGGCGTGCCCAACTCGCGGCCGGCGATGGACCGAACGCCGCCGCCACGTTCTACAAGGCGTTGCTCAAGGTGAACCCCATCCATCCGGGGGCGAATCACGAACTCGTTCACTTCTTCGAGAACATCCGTCGGCCGGCACTCGGCTGGCCATACGCGGAAGGCTACATGAAATCGTCGCCGGGCATTCCACACGCGTTCCACATGCAGGCGCACCTCGGCATGCGAATCGGCAAATGGGGCACGACTTCCGACTGGTCCGCGAAGGCAGTGGAACTTCAGATCGCGTACCACAAGTATCAGGGCGTGACGCCGGGCGAGGATCACCAGTTCAATCACCACCTGGAAACGCTGACTCGCAGCCTCGTTCACGATGGCCGGTTCGCGGATGCGAAGGACATCAAGGTGAAGGCCGAGGGATACAAGTATGCGTTCCGCCCCGAGTGGTTCCGAATGGCGCTCGCGGAGCAGGATTGGTCGGAGTGTCAAAAGCAGATCGAGCAGTTCCGCAAGACCGACAAGGCAAGTGGCGCATATCACGCTGCACTGGTGTGTCTGAACAAGGGTGAAACCGAACAGGCTGGCCGCGAGGTTGACACGCTTCGTGCGCTGCAACAGGCCAAGAAATCAGACAAGACCCTCGAACGCCGGTTGTTGGAAGTGCAGGGTCGTTACCTGTGTCAGAAGGGCGACGGCGAAGCCGGGCTGAAGTTGCTCAAGAAACTGGTGGACAGCACGAAGAACGATTTCAGCAGTCACGCATGGGGTCACGGAGCCGTTCCGATGGAAGCGTGGGGCATCGGCGCTCTTGAGGCCGGCAACGCGGTTGACGCCGAGGAAGCGTTCCAGGAGGCGTTGGCTCACGATGCGGGGAGTGTTCGCGGGGCGCTCGGGTTGTGGGCATTGTGCGAACGCCTTGGCCGCACGGAGGAAGCCGCGAGTTGCCTGAAGTTGGCTCAGCGTCTCTGGGCGAAGGCAGCACCGAAGGACTTCGAGATGCTGAAGGCCGACATGGCGAAGCGTGCGTCGAAGATCGCGAAGCCGATGGCTGCCGCGACCGCCGCCAACGAAGGAATGTAAACTTGTGAGCGTCGGGGCGTAAGCCCGACGGTGCCATTCGCACTTCACCGTCGGGCTTACGCCCCCCGACGCTCACTGACTCAACCCACCATGACCCGTATTTTTCTTGGCTTTTGCCTCACACTCATACTCGCACTCACACTTTCCGCCGCCGATCCGTGCGTCTCGGGCGTGCCGGTGGGAAAGCGACCGGGACCGTACAGCTTCCTCGTTGCCACCGGTCCGCAGCGAGGTCAGCAAACGTGCTACATCTGCGAACAGCACGAGAACAACAAACCCGCGGTCGTCGTGTTCACGCGCACGCTATCGGAACCGCTGGGCAAGTTGCTCGGTCAACTCGAAGCAGCGGGCGCAACCGCGAAAGACTCGGGCTACAAGGTGTGGTGTACGCAACTCGCGGAGAAGGCCGATCTCGACACGCTGGCAAAGTGGGCCCAGAAGCAAGGGCTGAAGACGGTGCCGGTAGGTACGTTCGAGGATGCTGACGGCCCGCCGTCGTACAAGTTGCACAAAGACGCCGACGTGACCGTGCTGCTGTTCACGAAGCAAAAAGTGGTCGCGAACTTCGCGTTCCGCACTGGGGAACTGACCGACAAGAAAATCGACGAGATCGTGAAGACCGTGCCAACGCTTTTCGAGAAGAAGTGACAGCCGCCACTTCACGGCGGCGGAACTTCTTCGCCACCTGCGACAGTCGCAAGCGCAGCCAGCACAGCGGGAGAAATCGTGTCCTTCGTTTCACGCACGGATGCGTCGGCAAGCAAGATGTGAAACGCGACCCCAGATGGTGGTCGGAACACGTTCGATTGCCGAAAGTGCGTGCCGCCGAAGGGCAATCCTTCTCCCGTGAGTTGGCCGCCGTTCAGTTCAATTCCGCGAGCCGTGCTCGGACCGCCCCGCATCCACGGGCCAACTTCGTAACCCGTTTCGATGAGCATGATGGTGTTGTCGAGGCCATCCTTTACATCTTCGGTCTTCAGGGTGCGATCGTAGCCGAACATGCCGATGCCCGGCGAGTCGTCGGCTCGTGTCGCGGCATCGGCACCGATGCCAGCCATGCCAACGTAGTTCGTAATGCTGACGTCGCCGCCCGTCGGATACGCGATACTCGCCTGCGTGTGTCCCCGTTCCTGCCTCCAGTCAGGACACGTGAACCCCAGCCCAGTGCAGCCTCCCACTGCGGTCACGTTCTTCGCGTTCGTAGCCGAATCCCACGGCTCCGCGAGCTTGAACTTGGCGTAGAGGTTGCCATGCTCGAGGTACGGCAACAGAGTCACGAAACCGCTCAGTCGCTGGTCAGGTGAAAGCGTGGTGTCGGGAACGGTGCCTGTCGGAAAGTGGCCGAACGTGTCGCGGTAGTTGTGGATGCCGAGACCGAGAAACTTGAGGTTATTGGCGCACGACATACGGCTCGCGGCCCGCTTCGTGTTGGCGATAGCCGGCAAGAGCAGCGAAACCACGCCGAGCAAGACAACGATAACGATGAGCAGTGTAAGTACCGTGATGCCGCGACGCATGGAGAACCTCCGGCGGATGTGACCCACACCGTGAGGACGCTCGCGGAGTGATGCAATTTCACCGGCCAGCCGCCGGAAACAAGAATTGGAGCACGCGGTCGAAACGACTGCTCCACGCGGCCTCATTGTGCATTCCGCCGTCAACCTCCTCGTAGTGAAGCCCTTCGCGATCCTCCATGCCGCGACGTGCGAACTGAGTCGCCAGCCGCCGAGTCCGGTTCAGCATCGCAGACATGCCAACTTCCGAGGCTCCCTCTCGCGTGCCCATGTCGAGCCACACCCGGCAGCGTTTCATCCACTCGGGTGCAACGTGAACGTTCTGCAAGAAGTATTCCTGATCCCACCAGATCGAAGGCGACATCGCCGCGCACCGCCCAAACACCGCGGGATACCACTTGCACAAATGCAGCGAGATCAGCCCACCCATCGACGAACCGCCGATGCCGGTGTGTTCCGCTTCCGGTCGCGTTCGGTAACACGCATCAACGAACGGCTTCACCTCTTCAACGAGGAACCGCCCGTAGTCGCGCGACCAGTCGCCGGCGCGATCCTTGCCACAGCGCCGCGGTCCGTACTCACGCAGTCGATCCACCGAGTTCGCGATGCCGACGATGATGAGCGGTTCCGCCTGTGAGGCACGAATCGTTCGTTCCGCGACCTCGTTGGCCCACCAGGGATTCCCGGCAAACGCTGTCTCGGGGTCGAACAGGTTTTGACCGTCGTGCATGTACAGAACGGGGTAACGTCGGCGTGGGTCGAGTTCGTAGCCTGGTGGAAGCCAGACCGAGATGGTTCGCGGGTGCGGCACGAATCGCGAAGTGAAATCGTAATGGTACTCGATGCTGCTGCGGCCCCATCCGGCGACGTGAACCTCCTGGAAGTCGTTGTGGTTGACGTGCAGTTCGCGTGGGGCGAGTTCGTGCCCGCGACCATCGGATTCGGCCTCACGCCAGCGGCCGAGCGTGACGAGAAACTGGCCGCGAAAGCCGGTCGGCAGGTCGAGGCGAGCGTAGCGAGTGCCGTCGTCCCAGCAGTCGAGGCGCACGCGATCGGCGAACCAGTCCCCGAGAATGGGACCGTCGCCGGCAAGGAACACGGGTTGCCACGGCGGGGTGATGTCCGGCACCCGCACGACGAACTCGAACATGGGAACTACCTGAGCGAAGCGTCGATTGGGGTATTATTCGTCTCGGGAACTGCGGCAAGATGAGCAGACGTGGCCAAATGCGTCGTTTCGGATCAAAAAGTGCGTGATGCCCGTGGTTCCGGATGGTTCCGGAGTCGCCCCAATCTCAGTGTAAGTTCATCGAGTTTGTGATCGAATGCCGCAAGATGTTTGTCACGAACGAGATGTATTCACGATCCAACTGCCAGTAGATGCTCTAACGATATTTCTTCCGGACGAATCGAATGGTTCCGGACGTGGGGTGGGGATGTGGGCCGGAATCAAGTAACGACTTCGTTATACCCACGGAAGAAGGCCACTGACTCGGGGTTGTGCGGTCAACCTGGATTGCCTATAGCCCGGGAGCGTTTCTGAAATCGTTCGTTGGCGAAGGACCGCCATGATGTCGGAGAAGAGTCCCGACTTCCTCGCTCGATCCGTGGCAGGCGTTGTTGCCTGGATCGTCCGTCATCCGTGGGCTGTGCTCGCGGTTGCTGGCGTTTTGACAGCCGTGGCCGTGGATGTGGCGTATGCGCGTCTCGATTACCACACCCAGCGCAATGATCTCCTCAGCGCCGACAAGCCGTGCCAGCAGCGTTGGCAGCGCTACATTGATGCATTCGGCGACGACGACGACATGGTTGTCGTTGCCGAGGGAACGAATCACGCACAGATGCAGGCAGCGCTCGATGCTGTCGCCGCGAAGGTGAAACAGCAACCGGACCTGTTCGACCGCGTGTTCTACAAGGTCGATGTGAGCCATCTCCGCGACCGTGGATTGATGCACCTTCCACCCGAACAACTGGAAGCGGTTTCCGCACGGCTCGACCGCATGGGTCCGCTTCTCGGGGCGATTGGCCCGGTTGCGTGGCGAATGCTCTCGGTTCAATCACTGCTCGGGAACGCCGCGCTGACGCTGGAAGCACAGCATGCGGGCCGTGAAGTGTCCGCTGCCGACCGCGATCTGCTGACACAACTTCCCGCGATTGCGAACTCGGCAGCGGAGTCGCTGAAGAACCCCGACGCATACCGCAATCCGTGGGCGCTCGCAGCCGTCACGCCGAGTCTGGCACAAAAGGCTCACGAAGCCGAGGCACTCACGGGGCCGCAGTATTTCTTCACGCCCGACGGCTCGCTGGCAATGCTGACCTGCCGACCGCGGAAGGCAACCGAATCGTTCACGCCAGCGAAAGAAGCGAACGCCGCGATGCGTGCGATTCTCGCTGATGTGACGCCGCAGTTTCCAGGCGTTTCGCTCGGGCTGACGGGCTTGCCGGTCCTCGAAACCGACGAAATGGAGCTTTCGGACAACGACACGCAGCGGGCTTCTTGGCTCGCGTTGCTTGGCGTCGCGGTGCTGTATTTGGTGGTGTATCGCGGCCCACGTTATCCGTTCCTGACGATCGTGAGTCTGGTGATCGGCACGTTGTGGGCGCTCGGTTGGGCGACGATCACGGTGGGTCACCTGAACATTCTCTCGGCCACGTTCGCCGTGATGCTGATTGGCTTGGGCGACTACGGCGTGCTGTGGATCGCCCAGTATGACGAAGCCCGTCGACGCGGTGAAGGTGTCGAAGAGGCACTGCGAAGCACGGCGTTGCACGCCGGCCCGAGCATCATTACGGCAGCGGCAACGACGGGCCTGGCGTTCTTCGCGGTGATGCTGGCTGACTTCAAGGCGGTGGCTGAACTCGGCTGGATTGCTGGCTTCGGCGTGCTGTTCTGTGCCGCGAGTTGCGTGCTGGTGATGCCCGCGTTGATCGTCGTCATCGAACGCCGACGAACGATTCCCGTTGCTGGCACGATCAGGCCGAACAGCAACATCATGGCTGCCGCATCTCCGGAAACGCTGCTGTTCCCGACCGTGTGGGTGCCACGTTTGGCTCGTCATCCGTGGCTCGTGTTGGTTGGCGGTGCGGCGTTGTTGCTGGTGTGTGGTGTGTTTGCGACGCGGCTGGAATACGACCACAACCTGCTGAATCTGCAACCCCGTGGCCTCGACTCCGTGACGTGGGAACACAAACTGATCGACAAGGCTGCCGGTGCTTCGTGGGACGCGTTGAGCATCGCTCATTCGCGTGAAGAAGCACTCGCATTGAAGGCAAAGTACGAAGCACTTCCCGAAGTCGGCCGCGTGGTGGAAGTGGCGTCGATGGTGCCCGCCGATCAAGACCGAAAGTTGCCGATCGTGCGTGCGATTCACGACCGCCTGAAGAACTTGCCGGCCGTCGATCAACTACCCGCTCCGGTAGGATCGGAGCCTGTGCTGGTTCGAGCAACGGCCACTCGCGTGGCGCAACTCGCAGGCAATGACACCGCGTTGTCACTCGCGGCAACCTCACTCCGGGAAGCACTCGACACTTGCCCGGACGCCGCGATTCGCCTCCGTGCGTTCGACCGCCGACTCGCTGCCGACCTCGCTGGCGAACTGCACAAACTCAAGTCGGTGTCGCGGCCAGCACTGGTGACTGTGGCGGATGTGCCGGTCGAACTTCGCGAACGCTACATCGGGGCACACGGCGAATTCCTGGTGCGGGCGTTCGCCAAGGATAGCCTGTGGGATTATCCAGCTCTGAAGCGATTCACCACTGCGGCGAACACGGTTGATGCGGACGCGACCGGCAAAGCGTATCGCACGCTCGAAGGATTGCGGCAGATGAAGGTTGGCTTCGAGTGGGCCGCCGCTTACGCTCTGGCTGCGATCGTGCTCGTGCTGTTCCTCGATCTGCGGCGAGTGCAGGAGTTGTTGCTTGGCTTGTTCCCGTTGGCGGTTGGCGTCGTGATGACGCTCGGCGTGATGGGCATGTGTGGCGTGGCGTTGAACCCGGCGAACATGATTGCGTTGCCGTTGATCGTGGGCGTCGGCGTCGATAACGGCGTGCATGTGCTGCACGATTATCGCGGTCGAAACCGGAGGCGTGCGTATCGCCTTGGTTCGGCGACGGGTCGCGGCGTGCTGGTCGCAGCCCTCACGACAATCCTGGGTTTCGGCACACTTATGACCGCCCGACATGCGGGAATGGCGAGTCTGGGTCTGGCGCTGACGCTCGGGGTGACGTTCTGCATGGTCGCGGCGCTCGTGTGGCTGCCGGCCGTGCTGCACCTGCTCGATGTGCGATCTCAGAAACGCGATGCTGAGGCGAAGCCGTCGCCGATCCTGTTGCCGTTGCCTGCGAAACAAGCGGCGTGAAGTGGTCACGCTCCTGGTGGCTTGGCCCGTGCGAGTTGCTCACGCATCTGAGCTAACTCCGCTTCCAACGCTTTCGCTCGCTGTTCCGCCTCGACTCGCGCCGCTGCCTCAGCGGTAAGTTGCCCTTGGGCCGCAGTGAGCTGTGCTTCAGTCGCCGCGAGTTCGCTGTTGACCGCTGCCAACTGTGTTTGGGTCGCGTTGAGTTGTCGCAGCAGGTCACCGGGGAGCGGAAGCAACTCGCCACGGAACCAGAACCGCACCCAGCCTTCAAACAAAGCCACTTCGAGTTCGAGTTCCGGAATCGCAAAGCGTTGCGATCTGTTCGGCAACACCGTTCGATAATCTCCGTCGCGGAGATGAAAGAGGCTCAACTCGTCGGCATCCGGGTAGAAGACAAGATAGTACGGGACCTTCAACTCCTTCTCATACTTCTCGTAACTGATCTCGTAATCCTTCCGGACGCTGTGCTTCGAGACATATTCCAGCACGAGGAATGGGCCGGTTGGTTGAAGAATGGTCGTGAAGTTCGTGTTCGCTTTGATGGGTTCCGGGTGAACGACGATCATGTTGTCGGGCACTATCTGCCCAGGTTTGTCGGGGTGTTCGCCCGCCCTCGGGTACTGAACCAGGAGTTCGTTGAAGCACTGAATATCCGGCCGTGAAACCCGGATCAGTTCAAAGCTCGCGACCGTGATTTTTCGCTGTGTGGATTGGGAGATGGCTTCCATGAAATGTTCCATGGGCAGGGAACGGAGGTAGCGATCAGCCGCGTAGTCGTACACCAGCTTGGTTCGACCGCGGTCGAATGTGGTTTGCGTATCCATGCTGAAACCCTCGACAGGATTGATCTGCGAAGTGTACCGCAACGACCACGGCATCGGGAAGATGAGATGAACGCTCACCCGTAGCGAAGAGCTTCGATGGGATGAACCTTCGCGGCGCGGCGAGCCGGGTAGTACGCGGCTGCGGTCGTTAGCAGAACGGCGAACACCACGGAGCCGATCCACAGCCACCACGGGAACACGAAGATTGTCGAACTCTTCAGCGTTTCTTCTTCCATCTGCGCCTTCATGATGTCCTGCACCCACACATCAGCAGGAACCGCCAGCCCGCGTGCGAGCGCCAATCCGAGGACGCTGCCAAGCAACCCGATGAACGCACCTTCGGTCAGGAACATTCCGAGCACCTGACCGCGTGTTGCGCCGATCGCTCGCAGGATGCCGATTTCTCGCGTGCGTTCCACTACGCTCGTCACCAGTGTGTTCGTAATGCCTATGGCCGCCACGAACAGCGCGATCAACGCGAACAGGTTCAACCCCATTGCGATGAGTGTCACTTCTCTCTTGGCGCTGGCGAACCACTTCGCCGCGGAGAACGTGCGATAGCCCATCGCTTCGATCTCCTTGACGGTGCCCTGCAAGTCGCCGCCAGGCCTTACTCGCACATCCGCGACGTAAACCACGCCATCCTTCGCCCACGGCAAGCGGCCGAACAACTGCGAACCCGTTGCGGCGGGCATGAAGATGTTTGCCCGGTTCATCTCCCATGAACTCAGCGGCCCGGCCTTCTTGCGGTCTTCGCGAGTCAGCAACTTCACGACCCCGCAGATGCGATACTCACCCGTCGCGGTCGCACCCGAGGCGAGCTGACGTTCATCGTCCGGGTCGTGTTTCGCTTCGAGGAGCCGCTTCAATTCCAGGCGTTCGGGCAATGTCAGGTCGAACGAATCGATCTTCTTGGGCAACGCCGCAACGAGCTTTTCCAGCACGGCAACTTGAGCCGCGGTCAGTTCGTCGCCGGGTAAGTGACCGGTCAGCGCCCGTGCCAGCGCCAGCGGTGGCGCATTCCGGATACCGCCGACTTCGAGCTTCACCGGCAGGCCAAGCGAACGCTCCAAGTCGGCATCATCGCCGCGACCGAGATCGTACAGCACGAGTTCCGAGACAACGATTTCCTTGGAGTCGGGCGACGGTAGCCGACCCGCGATGAGCCTGTATTGCAGATCCGATACCGGCCCACTGACCGTGAATCCAATGACGGGCTTCTCGGAACCGGGGGCCGTGATGCGGCCTTCGGCGCTGCGATATGTGCGAACTTCACCGACATCAGGAAGTGCCGCAATCGCGGCGAGTTTCTCAGGCGTCAGCGGTATCGGTGGCTTCCGCTGCTTCAGCGAAACGTAGCGATCAAGGAGCGCTTCGCGGATGCGTTCTCTTCGTGCTTCGGACACGTCGCCGCGCACGGCAACCTTTTCCGGCGGGGCGTCTTTCGGGTCCGCGGGCGGTTCATCGACGTGGACCGAGATTCGCCAGAAGTCGTCGCGGCCTTTGAATTCGTTCTCGATGAACTGCCGCATTCCGAGGCCGAGAGCCAGGCTGAACGCCATCGCGCAGGTGCCGACCGTGACCCCGATCAGGGTCAGAGCCGTTCGCACCTTTTGCCGCCACAGCCCGCCAATGGCGAACCTGGTTAGCTCGCGAACCGTCATGTTGGGTCCATCAACCGACCCAGGTGGCATCGGTCGGCGTGAATGCGACCAGTTCCTCGGGCTTGAACCACAAACCGATCTCGATGCTGGCGTTCTCGGTGCTGTCGCTGCCGTGAACGAGATTGTTCTGCACGCTCAGGCCGAAGTCTCCGCGAATGGTTCCGGGCGGCGACTTGGCACCGTCGGTAAGCCCCATCAGCAATCGACACGCGGCGACAGCTTCGCGGCCTTCCCACACCATCGCGACCGTTGGGCCGCTGGTGAGGAACGACAGCAGGCTCTCGTAAAACGGCTTACCTTTGTGGACCGCGTAGTGCTTCTCGGCGAGGTCGCGGCTCGGCTTCACGAGCTTGAGCCCGACCAATCGCAAACCCTTCTTCTCGAACCGCCCGATCACTTCGCCGACCAACCGACGCTGCACCGCGTCTGGCTTCAACAGGATCAACGTCTGCTGCATGGTTCAACCTCGTCGCTTGGATTTGGCGTGTTGGGTGTGCGTCGTGTTCATGGTGCGGAAGTATGGTCGGAACGTCCACCGCTTCGGAAGGATGAATGGGGAAGGATGAAGGATGAAGAGAACTCAAACGCACCCCGTTAATTCATCCTTCGTCCTTCATCCTTCATCCTTCCAGACCTAGACTGTTCCAATCGACAAACCGCCCCACGAGTTCAATCCATGCCTGCAACTGCTGCCCCACCCACTACGTTCCAACTCGATACACAAGCCAGCATCGCACGACTTCTCCGGTTGCTCGCCGTGCCGGGGATCACTGGCCAAGAAGCCGCCATCGGGAAGGAGATCATCGCCGTTCTGAAGGAAGCCGGCGTTCCCGCATCGGCCATCTCGTTCGACGACGCACAAACCCGCATCCCGGAGCCGACGCAAACCGGCAACTTGATCGTCAAGATTCCGGGCACCGGCAAGAAGGCCACGAAGCCCGTGCTGTTCATGACGCACATGGACACGGTACCGCTGTGCGCTGGCGCTGTGCCCGTTGTGAAAGGCAAAAGAGTCGTGAATGTTCACGAGGGAACCACTGCTCTAGGCGGCGACAACCGAACTGGCTGTGCTGTTCTCACGACGCTCGTTGCGGAGCTGTATAAGCAGAAGTTGCCGCATCCGCCGCTGACGCTGCTGTTCACGGTTCGCGAAGAAAGCGGGCTGTTCGGAGCGAAGCATCTGAACCCGGCGGACCTCGGCGGTCCCGTGGTGGGCTTCAACTTCGACGGTCGCAACGCCGCGGATGTGATCGTCGGCGCGATCGGAGCGGATCGCTGGACCGTGGACATCAAGGGCAAGGCATCGCACGCCGGAGTCGCACCCGAGAAGGGCATTTCCGCGAGCATGGTTGTCGCGCTGGCGATGGCCGAAGTCTACGCCGGCGGCTGGTGGGGAAAGGTCGTGAAGGATGGGAAAGTCGGCACCAGCAACATCGGACCCATTGGCACAGCCGACGGACGCAGCGCTGGCGACGCGACGAACGTGGTCACCGATTTCGTGCAAGTGAAGGGCGAGAGCCGCAGTCACGACGCGAAGTTCGTGCGTGAAATCAGTGCCGCATACAAGTCCGCGTTCAACAACGCTGGTTGTCGTGTGAAGGATCACGAAGGACGCACGGCGAAGGTGAAGTTCACATCGCGACTCGACTACCTGCCGTTCCGCATGAAGGACGACGCACCCGTGGTGAAGCGTGCCGCAGCGGCGGTGAAGTCGATCGGTCGCGAGCCAAACCTGCGGGTGACGAACGGCGGCCTCGACGCGAATTGGATGGTGAAGCACGGCATTCCAACGGTCACGTTCGGAGCCGGACAGAACGAGATTCACACGGTGAAGGAGTTCGTGGATTTGGTCGAATTCGAGAGCGGTTGCCGATTGGCGTTGGCGCTGGCGACCGGCGAGGT
>JAIOPV010000203.1 GCA_021413735.1 Planctomycetota bacterium
CGTGCGGGGCCGACCACCCGGATAGACGGGGATGTGGGGTTCGATTAACGACCACTGAACGTCGGTGACATCGCTCGGATAGGATTCAGTTCTCATGAGCCATTTTACGCATCAGCACCCACATATGGGACAGCCTCTCAACGTTATGGTTTGTATGGAGCTCTCCACCGGGCGAACGCATGGATGCCAACCACCCTTGGCCTACGGTGACAAGGCAACCTCCAACCGATAACCCAACTCGGCTCTCTTGGTCAGACCTTTCACCACCTTCTTCCGGTACGCCTCCTCGTACGCCGCCGCATCACGACGCACATACTCCTCGCCGTATTTCACGTCTGCCGCTGACGCAGGTAGCCCCGCAGGACCACGATGTCATCAGCGGGGCGAAACGACGCAGCGAGCAAACCACAGGCATGTAAGCGGCGAATCCACTGGCAATCGAGTCGGTCGCTCTTGGGTCGCCCGCTGACTTGTCGGGTCTGTCGCGGATCGACCAACAAGACTGTGAATCCCCGCCGTTCGAGCAACTCAAACAGAGGAACCCAGTAGATGCCGGTCGATTCCATCGCCACGCTCTTGACCCCACCGTGTCAGCCAATCAGCGATCTGTTCGAGGTCAGCAGTGCAAGCTCCGAAGGAACGGACTTCGGGTGGCAATTCCGGTGGTTGGTTGGGGTCTGGCGGTGCGGAATCGGGTGGCACGGCGACCCAATGGACAGCGGCATGGATGTCGATGCCAGCGGTGTGGGGATTGATGACAGGCAGGGCATCGGTTGGGGTCTTGCGACGAGCCATCGCAACCTCTGGGTCGAGAAGGGGCGAAGCGGGTCGCGAGCGTGGGAGTGCGGAATGAGAGCAGTTTCTTGAGCGGGAACACGGTTGTCCGCGTCGCCAGCGGGGTTGTCGCAATCTCCCAGGGCCAGGTTAGCTGTCGGGCACGGAGCACCAAAAACAAGTCGGCCACCTCGACCCGCGATCATCCGCATGATAGCGTAGGACGCTGACCCAACGTTCCTTTCGAGGGGTGTCGCGGGGCACCGCGTAACTTGTTAGCTCGCTGCGTTGCGGCAGGGCGATGTTGCGTCATCCGAGCACATGGTTTGGCATGCTTCTCAAGGAAGGCTGTTCCAGCACCGCTTTCGGCTGCGCGCCGGGCCAGCGTGTTGCGGAACCGCGACTCACGTGGTTGTTCCAGATCGCAATACGCTGTCCCGGCGCGCAGCCGGCGGTGCCGTGAGCCTTCCGCGAATCAGGTCTTGAAGTAAACGAATCCCGTTGAACACAGCGAGCCGTGCGGGAACATACCCGGACGGCTCGGTCGTTTTCTGTTTGGTCCGGGCCACTTCGTTCGTGCGACTCGATGTGCCGTGCGTTTGAGTCATGTGGTTAGAATATCGCGTTCAGGAGTTATGGCCCCGCTCGCACGTGGCGTGGCACCGAGCAACCGAAAAGCAAAGAACCCATGCCGCAAACACCGCACATCGAGAAGCACTTCACGTCGTCGGAGTCGATCCGGGACATCGTGATCGGCATGTCAGACGGCCTCACCGTCCCGTTCGCACTGGCGGCGGGGCTGTCGGGGGCCGTGGAAGCGACCGGCATCATCATCACGGCAGGGCTGGCCGAGGTCGCAGCCGGGGCAATTGCGATGGGGCTGGGCGGGTATCTGGCCGCACGAACGGACGCCGAACACTTCGCCTCCGAGCGGGCCAGGGAGGAGCGGGAGACTGAGGACATGCCGGACGAGGAAGCCGCCGAGGTCGCTGCCGTGCTTCGGTCCTACGGGTTGGCCGACGACAAGGTAGCGGCCGTGGTGGATGCCATCCGCGCCGACAAGAAGCGGTGGGTGGACTTCATGATGCGGTTCGAGTTGGGGTTGGAGGAGCCAGACCCGAAGCGGGCCAGGAACAGCGCCCTCACCATCGCCTTCTCTTACATTGCCGGTGGCATGGTCCCGCTCGCCCCGTACTTCTTCATCCCCTCGGTCCACACGGCGCTCCTCGCCTCGGTCGGCGTCACTCTGCTGGCACTTCTGGTGTTCGGCTACGTCAAAGGCCGGTTCACGACAGCGAAGCCGTTCCGCAGTGCGTGGCAAACAGTGATCGTCGGTGGGCTGGCGGCGATGGCGGCGTTTGTCATTGCGAAGGCCATCGGGTAACTGCGACTACGTACACTACAAGGAGTCACAGAAGAAGCCGGATCGCCTTCCGGGGACCGAGAGAGAACGGGCCTTGAACATCGCCGGGAAGTTGACACGGGATGGGTGGCTGCTGTTCGCCACCCGCTGTTCGAGGATGTTCGCCTACGGTCTACTGTCGGTCGTGCTGGTGCTGTATCTGGTCGAAGTCGGGCTGGCGGGGTGGGAAGTCGGGTTGTTGCTGTCACTCACGCTGGTCGGGGACACGGTGATCTCTCTCTGGCTGACGACGACCGCTGATCGGTTCGGGCGACGGCGCACCCTGATCGTCGGGGCCGTCCTCATGGCCCTGGCCGGAATCGTCTTCGTCTCCACTGACAGTTTTGTGCTGCTTCTGCTCGCTGCCACTATCGGCGTCATCAGCCCTAGCGGGAACGAGATCGGGCCGTTCCTGTCGGTCGAGCAGGCGGCACTTTCTCACATCGTCAGCGACGAGCGGCGCACCGACGTGTTCGCTTGGTACAACCTCGTCGGCTCGTTCTCGACGGCGTTGGGGGCGTTAGTGGGTGGGTTGATTGCGGAAGTGGCTCCGCACTTCGGCCTGATCGGAGCCGCCGCATTCCGCCCGGTGCTTTTGGTCTACGCAGGCGTTGGCGTGTCGCTGATCGGCGGGTTTGTGCTGTTGTCCTCTGCGGTTGAGGCGACAAGGGACGAGTCTCGACCAGCCCCCAAGGTTGTACTGGGGTTGCACGAGTCCCGGCGCACGGTGTTTAAGCTGTCCCTCTTGTTCGCCCTGGACGCCCTCGGCGGCGGGTTCGTGATCCAGAGTCTCATCGCCTACTGGTTCTACCTCACCTACAAACTCGACCCGGCGATGCTCGGCACAATCTTCCTGTTCGCCAACCTGCTGGCCGGGGTATCGGCATTGGCGGCGGGCTGGCTCGCCCGGCGCATCGGGCTGCTGAACACAATGATCTTCACGCACCTGCCGTCGAACATACTGCTGATCCTGGTGCCGCTGATGCCCGACGTGTATTGGGCGGTGGGTGTGCTGCTGGCCCGATTCAGCATCTCGCAGATGGACGTGCCGACACGCCAAGCGTACACGATGGCCGTCGTGCGGCCCGACGAGCGATCCGCTGCGGCAGGCGTGACGGGCGTGGCCCGGTCAGTGGGGGCTTCGATCTCGCCGGTGGTAGCGACGATTCTCGTGGGCAGCGCCGGGTGGGCGAGCGTGCCGTTCTTCCTCGCCGGGGGACTGAAGATCGTTTACGACGTGTTGCTGTACCGGGCGTTTTCGAGCAGCAAGTCCCGCAGCGACGAGTAGTGATGGGCAATTGCTGCTGATCGAAACGAGTTCCGAATCGAACGGAGCCGCCAGCTTCCAGCAAGCACAGGTACGCCGATGTTGCCCACTTCGCTGACGGGACGGCAAGGCGTCGTTCAATCGCGCCTGATCGAACTCGGCCGGACAAGTCCGAACTCACACGCTGGCGATTGTGCTTGACTCACCAGATGGTTGCGTATACAAGTAAATTAAGGCGGGAGGCGAACCGATGGCCAAGTCCACAAGCATCGAGACGATTGCAACGACGTGCATCGCTGGGCGGTTGCGCCTGCTCAACCGGGTCGTGACCAACCTGTATGACGACGCCCTGCGCCCATTCGGGGTCAAACTGAGCCAGGGCAACGTCCTAGCCGTTACCGCCAAACTTGGTGTCGCCCGGCCCGCAGAGGTCTGCGATATCCTGGAACTCGACACGTCCACCCTCAGCCGCACCGTGGAACGCATGGTGGCGAACGGGTGGCTCGAAATCCTGCCCGACGACGACGGCCGCTCCCACCCATTCCGGCTGACGGTCGAGGGGAAGCGGCTGATGGAGAAGGCGATCCCTGCCTGGGAGAAGGCTCAAGCTGAAGCCAAGAAGCTCCTGGGCGAAGACGGCCTTCGGTTGCTCGACGCAGCCATTCAGCGGGTCAAGGCGACCCAGAACGGGTGAATTTTTTTGCGGAAATGGTTGCATACACAAGTATCGAGGATGCCATGCCAACAACGTCCCTGCCCGTTCTCAACGAAGTCGAGCCGCACACGAGACTGGACGCCGCCGCCTTGCGCCGACTCGCCCTCGACTGTGGGGCCGACGACGCCGGGGTGGTCGAGATCGGGCACCCTGCACTGGACGACCAGCGGGCCGAAATCCTCACGTTTTACCCCCGGACGAAGGCACTCCTCGCCGTCGTTTGTCGGATGAACCGGGAGCCGATCCGCAACCCGGCCCGGTCGCTGGCGAACCTGGAGTTCCACACCACCGGGGAGGACGTGAACGAGGTGTGCCGGGCCGTCGTGACAGCCCTGGAGCGGGAAGGCGTCCCGGCAGTCAACCCGCCGATGGGGTTCCCGATGGAGGCCGACCGCTGGCCCGAAAAGATGTGGGTCGTGTCCCACAAGCCCGTGGCCGTCGCCGCCGGGCTGGGCAAGATGGGCATCCACCGGAACGTGATCCACCCGAAGTTCGGCAACTTCATCCTACTGGGGACGGTCCTGCTCGGCGCAGCGGCGACAGAGTACGACCGACCCATCGACTACAACCCGTGCCTGTCGTGCAAACTGTGCGTGGCGGCTTGTCCGGTCGGGGCGATCTCGCCGGGCGGCCAGTTCGACCTCGCCTCGTGTTACACCCACAACTACCGGGAGTTCCTGGGCGGGTTCGCTGACTGGGCCGAACACGTCGCCGACGCCGGGAATGGCCTCGACTTGCGGAAGAAAGTGACCCGACAAGAAACCGTTTCGGTGTGGCAGAGCCTCGCCTTCGGCCCGAACTACAAGGCTCCGGGCCGACCGCAAGGGGTTACTGAACGAGACGCTGAGGCCGCTCCAGGAGAAACGGGAGACGGTCTATGTCGTGCCGAAGTCCGACGCCGAGGATCATGTCACGCAGCGGTTCCCGCACAAGACCGTGAAGCACGTCCGGGGCAGTTTGTTGCCCCGCACCATTGAGGGGTTTCTGAGCGGGATGCGGTACACGTTCCAGCGGGGGCAGTCGGAGGGGCTGAACGCCGTCTTCCACTTCACGTTCACCGGCAACGAGAACCGCACGGCCACGTGCGTCGTCCGGGACAAGACGATCCGTGTGGCCGACGGCCACGAGGGGACGCCCAACCTGCGGCTAACCGCCGACAGTCAGACGTGGCTGGGGTTCCTGGCGAAAGAGCGAAGTCTGCTGTGGGCGTTGCTGCGGCGGAAGATTCGGATCAAGGGATCGCCGAGGTTGTTGATCGCGTTCGGGAAATGTTTCCCGTCGTGAGTACCCAATTCTAAAACGAATCCGTGGGAGGGTGTCGAGAAACCCCCAGTTCCGAAGTCAGCCCCGACAGCCCCGAAAGAAACCGACATCGACCACTTCTTCAAATGGCTCGACGCCAAAAACTGGGAGTTGCTTGCTTGATTCTTCCGAATCAAAGCATTCGTCGGATGTCGACCGAACGATCTCTGGCAGGCGCTGAGTAGTCAGTTCGACGCGAAGACGGGCACGCTTTTGATTAAGCCGGAAGACGATAAGACAAACCAAGAGCGACGGATCAAGCTGCCGACCAATTACGCCAAACGACTCAAAGCCGTGATGGGAAAACCTACCTTTGGGAACGCTACCTTGAAGACGCCAAGAAGTACCGGCCCGGTCGGCGAAATGCGAAAGTATTCAAGCCGTCGCTGATCTATTGGTGTGTCGATGACATTTGCCCACAGTACCGCGAGGCGCATCCGGACGCATACCCGATCCGCGACTCACGATCTGCGGCGACGGGCAATCACGCTGGCTGGGATCGCGAATAAAGGGAACGTGGACGGTGCCGCGAAGGCTCTCAGTATTCACCCAGACACGGCACGCGAGAACTACATCGACGTCTCTCAGGCTTACGATACCGACGCGATTTTCAAACTCTTGGAAGCGACCGCGAAGTGAGTCACTGAAACGAAAACGCCCCGCATCCTTAGTTGGGTCCGGGGCGTTTTCGTTTTGTCACCGACAGGGGGTTTTGTCACACTTTTACCGCCGTCTCATCAAATATGCTTGTTTTCTAGTATGCCCGACAGGAGTTGAACCTGTAACCTTCGGCTCCGGAGGCCGACGCTCTATCCAGTTGAGCTACGGGCACATGATGCTTAAAATCACTCGTTTTCCCTACTTTTCCCGGCGTTTCGAACCTCGGTATGGACGATCCGGACTTTTCAGATTTTAGTCTATTTCAGTCCTTTTACAACCCGTTTGGGGACAATCTGGGGACAAGTTGGGGACACTCTCCGCCTCGCGGGTGTGCGCGGCAGCGCGGTCTTCGCGTATCAGTTCCCCGCGCGGTCGCAGGAGCGTCTGCCGTACTGGCCTTGGCAAGAACGTTCCTGCCAGGCTACCGTCTTGCCCGAACCGAGGTATACTTCCGATTGTCCAAGTTGACGGAGGCGGAGTGTGAATCTGAACAAACCGCCAATCGTCGAGATGTGGGTCGAGTTCCTATTTGAGCCAAACCCAAACGGATTAGTCGAGCCAGCACTCGAGTTCATCAAGGGCTTCGGCGATCAATACCAGAAGGTCGAGATTGCCCGTGAGGACACGTTGGAGTTCCGGCAGTACTCACCAACCGAACTGCCGAAGGTGGTTGGCCGCACGACTGCAATCAGCCACTTCCGCGCAAGTGACGTGGAAGGCACTCGCTGGCTGCATCTGACGCCAAATCATTTGGTCTGCAACTTCCTCCGTCTCGGCGAACGCTATCCGGGTTTCGCCAACCTGAGCCAAGACGCGGTCGAGAAGTTGAAGAAGTATGTAGAGCAGTGTCAACCGGTCAAGATTCGACACGCGGCAATTCACTACGTCGATGTGGTCGATGTCCCGATTACAGGGAAAAATGAAATCCAGCTTGCTGACTACTTCACCTTGGGGTTGGATTTGCCGACCGATCCGTTCGGGAACCAACTGTCCTATCTGATTCGGACGGCTGTAAAACCAACTGATGGAACCGGCCTGCTTGAAATTCAACTGCAGAACGAATCTCTGGCCCCTGGGGGGGCGGCATTTCGCTTTCGGTTGGACTGGCACAAGTTCTGCCCATACGATGGGGAGATCGACCCCGACAAAATTTCGGCCGATCTCAAGCTTGCGCACGAATCAGTGATGCGCTCCTTCCGGGCTGTGTTCACTGAGCGGACGTGGAAACTGTTCGAGCCTAAAGATTGAGAGAGTTATGGCCTTCGCAGTTCCTCCTCCGGATTATCACCTGGCCCGTCCTGCGGTGGACGCATTTGGCGGCTACCATGGGGTAAAATATCGTGGCGCTCTCCCCACTACTTTCGACGTCACGCGACAAGTCATGAGCACTATCCAGTGCGGGAAAACCACTTACCACTTGCGTCAACCGGCTCAGGGGTACTTTACGCGAACCACGGACGATTCCGGAGGCGGAGAATTCCTCGTCGAGGGTCTTCCTCGCCCCATCACCGGAACTGGCCGACGCCCGCAGGAGGCCCACCGTGAGTGGAAACGACAGTTCCACGCCACCTTCCAGCGGCTCTTCGTCATGCGGCCGTTCGAGATGGAAGACGCTGACCGCCGCGTCTGGACTGCCATTGAGACCATGGTTGATGTGGAGCGATATCGGGCTGATCAGCCCCTAATCGTCCGCCAGATTGGCATGGTCTGTCGAGCCCGACCTTATCCTCTTGCTGTGAAGTGGGAGGATGGCACGAAGGAACGCGTCTATCTGGAACGGATGCCCGGTGAATTTGCCACGTACAAAGCGGGGCAGCCATTCGAGGCAGTGATCCACCGACACCCAGT
Organism: Planctomycetota bacterium; assembly: GCA_021413735.1. GTDB lineage: Bacteria > Planctomycetota > Planctomycetia > Gemmatales > Gemmataceae > Gemmata. The sequence goes on from JAIOPV010000203.1 coordinate 7,969, forward strand.
CACTCACAAGATCATGAGTGTTGAGTACATCAAGCGAATTTCGCAGATGGCGATCAAGACAACCGAGTCTGATGACCTATGGAACTCTGTCCCGACCTCGGCCGCACTCCCTGACGCAGACTGGGATTAATCTCCGGACGATCATGCCACTAGTGAGTTCGCATGGAAGTCTACTTTCTGGATGTCGGGCAGGGGACCTGCAATGTCATCCTGCTCGGCAAGCGGCGGGCCATAGTTATCGATACTGGCCGCCGCGCGTCGGACTTGAGGTTGCTCCTCAACCACCTCGGAATTGATACGCTTGCTTGCCTCGCCATCTCTCACCTCGATTCTGATCACGCTGGCGGAGCCCCGGCAATCCTCACCGAATTCCGCAACCGAATCGAAAAAGTCTGCTACCCAAACGACCATAGGGTTCAATCCACACCACTGTGGGGGAAAATACGTTCGGAGATGAGGCTCGGTCACCTCGCCAAAGAACAACTCGTGCGGCTTGAGTGGCAGGATAAGCCGAAATGTATCTGGCGTTCGTCGCGGCAGAGCGTGGAATTAAAGCTGTTCTCCCCGACCTTCGGCGAGAACCAGGCCGCCATGATGGCCAGCGACTCGAACGCAGCGAGTGGCGTACTTGTGCTAAAGGTCGGAGACCGCCGGATCGTCTTCCCCGGCGATTCCAGCCTCGACCAGTGGCGGGTAATCCGAAATTGTCGCGGATCTGTCCTCACTTGCGATGCCATCGCGGTTCCGCACCACGCCGGTATGATCTGGCCCTCGCACTGGGATGACGCCAAAATACGGGCCGAACTGCACTGGTTGTACACGGAGGCGGTCAGCCCAAAGCATGCCATCGTGTCGGTCGGAACGAGCAACACTGAGGGGCACCCAAGGGGAGAGGTCACGGACGAGCTTCGGAAGCTCGGGGCCGTGGTGGTGTGCACTCAACTCACCAAGCAGTGTTGTAAGCGACCAGAGAGCCAGAGGCCGGCCTTGATTCCGCTCATCATCCCTGGCAGGTCTCGGGCAGTGAAGACTTCGACCAGAAGCGGTAACAGCAAGGACATCGGCTGCGCCGGTACGGTTGTCGTTGACATCACCCCCGATGCCTTCGCGATCCGACGCCTAACGCAGCACCGAAGTGCGGTTGGAGCAATGGGAAGGAAAGCGGGATGTTCACCCCTCTGTTCTTCCTGATTCTCTGCTTATTCTGAGAGTTTTCGGCTTTACACATCCCGGCAATCTCGCCTTTCGGCCACAGTTACAATGCCGCGAACACGCAAGACACTCGCGGCAAACGCCGGGTCGCGGGCACGCGCAGTTCATCGGTAACACATTCCGCCGACGGCAACAGAAGCATTCCATAACGCACCTCCTGCATACAGAAGAGCGCGAATCTGTCGAAAGCGCAAGCCACGTTGGAAACTTTTGTTGCCACAATCGCTGCGAAGTGCCTGCCTGTTATTCATGTCGACGGATTGATCGGAAGGGAACCTTAGGGCCGTGCTGATAATGCACAAGCCCGAACAAGGGAGTTCCCATGCAGAATACCACAGTTTGCCACGCTTGGGTCGTGTATCGGATGACTCTTCCAAAGAACGTGGTGGGTGGGAGCGTCGTCTGCAAGCAGGGTGAGTGGGAAGCGATTGACGCACAGCGACCTGGCTATCACACGTTGCTTCACTCCGGCATCAAGACAGAGCAGGAAGCAGAGAACTTGGCGCGGGGCACCCCTCCTCCAGTCGCGGCTGCTAAAGCGTTAGATGACCTGATTATGTGAATAGGTTCTATCGTCTACAATATTCGTTCGGTCACAACACGGAGACCGCTATGAAGGCGGTGGGGCTTGTGGACGATGTTCTGGGGACCAGACATCTTCCAAACCAATCCATGGGAAGTCTTGGTTAGCGTCCGGGTTGCGGGTATCACCCCGACTGAATTACTATGGGTACCGACCAATAAGACTCGCCAAGGGACTTGCCAGCCGTCCCCTGTAATTCCCGGTCTCGAATTTTCGGATGAGATCATTGCTATCGGCGAGGGCCTCAGTGGGATTGCTCCAGTCGACATGGTGGAGTTTAGAACGGTATTATTCGGTTGCCTGAACGTGCTTGAGATGGCAATTGGTCTGGGCTGAAAAGATATCAGGAGAGCACGCGTTGGAAGAAACGACCGAAGGCCGTCCAGCCGATTCCAACGGCCCACATGGCGCCGACTCGCTGCTACCCATCGTCTACGACGAACTCCGAAAACTCGCCGCAGCGAGGCTCGCTCAGGAGGCTCCCGGGCAAACTCTCGAGCCGACTGCTCTGGTCCACGAGGTCTACCTGAGGCTCCGTAATACCAATGGGCTGCGACTGTGGGACTCGCGCGGACATTTTTTCGCTGCTGCAGCCGAAGCCATGCGGCGCATCTTGGTCGAATCCGCCCGTCATCGGGGGAGGGTGAAACGGGGTGGGGGCCGTGTCCGGCAGGAGCTCACGGCTGCGGAACCGACTGCGACCGAACTCCACGAAGACGTTTTGGAGCTGGACGAGGCCCTCACACGCTTGGTGGTAGTGGATCGCGAGGCTGCCGAGTTGGTGCAACTCCGCTACTTCGCAGGCGTGACCTTGCATGACGCTGCGAGACTCTTATCCATCTCGCCCCGAACCGCGGACCGCCTTTGGGCTTATGCTCGGGCGTGGCTGCACCGCGAACTGAAGGGGTAGCAGCACTTACGAATTCCGGAAATTTTTTGGCGTACTTTCAGCGCGGCTGGCGCATTGGTAGTGCAGACCTGTTCGGTCACATTTAGAACGTCGGTGAATTGCGATGAGCGAACGCGAGATCTTCGACGGGGCGTTAGAGCACCACGACCCAGCCGAACGCCATGCCTACCTTCAAAGGGTGTGCGGAGGCAATGCCGCATTAAGGGAGCGGGTTGAGGCGCTCATCCGGTCGCACGAATCGGTGAGCCGGTTTCTGAACGTGCCCGCGCCTGAGCAACTTACCCCTCGAGCTGCCGACAGTCCCACCCGGACCATCGACCCCGCGTCCCCCGAGTTGGAAGCCGATGCCGAACCGGAGGCCGGCCCCGACCTGAGTTTCCTGGGTCGAACACTGAAGCCGGGGGGGCGTCGGCACGCTGGGCCACTACGAGGTGCAAAACCTCCTCGGGCAGGGGGCGTTCGGACTGGTGTTCCGGGCGTTCGATGAACGCTTGCACCGGCACGTCGCGATCAAGGTGCTCAGTCCGCAACTGGCGGCCACGTCGCCGCCCCGCAAGCGGTTCCTGCGTGAAGCTCGATCCGCGGCCGCCGTCAGGCACGAGAACGTCGTACAGGTCTACGCGGTCGAGGAGCAACCGCTGCCGTACCTCGTGATGGAACTCGTCGACGGGCAGACCCTCAAGGACAAGTTGAACGGGGCCGGGCCACTGGAAACGACCGAGGTTCTGAGCCTCGGCCGACAGATCGCCGCCGGACTCGCCGCCGCGCACGAGAAGGGATTGATACACCGCGACATCAAGCCCGCCAACATTCTGATCGAACCCGGCGTCGAGCCCCGGGTGAAGCTCAGCGACTTTGGCCTCGCCCGTGCCGTCGACGACGCCTCGATGACCCGGTCGGGAGTCATCTCCGGTACGCCCATGTACATGGCACCGGAGCAAGCTCAAGGACTACCCCTGGACCACCGCGCCGACCTGTTCAGCCTGGGAAGTGTGCTGTACCAGATGGTCAGCGGGCGACCGCCGTTTCGGGCGGCCTCGACGGTCGCGGTCCTCAAGCGAGTCACCGACGAGACCCCTCGACCGATCCAGGAAATCGTTTCGAGCGTGCCCAAATGGCTCTGCACAATCATCACGAAGCTGCACGCCAAACAGCCGGAAGACAGATCAAGTCTGCGAAGGAAGTTGCTGACCTGCTGGCACGCTGCGAGACCGATCTGCGGCACCACGGCCGCGTCGAACTGCCGCCGGGCTTGACGCCACCGGCACAGGAACCGGTCGCGACTCGGAGCGAACCGACTCCACCGCCCCCTCGTGGCTCACGTCGTCGGGCCATTGCAGCAGTTTGCGTCTTGGCGGTACTTGGTGGAGTGGTGCTTGCCGAGGCGACTGGCGTGGTGAATCTTGGCGACATGGTGCGGCGACGTCCCGTTCCTGACGCTCCGGAGGCGGAGAAAACGGAACCGCAACCGCCCCCTGACAAGTCTCCTCCTTCAACGAATTCGCAGCCGGTAGCTACAGTTCCCGCTGATTTACTCCGCAGAGAGGACATTCCGCTGGCAGTGTTGGCAACGCTAGGACACGGCGATCCCGCTCGCGCACCTGCGGACCTTGTCGCAGTCTTCGGTGAGGGCCGGTTCCGTGCGATCGAGGGGCCTCGTGCGCCAGCGTTCAGCCCCGACGGGTCAATGTTGGCTGTTGGAGCCGGGGAGGAAGTGCATCTCTTCAAGGCGGGTTCCGGCGAACGACTGAACGTGTTTGGTCCGTTCCGTGTTGTGGTATCGGTGTGCTTCTCGCCGGACGGCACCATGTTGGCTGTCGGGGACAGGGTGGTGAACCTCCTCGACGTTCGCACGGGTCGGGTTCTCCATACGCTGCGCCCTCAGAAGAACAATGAAATCGATTGGCTTTCCTTCACACCTGACGGTCGGCACTTGGTGGCGGGATCTCAGGACGGGTTGGGAACGACGCCGGTGTGGGACGTGAAGACGGGGGCGCTCGTCCACGAACTCCCGCCGCTCGTCTGCGGGGGCGGCAAAGATTCTGACGGCCGACTGTTGGTACTCGCGCGAGTACCGGGCGAGGATCGAATCAACGCTTATTCAGCAGAAACGGGCAAACTTGCATTCCCCGGACCCAAATGGCCGCAGTTCAAGTGGCCCAACGAAGTCACCAGGGCCTCGTTGAACGCATCTGGCCATCAGCTGGCCCTCGGAAAGGCCGACCGTGTTGCCGTGTGGGATATCGACTCGCTGAGGGACAATCCGGACGCCAAGCCGCTATTCGACAGGAAGACGCCCGGCAGTTGGCTGAGTTTTGCTCACGGCTCCGATCGCCTCTGGACAGCTGAGTTCAACCCCGGGCACCTCGCGGACTTCCACGTCCGGTGTTGGGATCCGTCCACCGGCAAGGAGGTCACATCGGTGGCGCTCAAGCGTCCCTCGGGTGAAGTATGGTTCGCCTTGAGCCAGGATGACAGTACCCTCTTCGCCTCGTCTCGTTACGAATCCTTCCTCCAGTTGTACGACACTCGCTCGGGCACCCCACGCTTCGCTCACCGTGGTCACATGAACCAAACTCACGCTCTCGCGTTCAACCCCGACGGCCGCTTGCTGGCATCCGGTGGGCAGGACGGGGCGGTGAAAGTCTGGGACGTGGCCACCGGCACCGAGAAGTACGCATTTTTCTCATGGTCCTGGATCCAAAATGTTGCGTTCAACCACGACGGAAGTCGCCTCGCGGCGCGTGACTCCGTCGGCACGGTGACGCTCTGGAGGATGACCGACGGCAGCCGCGTTTGGTCAACCAAGACGGCGGAGGGTCACGGGCAGAAACTCCGATTCAGCCCGGATGGAATGCTCATCGCCCTCACGACTCGCGAAGGCGGGGTACGGTTCCTGCGAGCGTCCGATGGCTCCGAAGTACACCACTGGCCGGACCTGCACCGCGGTGAATCTCGTGGCGTCGCGTTCAGTCCGGATGGTACGCGGTTCGCGAGTGCCGGACTCGATGGAACACTCGTCGTCGCGGAGGTCGCCGCGGGTAAAGTGTTCAACCGGTTCGTTTCAAAAACCTCGGCGGAACCGGTCGAGTTCACGGCCGATGGCACGGCGGTCCTCTGCGGTTACTTCTCTCCGGAACCGGTGATCCGACATTGGAATCTGAAAAGCGAACAGTCGGAAGTCTACAAGGGGCACGGCGGGATCATCAGCAGTCTCTCGCTCCAGGGGCAACTCCTCGCTTCTTGTGGGCACGACCGCGTCATTCGACTGTGGGATCTGACCGACCCCGCCAGGCGTTCGCTCGCGCTGGCCGCTCTCCCCGATTCCGCGCAACCCGATCGCGTCGCGTTCAGCCCGGACGGTCGGTACTTGGCGTCTGCCAACCAGGACGGAACGCTGCACATGTTTCGCCTCAACCGACCCGGGGAGGCCATCAGGGACTGGATGGCGGCGCGTCAGGGGCCGCCTCCAGGACTGAAGAACGATGTCTGGCTGAAGCGCGTGGAAGGGCTTCATGGGGTGAACCTCTTCGACGCGGTTCGGGACCGCTTCCGCGAGTTGAACTCCAACGTCGAAGTACCGGTGCAAGGCGCCGCGATTCGGAAGGGCAAGGTGGCGTCGGTGGACATGAATTCTTCAAAAGTTACGGATTTTTCGCCCCTCCGTGCGCTGCCGGATCTCCAGTCGCTTTGGTTGTTCGAGACGTCATTTAGCGACAAGGACTTTGGTTACATCCGCGGGGCGACCGGCCTCCGGGATTTACACTGTGGATATTTCTTTGGCGTCAAGAACGTGACCGACAAGGCGGTCGAGGTCATTCGCGAGTTCAAGGAACTCGAAAGTTTGGACATCTGGGGAACGCAGCTCACCGACACGGGGCTCGGGCAACTGCACACCCTGAGGCGTTTGAAGAAACTGATTCTCGGGCGGACGAGGATCACGGACGCCGGGATGCCGACGCTCGCTCGCTTTCCAGAATTAACCGAACTGCGTCTCAACTTCGACAACGTCTCCGACGCCGGGCTCCCGCCGCTCAAGGGGTTGAAGTTGCAATTGCTCGCGCTTGAGGCGACGGCGACCAGCGATGCCGGACTCAAGGACATTGCCGCAATCCGGTCGCTCCGCAAACTTGACCTGATTGGAACGAAGGTTCAGGGGCCGGGGTTGGTTCACCTCAAAGCGCTGCCCGAGTTGACCGAGTTGTGGCTGGACGGTACGTCCGTGTCGGGCGAGGGGTTGCGGAACCTCGCCGAACTGTTGGTACTTGAGACCCTGGGGCTCGACGCGACTCCAATCGGGGACGACGATCTAGTCCACCTCAAGAACATCAAGCGGCTCAAGTACGTGCGATTGCGAGGGGCAAAAGTCACTGCGGCCGGTGTCAAAAAGCTGGCTGAGGAGTTGCCGAATTGCGCCATCTCGAGCAGTCACGGTGATTTTCAGCCGAGGAACAGATGAGATGCGAAATTGCTGTCCCGGGAAGAAGTTCTTGGCAAGCACTCCTTGCACATCGTTTGAATCGAAGGACATGGTCATGCAGCGACGGAGCGAACGGAAAACAAACTAACCCCTTGTGATTTTTCACCTTTGGCAAAGTCACACCGGAACCGAGTCGGACCATTCTTGTGGAGGCAATTCCTATGAAACGATCGCTTGCGATATACCTCGTGATGGTGATCCCGATTGCCGTCGACGCTGCCGATCCTCCGAAGCAGCCAGAACCGGCCGCGAAGGGTGTAGCACCGCAATCTGATCTGGACAAAATGCTCAGGTTGATCGGGCACCCGTTGGTCGTCGACAATCGACGGATCGTGTTCAATGCCTACGGTAGCTATGAACAGGTCTCTTCCCGGTGGGTGAAGGACGTGGAAAAGTTGAAGTCATCGGCCGTGCCAGAGGTGGCCAAAGTCGCGAAACAAGCCTCACAGAAAGTGGAAGCAAAGCTCAAGTTGATCGAGCAGACGGAGAAAGCAAAAGATGAATTGACGCGTGCCGCTGCTCGCAAAAATCTCACGGGGGGAGTAGGAATCGCGGCGCTGCAGGATCTCCTCTTTGGTCTGAACGAGGTCGAACTGGAGCATTTGAAAGACGCTGGCCGAATCAGCCGCGAGGACGTCAATGGGCTCCTCCAAAGGCGAGCCGAACTGAACGCCGCCGCCACGCAGCAGTTCATGAAATATTTTGCCGAGGCGCTGCCGATCCAGATCCTCGCCTCACGAAAAATCTACCGGCTTAAAAACGAGGCCGCCGTCGCAATCCCCGACGCCTTCGAGCCCTTGCTCGAGCGAGTGCGTGATCGGGCGGGAAAGGGGGAACCGACCGTTGTGGTGCGGGCCGCCATCGACCCGGCGTATGATTTCGTAGACGGCCGGGACACCACGACGGCACTGTTTGACGTGCGGAACAAAAGCGACAAGCCACTCACCCAGTTGACAATCAAGATGGAATTTGCAACGTCTGAGGGCAAGCGAACCGTATACGGATACATTCCGAAGCTGGAAGCGGGCGCCGCGGCGTGGTTCGATCCGGTGCCTGTGGCCCGCGGATTCCTCCTGGACGAACCGCGTCCCCCGGGTGGTGGTATCAACAAACTGGAGGCAGCTTCTTACTCCATCTGGTGCGATCAATTCCGCTCCGAGAGCGAGAAGTTGCAACCGACCCCGATCGATCAGTTCAAAATCTTGCAAATGCTCTATGCCCTGTCCCCGGGCACGAAGTACATCTCTGTCGGCGGGCAGAAGGAACCGTCCGGTCGCCTCACATTTACCATCACCCGGTTCAACCGAGAGGCCCCAAATAAGGGGTTGGCGTTCGATTACACGGAAACGGTGCAGAACGCCAAAGCGCCCAAGGTGACAAAAGTTGAAGCCAGTGTGACGTTGCCGACACCCAAGTGGGACAAACAAAAACGGCTGATGGATCTGGACCCCTTGATCGTGAACGTGAAGGCGGGCCAGAACGTGTTGAAGTTCACGCTACAGGAGGATAGTAAGGGGTGCTGGAACTGGAACACGCCTTTGGACAAGTTTGTGATGCAGTCCGTTCCCACGGAAGAGTTCAAGGCGCACGATGAACTCATGCAACGCTTGCGAGCCGCGGTGATCGCAAAGCGTGTGTCGGATGTCAAGGCGCTCGCTCAAGAAGCGCTCGACAAATACCCCGATACCCCCGCAGAGCAGTTCGCGAAAATGTCCCTCTCGGAACTGAAGGACGGGAAGGAGGTGGCGAACTCATTCAAGGTGAACTCGGTGTGGGTTGGGGATGACAAAGTTTTCACCGTCACGGAACTCAACGGCGAGAAATTTACCGCAACGATCGCGGTCGGTAGCGATATCAAGAGGCTGGTGAAAGGCACAATCACGGATACCAAGATCAGTTGGCTGGCGCAGGACGTCCGGGTCGGGCAAGGTGGAGCAGGTGGTGACAACTTCGGAACGTTCGGGAGTGACATCCGCGGCGACAAAATCGACTTTGTCTGGAACGATGGTGGTAACAAAGGAAAGTACACTCTCCGTCTTAAGAAGGAGAAATGAGCCTTGCTATGCGGGCTGTCGTGGACCTGCTTGCCGAACTCAACAGGCATACCCTCGCGATCCGCCCCGGTGAGGTTGATCTCGAAACACGCATCGTGAGCTACGAACTGGCAGCGGCGATGCAGACCGCCGCAAAGGAAACGCTCGACGTTTCTCGCGAACTCGAGCGAGTGCGGAATCTGTACGGCCTGAATCGCGCCGAAACCCACGAGTATGGCACACGCTGTTTGATCGCACGGCGGTTTGTCGAGCGTGGCTTGCAGTTCGTGCAGAACTTCCTCGGCAACCAACCGTGGAACACGCACAACAACATCCAGGATGGGCATGCGTGAAGGAAGCCAAACAGGTTATCTGGCCTCAACCGGCCCGAAGGAGTCGCAGTGCGTTGAACACGACGAGAAGTGTCGCCCCTGAGTCGGCGGCAACTGCCGCCCACATCGACGAATGGCCAGCAAGCGTCAAAACCACGAACACCGCCTTCACGCTGAGAGAAAATACTACGTTCTGCCGGATCACCGCTAGCGTGCGTCGAGAGTGGTGGACCAACCACGGTAGCTTCGACAGGTCGTCCGACATCAGGGCGATGTCGGCCGTTTCGATGGCCGCATCGGTTCCAACCGCACCCATCGCGATGCCAACCGTTGCTTGGGCCATCGCGGGCGCATCGTTTACTCCGTCACCAACCATAGCTACCGATTTGTACTTCGCGACGAGTTCTTCGATCTTCGCCACCTTGTCCGCAGGGAGCAACTCAGCGTGAACCTCGTCAACCCCGGCTTCGGCAGCGATTGCGGTTGCGGTCCCCCGGTTGTCGCCCGTCAACATGACGATGTGTTCGATACCGGCGGCGCGGAGATCCGTCACCGCTCGCTTCGACTCGGGGCGAACTCGGTCTGCCAAAGCGATGAACCCGCAAACGTGCCGGTCATTTCCGACAACCACAACCGTCTGCCCGGCCCGCGACATTGCTTCAAGTCGGTCGTGAACCTCTGGGGTTTCCTGTCCCCGCTCTTCCAGATAGCGGTGCGACCCGACCCAATATTCGGTTCCCCGCACCCGCCCGACGGCTCCTTTGCCCGGCAAGATGCGGAAGTCGTCGGCCGACGGGATGCTCACGCCACGGGTCTTCGCATACTCGACAATCGCGTGGGCGAGCGGGTGTGTACTGTGGGCTTCGAGTGCCGCGATCCGCTCCAGAACTTCGGCCTCGGTGTGCCCGTTCAGCGGAACCAACTCGATCACCGCCGGCTTCCCTTCCGTGAGTGTCCCGGTCTTGTCCATCGCCACGGCCTTGAGACGGGCTGGTGTTTCGATGTGAACACCGCCTTTGACCAACACACCGTTTCGAGCCGCCGCGGAAAGTGCGGCGACGATGCTCACGGGCGTCGAGATCACCAGGGCGCACGGGCAAGCGATCACGAGCAGCACGAGAGAACGGTAGACCCACGGGCCCCAAGGTTCGCTGAATGCAAGTGGCGGGATGGCGAGGACTGCCAGCGCCAGAAACATGACTGCGGGCGTGTAGTACCGAGCAAATTTCTCGACCCACTGCTCGGACGGTGAACGGCGAGACTGAGCTTCTCCGACCATTCGTGTGATGCGTGCGAGGGTCGTATCCGATGCGGGCTTCGTGGACTCGACTGTCAGCAAGCCGTCACCGTTGATGGTTCCGGCGTAGACTTCGTCGCCCACATTTTTCGGCACTGGCACGCTTTCCCCGGTAATGGGCGACTGATCCACGCCGCCCGTGCCTTCGACCACGCGGCCGTCAAGCGGGATACGGTCGCCGGGTCTCACGCGAAACTTCGCACCAACTGGCACTTTGTCCGGGGCCACGGACTCTTCACGACCGTCCGGGTGGACGAGTCGAGCGGTCGGCGGGGCAAGGTTCATCAAAGCAGCGACAGCCCGACGTGCGCGACCGACGCTCCACGCCTCAAGGGCGAGCGACAAGGAAAACAGGAATGCAACGGTGGCGGCCTCGGCCCACTGGTTGATGGCGACCGCGCCGCACACGGCGACGACCATCAGCAGGTTCATGTCCGGAGCAAGGTGCTTGGCGGCTACCCATGCCTTCGGCAAGACGGTCCACACTCCTGCCACGATGCTGAGAACGTAGCAGGAAACTGCCGCGACCGGCGGCCACCCAGTCGAGTCCTCGGTGAATGCCGCGCGTAACCCGATCACCGCAGCGTGAACGGCAATCCCCGCGAGTAGAAACCCGCCGCTGGCTGCGGTCAATATCGTGCGTCGGTTCCGTTCCCAGTACCCCGGCACACGCAGCGGCGACTCGCCTTCGATCCATAAATCGGCTGACATGCCTGCCCGTGCGACGGCGTCACGTACTTGGTCTGCCGTGACGCCAGTTCCGGCTACGGTCATCCGGCCGTTAAGGATATCGAATCCGAGCTTCTCTTCGCCGCCCACCAGGGGACCGACCTCTCGCTTGAGAACGGCAACTTCTTCCGCACAGTCCAAGCCTTTGATCGTGAACTGGAGGGTCGGGTTGTTAATCGCCATCGGGTTGATTCTCTGAGTATGCTGTGTCATGAACGGCAGAATTATGGCTGACTTCTGTATTTCTTGCCACCTAAATGGCCACCCGGACGGTCACGCTTCCGCCGGCCTCGCGACACTGAGCGTTCACTGCTGAACTTCCCCGAAAAGGCTGAGTCGTTGAACCGCTCGTCGGGGCATCGTGTCTTGTTCGCCGTGCGTTGCAAACAGCACACCTTTATCCGGCAGTCGCACGAGGACATTGTCGAAGTAGGTCCGAAGCGTTGGTCCGCTAAGGCAACGGTTGGACCCACGGCTAACCGGTGCAGCGAATTCGAGCCGGGGGTGTTCGTCCGTGTTGAGACGCCGATCCAACCGCGTTGTCCATTGTCCGACGAATGAACCGAGGAGGTCAGCGGGTCTCGCCAACTCTGTGTCGGCCATGCCGTGTAACTCCGGGAGAGCTTCCCAACGACCCGCGTCGAGTGTAAGCGGCGTATCACTCCCGATGATCGCCATGATGGGGAACTGGCCGTCGAGTTGGCCCCACCACAGTGTGACGTTCGGGAACACCGCCGCAAAACTGTCCGCAACCAACTCAAACTCATCCGGGCCGAACTGGTAGAGCGCAAGCCACTGGCAGAAGTGACCACCGGGTTTGAGTCGTTGCCGAACGGTTTCGTAGAACTCGACCGTGTACAGATACCCTGCTCGGCTTTCCCACGGCACGAACATGTCGGCCACAACCACATCAAATCGGCGCACCGTACGTTGCAAGTAGTGCCTCGCGTCGCCCGTACACATCTCGATTTTCGGGTGATCGACAACGCCCAAATTCACATCCGACAGGAGCCGCGCCGCCGCCACGACTTCCGGAATTAGTTCGACCACGATGACCCGTTCCACGCCACGACCCGCAACTGCGGGAGCAGCGGTCAGCCCGGTTCCCAGACCGAGGAACGCAACGTCCGTTGGTCGCGGGTGCAACAACAGTGGCAACCGGCCTTGACGGTATTCGCGGGCAGCGCTCGCCGTCGAGCCGTGCCGATAGTGAAGGTTCTGCCGAACCCGGCGGGCACCATCACCGCGCGAACGAGTCACGTCAATCCACCCGTACGCGGTCTCCCAGCGCCGGACGATTTCTTCGTTGTCGGGAGGTTGTGTTGGACCTGAAACGACGACGACCACTGCAAGCGTGACCGCAACTGCGACTCCAATCCCTGCCTGTCTCTGGGAGTCCCAGATCAGGGCGATCCCAGTCACACCGAACAAGGCAACGTGGAACGCGAACGTCTGCCACAGTCCGAGGACCGGTATCAGCAGGAACTCGGCTGTGAGCGCCCCGACTACCGCACCTGCTGTGTTGACGGCCGTCAGACGACCAACGGCTCGCCCGCCACCATTCGCCACGAGGATCGCTGGCAGCGTCAGTCCCAGGAGAACTGCTGGCAGCAACACGACTGCGGCAACCAGCGCGAATACCCCACCGATGTAGCTGGCGAACGTGTCCCCGGCTGTGAAGTAATCCAGACCCGTCAGCCGAACGAACACAACCACCGACGCGGTCACGCCGACGGCTCCGAGCGAACATCCGGTGGCCGCCAATCCGCAGGGTGAGACCCGTCGTCCGAGAATTGCATCGAGTGCCGCCCCCAGCGCAAGGCCAGCGAGGAAGACCGCGACGACCGCCCCGAACGTGTATGTGCTGTTGTGGAACACGAGTGCGAACAGTCGTGTATAGAGGACTTCGAGTCCAAGTGTCCCGAACCCTGAGATCGCAGCGACGGCCCACCAAACCCCGGAGGTGTCCACTGGTTCGAGGTCGGCTTCGTCCGATGCAGTGAACGGGTTGCGGAACGCCAACGCACTGGCGACGAGCCCACACGCCAGCGACACCCCTGCGGCGAGATAACTGCTCGCAACGACGCCGACATTCGCCATGAGGAACGCGGTCGCCGCGACAACTCCGACCAACCCGCCAGCCGTGTTCAGCCCATAAGCGAGGGCAACTCGTCTTCCTCCGCCCACGAACTCCGCGAGATGTTCCGCAACGAACGGGAATGTTGCTCCGAGCGGGATCGTCGCTGGCAACAACACGATGAAGCACAGCACCGACGCCGTGGTATCACCGCACTTGACCGAATCAACAACGGCCAGCAGAACCGGCACGAGGCACACCCAACCCGCCACCGCGAACTCGGCCACCCCGTAGCCGAGCAACGGGCGAACCCGCGATGCGAGCCGTCCCCCGAGACACTGCCCAACAGCCATGCCAGTGAAGAGTGCGGCCAGCACGATCGCAGCCGCGCCCGCGGTGTTGCCGACGACCAGCCCGACCTGCCGCGACCACGACACCTCGCAGACAAGTGCCGCCGCCCCAGACAGGGAAAAGAGCAGGTAAACGGCCCCGCCGAATCGCAGTTGGGTTGGCCCATCGCTCAAACTGCCGACATCAGCTCGATACACACTCACCGTCCCTTGGCGGTTTGAGCCCGTTGGAGGGTAACCTTCGGCTCCAGAATGAATGCCCTGAAAGTCAGAGCATTCTGGTTGTCTCTACTTCTTCGGCTCACCAGGTAGCGTGTTCCGCGGCAGGCCGCCGTTGGACGGAGCGAGCATCACATGCCAGCCCTTGTTGCCGACGGTCATCGTGTACAACCCCTCCGTCAAATCGTGCCGCGCAGCCCCATAGTCCCCACCCCGGTCGAATTCCACGACGTAGACCGGCTTCTCCTTGAGTGTCACCTCGGTTCCGGGTTTCAGTTCGATATCCCGCTTGTCGATCCGCACAATCACGGGATCGGGATACTCGGCGGGAAGCCTGAGTGTGACCCCAGGGCCGCTATAGGGCGGCAGAGCGTTCGATTTGAAAGAAGTGGCGCTCGCCGGGATGATTACGGCCGGGTTTACCACCGGAGCCGGGTAGGTGATCGTCGGGGTGTACCAGGACGAGCCGTAAATCGCCGGAGAGCCATCGAAGTAACTGGGGTATGCGTAGGAGTTGGGGTAATGGTAGTGGCCGTGGTAGTGGATGTGGCCTCGGTGGTAGTGGGCATGGCCGTGAAAGTGCTGGGCTTGGGCCACTGACCCACCGGCCAGGACGACCACCCACACCGCGGCGAAACTGAGTAGGCTTTTCATACGTCACTCCGTTCGTGAAGTGCTTCTTGGTGGTGGAGCCCAGGAGCGAAACCGCGTCCGCATCGGCACCCAGGCTCCCTGATTCCATTCTCCTCCCGCGAGTGCCCGGCTACTTCGCCGCCTTTGACCTCTCCAACCCGACCCGCGCTTCGAGCAACTGCACCTCGGCCTTGAGCAGATCGGTGCTGGTCGCCTGTTTGACCTCCACCAGCTTTCGGACGGCCGTCACCATCTCTTCGGCCAGTTTCACCATCTCCTCGTGGGTCTTGATCCGCTCGGCGTTCGTCTCACACAGGTCGAGTTTCCCGCTGAGCAGCGCGGACTGGGCGGCAAGAACCTTCTCGTAAGAGATCTGGCCGCCTTTGAACCCTTGAAGTGTCAGGTCGTGGATCTTGGCGAGAGCCACGAGGCGCTCCTTGAGCAGAGCCTTGACGACATCGTTTTCCGGCGGCTTCTGGGCGGCCGCGTGCGTGCCGTTTGGATACAGTGGGAGAGCGAGAACGCCCGCAGTCATGCAGACCAGAACGCACAGACGAGGGCGAGTGAAGGACCGCATAGTCGGTCTCCGAGAGGTGAGGGATTACCGCCCCGCCCGCACGGAACGGGCGGGGCGGTGTGCGAGATCACTTCTGCTTGAAGCCACCGGAGTAGGGTTTGGTGCCGACCTTGCCCGCGATGGTGCCTTCGAGCTTACCGAGTTTGTCGAGCCCCTCGGCCTTGCCGACGAACTTCGTCGTCTTGCCCTTCGGGTCGTCCTTCTCCGGAGCCGCCTCCAGTTTGACGGTGACCTCCGGGGTCTTGAACGTCACGGTGATGTTCTTTGCTTCGATGGCCTTCTTCTTCGCCTTATGGAGGTCGTCGTGGTTCCCGTAGACATACACCGTCACGGTGCCAGCCTTGGCGTCGGGGATGACCTCCAGGTGGTACTCCTCATCACCCCACTCCGCGACCGGCATCTTGTTCGGTCCTACTTCCTGGGCACGGGCCATCGAGGTGTCCGCTACCAGAGCCAAGCCTGCGAGCAACGCCATGCCGAAAATCGTCTTCATCGTCTCGTCCTCCTGATGGGAAACTACTAACCTCACGACCCGGAATGGGTCGCGGTTCCGTCACCCGCCGCACCAGGCGACGGGATTGGTTCGTGTGGTGCCGATGGATCATCTAGCCCGTCGGCCTTGTCGTCTGCATGAGCCAACCGTTCGGCGGCTTTGCCACTGAATCGCCAGAACAGCCCGGGACGGAGCAAGAACTCGCAGAACGTACTCGTGATGAGTCCGCCCAGAATCACCGTGGCGACCGGGTACAGGATCTCTCGACCCGGTTGCTGGCCGGCGACCACCAGCGGGATCAACCCGATCCCAGCCGTGAGCGCCGTCATCAGCACGGGCGAAAGCCGCTCCAGACTCCCCCGCAGGATCATGTGTTCGGTGAAGCCCTCGCCCTCGTGCCGCATCAAGTGCAGGTAGTGGTTCACGAGTAAGATGCCGTTTCGGGCCGCAATCCCGCCGAGTGAGATGAAACCGACGAGGCTCGCCACCGTCAGCGTTTGTTGCGTGATGACGAGTGCCAGTACCCCGCCAATGAAGGCCGCCGGAACGGCGTTCAGGATCTGCAAGACGATCTGGGGCGACGGGAAGAGCATGTACAGTACGAAGAACATTCCCACGACCGACGCGGCTGCCAGGATGCCGATGAGGCGGGTCGCGCGTTTCTGACTCTCGAACTGCCCACCGTACTCGACGAAGTACCCCTCCGGCATCGGCACTTCCAACTTCACGGCCTTCTCGATGTCCCCGACAACGGATGCCAAGTCGCGCCCGGCGGCATTGCACCGGATCACGATTCTGCGGCGAACGTTTTCTCGCTTCACCTGATTGGCTCCGGCGTCCCCCCCCGTCGGCGGCGTCACGTCGGCCAAGTCACGCAGTCGCACCTGACCGCGGTTGTTTGGCAGGTCGATCCGGAGGTCTTTGAGGTTCGCCACGTCCGCCCGGTACGGCTCATCCAATCGCACGACGAGGTCGAACCGGCGCTGCCCTTCGACCACCTGAGACACGACCTCGCCGTTGAGTGCGGTCTGGACGAACGATCCGACATAAGCCCGGTCCACACCGTGGAAGGCAAGTTCCTCTGGCTTGAGTTTGATGTGAATCTCGTCCACCTTGCGGATGGCTTCAACAGCCAGAGAACTCACTCCCGGGACACCGCTAATCGCGCCCTTGATCTGGTTTGCAAGCTTCTCAAGGGTGTCTAAATCGTCGCCGTACACCTTGATCGCGATCTGCGCTGTGGACCCGGAAATCATGTGCGAAATCAAGTGAGCGAGTGGTTGCTCGACCTCGACATCCACCCCGGGAACCGTTTCCTTGATTTCCTTCTGGAGGGTGGCAATGATTTCCTTGCGTGTCTTCCCTGAGTCCGGGTTGATGGCCACATTGAACTCGTTGGCGTTGGGCGGTTCGGCGTGTTCGTCCATCTCGGCGCGACCGGTCCGGCGGAGGAATGCCAACACCTCACCATTCGGATTGGTGGGCGATTTCTGGATGGATTTCAGTTTGGCATCGACCATTGCCGAAGCCCGGTTCGAGGCGTCGAGCGACGCACCGGGCGGGAGTGTCACGTTGACCTGCACACTGCCTTCGTCGAACGCGGGCAAGAAGTCGGCCCCGATCGTCGTCAGCCGCCAACCGCAGTACACGACCAACAGCCAGGTCAGAAGCAGGAGCAACCCGGCACGCCGCATGCTCAGGCGAATCAAGAACCCGGCGACCCATTTCAGGAAGCGAACAAAGAACCCGTCCTTCTCGGCGTGGACCGCCTTGGAGTGAGCCAGCAGGTAGTAGGCCATGACCGGGGTGACCATGAGCGACACGAGGAGCGATGCGAGGATCGACACGATGTAGGCGACGCCCAGCGGTGTGAACAGGCGGCCTTCAATACCCGAGAGTGCAAACAGTGGGAGGAACACCAGGATCACGACGGCCGTGCCGAAGACGATGGAAGATCGGATTTCGACGCTCGCCTCGTAGATCACCCGTAGCGCCGGTTTCGGTTCGGGTGCATGGCTGTTCTCTCGCAGCCGACGGAAGATGTTCTCCACGTCAACGATGGCGTCATCGACTAACTCGCCCATCGCCACAGCGATCCCGCCCAGCGTCATCACGTTGATCGACAATTCGACGCCGGTGACCATTCCAATGAGGCGGAAGACCAGGACAGTGACAACGAGCGACAAGGGGATCGCCGAGAGCGAGATGAATGTGGTGCGGAAGTTCATCAGGAACAGGAACAAGACGATCAACACCAGCACCGCTCCGATTACGAGCGCCTCTCCGACGTTGTAAACGCCGCGGTCGATGAACTCCCTGAGTTCGTAGAGACCTGATTCGAGAATGACATCCGCCGGAAGCGACGGCTCGACTTCGGCGAACGCGGCTTTACAAGTATCAGTCAGCGCTCGTGTATCGGTGTGCGGTTGCTTCGAGATAGTGATCGCAATGCCAGGGAATCCGTTAATGCTGGAATCCCCACGCTTCACCTGTGCCCCTTCCGCAATGCGGGCAACATTCCCCAGCAACACGGGTCGCGGCGGGCTGGGCTTCGCACCCGGACTCTGGCCTTCCTCCTTCCTCGGCTCAGGTACCTTAACGACGATCATCTTCAGGTCGGCGACCACCTGCTCGGGTCGTGGACCGAGGCGGCCGATCACACGGATAGGTTGCTCGACACCGCCCGCATCCGCGAACCCGCCTGTGAAGTTTACGTTGTTCGACCGCAGCGCAACGTCAACGTCCTGAAGCGTGACATCGTGTTCCTTTAGTAGAGTTGGATCGACCAGCACCTGATACTGTTTTCGACCGCCGCCCATCATGATGACCTGGGCCACACCCGACACCTTGAGCAACCGCGGCCTGACGACCCAGTCCGCCAGTGTGCGAAGCGATAACGCCCGCTTCGCTTCGGAGGGGAAGACCCACTCCCGGCTCTGACCGTCCACCGACGCTCGAACCCGTTGATCGCCGTCTGCTGCGATGGGTTCCCACGTCGCACCCGCTACCGAGACGGGTTGCCACGAAGCCGGGTTCCGTCGGTCGGTGATAGTCCACGCGAACAATTCCGGAGGAGAGTCGGGCTTGGTGACCCGCTCGGCATAGAACTTGGTGTCAGAAATCGGGACCAGTTCGCCGCCCGTCGGGCCGGTTTGTCGGCGCATACCAGCGATGAGGAACTGCCCCATGATGGAACTGATCGGGGCCATTTGCGGTCGCACCCCCTCGGGCAGGTCGCCGGCAACCGTGGCAAGCCGTTCCTGCACCGTCTGCCGGGCGGTCCGAATGTCCGTGCCCCACGAAAACTCGACGTACACGACGGACAAACCGAACCCCGACTGGGTCCGCACGTCCTGCACTCCGCTGGCTCCGAGCATCGCGGATTCCAGGGGGAACGTCACCAGCGTCTCGACTTCTTCGGGCGCAAGACCTGGGCACTCGGTCATGATCGTGACGCGAGGCCGGTCCAGGTCCGGGAACACGTCGATCGGCATTGTCGTGGCCAAGTAGCCCCCGTAGCCGAGGACGACGAGGCACGCGACCACGATGAGTGGCCGGTGTCGGAGGGCAAACTTGATCGCGGCGTTGAGCACGGGAAGTCTCCGGTCAGTCGTGGCTATGGCCGTGGTGATCGCCGCCCCCGCCGCCCTCGCTGGCAGCCGCGGCCTTGAGAGCGCGGTTGATGGCGGCAGCCGCGGCAGTTCGGACGACGAAGTCGGCGGCCGAGATGTTCCCGCCACGGGCAATCACGGTCTCGTTCCGGTCCTCGTACAAGATCTGCACCGCTCGTTTCACAAAGACGTCTCCGTTCTGCACGAACACGAACGCCTCAGCCCCTTCGCGTACGACCGCGCCGGCGGGGAGCACGAACGGCAGCAACTCGCTCTTCCCATCCGGTCCGAGGGTGACAATCTTCTCGACGGGCAAGCGCAGTCGCACTCGTTGACCGGGTCGGAATCGCCATGCGAAGCGGTTCTTCCCGCCCTGGGTGAACTGTTGGTATTGGTTCTCAAGAGGCAGGTAGAACGGGAACGTGGCTCCTGCGGCGGGCGGCGACCCCATGTGGTGGATGACCAGCGGCGGTACTTCTGGCCAGTCGCCGGATGCTTCACCCGGGAACTCAACTCGGATCGGCAGACTCTTCGCGGCAGCGGCCGCGAGCGGCTTCGTCTCGGACGCGAACGCCTGCCCTTCGACAAACAACCGCTGGTGATTGGCAAGCAGGCACAACGTCTGGCCGGCCTGAACCTGTGCCCCGCGCTGAACCGACAGTTCTTGCACCTCGTAAAGCAGTTCGTCTTCCGCGACCGGATACGGGAACCAACTCGTCGTCGGTCCAGCCGGTGCGA
Source organism: Planctomycetota bacterium (assembly GCA_021413735.1). Classification (GTDB taxonomy): domain Bacteria; phylum Planctomycetota; class Planctomycetia; order Gemmatales; family Gemmataceae; genus Gemmata. The sequence goes on from JAIOPV010000203.1 coordinate 28,243, forward strand.
AGATTGTCACCGCAGTGACGATCTCCCCTTTCTCAGCACGGTCCACCTGCTCCTGAGTCATGCCGAAGACCTGAAGTTGTCGGCGGTACGCCTGGATCTGTGTGACCACCCGCTTGACTTGATTTTCCTCCTCGATCAAGACGGCCCCTGACTGTGTGCCGGCCTTGACAAGCGCGGCAACACGATCGCGTTTGGCGACAGCGAAATCCAATTCCCTCGCTGCTTTCGCCAAGTCCGTTTGCACGCCCTGCAAGAACTCACTGACGAGTTGAAGCGTGAACAGCGGGTCGCCAGCTTTGACAGTATCGCCCGGGCGGGCCTTGATCTCGGTCACGATCCCGGCGACCTTCGAGGTCACACCGCGGTCGCTTTCACCCGGTCGGTCCACCACCACGCCGGGAACCGGCACCCGCCGCCAGTATTCGGTCGGGGTGAGTGTGTCCACCGCTCCGTCCTTGTCGAGGCCGAGGTTCGCTTGTGCCTGTGGGCTGAGTTTTACCCGGTCGCCACGCGGGCCGTGGTCATGACCGGCGTGGTCGTCGTGTCCGCCACCCTTCTCGCCGTGCCCATCGCCGGACTTCGCTTCAGACTTTGTCGGGAAGACATGAGGCAGCCAACGCTCGCGTGTAGCGTAGGCGGCGACCGCAATCCCGCCAACCGCCAGTACGGTTAGCACGGGCGACAAGTATTTCGAGTAGTGCATGACTCCCTCCGGGCTTCTGCCAAGAGCGCAACCGACGAAGTTGTGGATGTGAAAACAGTGACGCCGACACGACTCAACGCGTCGAGCAACTCATTCGAGGAAGTGTGTTAATTCCGGAGCGTCAGAAGCGTGATGAAGAGTGGATGTGAGGGCACTCTTCGGTCTGGAATCTGTGGCCCAACGGGATGCCGAGGGGAGAAGAAAGAGTCAGAAACGACGACGATGCTTTCCGGATTTGCTTCCGGGGTCACGTCGAGAATTTCGGTTTGGCCCATCGCGTCAGCAGCGGGACGGGGCTGAACGGTTGGGCAACTGGATTGGTGTTCGGGCGGGTGAGTGTGACTCCCAACGCCGCTTTCGACGACTGTCTCTGTCGCCTCAGTGGCCTCATCTGCATCTGAAGCGTGGTGATGACTGCACGAGCAGGTCTTCACTTTTGGGGCGGTCAGGCAACTCGGATCACTACAGGTGATTGGGGTCGCAGCGCATGTGCAGACCCGAATGGGGATTGGCCCCATTAGAGTTAGCACGATGACGAGCAACCGTGTCACGATCCATTCCTCCTATCGCAAACTATCCGAGGCCGGGCCACGAAAGTCAACACCGACGCTCTCACTTCTTCGGAACGACGTTCGGTGGTAGGGGTTTCGGCATCGGCATGACGACCGGTCCCTTGGCCGGGGCCGCAAGCGGCCCCGGCCAAGACTCTTCCAGGAGCAAACCCGACAACTCTGCGGCGGACCGCCATGCGTCGCCCAGCGACTTGTTGAGTTCCAGCTTTGCCTCAGCGACGGCACGCTGAGCCTGGATCACCCGCAGGTATTCAAATTGCCCGCCCTTGAACGCCTTCATTGAGAGTTCGTAGGTTTCCGTCGCCCGAGGCAGGATTTCCACACGGTACAGTTCAGCACGCTGGCGTGCGGCAGCGTAGGTCTGGAATGCCACCGCGACACGGCCCACCAACTCGTTCTCGACCCGACCAACCGACTGAATCGCCATCCCGAGTTCGGCCTTGGCTGCGTGAATGTTCCCCTGATTCCGGTTCCAGACTGGAATCGGCATGCTCAGTCCCGCCGCTCCATCGTGGGACTTGTTCTCGTACTGGCGGATGTAACCAGCGTACACGGAGACGTTCGGGATGGGTTCCGCCTGCGCCCTGCGGACTGCCGCCTGGGCACGGTCAACCCCGACCTTCGCCGTTCGGATTTCGGGGTGCGATGCCAACACCGCTGCCCGCGTCTGCTCCAGGTCGTAATCCGGTAACCCATCGAACGTGCCGACGACCGCGGGCACATTCAGCCCGTTCTCTCCCGTGACAGAAGCCAGTCGGCGGTAGGCAGCGGGCAACTCCTTCTCCACGGCCTGGCGTTCGGCCCGGAACTGTTGTTGCTGAACTTCCAGTTGAACCATGTCGAGACGGGCGATTTGTTTGGCTTCCTGCAAACTCTTGCCGTTCGCGACCGCATCGTCAGCAAGTTCCAGTAACTCGCCGAGTACCTCATACCGCTGTTGAAGGGTGTACGCCTCGTAGAACGCAGCCCGGACCGCTGCGACAACCGCATATCGCTCGCTGATGAGTTCCAGGGTCGCCTGATCAACTTCTCTGGCGACGACGGCTTGCGAGAGCGAGAGTTTTTTCCCCGTAACGATGGTCTGGGTGAGCTTCGGGGCCGTGATGATGCCACCCGGCCCGGTCCGGTCGCCGATTTCGTCCCAGTTCACCGCGAGTTCTGGGTTCGGGTACAGGCCGGCCTGGATGTACTTTCCCTGTGCGGCCTCGATCGCAATCGTCGCCCGTGCGAGTCGTGGGTTTCGTGTCGTGGCGATCCGAACGAAGTCGTCCACTGCGGCGGGTTGTGCCTGATCGAACCCCATGAGCAGCGGTTCGACCTGGCCCACGGCGGGAACGACCGGCCCGTGAGGCTGAGTCGGTAACCTTTGCGGCGGCTTCCAGGCATGTGCCGGGTTGGTAGTCTTCGGGTCCTGGGGCATGCGGTCCGCACCGGGTGGTGGGAACTGCTCGTCGAGGAACGATTTGGTCGGGGTGCATCCCAAACACCCTAGCACGCCCCCGGTCGCACACCCCATAAGCAGGTGCCGCACCCGGTTCTTGATTCCGCGCATGGTCTGGCCCTCCGTGAAAAGAATTTTCCCGCTTCTACGCTGGGCACGGAGGGACTATGAGCGGAAGGCGTGGGTGAACCGAAGTGCGCGGAGTTGCGGCGAGGAAGCCGAATCCAGGTGAAGCGGTGTCGAACCGACCGACAGATCGGGAGCGAGTTCTGAAATCGGATTGCGGGGTGCAAAGGTAACGCAGTCCGCGCTAGCTTCAACTTGAACTGCGTTGACAACGTTGGTCACCCCAAGTTCGACCTTGGATCCGTGCCCGCAAGGCGGTTTCGGGGACGGTGGCGTTCGTCCACTTTGACTTGCCGAGGGTGCCGACGCCTCTCCCGTATCATCGGTCGAGTCAGCGTGACAGCACTTGCACGCGGGACGTGATGGGGTCGGAACCGGGGTGTCTTGTTTCGTAGCGGGGCGGAGGATTGCGACGAGGTGGCACGGGCACGGGGCCGGTCCGCATGTTGCGACCAGCACGGCTGCGACGGTGATGGTGATGAACCGCCTCATACTCAACTCAAACTCTTGAATCAATTCCTGACATCAGTTCTATAATCGGCTGTCACAGCGTGGCTGATTGAGAAAAGTTCCCCCAATTTGCTCCACCGGCACAATCCAAACTCTGGGATGCGAGCCATGTGCGACCATGCGCGGGGGGCCTCTCAACAAATCCGAGTTCTCGCGAGTGGTTAACGACGATTCAGAACGGCGCCTCGTGGGCCTTGCGATCGGCTCTTTCAACCTGAATCGTCGTATGTGCGATTCGGAATTTTTCCTTAAGCATGGCCGAGGCTCGATCGAGCACGGTCTCAACAACCCCAAGAGGCAATGACCCTTTCAGCACGACGTGAACGCTGAGACTGTCGATGCCGGACGTGATCGTCCAGACGTGTAAATCGTGAACGGAGGCCACGCCTTCGACCGCGAGCAACGCCGCTTCCACCTCGACGAGATTGATGTTCGCCGGGGTCGCCTCAAGGAGCACGTTTACCGCCTGCTTCAACAAACCCCACGTCCGAGGGAGGATGAACAACCCGATCACGACGCTGAAGATGGGGTCGGCATAGTACCACCCCGTGCCCCACATGACGCCGGCAGCCACGATTACCCCAACCGAACCGAGCAAGTCGCTGACCACTTCGAGGTACGCCCCTTTGATGTTTAGGCTCTCGCCAGACGATTGGCGGAGCAGCCCGATCCCGATCAGATTTACGAACAACCCGACTGCGGCAACAGCGAGCATCGGGATGCTCGAAACTTCAGGTGGCTCACGAAACCGACGGTACGCCTCAAACAGGATAAAGAATGCCATCGCGAACAGGACAACGGCGTTCGCCAGGGCCGCCAGGATTTCTACCCGATAGTACCCGTAGGTCCTCTGAGGCGTCGCAGGCTTGGCGGACATCCAGGCCGCAAACAACGCCAGCGCCAGGCCGCCCACGTCCGTGAGCATGTGAGCGGCGTCGGCTAGCAATGCAAGACTGTTTGTGACAAACCCGCCCGCCACTTCCACGATAAAATAGGTTGCCGTGAGGCCGAACACGATCCACAAGGATCGGCGGTTCTTGGTCGTTACCGAGAGTTGGTCCATGTTTGCCTCTTTAGTCTGGGGTCAGGTTTGCCGTCCAAAACGCACGTCCGCCCGCAAATCCCCCTCGATGGTTGGTAGCCGACGCGAGGTTTCGATTTGCCATTGCGGGCCAAGGAATAAAATTTGCTGTCACGCTAGTACGCCCGTCTGTTCTTCTCACCCATAGCAGGAATCCAAATGTCCCACCAGGAGTTTCAGATCTGTCTCGAAGCTTGCATCACTTGTGCCCGGGAATGCGAGCAGTGTGCCACGGCTTGCTTGAGCGAGCCGGACGTCCAGAATCTCGCAGCGTGCATTCGGCTCGACCGGGACTGTGCGGATGCCTGTTGGTTGGCCGCGGGGTTCATGAGCCGCCTGTCGGAGTTCGACACCGAGGCATGTCGGCTGTGTGCGTTGGTGTGCAACGCCTGTAACAGCGAGTGCGAGAAACACTCTCACGATCACTGTCAACGTTGTGCGGAGGTCTGCCGGCGTTGCGCGGAGGCGTGCCTCCGACTGGCCAGCTAACCTTGAGGCCCGCACGGGACGGTTGGTCTGCGAGAGGTTGAGCGTTCACGGCCCGTCCTTCTTGACCGCAAAATTGCCAACAAACCGCCGTCCGTGCGCGGTCACGGTGAGGGTGCCTGCGAGGTTCGATTCGGCTCCCGGCTCCAACACACGGCCGCTGGTGAATTGGGACGCCCAGTCGGGGGAGTCCCAACTCCGCGGCATGGAAACCAACTTGACGGCCATTGGTTTTGGGGCGTCCAGGGTCAGCGTGATTGAGCGTGCCTGGAGTGGGCGGTACCGCTTCGCCCGCGAGTCCAGGACGTAGACCGTGACGATCCCACACTTGCGGTCCACGACGGCTTCGGCCACCATCTCGTGGGTCTCGTCCCACTCCACTATGGTCCCGCCGTGGGGGCCGGTGTTCGGGTAGTGGCGGATCAGCAACTCGTAGACCGCGTACCCGACCACCGGGCCTGTCAGAAGGAACCCACACGCCACTGCTGCCAAAGCCTTTCTCATAGGCTTCTCCTATCGTGCGGCCCGCAAGTGTCCTGGGCCGGTTTGTGTTTCGGATGGGTTGCTATCACGCCGTTGTTCGGGGTCGGGGCCGTGCGGTGTGAAACCTCGCTCGGAGTGTCTCCCAGTCGAGGACCAACTTTCCGCCCGTCGCCTCGTGTTGTCGTTCCCAGTTCGCGAGCAGGTCCATGCAGGCGTGGTCGATGTAACTCAACCCGGTCAGATCGACGTGCAGGGTGGAACCGAGCGGCACCCGCTCCAGCGCCGCAGCCAGCCTCGGGAGGCGAAGGAAGGTGGCGGAACCTTCGAGAACGAGCGTGACCCGCCCGGTGGCCTCATCAACCCGGCGGCGGACACGCAGGCGCGAAAAGGTGTGGATCAACTTCGCTACCGAAAGCCCGACCCCGAGCGCGACACCCGTCAACAAGTCCACGATCACCACTGTGGCAGCCGTTGCGACGCAGATCACCGCCTCGCTCCGGCTTTGCCTCCAGAGGGACCGGATCCCCCGGACATCGACGAGTCTGACGCCAACCAGCACCAGAATGGCTGCGAGGGCCGCGGTCGGGATGAGTCGCAACAGGCCCGGGGCGACCAGCACGAAGGCCAGTAGCCAGACGCCGTGGAAGACTGCGGACAACCGGGTTCGTGCCCCTGCCCGGACGTTCGTCGCGCTGCGAACGATCACCCCAGTGACGGGCAACGCCCCCAACAAACCGCACACAGCGTTGCCGACGCCCTGGGCAGCGAGTTCCCGGTCGTATCGTGTCTTCGATCCCCGGTGCATCTGATCGATGGCCGCCGCGCTCAGAAGCGTTTCGGCACTGGCCACCAGCGCAATCGTCGCCGCCGTCAGCCAGACCGCGACATCGGTTGCCAGCCTGGGAATCGCTGACGGATCGGGCAGGCGAACGGCCGACGACAGGCCCTCGAACGTGACCCGCTGGATCGACCACCCGAGCACCGCAGTCATCGTGGTCGCCAGCACGATGGCCACAAGCACGGCCGGCACCGCCTGCAACCGCCACCGGGCGATGACTGGCCAGATCAAGAGCGAGGCGAGTGTGAGGAGTCCGATCAAAGCGGCTTCCTGATGTTCCGGGTGTTCGTGGTGAGCGTCGGTAATGCTCCACCACACCGCCTGCGGGATGGACACGAGATTGGTGAGCGGTCGATTGTGGGGCGGGTCGTCCACGACGACGTGGAACTGCTGGGCGAAGATCACCACCCCGATGCCCGCGAGCATCCCTACGACCACCGCCGGCGAGACGGCCCGGAACAACTGGCCAAGTCGGCAGAACCCGGCCACCAACTGGAGCAACCCCGCGAGCAGGATGATGATGCCGAGGCTCTCCGGGCCAAACCGCTGAGCGGCACTGATGAGGATGACGACCTGTGTGACAGTCGGGCCGCTGACCTGGAGCGGGCTGCCGCCGAGAAGGCCAACCACAATCCCCCCGACGACCCCGGTGATGATCCCCGCTTCCGTGGGCAGTCCGCTGGTCCGTGCGATGGCCAGACATAGCGGGAGAGCGACCAGGAACACCACCAGCGATGCCGGCAGATCGTGCCACAACGCCGCCACCCACCCCTTCCGGGCAGGCTGTGGCGCTTGCCCGGAAGGGATCGCGGGTGCGTCGGCGTGATCCGGACCCGAAATGGGCATGGCGGGGTGAACGACCTGCATCTCCAGGAGCGGGGAGAATGCCTTCACGCACGGATCGTAAGCCAGTACCTCGCTCGACTCGAAACGCAACACCCAGGCGTGGAGGCGAAGGGTCCCGGCCGGCAACCCGGCGGCAACTACCGGATGCTTCGAGAGATTCTCCAGTTGAACCAATACGTTCCGTTCGACCGCCCGATCCCAGAGTTCGTCTCCCTCTGCCGACGGATGGTCGCGTCGCACGCACCGGCAAACGTCATCGGCGTGCGACAGCCACGCCGCGACCCTCGGCATCTCCCTCGCGTCGGCGGGGTTGAGGAGTGCCTTGACTGCACCGCAGCGGTAGTGACCACAGACGATGATGTCCGTCACTCCGAGTGCCGTGACGGCGTACTCGACGGTCGCCCCTTCGCCCCCGGGCGTGTCGGGCAGCGGGACCAGGTTGCCGGCGTTGCGCGATACGAACAGGTCGCCGGGGTCCGACTGCATCAGCGTGTCGGGTAGCACACGCGAGTCGGAACAGGTGATGAGGAGGGCGAGAGGCCGTTGACCACGCACGCTGCGCTCGAAAATCTCCTTTCGCTCCCAGAGGAGGTTCTGGCGGAAGTGTCGGAGACCCCGGATCAATTTTTCCATGGCAATTCCCTTCAGTTCTGAGGCTTGGGTGGGGCGTTCTCAGGCTTGGCTGGAACGTTCGCAGGCGAGGTGACGTAACCGGTCACAGAGTGCCGGGATCGAATCGAACGGCTTGCGGAAGACCGCCGCGTCGTCACGGTTCGGGTTTACGGCGACGTCGCTCGGTTGAGTGTTAGCGGTCATCATGCAGCACACCACGGCGGGATCGACCAAACGCATGATGCTGAGGGTGTCCGACCAACTCATCCCCGGCGTGTTGACGTCCATCAAGACGAGGTCGATTCTCGCCGTGGATCGGCAAAACATCTCGACAGCCTCAGCGCCCGAGGCGGTCGAGTAAACGACGAACCCTTGCTTGTGGAGTTCCCGAGTCAGGGTCATGCGGAGTGCGTCTTCGTCGTCCACGAGCAGGACGCACGGCCTGGATGTCGTGGCGGGCGAACCACCCTCCCCGGCCCTCAACAAAGTCGTGTTCATTTCCATCTCCTTTGCGTCTGCATGTGAGGGCCGACCTCATGCCCGATTTCGGGCGGTCAGCCGAGAACTGCCAGCGTGGCTCTGCTCGTAGCCCGGCGACTGGCACGAGTCGGTTCGCGTGCGGGTTGAGCGTGGGGCTTTAGAGGCGCAGTTTGAGGACGTGTCCGACTGGGACAACCGCGTGTAGGTGCGGAAGTGAACCCGTTCGGCCACGAAGTTACGCGAGGTGGTTGGGGCTAGCAGCGGAGGCGGTGGAAGACGTTTAAGAAGTCCTCGGCCGTGTGGAACGGAAGGTCACGGACTATGCCGACGGGGCAGACATCTCGCGTGTGAAATCGACGAGCGTCGATTAGGTACGCTGGTTCGGAAAACCCGTCAGGATCGGCGACCGACTGCCCCAACCTCACGCCCGGCGTGGCCGTGACGTCCGACCGTTCCCACTGGCACGGACAAGGGACCGAGGGTTGAGCGGGTACTTGCTCCCCTCCTTCTGGAGCACCAGTCACATTTGCGACCGGACCCGACTGTGAACAACAACCGCAGACGCGTGGCTGTGGAGCGGGTGGCTGGATTGCGACGGGTGAATGGGCTCCGGAAAGTGGCAACAAACACGGGCAGGGCCGCGGCCCTGCGAGTGTTGCAACAATCAGATAGCTCGCCACCAGGACTCGGAGCATGGACCAATCCCACCGCGAATAACTCAGGAAACGTTCACTTCCCCGGATGCTGTTACCGACTTCCCTGAGCGGAATCAAACCGAACCAGGACTTCACACGATTTTGCGGAGCATTCATTTTCCTTGAACTTTTCGGAGGGCGTCGCTTGCCGACTTGCGAACGTCCTTGTTCTTGTCCTTTGTCAACGCCGTCAACCCGACGACGGCATCCTTCGCGTCTGGTCCTATTTCACCAAGAGCTTCGGCTGCCTCCGCACGCAACGTCTTGTCGTCGCTTTTCAACCCCTCGATCAGGACCGGGATCGCATCACTGATCGACGCCCGGTCCACCTTGGCGAGAGCCTCGGCGGCGTGGACGCGGATGCCATCGTTCTCATCCTTCAGAAGCGCCTTGAGAGCCGGAGCGGCCTCCTTGGCGGCCGGGCCAATTTCGCCGAGGGTGTGAGCGGCATCGCCACGGACGAAGGGGTCCTCGTTCTTGAGTCCTTCAATGAGTACTGGGAGCACCAACTTGGTGTTGCCGTCGATCTCAAAGATTGCCTCGGCGGCATGAACTCGCACCCCGTGGTCGGCGTCCTTGAGCATCTTGGTAAGCGACGGGATGGCGGGCTTGGCCTTGTCCTTGAACTTCGCCAGGGCGTGGGCCATGTCTCCGCGAACCCCCGGGTGCTTATCTCCCAGTGCGGCGACGAGAGCCGGGACGGCGAGCATCGGGTCCGCACCGACCTTTCCGAGCGTTTCCGCAGCCTGCCCCCGCACCCCTTCGTCTCGGTCCTTCAAGAGCGCGACCAGCGACTTGTCGGCCGCCTTCGCCTCGGCCCCGAACGCCCCGAGCGAGGCCGCGGCGTTCATCCGCACTTCCGGGTCGGCATCTTTCAGCAATCCAATCAATCCCGGAACGGCGGCTTTCGCCCCCGGCCCGATCTCCCCAACGGCGGCCGCAGCCGAGACCCGCACCCGCTCGTCCCGGTCCTTGAACAATCCGATCAAGTCCGGAACGGCAGCCTTGGCTTCCTCCCCAAACCCGCCGAGTGCGAACGCGGCCTTCGACCGCACCTCGGGGATCGCATCCTTGAGGAGTCCCCTCACGGCGGGAATAGCGGCCTTGGCATTCGGACCCAGGAAACCCAAGGATTCGGCGATCTCGCCGCGAACGATGGCATCCTTGTCCTTCAAGGCTTCGATCAGGGCGGGAACCTCCCCACTGAAATCGGCATCCCCGTTCTTGCACAAGTCGCTGATGGTCTCAGCAGCCTTTCGGCGGTCATCGGGGTCGGGTTTCTTGAGGCTCGCCAGCAACTCCTTCAGGTCGGCATCGGAGCGGTTCGGGCGAGCGTGGGCACGTGTGGGAGCAGTGGCGATGCCGAGAGCGAGGACGGCGGTTGCAAATATAACGCGTTTCATGTTGTCTCCGGTGGAAGTGGGCGGGGTCCCTCCCCCGCCCGAAAACGGACCACTTTTCACAACGATTGCTGCTACCTTCGGCGGACGTGGTGGCCCCGGACGCCGCGATACCCACCGCGAAGGTTCGGTGAGTATTTCCCGAACCTCATGAGGTTGGCGTACGCCTGCCGCTGTTGCTGGTAGGCCCGCTGCTGGTAGCGGAGTTGGTTCAGGTACGGGTTGGTGCCGTAGCCCCGACCGGCGTAACCCCGGTGCCGCTGCGGGGAGCGATAACCCGCACGCCCTCGCGTGTAAGTCTTGTTCCGGTTTGCGGCGGCCCTTGAGGCGGCCAGTTCCTTCGACTCGTACTTCTCGAACTCGGACTTGCTGATCTTCCCGTCCTTGTCGGCGTCCCAGGCGTCCATGAAGGCGTGATCCGGGTGCGTCTCCTTCGCACCGAGTTTGTCCGCGATGACCTTGGCGTTCGGGCCACGGAACGCCTTCGCCAATTCTTCGGCGTCGAGGAAACCGTCCTTGTTCTTGTCGGCCTGCGTGAACGTGGCGTCCATGCGGTGGTTGTTCGGTGGGGCTGCAGTCGCCGCGTGAGTCGCCAACAGCAAGGCGACCGTGGTTCCGGCGGAGAGTGTGATCGGTCTCATCGGTGATCCTCATGCCCCGAGTCATCGTTCGCCACGGAATGGGGCACGTTCCGCGGTCACGCACTCGCACCCCCGAACATCAGGGAATGCGGGTATAGGAATGGGAGTTCCAAGGCCCGTATCAGGACGTTGGATGCTCGGTTCAGTTAAAGCAGGACGTTGATGAAACGGAACGCGGGGATACCGGGATCAGCAAGACGCTGTCCGTTCCATTGGAGTGGGAGAAATGGCTAAATGAGTAGGGTGCAGTGAGCGATGAACAATGGGGGCGTGGAGATGCGTATTGCGAGAGCGGCGACCGGTCTGCGGCAGATCAGGACGGGGAAGTGAACGGAAATCGTTTCCGAGGTCAGAGCAGGAGTGAAGGTTTGACCAAATTCGGGAACGGCCTGATCGGCCAAACGTTCGACCACCGGGCACGACGACTTGTGAGGCAACGGTTCCGGACAGCGATGCTCCTGAACCAACTGAGTGTGGTCACTCGCGTGACCAACGGAGCAGCAGTGGTGCCCGTCGTCGGCCTGCTCGACGTCACCGGAAACGCGAGCGGAGCCAGGGTTTGGATGGTTCAGACAGGCTTGCGCGCCACCACCGCAGATGCAGACGCTCGGGGGCATCAGCAGCAACAGGGAGAGAACGATATGGGGTATTGTCTGGAACATGGGATTCGGACAATCCGTTGTTTGCCGTCGCCACTGGACAGCCAAACCTCTCAGTTAACAGTATCGCCCGTTCGAGTGTGTCACAAGTAGAAAATCGCCTCGTCGCTCAAAAAGGAATGTCGCGAGAAAAATCAGGGTATGGAAGCCCGACTCGCAGCGGCCGTCTAAGGGATGATGGTGTTTTTGCTGGGTATATCGGGTTTGAGCTAGCATCTACCCAATACGTCTCCTAATTCTTTTCTGCCTTGACCGCCTTCAGTTCTGGCTTCCCCGTCTGATTGAGGTCAACGTAGCCCAATAATTTACTCGCCTCGTTATCATTTAAATAAATATATTGCTTATTCGTATCATTATCCGTGATGTGCAAGAACGGCCCGTGGTTATACGCGTTGTAGCGAGGGTACACAGTTTTCTGCGGATCGGTGGCCCCGAGTGCCGCGGTGAGAGCGGCCCCGAAGAACCCAGCGCCAACGTAACCAAGGAATGATCGTTGCTTTGTAGCCATGTAAATGCCTCTTGCTGAGACCATGATGCGACTCACGGCCCACATGGGCTCGGAGCCTAGCAGGAGTAATTTCTCAAGACTAGTCCATTTGGAGAGCCGCCGAGGAGTAGACAACCTTGAGCCGCCTTGAGCCGTCAGGAGGTATCGCCTGGCGTTGACTGGTGCCGATCACACCGGTATCATTCCCCATCATTGAAGGTCAAGTGAGGTGTCCCCTTTTGGCAACCTTGGTCCGAGTGCTGATGCTGGTAGCTTGCCTACCGCTCCTCCAACCGACCGGCTTTTGCATCTGCAAAGCCGGCATGCGGACCAGTTCGCAGCCTAGACAATTTGCACAAGTTCAAAACGAAACACGCCACACGCCCACGCCAGACTGCAGTTGCCATCAGTGCAAGCTTAGCCAGCGGACCTCAGGGCCAGCGGAGACGGACCAAGCCCCGGTCCCAACTCCCGATGGCTCGCACATGCCGGGTTGCCCGGCCTCGCCGGGTGCCGATTGCTTCAAGTGGACCGAGCCAGCCCAGTCGATCGTGTTGGACTTGCCTGTCGCCGATGTGGTCGCATTTCTTCCCGTTGAACCCGTCAAGGTTTCAACTGTTGCCCCGGTAATCGCATCAACCGCCTGGCAGTCTTCGCTACCCCTCTACCTGTCCCACTGCTCCCTCGTCATTTAGCACACCGACCCTTCTCTTGCGGACCACGGCCTTGCCGTCGGGCCGATCAACGTCATTCCGTGTCTCGGCTGCCGGTGAACCGCGTGATTGCGGTGCTTGCCGCGTGACCGTCTGAATATGGCCTCGTAACACGAACTGAGGAGCAGGCATGAGCGAGCCTGTCAGCAGCGGTGCCACCCTGGAACCGGCGGCACCAACGTCTCAATTTCATCCGCAGTCTTCCCCCCGGTGCGGGAGTCTCGGAGCCGCCTTGGGGTTTGTCGTAGGAAGCATCCCGACCCTCGTGGTCGTGGCTGTTGCTGCCACCGTAGGATGGTGGGGGCACCACTCGGGCTGGAAGTTGCCGAAGTTCTCGGAGTTGAACGGTCACGTTAAGGAACGAGACGACTGGTGCGGCGAGCACAACGTTCCGCTCTCCGCCTGCGTGGAGTGCAACCCCGCCCTGATGCCAAGGCCCGAGTTTCGTGAGTGGTGCAAGCTCCACGGCGTTGCTGAATGCGTGCTCTGCAATCCCGAACTCGCCCAACTGCCGGCAACGCCCGTCGTCACACCCGCCAACCTTGAGCGAGCCAAGCGGGCACTCGATTTCACAGACCGGTCCGCCAACAACGCCATCTGCCGTAGTCACCACCGACGCATTCAGTTCACCACGGCACGCGATGCCGACAAGGCCGGTGTCGCTGTTGAGCCGGTGTGGACGGCTCCCGCCGTGGAGTTCGTCTCGGCCCCCGGCGAGATCGGCTACGACCAGTCGCGTGTCGCACACCTCTCGGCTCGCACGTCCGGCACCGTGCGGGTGGTCATCAAGCATCTCGGGCAAGAGGTCAAGGCCGGAGAGTTACTGGCGTTGGTCGATGCCGCCGAGGTCGGGAAGGCGAAGGCCGAGTTACTCCAGGCGTTCGCCGGGCTACAGTTGAAGGCCGAGACGCTCGCCAGCATCAAGCAGTCTGGCGGTGCCGTGTCGGGTGCCCGTCTTCGTGAGGTTGAGGCGGCGTTCGTCGAAGGTGAGATCAGGCTGTCTGCGGGCTGTCAAGCGCTCACCAATCTCGGATTGCCCCTCGACGAAGCGGAACTGCGAACGCTGACCGCCGACCAACTCAAGGCCAAGTTGCACTTCCTCGGCATCCCCGCCGACGTCACGAAGTCATTCGACGCGAAGACGGCAACCACGAACCTGTTGCCGGTGGTCACACCGATGGACGGGTTGATCGTGTCGCGGGAGTTGGCTGCCGGAGAGGTCGTGGACACCACACGCATCCTCTTCGAGGTCGTGGACACTCGGTCTCTGTGGCTCACCTTCGATCTCAAGGGCGAAGACGCGAGCCGCGTCAACATCGGTCACCCGGTGAGGTTCAAGCCCGACAATGGTCGTGCGGAACTGGCCGGCAAGATCGCATGGCGAAGCAGTCAGGCCGATCCCAAAACCCGCACGGTCAAGGTTCGTGCCGACCTTGCCGACCCTGAGCGGAAGCAGGTGGCGAACACCTTCGGGGCGGGGCGTGTGATCCTGAGAGAAGAGCCCGAAGTCGTGTCGGTTCCGAACGACGCGGTCCACTGGGAGGGGTGCTGTCACGTCGTGTTCGTTCGCGCCAAGGACTATCTGAAGTCGGGATCGCCGAAGGTCTTCCACGTCCGCAAGGTGAGGCTCGGCGCGAAGGACGCCAAGAACACGGAGATCATCGCCGGTGTGTTGCCGGGGGAACTCGTTGTGACCAAGGGGAGTGGCCTGCTCCTCACCGAGTTGCTCCGAGCCGACCTCGGTGAAGGTTGTGCCTGTTGCCATCCCAAGTAATCCCGAGAGGGCAACGGCATGCTGAACGCGATCATCGACTTCTCGTTGCGATACCGCTGGCTGGTCCTCCTCGGGGCTCTGGCCCTGGCAGCGGCCGGTGCCGTGTCTCTGCGACTTCTTGACATCGACGCCTTCCCGGACACCACGCCGGTGCAGGTGCAGATCAACACGGTCGCACCTTCGCTCGGCCCGGAAGAGGTCGAGCAACAAATCACCTACCCAGTCGAGCAGGCTCTGAGTGGCCTGCCGAAGATTGCACAGATGCGTTCAATCTCGAAGTTCGGCTTCTCCCAGGTCGTGGTGATCTTCGAGGACGGCACAGACATCTACTTCGCACGTCAACTTGTCACTGAACGACTGTCGTCGGTGCAAATCCCACAAGGGATGGACCGACCCAAGATGGGACCAGTTTCGACTGGCCTGGGTGAGGTGTTCCACTACGTCGTGACCGGCAAGGGCGACGATGTCACGCAACTTCGGACCGTTCACGACTGGATTGTTCGACCCCAGATGCGGCGAGTGAAGGGCGTGGCGGAGGTCAACTCGTGGGGCGGGTTCGAGCGGCAGTATCAAGTGCGAATCGACCCAGCAAAAGTCGCCAAGTATGGGCTGACGTTCGACATCGTCACCGCCGCGATTCGTGAGAACAACCAGAACGTCGGCGGCGGGGTGATCGACCGGGGGAGCGGCACACTTCTCGTCCACGGGGTTGGGCGGACAACGACGCTGGCGGAAATCGGGAGCATCCAGATTGCGGTGTCGGACGGGGTGCCGGTCCTCCTCCGCGATGTGGCCGAGGTGCGAATCGGTCACGAGGTGCGACGCGGCGCGGTGACCGCCGACGGGAAGGGTGAGGTCGTTCTCGGTCTGGGGTTCATGACGATGGGAGAGAACTCCCACGAGGTGACCTGGGGGCTAAAGAACCGGTTGGACGAGGTGAAGGCCACATTGCCGTCGGGTGTGAAGGTGCAACCGGTGTACGACCGCACGGAACTGGTGGACTACGTCATCGACACGGTGCGGGCCAACCTGTTCGAGGGCGGGTTGTTCGTCGTGTGCGTGCTGTTCCTGTTCCTTGGGAATCTTCGGGCGGCGTTCATCGTTGCCCTGGCGATCCCGTTGTCGATGCTGTTCGCGTTCAGTGGCATGCTTCGTTTCGGAATTGCGGCGAGTCTACTGAGCCTCGGAGCCATCGACTTCGGCATGGTCGTGGACTCATCGGTCGTCATGGTCGAGAACTGCGTCCGCCACCTCACTCACAACCCAAAAGGGAAAAGCCACCGTGAGGTGATTCGCGACGCTGCCGTCGAGGTCCGCAAGCCAACCTTGTTCGGCGAACTCATCATCCTGATCGTCTACCTGCCGATCCTCACGCTCGAAGGGATCGAGGGGAAACTGTTTCGACCGATGGCCCTCACCGTCATCTTCGCGCTGGCCGGGTCGATGGTGCTGTCGATGACACTGATGCCGGCGCTGGCGAGCCTTGTGCTGCCCAGGAGGATTTCGGAACGTGAGCCGTTCCTGCTGCGAATCATCAAGGCCGTGTACGTCCCGATCTTGAAGCAGACGATGCAGTACAAGTCAGCAGTGTTGATCTTCGGGGCCACTGTGTTGTTTATCGCGTTCGGATTGGTTGCACCCCGGCTCGGCTCGGAGTTCGTCCCACGGTTGTCGGAGGGTGCGATCACGCTTGGGACCGTGCGGTTGGCCGGAACGAGCCTGGAGGAATCGGTACAAACCAACACGCAAGTTGAGAAAGCCTTGCTTGCAGCTTTCCCCGACGAAATCGCGCACGTCTGGAGTCGGGCAGGAACTGCCGAGGTCGCCACCGACCCGATGGGCGTGGAACTGACCGACATCTTTATCAGCTTGAAGCCACGAAAAGGGTGGACGAAGGCCACGACGCAGGCCGAACTCACCACCCGCGTCGAGCAGGAATTACGGACGATTCAGGGGCTGAAGTTCGCCTTCTCACAACCCATCGAGATGCGGATTAACGAGATGCTTGCCGGCACTCGCTCCGATCTCGCGGTGAAACTCTTCGGTGACGAACTGAACGTGCTGAAGGCAAAGGCCGAAGAGATCCGAAAGGTCATGAAAGACATCCCCGGCGCGGCGGACCTCGCCGTCGAACAGGTGATCGGTCAACCGGTCCTTGAAGTGAAGGTAAAGCAGGATCAACTCGCCCGGTACGGCATCCCCGCTCGTTCCGTCATGGAACTGATCGAGAGTATCGGGTCCAAGCCGATGGGGGAGGTTGTGGACGGTCAGTTCCGGTTCCCACTCATCGTCCGCTTGCCGGATGAGTGGCGGTCAAGTCCCGAGGCGGTCGGGGCGATCCAACTTCCGACAGCGAACGGTGAACGGGTGCCGCTGTCGCGGGTGGCAGACATACGTACCATCGAAGGCCCGTCCACGATCACCCGCGAGTGGGGTCAGCGACGGATCGTCATCACCTGCAATGTGCGGGGTCGTGACCTGGGCACGTTCGTTGCTGAAGTACAGCGAAAGGTGAAGGCCGAAGTGGCCATGCCCCCTGGACGCTACCACGTCGTTTACGGAGGGCAGTTCGAGCAACTCGAACGCGCGCAGACACGCCTGATGATTGTCGTTCCTGTCGCCCTGCTGCTGATCTTCCTGCTCCTCTACGCGACCTACGGCACGGTGATCGACACGCTCCGCGTGTTCTCGGGCGTGCCGTTCGCGTGGGTCGGTGGCATCTTCGCACTGTGGCTGCGAGACATGCCGTTTTCGATCTCGGCGGGCATCGGGTTCATAGCCCTCTCGGGGGTGGCTGTGCTGGACGACATGATTCTTGTCAGCTACGTCCGTGAGCTTCAGAAACGGGGCCGAACGCTGGAACAGGCAGTCGAAGAAGCCGCAATCACCCGGTTGCGGCCCGTGTTGATGACGACCTTGGTAGCGTGCTTGGGGTTCGTTCCGATGGCGTTCTCGACAGGCATGGGGGCTGAAGTCCAGCGGCCCCTGGCCACGGTGGTGATCGGCGGCGTGGTCTCGGCGATGGTCATGTCGCTCTTGGTGCTGCGAGTGTTGTTCGTTGTGTTTCGATTTCCAACGCGGCGGACACCCGAAACGG
>JAIOPV010000256.1 GCA_021413735.1 Planctomycetota bacterium
ACGCACAGCAGGGTCATTGCGTAGCCGTGACGCAAGCGGTGCCTCACGCTCCAGGCGCAATTCACGAAGATCCCGACCGACCACCGAGGGAGTTTCGCACAATGGGAATGATGATCTGGGACGAGGAACCCGAACCCGAGCCACGGCGTCCGTGGTGGAAGTTCTGGTGATCGTGCCGCGGAACAAGACCCCAGGCCGTTGGCCTGGGGACTTTGGGTTCTCTTCCGCGCCCGTACAATGTCGGCATGACGATCCCCGTTAATCTTGTCACTGGTTTCCTCGGCGTCGGCAAGACAACCGCCGTCATCGACCTGCTCAAAAACAAAGCGGGCGGGTCGCGGTGGGCCGTGCTCGTCAACGAATATGGCGACGTTAGCATTGACGGGGCCATGATCGAAGGCAGCGGCCCCGACGGCGTCTCCGTGCGTGAAGTCGGTGGCGGTTGCGTCTGCTGTGCGACCGCTCCATATCTGCCGGTCGCGCTGCACTTCCTGCTGCTCGACGCCAAACCCGATCGCCTCATCATCGAGACAACTGGCCTCGGGCACCCCGCACGGCTGCTCGACATGCTCCGCATGAACTACGCCGATCGCCTCGAAGTGCGGGCCACGCTCGGCATCGTCGATCCGTCCGACTTCGCCAAGCCCGAGATGCGTGAGAACCCCATCTTCGTCGATCAGATTCAGCTCTCCGATGTCATCGTGATGAACAAGCTCGACACGGCGACGCCGGAGCTGGTCAGCGATTTCCAGAAGTGGGCGAACGGGCTCTTTCCGCCGAAGTTGCTGATCGCGGGCACCACGCACGGCCATCTCGACCCTGCATGGCTCGACCTCATCGCCAACGACGAACGCTTGCCGTTGTTTCCGGAGGCACACGCGCATGTGCATGAACACGAACCGGTCACACTTGGCTTGGCGAGCGGGGGACGTCAGTCCCCTGATGCGTTGGCGAAGAATCAGGGGACTGACGTCCCCCGCCCGCCGAAACGCTACCCGTCGCCGCCGGGGGTGAAGCCCGCGTGCTGCGGATGGATCTTCGACGCGCACAATGTCTTCGACGAGAACCGACTACTCGCGCTGCTCGGCACCACCAAGGGCGTCTCGCGGCTAAAGGGCGTGTTCCACCTGCCCGACGAGTGGGAAACCGTGAACCGTTCTGGCACCGCTGTCAGCGTGGCCCCCACGGCGTACCGCCGCGATAGCAGGCTCGAAGTGTTCTCCGATTCGCTCGACTGGGACGGATTCGAGCGAGAACTGCTGGAATGCCTGATCCGTCGGTAACTTGCTTCCTCTGACAGTCGCCGTCCGTACAATCACTTTCACCTGCCCAGTCACCTTGTCGCTCCTCCCCGGAGATTTCTCCATGCCCGGCGGACGTTCACTCGCCAACGCCAGCTTGATGCTCGCGCCAGCCGCCCTCGTTGCTGCCATCTGGTATGTCGGCGTTCAAACGCCCTGTTCGGCGACGCCCGAAGCCGCCGCCGAAGCCCCCTCCTCCCAGCTCGTCAAGCTGGAGAAGGACGATCACATCTGCATCATCGGGAACACGCTTCCCGAGCGAATGCAGCACGACGGTTGGCTCGAATCGTACCTGCACGCACGCTTGCCGAAACACGATCTCGTGATTCGCAACCTCGGCTACTCAGGCGACGAAGTCGCTGGCTACACCGCCAACCCCGACTCCAACAAGCGAATGCGTTCGCAGGATTTCGGCACTGCCGATCAATGGCTTCACGGCAAGGCACCGATTCCTCGCCCCACCGATGTCGCGGACAAAGGGGCAGTGCTCGCGAACCGCTTCGAGCACACGAACACCAAGCCGGACGTGATCTTTGCCTTCTTCGGCTACAACGAATCGTTCGCGGGCGAAGCTGGGCTGCCGAAGTTCAAGACCGACCTTGATGCGTTCATCAAGCACCAACAGAGCCAGAAATACAACGATAAGTCGGCACCGCGAATCGTGCTGTTCTCGCCGATCGCGTTCGAAGATCACAAGTCGCCGAATCTGCCGAAGGGCGACGACATCAACGCGAATGTTGAGCTTTACACGAAGGCAATGGCCGAGGTTGCGAAGGCCAACAGCGTCCCGTTCGTGGACTTGTTCGCTCCGACGAAGAAGGCTTACACCACCGCCAAGTCGCCGCTGACGATCAATGGCATTCACCTGAACGAAACCGGCAACAAGGTCGTCGCTGAGATCATCGAGAGCGCACTGTTCCCGGCCAACCCGATGAACCCGCCACTCGCGGCTGATGCTGTCGCGAAGATTCAACCGGCCGTGAAGGACAAGAACTTCCACTGGTTCCAGCGGTACCGCGTCACCGACGGCTACTCCGTCTATGGTGGTCGTGCGTGGCTGAAGTTCGTCGGCGGGCAGTCGAACTACGAGGTTGCTCAACGCGAACTCGACATCCTCGACCTGATGACCTCGACCCGCGACAAGGTGATCTGGGCTGCGGCTCAGGGCAAGGAAATCAAGCCTGACGACACGAACCTGCCCGCGTTCATTCCGGTGCCGACGAACAAGCCGGGCACCGGACCAGACAAGAAGCACCTGTTCCAGTCGGGCGAGGACGCGATCAAGAGCATGACCATCGCCAAGGGGCTGAAGGTCACGCTGTTCGCGAGCGAAGAGAAGTGGCCGGAACTGGCGAAGCCAGTTCAAATGGCCTGGGATACCAAGGGTCGGCTGTGGGTGGCAGTGTGGCCGAACTACCCACACTGGAAGCCAGGCGACCCGTACAACGACAAGCTCCTGATTTTCGAGGACACCGACGGCGACGGCAAAGCCGACACCATGAAGGTGTTCGCCGAGAACCTCCAGAACCCGACGGGTTTCGAGTTCTACAACGGCGGCGTTCTCGTCGCACAAGCCCCGGATCTCGTGTTCCTCAAGGACTCGAAGGGCGGCGACAAGGCCGATACCTTCCAGCGCATCCTGCACGGTCTCGACACGGCTGACACGCACCATGCGTCGAACAGCTTCGTGCTCGATCCGGGCGGCGCGGTGTACTTCCAGGAAGGCACGTTCCACCACTCGCAGGTCGAAGACCCATACGGCGCACCGAAGCGGCTCGCGAACGGCGGCGTCTTCCGCTACGAGCCACGCACCCAGAAGTTCGACGTGTACGTCACGTTCGGTTTCGCGAACCCGCACGGCCACGTCTTCGACAAGTGGGGCCAGGACATCGTCATCGACGGCACGGGCGCGCAGCCGTACCACGCTCCGCTGTTCTCGGGCTACTTGCCGTATCCGTCGAAGCACGCTCGCCCGCCACAGGTCTACAACGAACGCGGCATCCGCCCGAGCGGCGGTATGGAATACCTGTCGAGCCAGCACTTCCCGAGTGACTACGACGGCAACCTGATGGTCACGAACTGCATCGGGTTCCTGGGCATTCGTCGCTTCAAGATCAGCGACGTCGGCGGCAGTCTCAGTGGTGAAGAACTCGAACCGATCCTGCGAAGCAGTGATCCGAACTTCCGCCCCGTTGACTGCAAGACCGGCCCGGATGGTGCCATCTACCTCGCGGACTGGCAGAACCCGATCATCGGCCACATGCAGCACAACCTCCGCGACCCAAGCCGCGACCGCCTCCACGGCCGCATCTATCGAATCAGCGCAGAAGGCCGTGAACCGTCGCAGTCGCCGAAGATCGCTGGCGAGAGCATCGAGAACTTGCTGAAGTTGCTGACGCACCCCGAGGACCGCGTTCGCTACCGTGCGAAGGTCGAACTCGGCGGTCGCAAGACCGAGGAAGTGCTCCCGGCTGTGAAGGCATGGGCCGCGAAGTTGGAAGGCAAGGGCGAGGACCGCGAACACGCTCTGCTCGAAGCTCTGTGGATGCACCAATACCACAACACCGTGAACGTTGAGTTGCTGAACAAGTTGCTCAACTCGCCGGTGTACCAGGCTCGTGCGGCAGCCGTTCGCGTGCTGTGGGCATGGCGTGATCGCGTGCCCGAAGCCCTCGAATTGCTGAAGAAGGCCGCAGCGGACGATAGCCCCCGCGTGCGTCTCGAAGCGGTTCGCGCCGCGAGCTTCTTCAACATTCCCGAGGCTGCCGAGATTGTGTTCGTTGCCCAAGACAAGCCTGCCGATCAGTACGTGAACCACGTCATCGTCGAGACGATGAAGGCGCTCGATCCGATCGTGAAGAAGGCGATCGCGGACAAGCGGCCGATCAAGTTCACGACGACATCGGGAGCCCGCTACTTCCTCCGCTCCGTCGGAACCGAAACGTTGCTCACGATGGAACGCACCCCTGGCGTGCTGCTTGAATTGCTGTTCCGTCCGGGGGTTCGCGACGAGTTCCGCCGTGAGGCACTCGCGGGGCTCGCCAAGCAAGACGGCAAGCCCGAAACCACCGTGCTCGTGAACGCGATGCGAGCGCACGACGATTCCTCCTCGACCGAGGAATCTGTCGCGTTCGACCTCGCCCGGTTGCTCACGTCGCGACCGCAAGCAGAGCTCGCCAAGAATCGAGCCGAACTCGAAACGATGGCGACCAAGGGCCGTACCGCACTGAGCCGGCAAGTCGGGTACGTTGCGCTTCTCGCGGCAGATGGCAGCGTTGACGCAGCGTGGAAGTCGGCGATTACGTCTGTCGCGGCGCTGCAAGATTTCGTGACGGCGGTGCCGATGGTTCGCGATCCCGCACTGCGTGCCGCCCTTTACCCCAAGGTGAAGGAACTGCTCGCGGGTCTGCCGCCAGAACTCGCCAAGACCGTGAACAACGGCAAGGGTGCTACGGGGCGGTATGTGCGAATCGAACTGCCCGGCAAGCAGCGAACGCTGACGCTGGCCGAAGTGGAAGTGTTCAGCGATGGCGTGAACGTGGCTCGCAAGGGCAAGGCCACGCAGAGCAGCACTTACGCGAAGGCGACCGCCAGCAAGGCCATCGACGGCAACAAGAACGGCGACTTCAGCAATGGCGGTCAGTCGCACACGCAGGAAGGCACCGACGATCCATGGTGGCAGGTCGATCTCGGTCAGGATGTGCCGATCGAAAAGATCGTCGTGTGGAACCGCACCGATGGCGCACTCGGCACACGGTTGAAGGACTTCACCGTGCGGGTGCTGGACGCCAAGAAGCAGGAAGTGTTCGTTTCCGAGAAGAACCCGACGCCGAAGGAAAAGGCTGAGATCGTGGTCGGGGCCATGTCGCCTGAGCGAGTCGTTCGCAAGACGGCGATGTTCGCGCTGACGAGCGTACGCGGTCAAGAGGCCGATGCGTTCAAGGCGATTGCGAAGTACCTCACCGCTGACACTGATCGCGGCGCTGCTGTGCAGGCGTTGCTCCGCATCCCGGCGAAGGACTGGCCGAAGGACGACGCGAAATCGCAGATCGAAGTCGTGTTGAAGTTCATCCGGTCGCTGCCAGTCGCGGAACGCACGACGCCGGTGGCTCTCGACATGATGCAACTCGGCGAAGGGCTTGCGGGCTTGCTGCCGTTGCTCGACGCACGCGAAGCCCGCAAGGAACTGTCCGAGATCGGCGTGCGGGTGATCCGCGTCGGCACGCTGTTCGACCAGATGAGTTACGACAAGGAACGCCTCGCGGTGCAGGCTGGCAAGGCTGTCGAGTTCCACTTCGAGAACACCGACATCATGCCGCACAACTTCGTGATCGTGGCCCCGGGTACGCTGGAGAAAGTCGGCAACGCGGCCGAGGCGTTCGCGACTGATCCGAGCGCAGCCGCGAAGCAGTACGTTCCCCCGATGCCGGCTGGCACGATCCTGCTTGCGAGTAAGTTGCTGCAATCGCGGCAGGTGGAGCCGCTGAAGTTCAACGCACCGAAGGAACCGGGCATCTACCCGTATGTGTGCACCTACCCGGGCCACTGGCGGCGGATGCACGGGGCGTTGTATGTGGTCGCGGACCTCGACGCCTACCTGGAGAACCCGGCCGAGTATCTCGCGAAGCACCCGCTGCCGGTGAAGGATGATCTGCTGAAGTTCAACCGCCCTCGCACGGAGTGGAAGCTCGAAGAGCTGACCGACGCAGTGAAGGAGATGGAGGCGAAGGGCGGTCGCAATTACGCGAACGGCAAGCAGATGTTCACAGTGGCAACGTGCATTGCGTGTCACAAGTTCGGCGGGCAGGGTAACGACTTCGGACCTGACCTGACGAAGCTCGATCCGAAGGTCTTCAAGAGCGCCGTGGACCTGACGGACCACATCATCGACTCGGCCAAGAAGATCGACGATAAATATGCCATGTATCGCATCGTCACGGCTGACGAGAAGGCGCTGACGGTGATGATCGTGGAGGAGAAGGACGGCATCGTGAAGGTGATTGAGAATCCGTTGGCGAGTACGAAGCCGTTGGAGTTGAAGGCCACGAATATCACGGAGCGGAAGAAGCTGACGACGTCGATCATGCCGAAGGGTCTGCTCGACAAGCTGACCCGCGACGAGATTCTTGACCTGTTGGCGTATGTGTGGGGCAAGGCCGATCCGAACGCGAAGTTCTTCGGCGACCACCACAAGCATTGAGTTTGCGAAGTCGTAACCACCCGCTCGGGGCATGCCTCGGGCGGGTTTCTCATTGGTTCCGGCCCACACGCACACCCCTCTCCGGAATCAATGATTTCAGCTCCGGAACCATTCCATTCGTCCGGAAGAAACTACATCAGAATAAATCAACCATAACCGGCTGAATCACTTCGGTAAAATTCAGCCCGAATCTCACCTCCGGAACCATCGCTGGGGGTCCGGAACCATCGTGGTTGGTCCGGAATCATCGGGACGAAATTGTGGGCTGAAGTGGAGGATGTCGTGAGCCGAATCAGCCGCATTCCCTATCACCAAAACGTCTACGATTTGCTGCAAATCGAGCCGGGCGAGTCGCCGGAAGCCGCTAGCATGATCGCGGAACATGAAGCCAAGCATGGTCCGCTTCCGGCGAGCGTGCGGGAGTGGTATCTGGTGCCGGACGTCGTGGGAATCAACTACGACAACATGCAACGACTGAAACGGACAGACCACAACTTCTGGCGAGTAATTGGATACGACTGCGAGAGTGTGTCTATCGCGGATGTACTGACCGCCATCCGGGGTTTATGGCGAGCAGACCTTAGTACCGTTGTGGTCTTACGAGATGAACTCGACATGATTCGGTGGAGGGTCGAAGTCCACGGAATAGCAGATCCGCAGGTTTGGGTGCAGGTCATGGCAGACCCTGACGATGACGCCCGTTGGGAGTGGAAGCCGGAGACGGTGCCATTCAGTTTCTTTTTGATTGAGTGGATTGCTGCCCGCTACCCTGCTCCTGGGTGCAAGTATCCTCAACCGACCCCACCACTATTGGCTCACTCAAACGGTCTCTGGTTTCGCACGCCAGCGGAGCCGTTCGAGCCTGCCGTGATCGACTACCTTACCGATCAGCTCGACGAGCCCGAACGAACGCAACGACCCGGCAATGTCACCACCTACACCTTCCGCCCGAACGGTGGTATCATCCGCGTCACGGCCGACGAACCCACGCTCGGCGGCGGGCTATCTGCGTGGTGGGTTCACGCCGACATGCCTCAACGCCTCGCAGAGTTGGGTCGGCTCATCGTGCCGTTCGGCACCCTTCGCGAAACGCTGAAGGCTGACACTGACCCCGCACGTGAAGTGTTGGCGTCGCTCCAAAAGTAAGTCCGCCCTGCTCGCCCATCCGCGAAAATCCAGCCTCGAATAAGATTCAACAGAGCAACCCTACCTCTCTGCAAGGACGCCATGCTCGATCCCGTTTTGCACTCCTTCCTGCGATGTCCCCATCATCCAGACTCCGAGCTGTTGCTCGATGAGCAGGGAACATCGATCGAGTTGCGCTGCCGAGAGTGTGGCCGACTCTACCCGGTGCGGGAGGGCATCCCGAACATGCTCGATCCGCGGTCCGCCGAGGCTGGGCATCTCGAAAAGGAAGCCCAGCAGTGGGACACCCAGGCTTCGGGCTACGATGTTCGCCGGGAAGATCCTCAGTACATGGCTGGAGCGTCGGCTGTGGCTCGGGCACTGGCAGCGAAGCCCGGCGAGTGGATTCTGGATTCGGGGTGCGGCACGGGTCTCACTTTGGGAGCATTCTTCAAACCGGGTATGCGGGTGATTGCTCTGGATCTGTCCGTGCAGTCCTTATTGCAATTGAGACATGCCAACCCCGACCCCGGCATCATGCTCGTGCAAGGCGACATCAGCCAACTCCCGTTCAAGAACGGCGCGTTCCAGCGAGTCTTGTGTGCGAATGCCATCCAGCACTTACCTCAAGCCGAGATCCGTGAGCGATGTATCCGCGAACTTGCGAGGGTGGCGGCACCCGC
>JAIOPV010000205.1 GCA_021413735.1 Planctomycetota bacterium
AAGGCGGAGGGCGGAAGGCGGAAAAGAAATCCCATCCGTTGTCCGCCTTCCGCCCTCCGCCTTCCGCCTTTCCAAGTTCGTCGCCGGCGAGTTGTTCCAGCACGAAGCGGTCGTATGGCATGTCGTCGTTGAACGCCTTGATGACCCAATCGCGATACTTCCACACGTCGGGCTTTACCTGGTCGCGTTCGTAGCCGCACGTCTCCGCGTAGCGAGCGACGTCGAGCCAGTAGCGACCCCAGCGTTCGCCATAGTGCTGCGACGCGAGTAGCGAATCGACCAGCTTTTCCCAGGCGTTGGGTGACTTGTCGTTGGCGAACGCCTCGACTTGCTCGAACGTCGGCGGATATCCCACGAGGTCGAAGTACACACGGCGAATGAGCGTTCGCTTGTCGGCGGGCGGTGCGGGTGACATACCCTTGTCACTCAGCTTCGCGCGAACGAAGTGATCGACTGCGTTGGTGGCGGTCTTCGGCAACTCAGGTCGTTTGATCGGTTGCAGGCTCCACCAATCGAGTCCAGCGCGGCGATCAGTGGTTGCCGCGAGTGGGTCGATTGGGTCGGTCCCCCACTTCGCGCCGCTCTCGATCCACTCCTTCAGCAACGCTTTCTCAGCTTCAGGAAGCGGTTTTTTCGGCGGCATTTTGTTCGCGGCGACCAGCTTCCACAACTCGCTCGCATCCAGCTTTCCCGCGACGACGGGACCATCCTTGCCGAGTACGGCCTCCTTGCGGGTGAGATCGAGGCCGCCCTTTGGGTCTGCTCCGGAATGGCATTCGAGACAGCGCCTGCTCAGCAATCCCGCGACGTCCTTGTCGAAGTTCGGCGGCGCGGCAAACGCTGGGTTCGCGAGCAGAAGCCCAAACAGAGCAAGCGAAGTGGTTCGCATTGAGCCAGCACCGGGGAGGGTTGGGGAACTGATACGATACCCGCAGTTGGAGACCGCACGCAACCAGCCACATCGACGGGTTCCGTGAGGCGTGATTGCTTTGCAGCCGCGGATGCGGCGACCGAGTGTAGCCAGGGGTGCGGCTCGCTTTGCGAGCAAACCCCTGGTCCCGAGGCAATGCGAGACAATCTGTCGCCCCTCCGGGGCTTGGCTCTTGGGTTGCTTCGCTTACCAGGGGTTTGCTCACTTCGTTCGCTGCACCCCTGGCTACATTCGGTCGCCGCGTCCGCGGCTACAAAGCCCAAACGCAACTTGCCGCACATCGCCAAACGACACGCGGTGAGGGATACTATTTACACCAGATTCCGGAGCCAGTTCAAACCGTTGCGTGGCTTGCCGCGTCTCGTGTATGTAACTTCGCGCCGATTGCTCTGGCGTTGCTCTCCCATCGCTGCTTGAATTAAAGATGGTCACCTGCTGTTCCCTCGGAGGCTCGCTGCCATGGACAAAATAAAACGCCGCTTTCTCGCGGCTGTTGCTGTACTCGGTCTTGCTGCGATCTTCGCCAGTGTCAACATCTCACTTTCCACTGCCCAGGAACCCAAGGTTCCGGATCTGTCTGATCTTCGCGACGCCGTGAAAGCGGCCAACAAGCGTGGCGAGAACGTATCCGAAATCGTCACGGCTCTCGCCACGCTCGAAAAGTCCGTCGCGAAGGGTTGGACTTTCCCGATGGGCGGCCGAACCGTTCCCGCATCGCCGGAACTCGTTGCTCTCCGCGATGCGGTCGATGCTGCTGCCCGCAAGGGTGAAAACGTCGAAGCGATCACGAAAGAACTGGAAATGGTCGAGAAGGCGATGACCGGCCAAGCGCTGACGCGGCCCAAACCGCAACCGCCAGTCGATCCTCCGATCCGCCCGCAACCGTTCGAGCAGCAGTTCATCCGTCCGGGCCTTCGTCTGGGTGGCAACATCAATCCAGCAGATCTCCAGAAAGCCCGAGAGCTTCAACTCAAGGCATTGGAAATGTTGGCAAAGAACCAGAACGATGCCGAGGCGATGATGTTGCTCAAGGACGCTCAACTCCTGATGCTCCGGGTGATGCAGGGCGGCGGGTTGGGCGGGTTAGATCTCGACCTCAACCCGGGCATCGATCGCCTTCCGAATCGCTTCCGTCTGGGCATCCGGATGGAACGCCTTACACCGATCATGATTGAGCAACTCGGTATCGAGAACGGTCACGGGATCGCGATTGCTGAAGTGATTGAAGGCTCGGTCGCGGCCAAGGTTGGATTCAAGACGCACGACATCGTGTTGGAGTTCGGCGGCAAGGCCGTCACCGATGCCCCTGAAGATTTCTCGCGGCGTGTCAATGAGGTGAAGGCAGGCGAGAAGGTCGATGCGGTGGTTCTCCGCAAGGGTAAGAAGGTGGAACTGAAGGGAATCGAACTTCCCGAGCTTCCTCAAATTGCTCCGCGGTTGCCGAACATCCAGCCGCGTATCCCGGAATTCAAAGCGGTGCCGCGTGTGAACGTGTTGCCGGACCTCAACGACGACATTCAGCCGAAGGTTCGCAAGCCAGGTAAGGGTCTGCGTGATCCCGCAATCAACGGCAGCTTCGCCATCAAGTCTGTGCAGAACGGGGTGGTCTATCAGATCACGGGGACGAAGGGTGATGCGGGCCCCGTGATCACCGGCGTGACAATCGAAGACGGTGGGAATGTCCACAAGGCCGATTCGCTGGAGAAGCTGCCTGCCGAATACCGGCCGACCGTCGAAAAGCTGGTGAACGGCATGCAAGATCGGGCCGCGGTCCGGGATTGAATCGGACACCGTCTTCAATGCAGTAGGCACACTCTGTGTGCCTACTACGTTCCAGAAACACAAACGCCGGCATCCGCCGGCTAAGAAATCACCTCCTGATCTCACCGCGACAACTCAACTCACACGACGGTCGAAGTCCGGGATCTGCGTGAACGCGATCCGCGTCGGAGCGGCATGTTCGTATCCGTGCATCGCGCCAAAGTGTACCACGCTCGCACCGAACTCCGCGTTCACCTTGTCGATCGCCTTCGACACCTCTGCCGCCTTCCGATCTTCCTCGAACAACGACGGCGTCGCGCTCTTTGCTGGTCGCAGGTCCGCAAGCACCACACCGACCTTGAACGGCACGCGGTCCGGCGGTCGCTGCTTCCACAGTTTCGCCACCGCATGCAGAATCGTCGGCGTGTCCTGGCAGTGTGGCACACGACAACCCGCATCCCATCCGCCGCTGTGCCAGCCACCACTGGAACGCTCATCGTCCTGGAAGCTCACGCCGATCGAAACGCCGCCTGCCCAGTAGTCGATTTTTCGCAATCGCGCCGCTGCCTTGTGTGCCAGCCGAACCAGAATGCCATATGAACCGTGCTCGGTTCGCAAGTTCGGCGGCAAGATGTGCGAGTGACTCACCGTTTGCCGGCGTCCGGGTGGATCGATCACGTCTTCGCCACGCAGCAACCGATACCAGCGCCCGCCCATCACACGACTGCCCCAGACCTCCGACAGCGACTTCACCGACAACGCACACAACTGTTGAACCGCGAACACGCCATAGAGATTTAACCGCCTCGCCATTCGCGGACCGATCCCCGGAAAGTCTTGCAGTTTCAAGTTGTGGAGAGAACCCGGAATGTCGGCGTCGGTGAGCACGGTCAGTCCGTTCGGCTTCTTCATGTCGGCGGCCATCTTCGCGAGCATCGTGTTCGGTCCGATGCCGATGGAACAGTGCATATGGTCGCCGGCGCGTTCGTAAATCGCCTTCTTGATCTGATAACCGAGCAACGCGGCCCTTTCGGGTTCGCGCTGGTTGCCCACCAACCGACATGACATCTCATCAATGGACATGACACGATCAATCTCCAACACCGATCCAAGGGCGTCGACAATGCGGTTGTGCATGATGACGTATCGTTTGTGGTCGGCCACAACGCAGATGAGTCCGCGACACAGTTTCCTCGCTTCCCACACGGGCGTGCCGGTTTTGATGCCGAACGCCTTGGCTTCGTAGCTCGCGGCGATGCACGCGGTGGTTTCGGCGTCGGTGGGAATCACGGCGATGGGTTTGCCGCGAAGTTCGGGTCGGTACTGCTGTTCGACTGAAGCGAAGAATGCGTTCATGTCGAGAAACAGGTAGCGAATTGGCACGACTTGACTCCTGAGAGTTATAGTGAACAATAGTTCACTTACAAGTAGTGCGCAACGATTGGCAACCGAGCAAGCGACTAGCTAGAAGATTGAGCGGAATTGCGGGCGGGTTAGACGAAATGTGCAGGTTCAGAGGCTACTGCATCCGAATGATTGAAGCGAATCGAGCGTCGAACACGAGCTTCGTTTTGTCGGGCACGGCGTCCAGAACGGCATCAAGGCAGCGGAGGTTTCCGAGGAACGGGCAGTCGACCAGCGCACGGGTAGAGGTCTGGTTCAGGCGAGCGGAGTCGAGGTAGAGAGCGGTCACGCTTCGCAGCCAGTCGCATCCGCAGAGCGCGACCACGTCTTCGGAAGTGCAAGGCCGCAGGAATAGTTCGCGGACGGGCGTGAGCGTCGCGAGTGTGTGACCTCGCTGACTGATTACCGCCGCGGAAACGTGGAAGTATTCAACGAAGCCGCGACGGAAGACCCAACCACCCCATTCACCAGGCTTGCACTTCAACACATCAGCGAGCGGTTGCACCCATTCCGCTTCGTGAGCGATCAGCAAGTCGCGCTGACGCACTTCGAGATATCGGAGGCGTTCGCGATCTGTGACGCCTTGTGCGAGTTCGATTTGCACGCGGACGAACTCAGCTCGTGCGGGCTGATCGTTTTCGTCGAGCCAATCAGCCATTGCGAGCCGGAGCGTGTCGTCGTCCGGCTCCGCGAGGAGTGCCTTCAGGAAAGGATTGTCCGGCGACATGGTCGCGTCATCCGGTTGGCTTGTCTGGATCAATTCCGGCAGCGCGAAGTAACGCTCGGAGGCGGTCGGCTTCCTGCTTCGCAGCGTCGGCCTTTTGGCGTTCGGCATCCGCACGCTGACGCTCAAGAACCACCTGATCTTCCTGTTCCTGAAATGAGCGGAACCGTGTGCCATCCGGTCGGAATGCCACCAACTCCAGCGGCCAGAACCCGAACTTCATCCCGAGCAGTGGGCTCGTGTACCCATCCATCTCAGCGACTTGCCGGACCCGGCCCGTGTCAGCATCGACAACGAATCCAAGCCACGTTCCGGCTTCCGGGTCGAACTCGTAATACTCCTTGGAGCCGTGATCGAAGTAGAACTGCCGCTTGTCTTTCATTTCCGCTTCGGTGTTGCTCGGGCCCAACACCTCGAACACGACCTGCGGGAAAACGTTCTCTTCTTGCCACAGCTTGTAGCTACCGCGATGGCCCCGAGGACGACCAAACGCCACATACACATCGGGTGCGTATCGTGCGGTTGGGTCGCGTGAATCGACATAGATGAGGTGATCGCCAGCCACGAACGCGTTCGGCGTGAACGCCTCGATGTTCCCCTTCAGCGTGACGATGGCTTCATACTGCCGGGTGTTCTCGGACATGGGCAGTCCGTCCGAATCGGGGAATTCCAGTTCCGGTTCTGTGGTCGGATTCATGTGATGCTCTCGCTCCGCTGCGTGTCGCGGCTAAACGAAAACCGTTACCCCAATATCACGCGGTCGCCGGGGGCGGGCACGGCCACATCGTCGAAACCCATGCCGCGAAGCATCTCCGACAACGCTTCCGCCTGCTCACGTTCTCCGTGAATCAGTCGCACCTTGCCAACCTTCCCCACCACCGGCTTCAGATACGCGATGAAGTCTTCCTTGTCCGCGTGGCCGCTGAAGCCGTCGAGGTGAACCACGTCGAGCCACTTGTTCCAGTCACGACCCTGGAACCGCACCGTCGGCTTCGGTTCGAGAAGTTTGCGACCCACCGTGCCCGACGCCTGATAACTCACCAGGATGATCGTGCAACGCGGGTCGTCCACGAGTTGCTTCAAGTGCTGCTGAATGCGGCCCGCGTCGCACATGCCGCTCGACGCAATGATAACCGCTGGCCCCGGTCGCGACGCAAGGCGAGTGCTTTCCTCGAAATCGCGGACGTAGTTCACGCCGTCGCCACCGAGAAGCCCGTGACCCTCTTTCAACGCCTGCGAAATCTCAGGCGACAAACTGTTCGGATGCGCCCGATAAACTTCCGCCACTTCCGACGCCAGCGGGCTATCGACGTAGATCGGAATGTTCGGAATCTTCTTCGCTCGCAAGCCCTGCTGCAAAACGTGAATGATGAGCTGCGTTCGACCCAGGCTGAACGCCGGAATCAGAATCTTGCCGTCCTTCTCGACCGTGTGGCGAATCGCGGCGTAGAGCTTGTCCACCGTTTCCGCGAACGAGCGATGCAGTCGGTTGCCGTAGGTGCTTTCGCAAACCAGCACGTCGGCCGGCGGCACCTCACCCGTTGGCTTCAGAATGGGCAATCCACGACGGCCCATGTCCCCGCTGAACGAAAGCGTGCGGTCGCGGTCGAGTCCCGAAACGGTGAGATGCACCATCGCGGAACCGAGGATGTGCCCGGCTTCAATGAACCGAAACCGCACGTTTTTCGCGACGTCCGCTTCCTTACCGTAAGGCACCTGCACGATTTGCCTAAACGTCTTCTCGACATCGGTGTGAACGTAGAGCGGTTGCACCCACGGCTCGGCGTAGTTCCGGGCGATGTTGATGTGGGCCGCGTCCTCTTCCTGAATCTTCGCGGAATCGGCGAGCATCACGCGAAGAAGATCGCGGGTTGGCGGCGTGCAATACACCGGACCGCTGAATCCTTGCCGCACGAGTGTCGGAAGGTTTCCGCAGTGGTCGATGTGTGCGTGACTGAGAATGACTGCGTCGATCTGGTGCGGGTGGAACGGAAAGTGACCGTTGCGTTGGCGGGCTTCCTCGCGGCGACCCTGGTGTAAGCCGCAATCCAGAAGGATCTTGTGGTTGCCAACTTCGACCAGGTGCATTGACCCGGTGACGCCGCCGGCAGCTCCCCAAAAGGTGAGTGTCGGCTCGACCGGATTACCGGCAGAGATATTTTCGGTGGGTTTCATCTCCTCATTCTAACGCGACTCGCCAAGTCGGGTAGCGCGGCGAACCAAAGCAGTATTCACCGCAGAGGGCACGGAGGACGCAGAGAGAAAACCAAGACCGAGAGAAAATCGAATTTGAACACAACTCTGCTCTCGGATTTCAGTCTTTCTCTCTGTGTCCTCCGCGCCCTCTGCGGTGAATACTGTTTTTCTTTCGCAGTGCCGGTCACACGACTGGCAGCCCCGCGTGTTGGTGGAAACGAACCACTTCGGTTCGACTCCACACACGAGAGGCTGTCATGACCAAGCAAAAGCGTCGCACTCAACTCGGCATGGAAACGCTCGAACTTCGCGAGAACCCCGCAGTTGTCGCAGTCTTTTCGTTGGGCAACGACGTTTACGTCAGCACCGACAACAACGGGTGCGTGACCGACATTACCCGGGCCAGCCCGATGGACGATTTGAAGGTCGTCGATTACACCAGCGGCAAAACCTGGACGATCGACCTGCAATTCGGGCAATTCCCAACCGTGCACTTCAACGGTGGTTCGGGCGGCGATCAGATCTACGCGAGCAACGCATTTGTTCCGTTCGACATGAAGGGCAACGGCGGCAACGACATCCTCATCGGTGGCCTCTTCGGTGACAGAATCGACGGGGGTGCAGGGAACGACCTCGTCCGCGGCAGTGGCGGTGGCGATACGCTTTACGGGCGAAGCGGAGCCGATACCCTGGAAGGCGGCGACGGCGACGACTTCCTCGACGCGGGAGCCAACACCGGTGACAGC
Organism: Planctomycetota bacterium; assembly: GCA_021413735.1. GTDB lineage: Bacteria > Planctomycetota > Planctomycetia > Gemmatales > Gemmataceae > Gemmata. The sequence continues at coordinate 7,763 of JAIOPV010000205.1, forward strand.
GAGAGCGGCGGCGCCGGCTACGATTTCCTGGCACATCAGATCGCCGTGAACAGCACGACCGACACCGACGTGAATCAGCGAGGCACGCCTTCGTGCTGGATCGACGCTCCGCTTGCGTCTGCGGCCAAGGCTGGAATCAATCTCGCAAGCCGGATCAACTACATGGGCGAAGGCGTCTACCAGGTGAGATTGCTCGACGCCAATGGCGGTTCTCACTACCAGATGGTGTCGCTGGAAGACGGCCGGTTGAGCTTTGAACCCGCGACGGTTGATGACGAATCGTGGGTCATCATCTATCAACGAGCCATTCAGCAGCAGATGGGCCACGACTGGCACGATGTGTCGGATTACAGCAGCGGTTGGCCAAGCAATGTGCTGTCGTATCTGACGGGTCGGTCGGTTTCCGGCTACGGCAACGAGATCACCGGCGGTGGCTATAACACAACGAACGACGCCGAGATGCAGTCGATCAAGAACAAGTTAGCGGCCGGCAAGTTGGTGTGTGCCTGCACCCGCCAGGGCGACTACGGCTCGTGGAACATTGCCGGGTCGGTGAGCACAGGGAAACTGTGTGGGGCGCACTGCTATTCGGTGGAATCGGTGAACATGAACGCGGGGACGGTTCTGCTTCGCAATCCGTGGGGTCTGGATCAGGATGGCGGCGACAACCCGCACGTGAAGTACACCGACGGACCGAACGACGGCTACGTGACGATCACCTTCCAGCAGTTCTACGACAGCATGTGGAGCTACGCGGTCAGCTGATGATGGGTTGTCGAAAATGTTTTGCAAGCCACGGGGTTTATCCCCGTGGTGTTGAAGCGGCAAAAACCACGGGGATAAACCCGTGGCTCGCAAGGTGTTTCACCTCAGATCACTTGGCGTGTCTCGTCACGAACTCGCAAATGGATTGGTGCAGTGGGTCGTCGCTTTGCACGAGGTTGACGATGATGCTGATGTGACTACGATCCTTGCAGATCATCAGATCGCACGGGCTGGCGACCTTCTTCAACGCGGCGTCCATGTCCTTCGCCATTTCGTCGAGATGCTCATAGTCCTTGTCCGCATACACGATCAAGAACGGTGGGTGCTTGCCCGCAACATGCGTCAACGGCGACGCCTTCAAACAGATGGTTTCGTCCTTGCCAAACGGTTCCAGAAATACCTTCTCGGTGTGGTAAATCTTGTACACGCCGCTGATCGAAATGACTCCCGCGATCTCGGTCGGCGAATGCTTCTCTGCCTTCAGATACGACGGATCGGTGGCTACGAGCGACACGAGATGCCCGCCGGCCGAGTGACCGCAAACGAACAACTCCTTCACATTGCCGCTATACTTCGCGATATTGTCGGCGGTCCACGCGAACGCCGCTGCCACATCTTCAACGTGGGCGGGGTGCTGCACCTTCGGCGACAATCGGTAATTGCAGATCACCATGCCGATGCCGCGAGCCGCGAATGCGTCACCGATTCCAGCGTACAGCGACTTGTCGCCCCACTTCCACGCGCCACCGTGAACGAACAGCACCACGGGGAAATCTTTCTTTCCCTTCGGAACGTACACGTCGAGCGTGTGCCGTTCTTTTTCCGAGTCGGGACCGGCGCGATACACGATGTTTTTGTGCTTCTCAACAGCGAATCCAACTGGTCGCGGTGCCGGCGCTTCGTCGAGTGCGAACGCGGGGCGAGGCGTACCGAACAACCCAGCCGACAGCAGCAAGCCAAGCAACGCAGAGGGGTTTGAGTTCATGGAACGATTCCACGGGAAGCGATGACGATTTCAGGGGCAAGGTATTATACTCCGGCGCGATGAGCTGACGCAGATCTGCCAGGCCGTTTAATTCTCTGTAAGTCGAATGCCTCAGAACTAAACGGCCCTGCGGATATCTGAATTTGCCTTGCGAACGCCGAGCCGTGAAGTAAACTCATCGTACTCCCATCTCCAAGTCGGTTTCCCAATGTCCATCATTCATTTCCGAGGTGACTCATGCTCCATCATCGACCGCGTCGAGGGTTCACGCTAATCGAGTTATTGGTGGTGATCGCTATCATCGCAATTTTGATCGGGCTTCTGCTTCCTGCCGTGCAAAAGGTTCGCGAATCTGCTGCGAGACTGACCTGCGGGAACAATCTGAAGCAAGTCAGTATCGCGGTCCACAACTGTCAGGACACGAACCTGACGCTCCCGCCACAGTGCGCCCCCTGTGCCGACCCAGCACAACCGGCGTGCTTCACGGGTCAAACTCCGTGGGGCAATCACATTTACACGCTCTTCGCCTTCTTGCTCCCATACGTCGAACAAGGCAGCGTGTCTGCGGGTCTCAGTACCAGCGGATACGCGGGCGGGCAGTACATGAAAGTGGTCAAGACATTCATCTGCCCTTCGGATACCTCGAACGCAAAGGGGATGTGCCTGACAACCCGAGGCGGGGCGAGCGGTTGGGCGATCAGCAATTATGGCGGGAACTACTACGTGTTTGGCAATCCGACGGGTGGGCTCCCCTACTCAACTGGCAAAAAGGACATGAACGCGAGTGTGCCAGATGGATTATCAAACACGGTGTTCTTCGCCGAGATGTACGGCACCTGTGGCGACACGGGGGTCTTGAGCAATCTTTCCGGCAGCCTCTGGGCCGATTCGAATCAAGAATGGCGTGCGGGATTCAACATGAGCGCTGGCAGCGTTGGTGCGGGAAAAGGGAACGTCACGGGTTACCCGGCAGCGCGGAAATTCCAGGTGCAGCCGAGCTACATCAACAACTGCCGGATGGATCGTCCACAGGGTATTCACACAAACGGGATCATGGTCAGTCTTGGGGATGGCAGCGTGCGGTTCCTGACCAGCAGCATGACCGATCCCACATGGGCCTCGGCATGTGATCCGCGAGATGGCATCGCTTTGGGGAGTGACTGGTGAACCTGAGACAAGCCCGGAACTCGACAGTATTGTTGCTCATTCTCCTGAGTGCGGGGTGCGGCACCGAGACAACCCAACCGACGTTCGCGGACCTTCACTCCGTTACCGGTGTGGTGAAATGGGGTGGTCGGCCTGCGAACGGCGGGAGCATACAGTTCAATCCCGATCCCACCACACTGGAGTTCAGCACCAACTCGGAAGTTGGGGCAGATGGAACTTATTCGCTCACCACGGTTCGCACCACAGACAAGTCAGGTGAGCGAAAAAGTGGTGCGCCGGCTGGGAAATACAAGGTGACGTACACGCCACCCTTGACTGCTCAAACGGCCGGAGGGCAGCCGGTTTTCGTCGAACTTCCCACGCCGGTAACGGTGAACGCCGGGACCAATGACATCCCAATTGAGTTGGGAAAGAAGTGATCGACAGGAATCACGCTTCGATCTTCGACCCGAGCAGTTTCAGGAAGGCACGCAGCCACGCGGGATGTGCCGGCCACGCGGGAGCCGTGACGAGGTTCCCGTCGGTGTGTACTCCATCAATCGCCACATCCGCGAGCGTGCCGCCACACAGCCCGATGTCCGGCCCAACCGCCGGGTAAGCGCTGCATGTTCGCCCCTTCAGCACGCCAGCAGCCGCGAGCAACTGCGGTCCGTGACAGA
>JAIOPV010000234.1 GCA_021413735.1 Planctomycetota bacterium
AGCCCTCAGCCCAACGTCGGGCCTTCTACCCCGTCGCGCGCAGAGGCAGAAAAAGATCAGAAAACCGTCCCGTCATCACGTAGACGGAGCTTGACATCAATCGTTACATCTGCAGCGACCAGTTCGGCGTCTGCTGCCTGAACTCGCAGCCGTCGCCAGCACTCGACCAGCAAGCAGCTCGACGCGGAATCTGGGTGCCTCGCAATCGGCGGAAGCGCGGCCAGCAACTCCGGGTTCTCCCCCCACAACCCAAGCATAGCGCGGACGCTCATGCCGGTATCGAAGCCTTTGGCGATCTCCAGTTGCAGATCTATCTCGTCGGTGAATCGCAATAACGCCTTGCGGGCGGTCGGTGACATCCGAGCGATGAGGAACGCAACCGCGTCGGGAACTGTCCGGGGCAGAGTGACGTTGGTGTTCTTGCTGCCTTTACCCACCCTGAAGCCCTCCGCCGGCCGCCGAACGACCCAGCTCAGCAGCGGCGGGGCACCGGAGAGTTTGGAGTCCCAGAAACGAATCATGCCCCGCCGTCTGCTGCAGCGGCTAGTTCGGCATCTGGATTGCTACCGCAGCGAGCTAGACGGGCCGCCAGCCGGTGGGCCGACCGGACTGCCGAGGATGTCCCGCACCAATCGCGGTGCAACGTCCTCGGTAGTCGGGCACGTCTCCCACAGTTTCCGCCCTGCGCGGTAGCGGCCGAGATAGACAACCTTGTCCCAGTGGGACAGTCCACCGGAAAGCCGCAACTGATGGTCCGTGAGAACCGTTGTGATGGCCGCGCCCGCGGCATCCACCTCATCGGTATCGTACGTCCCGGTGAGCTGCCCCGCCTGTTCAATGCGGCCGAATGCCTCCCTGGCGGCATCCAGTGCCGCTCGATACGCCCTCCTGCGCTCCCGGTCCGAGGCGTGGCCGCCGGCGTAACGCTCCGCGATCTCGATAGCCTCGCGACTTCGGCGGTCGGTCAGCAGGTCCCAGCCGTGGCGGCAGCACGCGCAAGCCAGCAGTCGGAGTTGCCGGGGGCTCGGCCGACCGGTCGGCCGGTCGCGAAGGAACTCCAACATTGCCATCGCGTCGGTGCAGGTCAGCCATTCGTCCCCAGTCATCATCACGCTACCGTGCGCCTCCGCCGCCGAACTTGTAATTAGATGGAACCCATTCAATCTAACACGGTGCAGCGTCGAACCACTCGAAATTGGCGTAAGTTGTTTCCTTGGGTTCTCAACTTGCGTCAATTCCGCCCGACCATCTCGCGTCAACCTATTACGGTAACAGACCCCGATTCCCTTCCCGCCAACTTACCGTTCGTCCAGCGGGCTCTTCACCGCGTAGCCACCCTTGTTCAACACATGCGTGTAAATCATCGTCGTTTCCACACTCTCGTGACCTAACAATTCCTGCACGGTTCGGATGTCGTAACCGTCTTCTAATAGATGTGTTGCGAAACTGTGGCGGAAGGAATGGCTCGTCGCCCGCTTGGGCAGCTTCGCCAATCGCACGGCTTCCGTAATGGCTTTCGAAATCGCCGACTCGTGCGCGTGGTGTCGGCGTTTCTCGCCACTCCGCGGGTCGGTAGAAATTTTGGCCGACGGGAAGACGTATTGCCAGATGAATTCCGCCGCAGCGTTCGGTAACTTGCGATCGAGCGCGTGCGGCAAGAAGACGCGGCCGAACCCGGCGGTGAGATCCTTCTCGTGCTGCAAGCGGACACCGTCGAGGTGTGCCCGCAGCGGTTGCCGAAGTGCCGCGGGCAGCATGGTTCGCCGATCCTTGTTCCCCTTGCCCTCGCGCACCAGAATCTCACTCGCGGCAAAGTCGATATCCTTGACACGCAGCCGCAGGCATTCCAGAAGTCTCAAGCCACTGCCGTACATGAGCTGTGCCATGAGGCGGTAGGTGTCGTCCAACTTGCTCAGGACGAGCCGCACTTCGGGGCGTGTCAAAACTACCGGCAACCGCTTGGGCTGGTTCGCGCGAATGACGCCTTCGATGCGATTGAGGGGACGACCGAGAACGTTTTCGTAAAGGAAGAGGAGTGCACAGAGCGCCTGGTTCTGCGTCGAGGCGGCGACATTTCGTTCGACCGCGAGGTGAGTGAGGAAGGCGTTGACTTCCGGTTCGGCCATTGTGTCGGGATGGCGAATCTTGTGGAAGCGAATGAAACGCTCGGCCCAATCCGCGTAAGCGTCTTCGGTGCGAATGCTGTAATGCCGAACGCGACACGCCTGTCGGACGCGATCCAGCAACCGGGGTGGGTTTGGCGGAGTTTGAGGAGACACGGCAACCTCATGAATGTGACATTCCGTTCACATCCAACAGAATGCCACATCGTGAACGCATGGTCAACAATTCCGTTGCCGTTATTCCGTCTCGGCGGTCTTGCCGGCTTCCTGCTCCGAACGCACCTTCGGCTCAATCAAGACCTTCAACACCAGCGTCACCAGAGCCAGCATTGTCAGCACCGACGCGAGCGCGAAGGCCGCCGGGTTGTTCGATCCCTCCCACAACTTCTGCACCCGCAACGGCATCGTGTCGGTTTGCCCCTCAATGCGGCCCGACACCACATACACCGCTCCGAACTCGCCCATCGCACGAGCGTTGCACAGGATGACGCCGTAAAGAAGCCCCCACTTGATGTTCGGCACCGTGATCCACCAAAACAGTTGCCAGCCGCTCGCCCCCAGGCTTCGCGCCGCCAACTCCTCATCGGGACCAACCGCCTCCAGCACCGGGATCAGTTCACGAGCCACGAACGGGAACGTCACGAACGCAGTGGCCAGCACCAACGCCGGCGGCGCGAAGATCACCTGATAACCGTGGTCACGCAACCAGAGACCGAGCGGCGTCTGGAGGCCGAAGATCAGCACGAACACCAGCCCCGCCACCACTGGCGACACCGAGAACGGCAAGTCGATCAGCGTGATGAGCAGTCCACGGCCACGAAAGCGAAAGCGAGCAATCGCCCACGCTGCCGCGACGCCGAATACGACGTTCATCGCGACGGCAACCGGAGCGACCACCATCGTCAGGAAGACCGCGTGCCTCGTATCGGCGTTCGCAACGAGATTGTCCCAGTAAACGTAGAGCCCCTTCGCGGTCGCCTGCACGAACACCGACGCCAACGGCACCACGATCAGCAAGCCGACGATGCCGAGTGTCAGGCCGATGAGTGCCCAGCGAACGTACCACGGGTCGCGATTGTCGCGACTCGGCGGCGCCAGCACGACAGTCGCGGGTTGCGGATTAGCCGGCATTCCGCTTGCTCCGGTATTCGAGGTAATTGATCGCGGCCAACAGCACAAACGAGAAGCCAAGCAGAACCGTCGCGATCGCCGCAGCCTCGGCGTAGGAATACTCCTCCAGCCGCACCAGAATCAACATCGGTGCAATCTCGGTCTCGAAGATCTTGTTGCTCGAAATGAAGATCACGGAGCCGTACTCGCCGAGTCCGCGTGCGAAGGCCAGCGCGAATCCCGTCAACGCTGGTGGAATCAGCGTCGGCAGCAGCACGCGGCGAAACGTCTGCCAGCGCGACGCCCCCAGCACCGACGCCGCTTCTTCCATCTCGGCGTCGATGTCGTCGAGCACCGGTTGCACGGTTCGCACGACAAACGGGAAGCCCGTGAACACCAGCACCAGCACGATGCCGAGACGCGAATACGCAGCCTGGATGCCGAGCGGCGTGAGGAACTGCCCGATCCAGCCGTTCGGCACATACAGGCTCGCATAGACCAAACCGGCCACCGCCGTCGGCAACGCGAGCGGCACATCGACCAACGCATCGACGAGCCTCTTGCCCCAGAACTGGTATCGAACGAGCGTCCACGCGACGATCAGGCCAAGGACGACATTCACGGCAGCGGCCGCCAGCGCCACACCGAACGTGAGCTTGTACGCGGCGACAGCGCGAGGTGTCCAGGCGGCGGCGACGAATTCGCTTGGGCCGAGTGATGCAGCTTTCGCGAGACATGCCGCGAGTGGAATCAGGACGAGCAGCGTCAGGTACGCGATGGCGTAACCGAGCCCAAGCCCGAACCCCGGCAACGCCCGCCGACTAACCCCACTCATGCAATCTCCAAGTCGAATCAAACAAAGAGTTTTATCCGCAGATTACGCAGATGACACAGATTAAAAGACAGAGAAGAGTTGGGTCAAACCCTGCGTTCCCTTGGCTTCTCGGTCTTCATCTCTTGTCTTTGAAATCTGCGTCTATCTGCGTAATCTGCGGAGAAAACTGCCTTTGTCTCACTTCTTCTTCTGGCCCGCGGCCTGGATCTGGTCGAAGACCTGGCCTTCGGCGAAGAACATCTTCTGGATGTCGTCCCACTTTCCGGTCGGCACCAGCGACGTCGCTTCGCGAAGATCCATCTTCGGGAACAGGTCGAGGTGCTTCGCGAACACGGCCGGATCGGTCGGCCGATGGAAGTTCTTCGCGATCAACTCCTGCGCTTCCGGAGTGTACAGGAACTTCATGTAAGCATCCGCAACCGCTGCCGTGTTCTTACGGCGAACGTTGGCATCCACAACCGCAATGTGCGGCTCAGCCAACACACTGATTGCGGGGTACACAATCTCCAGTTTCCCCTCGGCTTCTTTCACTTCCAGATGAGCCTCGTTCTCCCACGTCAGGTGAACGTCGCCGATGCCCTTCTGGGCGAAGGTCATCGTGGCACCGCGAGCTGCTGCGTCGAGAACTGGCACTCGCTGATACGCCTTTGTCACGAAGTCGCGAGCCTCGGTTTCGGTGCCGCCACGCCAGATCACCGAACCCCACATCGAGAGAAAGCTCCACTTCCCGTTGCCGGATGTCTTCGGGCTGGGCGTCACGACCTCGACGTCTTCTCGCGTGAGATCCGACCAGTCGCGAATGTTCTTCGGGTTGCCCTTACGCACGACGAACACGATGGTTGATGTGTACGGAAGCGAGCGGTTCGGGTAGCGGGTTTCCCAGTCGGGGTCGAGCAAACCAGCTTTGCGAACGGCGTCGGTATCGGTCCACAGTGCCAGCGAAATGATGTCGGCTGGAAGACCGTCGATCACGGAACGTGCCTGGCTGCCGGAGCCGCCGTGCGACTGACGGATGAGGAGTTTCACGCCCGTCTCACGCTCGTAGTGAGCAACGAACGCTGCGTTCACGTCGTGCCACAGTTCCCGCGTTGGATCGCAAGCGACATTCAGCAGTTGCTCATTTCGAGCAAACCCGGACGCCACGACCCAAACGCTCGCCGCAAGAAGGTAGATCGCGAGCAATCCCAGCAGCAGCCGTGCCCACATTGTCGATCCTCGCGCTCGGGAACTACATCATCATGTTTATGATGTTTGTAGACTACGAATTGCACCCCATTCGGTCAACCTCGCTTTGAGCCCACTTCTCATCGTTTCCAGGAGAGATGCGTACGCACTTCCAGAAACGTCTGGAACCTCGACTCGTTCCCATCCGGCGTCGGCGGTCGGGTTTCCAATCCCAGGCATTTCCGTAAATAGTCCCGACGCAACAGCGCCCACACGCTCACCACTCACGAGTCCGCACCAATGCGAGATCGCCCGGCGTTCGACCTCTTCCTGATCTCCTGGCTGGTCTTGTTCCTCGAACTCGCCTGCATCCGCTGGTTTCCGTCGCACGTCCTGTTCCTGACGTTCTTCACCAACACCGTGCTCCTGGCCAGCTTCGTCGGCATGTCCATCGGGTGCCTCATCGCCCGACGACCCGCGACGCTGATCCGCTCCACTCCGTTTCTGCTCCTCGTCGCCGTCGCTGCTGGCGTCCTCACCAATGAGTATTCCCACAAACTCCTGGTGCTGTTCGCTGTCGGCAATCAAGCGAACCCGGATGTCGTGTTCTTCGGAACGGAACAAGCCGCCGTCCACAAGCCGTCGTTCACGATTCCGATTGAAGTCGTCGGGGCGTTCTTCTTCGTCCTCATCGCGGGGTTGATGGTCGGACCAGGCCAGGAAATGGGCCGCGCTTTCAATCGCGTTACGGACCGCACAAAAGCCTACTCCGCGAACCTTCTCGGCAGCCTCGTCGGGATCGGCATGTTCGCGCTCTGTTCGTACTTGCGAATGCCTCCGCTGCTGTGGTTTGGGCTGATCGGCGTCGTCATCGCTTACCTGCTCTTGCGAAGCGACCCGAACGCGCCGGCCGCAGCGGCGCCCGTGCCGAAAGTCAAATCCGCGATCGGCGTGAGTTGCCTCTGCGTGGCTGTCGGACTCACGTTCATGACATCCGGCCTCACCAAGACCGGAGACAACATCGAAACAATCTGGTCGCCATACTACCGCATCGACTACCTGCCGCAGTACCGGTTCATCAACACGAACCTCATCAGCCAACAACTGATGGAACCGGTCGGCAGCTTGACCGTGGCACCGTATGCCTTGCCGTACCTGTTCCAACGCGATCTCAAGTCGCAGGAAGGCACACCGGCGTGGCCACCGTTCAAGAAGGTACTGATTATCGGTGCCGGTAGCGGGAACGACGTGGCTCGCGCGCTGGAGTGGTTGCCGCCTGACGCCGAGATTGACGCAGTCGAAATCGATCCGGTGATTCAGAAACTCGGCTCCGAACACCACCCCGACAAGCCGTTTCAGGACAAGCGAGTTCACGTCTACCTGAACGACGGGCGAAACTTCTTGCGAAAGTCGCCGCCGGAACAATACGACCTCGTGCTGTTCGCTCTGATTGACTCACTTGTGCTTCAGTCTGGCTACTCCAATCTCCGATTGGAGAGTTACCTGTTCACGCTCGAATCGTTCAAGGACGTGAGGCGAGCGCTGAAGCCGACCGGCGTGTATGTCGTCTACAACTTCTTCCGACAGGGCTTCATCGCGTGCCGAATTCGCGATCAACTGCGAACGGCCTTCGGGGGCGTCGATCCGGTCGTTATGACTGCTCCGCCGCGTGCGGAAATCCCGATGAATCTCTTTGAGCACGAGGGGTTCACGACCTTTTTCGCGGGGAGCCAGGAAACTCTCGCTCCGATTCGGGCGGCATTTGCGAATCCTGCTGTCCGTTACTGGTATCCCTGGAAGACCGGCGCACCGCGAGACACACCGGCCCGGTTTTCCGTTGATCCGCCTGCTCAACCGCCGAGTACGAAACCACAGAAGGATCTTCGCGGCCAGGAAGTCGCTCCTGAGTGGATGGGAATGCGGATCGCCGTTCCTGAAGAACCCAACGGCTTGCGGCAAGCCACCGACGACTGGCCGTTCCTCTATTCGCGGGAAGAGAGCGTTCCTGGCCTGACGGTTCGCGGGGTGATCCTGACGTTGGTACTGTCGGTCATCCTGTGGTTCGTGTTCATGGGGCACAAGGCACTCGGCAGCGGCGCAGGCGAGCGACCGCAGTGGGGGCTGATGTGGCGGAGTTTCTTCCTCGGCGCGGGCTTCATGCTCGTCGAGACGAAGGCCATCGTTGAGATGGCGTTGCTCTTCGGCGGAACGTGGATGGTGAACACCGTCGTGTTCGCGGCCATTCTCGTGATGAGCTTGCTCGGCAATCTTTACGCCGGGAAGGTGAAGCCAACTCGCCTCGAACCGTATTACATCGGCCTGTTCGTCTCGCTGGGAATCGGATTGGCGGTGCCGCTCAACGTGTTCCTCGGTCTGGAACCGACGTTGCAAATCATCGCGGTTTGTGCGCTGGTGTTCACACCGGTTGCGTTCGCGGGAGTGGTGTTCGCGACGACCTTCAGGAGAACGAGCCAGCCAGACCGCGTGTTCGGGATGAACGTTGCGGGGGCTTTGTGCGGGGGGCTCGCCGAGAACGCTTCGATCTTGCTTGGTTTCCAACTCCTGTTATGCGTGGCAGTCGGGTTCTACCTCTGCTCCGCGATCGCCGGGAATCAAAAGTTGCCCAGCAGCGAGGCAGAAAAGAGCGTATAATGCCAGTGAGCCATCTGTCTGTTGTCCAGTAAGACGGGTCGGATGTGCGGTACTGCCTCTCTTATCCGCACATTCGAGCCAGACGTGTCGTTTCGCGTTGCAGGTTTCACGTTTCTCGTTCAAGATGAACCTTCGGTCGTGATCTCCTGTCAGATGTGAACGTGAAATTGCTCCGCTAATCACAACACCCTCGGGGGGATTCCCATGCCCGAGACGAATGAGGATTCGTCCGATTTGGACAGCGAGTTGCCGCGGCGGGGCACACAGACCGCCGCACCTGCTGTAATCCGGTCGGGTCGTGAAGTTATCTCCGCAGAACTCGCCCTGACCGTGTTCCGCCAGATGATCCGCACGCGGGCGCTGGAAGAACGCAGCATCAAGATGTCGAAGTCCGGGGAAGCCTATTTCTGGATCGGTGGCCCCGGCGAAGAAGCGTTCAACGTCTGCCTTGGGTTGCAGGTTCATCGCGGTTTCGGTCCTGCCTTCGACTACCTCCACCTTCACTACCGCAATGCTGGCGTCATGCTCGCGATGGGCATGCCGATGATCGATCACGTTCGCCAGTTGGCAATGCGACGCACCGACCCGCACTCACGCGGTCGAAACTTCGTCGGGCACTACGCCGTGAAAAAGTGGAACGTGGTTCCGGTGACATCGGTGATCGAGGTGCAGTTCGCGATGGCCCCTGGGACCGCCCTGATGCAGAAGCGGCACGGCGGCGAGGGCATTACATGTGTTGTGGGTGGCGAAGCTGGCACTGCCGAGGGCGACTTCGAGACGTGCCTGAACTGGAGCACGCGACCCGATCAGGAGTTGCCGGTGCTGATGCTGGTGACGAACAACCGTTACGGCATCTCGACCGACCTTCACACTGTCTGCAACGAGAAGTCAGTTGCGGATCGTGCGGCCCCGTATGGGATTCGCGCCGAGACAGTTGACGGCAACGATCCCGTACTGGTGTGGAACGCGCTGGATCGTGCGATGCGTTACTGTCGCCGCGAGCGGAAGCCATTCCTTCTGGAAGCGATGGTGTCGCGTTTGCACGGGCACTCGTCGTCGAGTGGCGCACAGCGAGTGTGGGGCGAGGCTGACGTGCTGGCGACCTTCGAGCAAAAGCTGATCGACTGCGGCGCGATCGACACGGCTGCGGTGAAGGCGATGAAGGACGAGGCGAAGGCTGAGGCCGACGACGCGGTCGTAGCCGCGATGAAGGAGCCAGAACCGACGCGCGAGGATGTGTACCAGTTCAGCTACGCTCCAAGCACGGTCGACGCAGTTTATCCAACGGATTACACGGGTCTCCCGGGCGCAAAGTGATCTCAGGTTTGCCGCTTGCGGCGTAGCAAACAACATTGCTACGCCGCAAGCGGCGAAAACCCATCCCAGGGCTCATTCTCATGGCGAGTATCGCACAGGCTGTGCGGATGGCGCTTCACTACGGCGAAAAACATCTCGGCGTCACGGACGTGTTCGGCGAAGACGTCGGCCCACCGCTCGGTGGCGTGTTCACCGTCACGCAAGGGCTGAAGACCGCCTGGAACACCCCCCTCGACGAACGCGGCATCATCGGCACCGCAATGGGCATCGCCTACGCAGGCGGTCGGCCCGTCTGCGAAATCCAGTTCTGCGATTACGCCTTCAACGTCCTCGATATGTTCAAGATCGCTGGCAACCAGCGCTGGGCGAGCGCCGGCGAGTTCGACATGCCGATCGTCGTGATGACGCCCACCGGCGCGGGCATTCGCGGCAGCCTCTACCATTCGCATTGCTTCGAGAGCTGGGCGAGCCGCATCCCCGGCTGGAAGGTCGTGATGCCGTCGAACGCGCTCGACGCGTACGGCCTCATGATCTCTGCGATCAAAGACCCGAACCCCGTGTTCATGCTGCTGCCGAAGGCTCTGCTGCGGGCACGCGATACCCGCCTCATTCCCGGCGAACCCGCTGACGCCGAAGAACTCTCGCGAATGATCGACGCACCCATCGGCGACCGCACCGACTGGCAACCGCAGTGGCCCGAGTTGCAAGAACACATCGTTCCGCTCGGCAAGGGCGAACTCGTTCGCGAAGGCGCCGACGGCACGGTCATCAGTTATGGGCGGTTGCTGCCGCTGTGCGTGCAGGCCGCCGACGAATTGCAACGCGACCACGGGCACAGCTTCGATGTGATCGACCTGCGAAGCATCTTCCCTTACGACTGGGAACTGATCTCGCAAAGCGTGCAGAAGACGGGCCGCGTGCTGATCGTGAACGAGGACACCGAGGTCACGAACTTCGGCGAACACCTGCTGCGGCGAATCGTGGATGAGCACTTCTATGACCTGTCGGTGCGGCCGCGAATGGTGATGGGCAAGCATATTCCGGGCATCGGCATGAACCAGACCTACGAGAGCAACAGCGTGCCGCAACTCGGTGACGTGCGTGCAGCGCTGCGAGAACTGGCCACCGACCCCGCGTGATGAAGCAAACCAACGGAACGCGGATGACGCAGGATCAAAGCACGCGGATCAACGCGTGATAAAGACAAACAGAACGAGCCGCACGATCAAAAGCAGATAAAAGGCACGATCCAGACAAAAAACCAGAGTGCCATTATCAAAGACAAAGAGATGAGGGCTTTTAACTCTGCGTCTTTGTCTTCTGGTTTGATCCTGTTTTGATCTGCATTTTGATCGTGCGGAGATTTTGCCTTTGTCTGATCCTGCGTTGATCCGCGGGGTTTCATCCTGCGTCATCCGCGTTCCATTGCTTCGGTTTGAAACGACCGCTAAAGTGGGGGCTCACCTGGTGAGTTGACCCATGCCAATTCCCGAAAGTCTTTGTTGTCTGGCGCTCAACCAACTCGACATTCACCCCGTCCTCGCGGTGATCCGAGTATCAGCGAACGTTGCCGCCGACCGGCTCAACGATCAGTCGCGAGCCGTCCTCGACGCACTCGAACGCTCGAATCGCAAAGCGTGGAAAGCTCTCGAAGTCGCGCTCGCTGGCGAGAGCCTGTGGTCGCGGCTCGACAAAGCTGAGGTAAAGGCACTTCGCTCGCAGATCCGGGCGTTCCTCGATCATGTGCCGTTGCCCGAACTCGACGCGAAAGCCGACTTCCGCAAGCGCTGTCTGCGTGAGATTCGCGAAGCGATGGGCAAGGGCGTTCTGCTCGGCAGTCTCGTTGCGGGCGAACTTGCCGAGAAGACCGGGCGATTCGCGGCACACACAGATCCGGATGCGCTCCTCAAGGCCGAGAAAGCCGCGCTCACGCGGCTCGGCAAGGACGTGCAAGACGCCGGGTTCAAGACGCTTGGTTGGTTGCTCGCGCAGCCCGCACACGGCGATCAGTCGGTCGTGGTGGTCGCGGCCCGATACTTCTTCCGGCGAGAAGTCGAAACCAACTCGGCTCTGTTTCGTGGGCTTCAGTTTGTTGCGGTCGAGTCGCTCGGTGAATCGCAAAAAGAAGGTTTCCGCGGGCTTGATGAATCCCTTTCCGATGCTGCCGATCGTCTCGACGAAGCGCTCGCGGAAGCGGCTGCCGAGATTCTCGCTGCGGTCGCGTCGGTTCACGCTGGCGTGCAGGCCGCACACGACAGCGTGAAGGAGGTTCACGCCACCGCGAAGGCCGCTCACGATTCGGTTCACGCACTTGCGACCGAGATGCGCCAACAGATGGCGGTCGTGCTGTCGAGGCTGGACATGGCCAACAAGCCGATCCAGCCGGAACACAGCATGGCCGTGCGAACCGACCGCGAACGCGAACAAGTTCGTGCCTTGCTCAAGAAGATGCGGAAGGCTCCTGAAGAGGCTCAGCGAGAACTGGCTGGCGAAGCCGGCAAACTTCAGGTTGCGATCGGCGATTACGTCGGTGCGGCTGCGTCGTTCGCCACGGCCGCGAGCTTTGCCGAGACGACCGACGACCGTGCCGAAGCGTACCACAACTCATATCGTGCGAAGCTCGAACAGAAGGACTACGCGGGAGCTGTCGCCGATTTGAAACGAGCCGTGAAGCTCGACCCTAACCGATTCTCACCGTTCCCGACCGACAAGTACGAGGTCGTGCGAATCCTGGGTGCTGGCGGCTTCGGCGTCACGTTCGAGTGTCAGCACACGATGACTGAAGCAGCCGTCGCAGTGAAGTCGCTGACCGATCAGAATCTCGATCAGGACGTCGGGGCCGTGCTTCGCGAGGCAACCGCACTCGATAAACTCAAGCATCGCTCGATCATCGGTCTGCGTGACTGTGGCTATGCTGACGCCGCGAACAAGCGGCGACCGTATCTCGTGATGGAGTACTTCGACGGGCTCACGCTTCAGGAGTACGTCGAGAAGAAGGGCACGATCACGCTGACGGACGCGATTCCGTTGGCGTGCATGTTGGCTGAGGCGCTGGCGGCGGCGCACGGGCAGAACGTGTTGCACCGCGACGTGAAGCCCGCGAACGTGATGGTGAAGCGGACCGCAACCGGCTGGGATGTGCGGCTCATCGACTTCGGCCTCGCGATGCGTTCGAGCGTGCTACTCGGTTCGATGTCCACGGAACGCGGAAACACCGTTCTCGGCTCGTCAATCGCGGGAACCCTCGACTACGCGGCGCCGGAGCAACTGGGCAAACTTCCAGGCGTGAAGGTTGGGTTCCCGGCCGACGTGTACGGCTTCGCGAAAACGCTCTGCTTCGCGCTGTTCCAGACGACCGAACCCACGATGAGGCACTACAAATTGGTGCCGGAAGCCGTGGCGGAATTGATCGACCGCTGCCTGAGCCGCGAGCCTGGGGAGCGACCGCAAACTTTTCAGGAAGTGATCGCGGGGCTGACGCCGACAACCACCGTCGAGCGGAAATCGTCGGGGATTCCGGCACGCAACTTCGAGGTGGTGGGAGACGATCCCCCACCCCGCAAAAGACGCAACGATGACGGCGATCGCGAGCGTCCGCGGCGGCGCGACCGTGACGACGATTTCGGCGGGCGTTCGACGCCGACCATCGACACCGGTAGCAGGGTCATGCACGCGGTCATGGCGTTCTTCTTCGGCATCCTCGGCATCCACAAGTTCATGCAGGGGAACGCAGGAAGTGGCGTTCTTCGCGTCGCGCTCACCTTCACGGGGTGCGGCATGGTGGTCACGTATGTAGCATCGATCATCGAAACCGTGGTGTACCTGACGATGTCGAATGAGTCCTACACCCGCGAGTACATGGTCCGGAAGAAGGGTTGGTTCTAAGAAACAGTGGCGTCATGTTTACACCTACGGCGTTCGGCAGGTGAAGTTCTACCAATTCAATTACACGTTACTCAAATGGTTTTTGGTTTACGCCCTCTCCCCTTGCGGGAGAGGGTGTCCGCGCTTCGCGGACGGGTGAGGGGTCAAGCACTCGAGCAGATTCAGAAATGGTGTAGCGGTCGTTCGGCTCACGCGGGCCGCCACGGAGGGCGGCCCCTACAAGAGAAAACGCCTTGCTTTGTAGGGTCCGTCCTCCGTGGCGGCCCGCCCACACTAACATCTGTAACGCTTTCACCCCTCACCCGCTCGCAAAGCCTCGCTGCCCTCTCCCGCAAGGGGAGAGGGCGAATACACCATCGGGTAAAACTTCACATGCCGTTCGCCTAAACGAAAAA
The DNA here is from genome assembly GCA_021413735.1 of Planctomycetota bacterium. Classification (GTDB taxonomy): domain Bacteria; phylum Planctomycetota; class Planctomycetia; order Gemmatales; family Gemmataceae; genus Gemmata. The sequence continues at coordinate 13,482 of JAIOPV010000234.1, forward strand.
CCCCGGCACATGGCCGGGGGTCGGGGTTTGTTCAAGCGAGTTCGCTGGATGGATTAGCAGCCACCCTTGCTCTTGTGGCAAAGGCGATGGAACAGGCCGCCACGGGTCTTGCCGTAGCTGCCGCAACCGCCGGACATGCCGCAACCCGTGTCACAGCCCGAGCCGCAAGGAGCGGCACAAGGAGCCGCAACTGGAGCCGGAGCGGGAACTGCGGTGTACACGGCAACCTTCACGGTCGTCTCGTAAGGCACAACCTTGCTGAAGGTCTGCTTCACGGTTTCTTCAGCTTGAACGGCCTTCTTCACGACTCGCGTGCCGGTCTTCTCGACCTGCTGGCAGGTGGTGACGTCGACTTCGTTCGTAACTGGCACCCACACGCACACGCTGCGGTTGCCGGTCTTCTCAACTGGAACGCACTTCACGACGTCCACTTCCTTCTCGACTGGAACCCAGAAGCACACGGTGCGGTTGGCGGTCTTCTCAACCGGAACGCACTTCGTCACGGTGACTTCCTTCTCGACCACAACCGGCTGCATCACGGTGACCTTCTGCATCACCTTGCGGGCAACCTTCGAGTAGGACACGACGTCAACTTCGATTTCCTTGGTCACAACCTGGCGCTGCATCACGGTGACCTGAACGGTCGTCGGTGCAGGAGCTGCACATGGAGTCGCGCAGGCATCTGGGCAGGGGGTCGGGCAAGCTGGGGCGCACGACTTCTTCTTGTGGCAGAGGCGATGGAACAAGCCGCCGCCGCTGTTGCCGCAAGCTGGAGCTGCACAAGGAGCAGGTGCCGCACAAGGAGCGACGGTCTGCGTCACGACGGTCGGAACGCACACAACTTCGCAAACCGTTCGCTTCTGCTTGCCTGGGGTGGCAACAGTATCCCAAACGGTCGTTTCGACGTCCTTGGTGACCGCGACGCACGATTGAACCTTGACCAGTTCCTTGACCGCGACGGGTTGCAGAACGGTGAACTTGTAGGCTTCAACCTTGGTCTGCATCGCCTGGGTCATGACCTTCGTTTTCACGGTGGTGGGAACCATTTCCGTGTACTTGAAGGCTTCGACCTTCGTCTGCATTACCTGGGTGGTGACCTTCTGCTTGGTTGTGACAGGAACGAGTTCCGTGTACTTGTAGTCTTCCTTCACGTCGACCCACTTGGTGACCATAACCTTGACGTCTTTGGTCTCGGTTTCGGTCTTGTAAGCGGTGACCTTCTGGTCAACATAGCTGACGGTGTACTGAGGAGCGCAAGCACCCCCCGCCATGCCGCACGGAGCTGGGGCTGCGCATGGGCTGCAACCGCTGTCACAACGATTCTTCCGGCCTCCGAAGGCCGCGACTTCTTGGGGCAAGGTGAGCCAAATTGCGGCCCCGAGCACTGCCAGAGCCAAGATCCGTCGATTCATGGTGCGAACTCCCTCGGTGAGGTAAAAGGGGACATCCGCTACTTCCCTTCAGCGAATCAGCCCGGAATCAGTGTCGGCAACAAACAGGGGCGAACCAGATTACCTAAACTGCCCAATATTGCGCGACTGCTCGACTAGGGTATTGGAGTTAGGTCTGGCAGGCAACACAAACTGCACGGTCTGGGTAATTTTTCCGGGGGCTGACTGTTGGGGTTGTAACGGTTCTGCACGGTGAGCCACTGGCAGCACACCACGGTGTCAGATACGATCTCAAGACAAACGGTGTTTCACCGGTTTGGCCCCTCTGAGGATGCAAATATGATTCCCTTTCCCCACGCCTCGCGAACATTCCTGGTTGCTGCGGTTGCACTTGTGATCGGGCTTGCTCCCGCGAGCCGAGCCGAAGAGAAGAAAACCGAAGAAGGCTGGATTCAGTTGTTCAACGGCAAGGATCTCACCGGTTGGAAGATGTTCGATCCACCCAGCGGCCAGTTCAAGAAGGGTCTGAAGGAAGTGAAGAACGACGATGGCAAGGTCATCGCGTTCGTGGCGACCGAGAACGACAAGAAGGTCAAGGACGAAGTGGTTCCGGGGAAGGAAGTGACACTCTGGCAGGTGAAGGACGGCATGATTGTTGGCGGCGGCCCAGCGAGCCACCTGTTCAGCGAAATCGAAGCGGACGATTTCAAGTATCGCGTCGAGGCGAAGATCAACGAGAAGGGGAACAGCGGTCAGTATTTCCGCACGAAGTTCGGGCCTGGCTTCCCGCAAGGTTACGAGGCTCAGATCAACGCGACGCACGGCGACCAGATCCGAACGGGCAGCCTGTACCCATCATTCGGCAAACTGAGCGACGACGACAGGAAGAAGATTCTGGTGCTGAAGGATGCGCCACACAAGGCGGATGAGTTCTTCACGCAGGAAGTGATCGCGGAAGGCGACCATATTCAGATCTTCGTGAACGGTAAGCAGACGATCGACTTCGTGGACCCAAACAAGACGTACACGAAGGGGCACTTCGCGTTGCAAGGGCACGACCCAAACAGCGTGATGACGTTCAAGAAGGTTGAGTACAAGCCGCTGAAGAAGTGAGAAAACAAGCGAGCCACGGGGTTCATCCCCGTGGTCGTTTCTTCTCCCGATACCCACGGGGATAAACCCCGTGGCTCGCCAAATCACCGCCCCACAATCGGAACGATTTCCTGCGCAAAGCGGGCGGTGAACTTGTCGCCGCCCTTTCGCAGCATGTGATGTGAATCAAAGAAATCGTCTTCGTAGAGCCAGTTCCTGGCGTCGAGAATCGGGACGCCGAACTCTCGCGCCACATCTGCTAAATACGCATCAAATCGAGCGGCTCCCGCCGGATCATACCAACTCTGAAATACCGGTCCCTCGGGTGTGCGAATCAGCACAACCCGCACGCCATGTGCGGCAGCGTCTCGCAGCGTGTCGCGGAATGCCAGATCCGCACCAGGACGCACGTTCATCTTCGCCAAATCTTCGCGGTACACGTTCTTCACGATAGCCGTTCGTCGATCGCGTTGCTCTTCGGTGACTGACTCCTCGCATTTCGGATGACCACCGCGAGGAAGCAGTTGCTTGATGCCGTTGTATGGGTCGAACACGCGCCCGAGTTCTGGCATCCGTGCGACTTTGTCTCGGAGGAAATGGTAGTCGTAGTGCAGCGGGAACTTTCCGTATTCGCGGGTGACTTTCAGTTCCGGAGCCGTGAAATGGCTCATGACGAATCGGGTGTTCTCTCGCATGAAGAACGCAGGCATCACTTCCAGCACAACCACGTCTGGCTTCACACCATCACGCAGAAGCCGATGCATCATCAGCCGGTTCAGAATCGGTCCGCCGCCGACGTGCGAACTGTTGAGCCAGTACAGTTCGCCGGGTTGCGGTTCGGGAAGCGTTTCCGGCCGGAAGCCCCACACCATTCGCGAACTGCCGATAATCACGGCGAGCGGGTTTCGTGGATGCTCGGCGACCGCCTTGCGAATGACCCCCAACCGGTGGTGGTATTCGGTGTCGGTAATCTCGGGAACGTAGGTATCGGCGAAGCTCCAGCCCGCGATGAGCAGAAGGATGCCCGCAACGGGAGTGAACGCGAGCGAACTGCGTGCTCGTCGGCAGCGCCCAGCGAGTCTGCGGGGTTTGAGGGAGGTTCGCTTTGTGCGAACCGTCCACTGCGGCCAGGCGAGAACCTGTCTGAAGAGTGCGGACAATTTCATGTGTGGAACAATGCCGCGCCGCTTGCCGTCTGTCGAGATGAGTTTTTCACGGAGTTCAATCGCTACGCCGCAAGCGGCATGAAAGCCGCTTGCGGCGTAGCGATCTCACGATTGCGCGGGCATTATGCGAGCCGCAGCAGCGGGCTTGTGAACGGGTTCGCGAACAGTTTCCTTCGCCTCTTCCGGCACGGGTTCCGGCAGCACAGCAACAGGTTCACGTCGTTTGCTGAACCACGCTGCGATCCGTTTCACACGTTCCGAGAAGTCATCCCAGATCGAGTACGCCACCGGCGTCACCAGCAGCGACAACAACAGTGACAGCAGTTGCCCGCCGAGAATGACCTTCGCCATGCTCGCACGAGCCGCCGCCCCCGGACCCTGCCCGGTCGCAATCGGGATCATCGCCGCGACAAGCATGATTGTCGTCATCAGAATCGGCCGCAGTCGCGCCTCGTTCGCTTTCAAGATCGCCTCGTCGCGAGGCCGCCCCTTCGCACGGAGCACGTTCGTGTAATCCACCTGCAAGATGCCGTTCTTCTTCACGATGCCGAACAGCATGAACAGGCCGATCATGGCGTACACGTCGAGCGGCGTTCGCAGCACCCACAGCGAGATGAGCGCGAACGGCAGCGTCAGCGGCACCGCGAGCAGAATCGTGATCGGGTGAACGAGACTCTCGAACTGTGCCGCGAGGATCATGTACATGAAGATGAACGCGAGCACGAAAGCCATCGCGAAGTTCGAGTTCGAGTCGGCCATCAACTTCGCTTCGCCGAGGAACTCGTAGCGATACTCGGGCGGCATCTCCAATGGCGTCACGAAGCCTTCGACCACGGGAAGGGCGTTGCCAAGCGCGACCCCCGGCGCGAGGTTGCACTGCACGCCGATCTGCCGTTGCCGGTTGTATCGCTCGATGGTCGCTGGCCCCTTTTCGTCCTGCACCTTCGCGAAGGTGCGAAGCTCGATGGGTTTGCCTCCATTCCCGGGAACCGTGAGTGCTCCAATAGCAGCCGGGCGATTTCGTGAAGCGAGATCGGCACGCAGCCAGACGTCGTACTGGTCGCTGCCTTCCTTGTACTTGGTCACGGGTTCGCCACCGACCATGATGCCGAGCGCGGTTGCCAGCCCTCGCATATCGACGCCTTGATCGGCCGCACGATCGCGATCGACAATCACTTGAAGTTCCGGGCTGCGGCTCGCGGCGTTGGTATCGACGTCGGTGAACAGGTCGGGGCGTGCCCGCATCTGCTGCACGACCTTCGCGGCGTATTCCTCCAGCTTCTGCGAGTCTGGGCCGCGAAGGCTCAGGTCGAGTTGTGCGTTCTTGAAGGCGCTCGAACTGAATAGCTTCACTTCCTGCACGGCGGTGCGGATGTCGGGGTAGTCCGCCATGACATCGCGGGCGTCCTGCATCGCGGCGCGTTGATGGAACTTGCGTTCGGTGAGGTCGGACATGCGGCAATAGATGCTGACCGCAGTGACATCGCCCTGGCCCTTGGGGGCTTTGCCGTCGGTTGGCCCGATGGTTGTGAAGACGTGCGTGACGCCGCGAATCTTCTTGAGGCGATCTTCGAGTTCGATGCACTGCTTCTCGGCCTGTGCGAGCGTGGTGCCTTCCTTCAGCGTGAGGGCCACTTCGAATTCGCTCTGGTCGTCCTTGGGCACGAAGTCGGACCCGACCATCATGAACAGTACGGGGGTGCTGAGGAACGTAAGCCCGGTGGCAACGACGATGACCCACCGGTGCCGTAGCGACCACGCCAGCACGCGAATGTAATTGCGGGTGAGGATGCCTGTGTTGTGTTCGGAGTGCGCTGTGAGCGTCGAGGCGTCAGCCCGACGGTCCGCTTCCAATTCTGTTGAGTTGCCGCTTTGCGGCTTCAGGAACCTCGCACACAGCATCGGCGTCAGCGTGAAGCTCACCGCCATGCTCAACATGATCGCGAAGCCGACCACGAAGCCGAAGCTGTTGAAGAAGCGACCCACCTGCCCCGACATGAACGCAATCGGAGCGAAGATCACCGCCAGCGACAGCGTCGTCGCCAGCACCGCCAGCGCGATCTCCTTCGTCGCGGAACTCGCAGCTTCCCAGCCGGATGTGCCGTATTCCTCCATGTGGCGGAACACGTTTTCGAGCACGACCACCGCGTCGTCGATCACGATGCCGACCGCCAGGATCAGGCCGAGCAGCGTCATGTTGTTCAGGCTAAAGCCCATCAAGTCCATGAACGCGAACGTGCCGATGATGCTCGTCGGAACGGCAGTCGCCGCGATGAGCATGGTTCGCCAGTCGCGGATGAACAGGAAGATGACGCCCGCCACCAGGAACGCCGCCAGCACCAGGTGGAACTTCACCTCGTCGATGGAGCCTTTGATGAACCGCGACTGGTCACGGATGATCTCCAGGTGGATGTCGGCGGGCAGCGTCGCCTGAATCTTCGCGAGGCGAGCCTTCACGGCATCCGCAACCGCGACCGTGTTGCCGCCGCTCTGCTTCTGCACGACGACACTCACCGCCACGTTGCCATCGAGCCGCGACTTGCCACGCGGTTCCTCGATGCTGTCGGTGATCGTCGCCACATCTTTCAGCCGCGTCGAGTAACGGCTGCCGTCCTCGCCGGTGCGAAGGATGATGATTTCCTCGAAGTCCTTGGGCTTCACGACGCGGCCGACCACGCGAAGCCCGAACTCAGTCGCGCCGGTCTCGACCTTGCCGCCCGGTAGTTCGAGGTTCTGGTCGGTGAGCGCCCGACGAATGTGTTCGACCGTGAGCTTGCGTGCCCGCAGATCGGCAGGCCGCACGATGATGTTCACCGCTCGCGTTTCACCGCCGATGAGAACCACTGCCCCGACGCCGCTGACCGCTTCAAGGTCTTCCTTGATGAGCTTCTTCGCGATCTCGGTGACTTCCTTCAGCTTGCGACCCTGGCCACCCGAAACCGCGATGGTAACAACCGGAGCCGCGTCGAGGTTGAACTTCTCGACGACCGGCGGATCGGTGCCAACGGGCAAGCGTGGAAGCAATGTGGAGACCTTGTCGCGTACGTCTTGCGCTGCAATGTCGCCGTTCTTTTCGAGCTTGAACCCGATGACGACGCTCGACACGCCTTCGCGCGTGGTGCTGCGAAGTTCGTCGATGCCGGAGACGGTGTTCACGGCTTCTTCGACGGGCTTCGTGACAGCCGATTCCATCTCCTCGACGCTGGCCCCTTTCAGCGTGGTGGTGACCACGACGACGGGCACGTCGACGTTCGGGAACAGTTCGACGCCGAGCCGCGAGTACGACGCCAGCCCCATGACCACCGGCCCCATGACGAGCATGGTGGTGAACACCGGTCGGCGAATGCAGATATCCCAGATGCTCACGAGTCGGAACCTCTCCGTTTTAGCCCTGGAAGGGCGTCGGATGGTAGCCAGGGGTGGAGCGAAGCGCAACCCCTGGAAACGCGAACCCAAAACTCGACAACGCACACAACCCGAAACGCTCCGACAACGCACGCCAATCGGTTGCCTCGATTCGCCTCCGACAACGAACGCCAACCGTTTGCCTCAATTCGCCCCGGACCAGGGGTTACGCTTCGCTCCACCCCTGGCTACCATCCGACGCCCTTCCAGGGCTAAAACCAATCAAATCACCGTCG
>JAIOPV010000235.1 GCA_021413735.1 Planctomycetota bacterium
GCTTTCTCATTCTGGAAGGCATGTGGAACGAAATTGTCCGTTGGGGGCATTGAGAAAGAGTGACCGTTCACGCGGATCAGTCGTGTGTCGTGGATGAGTGGACCGGAAGTTGCGATGAGCTACTCGGTTACAGACAAAGCGTGTGAATCGAGCTCGGCGACTCGACCCAAGGGTCGTTCTGTGGCGTGCGACCCTTCCACCAACAAAGGGATCGGTGGAGTGAAAACAATCTCCGCAGTGTTCGCACTCGAACTGTCCCACGCGAACGGTCAACTCGATGGCGTGGGAACCAATGGGTAAGAGGATACGATCACGGTTCCGACGTTGCTTGATGGTGTCGCTTGTTCGATCACAAGTCGCTGCTCGTCCTCGATCCTGTGACGGAGAAGAAGTAACCGTGTTGCCCGGCGAACGCCTCGGCTCCAACAATGGGAGTGGCAGCAGAGACGCTGACGAAGTTCAGGAACGCCATCGTCTCGGTGGGGCGGGTGGGCAACTGGTTCAGGGCGCCGGCTCAACGAGTCGATGCGGGATCGATCCCAGTGGCGACCACCCAGGGCAGACGTCGGGAGTTCACAAACCCGCCGTGTGAAAGTCCTGTCCCCAGCGATCGGAATGTGCGAGGATGTCGTGATACCCACTCGGATCGAATCTCTGAGTCGGTGGCGGACGACGTGGTGGATACCCTGGACGCATTCGCTCGGTTCAAGGAACTGCCCCCGACCGCCTGGTGGTAACCGAAGCTAACCGAAGCCGGATGGAATCTACCTCGCACCGTCGTGCCGAGGCGCAAGCAGTGCGAGCCGGTGGCGGCGGGGATCTGCGACAACTCCGGCGGTGCATTCGTTCAAGGAGCAATCCGATGCAACCCTCGCGAATGGTCGTTGGCGTACTGGGCGTACTGGTCCTCCTCGCCACCACACCCCGAGCGCACGCTCAAGACCAATCGCCTCAGCACAAACCGATCGACAAGGCGACCATTGCAGCCTACGAAAAGCTCGGTGGATCTTACGGGTTGATGTTTCGAGGCGAGTGGGATCCGCGCGGGCGGCGTTGGTTCATGGGCCTCCCGAAGGATGTCCCCGAGGGCATCCCGGGACTCATCTTCGAAACCCCGCCCGGCACCAAGTACCCCGATGTGGACGTCCCGTTCAGCCTGATGCTGTTCGGCCCCCAGATCCGCAACGACCGGATCAAGGAACTGGCTCATCTCAAGAATCTGACCGCGCTCCGGCTGTGGGGCACACGCGTCACCGCGGAGGGGTTGAAACATCTGGCCCTTCTGAAGAACCTCACGATCCTGGAACTCGATCCCTGGACGATCACCGACGAGTACCTCCGCGTCCTGCGCGAGATCGGTCTGCTCCACGCGCTCACCGAGGCCACGGCGGCGGGCGGCGCCCGGCCGCGGTCCGCGGAAGACGTGGTGGTCGTGAACCTCCTCTGCACGGAGGTGACCGACGCGGGACTCAAGGAACTGGCGCTGTTCAAGAATCTGGCCAGTATCACCGTGTACGACACCCGTTGGGACATGCTCCAGTGCGAGGTGACCAACGACGGATTGAAGGAACTGGCGCGGTTCAAAAAGCTCGTCCGCATCCACTACACGGCCTTGAACGCGACGGGATTGAAGCATCTGGCAGCCATCAAGAGTCTCGCCGAACTCGATCTCGGCGATGCGGAACTGAAGGATGCAGATCTGAAGTTGCTGGCCCCGTGCGAGAACCTCGTCTCGCTGCGCCTGGGGAAAGCGGCGACCGACACCTGGCTCAGGAACATGCCGCCGCTCAAGAAGCTCGGCAAACTTCAACTCCACTCGACGAACGTGACCGATGCCGGGATGAAGGAACTGGGGCGGCTTGAGAACCTCACCGAATTGGTCTTGAACGACGCGGTGACGGACGCCGGCTTGAAGGAACTGACTCCGCTGAAGAAACTGACGTCGCTCGGCGTGGGCGAAGGCATTACGGACGCGGGCCTGAAACACCTCGCGTTGCTGGAGAATCTTGCTCACCTCTCGCTGGGTTCGAAGCAGGCAACCGATAACGGGATGCGCGAACTGGGGTCACTCAAGAAACTGACACAACTCGACCTCTCCGGCATCGACGACAAACAACTCAAGAGCGTGGGGCGCCTCCCCAATCTCACGGCGATTTCCCTGGCCCACAGCGAGGTCACCGACGCCGGTCTGAAGGAATTGACTCCCCTCGCCGACCTGACCGAGTTGAACCTCTACGACACGAAGGTGACAGATGCTGGGGCTCAAGGAACTGGCTACGCTGAAAAAGCTCAGCAAACTTGAGTTAGAGTACCTGCCCATCACGGACAGGGGGCTCCACGCGATAGCGGGGTTGACCCATCTCAAGCACCTCGATTTGAGTGGTACGAAAACAACGAAGGCAGGAATCGCGGAACTGCGCAAATCGCTGCCGAATTGTACGATCGAGCGATGATCCTGGACGCGGGGTTGAAGACGCCGACTGGGTTCGAGCATTCCCCCACGCAACGATTGGAATGCACGACTTACGTCCCTCAACTCCCTCGGTCGGAAGCGGCCGCTGAACCGAAGGAGCGGTCGTCACCACTCCACGCTGCCGACGCCCATTGCAGGAGGTCTCTCATGCGGAAGCACGTCCTCGTCCTGTTCGCAATGATTGTTCTCCCCGGCCTCGCGCAGGCCCAAAGGCCGACCATCCGGGAGCAGGATGGGTCTTGGCTGTGGAAACGCTTCGACGAAGCACCGATGCTGGTCGTCGTCCGGGTGCAAAACGCGGTCAAGCCGAACGACGACTTCCCCGACGGCAAGGTGGACCTGGTGATCGATGAGGTTCTCGTCCCGCACGCCGCGCTCCAGGGGCGCACGAGCATCGTGCGGCCCCGATATCAGGAAGGGTTTAAGACTTCCCAGCTAGGCCTCGAGAATTGATGTGAAGCGTGCCTCTCCCCGCCTGACGAATTGGTTGACCACCGCGCCGAGGTGGGCGTTCATCGGCTATGCGGGTGGTGCTGCGTTCGCAACATACTTCTGCATGTACGGTCTGCGAAAGCCGTTCGACGTGGTCACATTCACGGGGGTGAAGTTCCTCGGCACTCAAATTGACCTGAAGACGGCCTGCGTGCTGGGGCAAATCCTCGGCTACATGGTTTCCAAGTACGTCGGAGCGAAACTCTGTGCAGAAGTTGCTCGCGGGAAACGGGCGGTGATCCTCGCGGCAGCCGGTGTGTGGGCACAACTCGCTCTGCTCGCGTTCGCGGTGCTGCCCGACGCATTGAAGCCGCTCGCGATGTTCGCCAACGGGTTGCCGCTCGGCGTTGTTTGGGGTTTGGTCGTACGCTACCTCGAAGGGCGGCGACTCAGCGACCTGCTACTCGTTATGTTGAGCGGTTCGTTCATCATTGCCGGGGCCGCGACGAAAGACGCTGCTCTTCAGGCAGCCAACTGGAACGTGTCCGAGGCGTGGCTCCCTGCCTTGACGGGCACGGTGTTCCTCACGCCGTACTTGCTATCGATCCTCTTGCTCGACCAACTCCCCCAACCGACCGAACGTGATGAAGCCGCGCGCACGGTTCGTAGCAATCTCGATGCAAGGGGGCGCCGGGAATTTCTAGTGCGCGTCGGTGCAGGGTTCGTTCTGCTGATACTCGCGTACTTCCTGCTCACGGCCTACCGCGACTTCCGCGACTACTACGGCCGTGAAATCCTCCAGGCGATGGGGCAACCCGCGTACCCCGGCATCTTCTTGGAGACGGATCGTTGGGCGTTAGTTGTTGCCCTGTGTACGCTCGGGTTGCTCACGTTCATCGGAAGTCACCGTCGAGCGCTCGTCGTCATCTACAGCCTGATTCTCGCGGGGTTCGCAGTCATCGCCGGAGCAACGGTGGCATATAAGGGAGGGAACATCGGCGGGGCCGCCTGGCTCTCGATGGTCGGTGTCGGGTTGTACCTGGCGTACGTTCCGTTCGGCACAGTCTTGTTTGAGAGGATCGTCGCGGCGGCGCGATTCCCGGGTACGTCCGTGTTCGCCGTCCAGCTTGCGGACGGCATCAGTTACACGGGTTCGGTGATACTCCAACTCTACCGCGACCTGGCGTACGCGGACGTTGACCGATTGGCGTTCTTCGTGCCGCTTTCGTACGTGGTGGCGATCGGCGGCGCGACACTGACGCTGGCAGGGGCAGTCGCCGTCGGGCGGCGGCTCAGGTAACCACCGTGCTGTCGCGAACCACCAACCTGCCCGGCAGCGTCACCTTCACGAGCGGATCACCGGGGTGAGCAATCCGGTTGGTCAACACACGCAGAGCCGTGCGTGCGATGGCTTCGGAAGGATAGGTGTACGAGGTCACGCCGAGGGCGAAGCTCTGCCCGATCGGCAGGTCATCGCACCCGACCACGGCCACATCTCGCGGCACGTTCACCCCTCGCCGGAACAGTTCGAGGATCGATCCCACCGCGACGTAGTCCTGGTAACAGATGACGCCGTCGGCCCCGAGTCGGATCAGTTCGTCGGCGATCCAGGGGTAGGCTTCGCGGGCGTCGAGGTGTTCGGGTACCCGCACGACCTGGGCCGGCTTCCCGCCACCAGTCGTCTGGAGGGCGTAGAGGTAGCCGGCCAGTCTGTCGTTGTGTGCGCTGGTGGGAGAGGCGACCACACAGGCCACGTTCTTGCGGCCCAATCCGAGCAAGTGTTCGGTGCATCGGAACCCGCCGTCGTGGTGGTCGGAAGCAACGAGGTCGCATTCGAGGGGGCGGTTATCGCCACGCAAATTACGGTCGAGCAGGACGGCGGGCAATCCCTCACGTCGGCACGCGGCCAAGAACCACTCGTCTTGTTGGCACGCAGCCTCGCTCACACGCGACGGCAGGAAGAACGCCCCTTCAACGCCATCCGCGCCGAGGGCAGCCACCGTCTTCCCAATCTCGGAAGCGGTGACCCCCGCGCCGACTTCCAGCGGTCGCAGATCGAAGATTCCTTCGCCCGCGAGTTGAGAGAACCCGACCTTCACTACGGCTTCGGACGCGGTCTGCCACGGGCCCGGCGACACCCGGGTGACGACGGCCCAGCGCCCGATCTGAGGGGACTTGCTCAGCGAGGCCAGCGTCGTCCCAGGGGCGGCGACGTAACACCCCGATCGCTCACGTGTCACGACCAACCCTTGAGCCCGCAGCAAGTGCAAGGCTCGGGAAGCGGTGAACGAGGACACTTCGTAGGTATTCGCGATGTCGCGGACCGTCGGCACCTTTCCGGTACTCCACTCTCCAGCACGGATTCGACCTGCGAGTTGTCCCGCGAGGTGAACATACTTGGGGCTGGTCTCTGCAACCGGCAAATCTGTTTGGGACACGGGGACTCCGATGTAACTTTCACACCATCTGCTCTGCAGTCGATCTCGATTCAAACCGATTGAGCCATCAACTGCATCAATCAAGGCAATTTCATTCCTTCACAATCTACCGTGGTTATTCAGCACATCCAACTAAAATTGCCTCATTTGTGTGCAGTATCACGCGATTGATACAGATCAGATCAGATTTCTCAGAATCTTAACACAGTTTGAGTTGTCATAGTCGTTCTGTGTCGTTAGCTTGTTCACGAGTGACCACTGCCACTGCTTCCTCATGAATTGTTCATCCGCTGAAGAGGTTTGCCATGAACCGCCGTCCGGGGTTTACATTGATTGAGTTGCTCGTAGTGATCGCCATCATTGCGATTTTGATCGGATTGTTGCTCCCCGCCGTTCAGAAGGTACGCGAAGCAGCTGCGCGGCTGCAGTCCCAGAACAACCTGAAGCAAATGGCTCTGGCGACTCACTCGTACCACGACTCGATGAACCGCTTTCCGCTTGCGTTTGTGGATTGGGACTCGAACTACAACGTCTCCTGGTACAATAATTCAGGTTCGACGCACTTCTTCATCCTTGCGTACCTCGAGCAGGGCCCCCTTGCACAGGTTGCGAACACTGGCACGACGAACTACTTCTGGTCCGTCTACATGAACCGTGCGGTCAAGACCTTTCTCAATCCCTCGGATGCTTCCAGTCCACCGACCGGACTCTACGCTGGCTACGGTGTGACCGGGTACGCCGCCAACTACCAGGCACTCGGCTACTTCCTGAACGACGGCACGAACAAGGTCATGGGGATGTCGAAATTGACCGACGGCACCTCGAACACCATCTTCCTGACCGAGAAGTTGACTGTGTGTGAGAAGTCTGGCGGGCCTTATTACAACATCTGGGCGTATGGGCGAACCTCGTGGAAAGAGTGGAACCCCGTCTTCGCCTACCAGATCACCGGATCCGCCTCGAAATTCCAAGTCAACCCAACCTCCAGTGGCGCATCGGCAACCTGCGATCCCAAGCTCGCGAGCACTCCTCGAGCGAGTGGCATTCTTGTCGGGCTCGGTGACGGCAGTGGGCGATTCGTTTCCGCTTCGATCGAACCTGCTGCTTGGTGGGCCGCCTGCACCCCGGATCAGGGCGAGGTGCTTGGCAACGACTGGTAACCACTTCCTAGAGGTCGATCATGCGAACGCTCATCCTGGCTCTCGCGAGCCTTTACGTCGCTCTTCCCGGCTGCGCCGACGTGCCTCGCGGTCGGATCACGGGCACTGTGAAACATCAAGGCAAACCCCTGACGGATGCCACGGTCATTTTCCTGGCCAGTGACAATCAGACGCACCCGGTTGATCTGAAGGCTGACGGTTCATTCGAGGTCGCGTGTGTCGCGTTTGGTCAGGTCAAGGTATCGGTGCAGCAGGGCTTACCTCCCGTGTCCCCGAAGGGGCCCCCAACCGGAGGGAGCAGCAAACTCGGCGTGGTCGATGAAAAAGCCGCAAAGGCTCCTGTCTCGCCCGGGCATGTCAAGGCGACCGGTCCACGCCTCGCGGCGAATTACGCCAATGCGGAGCAGTCTGGTCTGACGTTTGAGATGCACCAGTCGAACCAGGAATGGTCCGTTGACCTGAGATAGCGACCTTTCAACTGATGGGAGATGGCGATGAACTTGAACCGACGGGAACTCCTTGCATCCGCCGGCGCGATCGCGTTACCGGGGTTTATCTCGACGTCACGCGGCGACACGCGTAAACCTGTGCTTCGTGCCGCACACATCACCGACGTTCACATCACGAAAGGCAGCGAGTCGCCGCAAGGCGTGGCGACAATGTTCGCTCACATCTTCGGCCAAAAGGATTGGAAGCCAGACTTGGTTCTCGACACGGGCGACACGGTGATGGCCGTGAACGGGAACGTGAGCGGCGCGAAGGCGGCAGAGCAGATCGCATTCTGGAAGGAAGCAACCAAGACTTGCCCCGTTCCGATTCACGCTTGCCTCGGCAATCACGACGTGTGGGATGGAGTCGAGCCGACGGACGCTGTGCCCGTCGAAAAGAAGGGGTTCAAGCTGATGACGGAAGTGCTGGGAATGCCCGCGCCGTACTACAGCTTCGATCGCGGCGGCTGGCACTTCGTGAGCCTCAACAGTATGTGCAACTGGCCGAAGTACGCTTCGCTGTCACCCGAACACTTCGACTGGCTCAGGGCGGATCTCGCGAAGACGAAACTGCCGACGGTGGTTCTCAGTCACGTTCCCATCCTCAGCGTCACGTCGCAGACCTACGGCGACATTACCCGCAAGGGGAACGACAACCTTGTGCCGGGCAACTGGCACCACGCCGACTGTTGGGCGATCAGCGAGGTGTTCCGGAAGAATTCGCGCGTGAAGTTGTGCCTGAGCGGGCACATGCACACCTGCGACCGGGTCGAGTATCGCGGCGTGTGGTACATCTGCGGCGGAGCGGCAAGCGGGGCGTGGTGGAATGGCAGTGAGTACGGCTTCCCACCGTGCTACGGTCGCATCGACTTATTCGGCGACGGTTCATTCAGCTACGACTTCGTCGATTACGGTTGGAAGGCCCGGAAGTGGAGTGGGAAAGAGCTTTAGAGCGTTCGGAAAGAATGAAGTTTAGGGCTCTAAGATTCGCAGACAGATGAGGGCACAAGCCAGACGGAGGAACGCCTCATGGACCTCTGTGAGTCGGTCGAGGCGACGCCGTAGTCGCCCGAACGAATGCAACCAAGCGATGGTTCGCTCCACGAACCATCGGTACACTCCCAGACCGCTGCCGTTGTCAGTATTCCGCTTCGCCAACACCGGCGTGACACTCAACCAACGCAACAACACACGCAGCGGTTCGGAGTCGTAACCCCGATCACCTTGGAGACGCTCGGGGAGTTGACGCTTGGGTCCCGGTTTGCCACCGACGGGGTCCATCGCCAGCAGTACCGGCAAGGCTTGCGTGACCTCGTTGACATTGGCCGCTGTCACGGTGACCGACAATGGGATTCCCTGAGCGTCGGTCATGATGTGGTGTTTGCTGCCCGATTTGCTGCGATCCGTGGGGTTTGGGCCGGTATCCTCGCCTCCTTCGGGTGCCTTGGCGAAGGAGGCGTCGATCAACGCCCGTTGCCAGTCAATCTGGTCGGCAGCGTTGAGTTCGGCCAACAGGAGGGCGTGGAGTTGCCGCCAGACCCCGGCTTGGTGCCAGAGACGCAGATAGTGGCGACAAGTCTTGCCGCAACCGCATCCGAGTTCAGCGGGCAGGTCGTCCCAAGCCATGCCGGTCTTGAGAACGAAGAGGATCCC
>JAIOPV010000029.1 GCA_021413735.1 Planctomycetota bacterium
CAAGAAGTGATGGTGCTCTTGGGTTTCGCCGCTTGCGGCGTATCGGTCAGCGTGAGCGCTACGCCGCAAGCGGCGAGACTCATCCCAGCGCTTCGCGGATCACATCTCCATACGGGATAAGCGGCACTGGGCGATCCTGACGATCTGTGACCGTCGTGTGATGGTCGATGCCGAGCAGATGATACGCGGTCGCGAGCACATCCTTCGCCTTCAACGGTTGGTCGATCGGCGAACCCGCGATGGCGTCCGTCTTGCCGATCACTCGACCGCGTGCGGTGCCGCCACCAGCCATCAAATTGCAGTACGCCCGACCCCAGTGACCACGCCCGTCGCCTTCCAGTTTCGGCGTGCGTCCCATCTCGTTCATCACCAACACGAGCGTGTCGTCGAGCATTCCGCGTTGCGCCAGGTCTTCGATCAATGCCGAGAACGCCAGGTCGAAACCGGGTAGCAGGTCGTTCTTGAGCCGGTTTCGCTGATCGACGTGCGTATCCCAACCGGTGTTCAGTTGGCCGAACTCATCCCAGATCACTGTCACAAATCGACACCCTGCCTCGACCAATCGCCGAGCCTGAAGTGCCCCCTGACCGAACAGCGTCATGCCATACTGCTCCCGCAACTTGTTCGGCTCACGGGCGAGATCGAGCGCCACGCGAACGTGCGGCGAATCCATCAACCCGAACGCTTTCGTGCGGTTGTCGTCGAGCCGGCGACCAGTGCGTGACTTGTCAATTTCACGGCGAGCCACGTCGAATTGATCCAGCAACGAACGCCGTGAACTCAGACGGTCGAGCGTCATGCCGTCGGTGAGATTCGTTCCAGCCGCGAGTTCAAAGCGACTCTCCGGTGTGATGCCGAGATGCGGGTCGCGATAATCTTCGGCCGGTCCCCACGAGGTGCGGGTGATGCTGCGAGTTGCGGTGCCGTGGAACTCGCCCCAGATCGGATCGAACTCGCCCCCGAGATACGCGGCGTGCGGCCGACCATACATCGGCATCGACCGCCGTGAACTCAGCAGCCACGGAAGCATCACGTTATCGGGAACGCTGCCCTTCGGTTTCGGGCCGTGGTTTTTGTGATCGAGATACGTCACCACCGAACCGAGGAACGGCCACTGCTCGGCGTGTTGTTGCGTCTCCTCGATGGGTATGCTGCCTTGCGGTAGTCCCGTCGTGGCGTACTGCATTCCGTGGAAGTTCCACGGGTGGTTGAGCGAGCGAATCAGCGTGACGCGATCCATCACCTTGGCTGTGTGTGGCAATAGTTCGCAGACGTCGAGGCCAGGCACACGAGTGCGAATCGACTTCCATTCTCCGCGAACCTCGGCCGGCGCGTTTGGCTTCGGATCGAACGTGTCGAGTTGGCTGGGACCGCCGAACAGATACAGCAGAATGACGTTCTTCGCTTTGGCGGCTGTGCGTGTTGGCGTAGGTGCCGCGGCGTTTGCGGTGAGCATCCCGAGACCGCCGGCAACGAGCCACTCGCGGCGAGTGAGGCCATTGCACGCACGTTTCGGAGAACCGAGAATCCGGAGCATCGGCAGGCTCCCTGCACAGGAATGGATCGCCCCGCTATCCTCGCATATTGTCGAGGGGGAATCATCAACCTGTTGGGCAGATCGGACTTCTTCAGGAGACGGAGCGATGGCGAAACTGGTGTATTACTCGGGCGACGTGCAGGGCGTCGGGTTCCGGGCGAGTGCCGTGTGGGTTGCTCGTCGTCATCCGGTTCGCGGGTGGGTGCGGAATCTCGGTGACGGTCGGGTCGAGTTGTTCGCGGATGGCACGGAGCAAGCTATTGAAGCATTCCTGATGGATGTTCGCGACCGGATGGCTGGTCACATCGAGAATGAAGACGCCTTCGAGCGCGACACGGACGCAACGCTCGCAGGCTTCAGGGTCGTCGGTTAAGCGATCATTTCGGAGCGTAGATCACCAGCACGGCGGGGCGGTTCTTGATGTCGGTCGCCTCGCGGGTGTGGCCGGTCATGTAGTCGGCGCCGGTGCCGTGCAACATGAACCCATAGTTGGCGTGCTTGCCGTCGGTCCAGTAACGAACCGCGTCCGTGAATTCCCAGGCATTCACCTTCCCTTGCCCAGCGCCGTGTGCCAGAAACACCGGCGAGAAGTCTGGGTCTTCGCCCCACGACATGCCGCCGATTTCCTTCCAGAACTTGTCCTTCGCGTACTGGAAGGCGTTCACCTCGTATTCCTCCCACGCACGATTGCACGGCTCCACGACCCACATGGTTGGGTACTTCTCCGGGTTGCGGTCGTCGAGATATTTGTCGTTCGCGCGAACCACGAGCAGTTGTGCCGCCAGCACCTCCGACCCCACGGGAATGCTCGACAAATCGACCTGCATCAGCGGGCTGCGGTGCCGCATAAAGATTTCCTGCGAAGCGTTCTTCCCCTGGTTCCCGGCGCGATCGGCGTAGTTGGAATCCGGGCCGTGGCTGTTCCAGTACGCATCCTTCCAGCCCGCATAAACCGCGTCGGGCTTTTTGGGATCGGTGCCCTTTTCGCCGTCTCGCAGAATCGCCATCCCTGCGTTGGGGTGCTTCTTCTTCAGGTCCGCGAACTTGGCCGCGAACGCTGCCTCCACGTCCGCGACCGTCTTCGGTTCCGGCTTCGCCCAGCCGTCCTTGAGCTTCTTTCCAAGTTCCTGCACGGCGTTGGCCGACGAATTCCCGGAGAGCGTGATGTCGGTGCCAATCAGCTTGAACTCAGTCTTTTGCGGTTGCGGCAACTTCTCGGCGCTCAGTCGAATGTTGTCGACGTAGACCACTTCGCCATCGTGCGGGGCGTACATGAATATCTCGAATCGCTGCATCTTTCCGCGTTTGGCATGAACGCCGTATTGGTTCGAGTCCGGGATGCTCGCGGTGATGTGATTGCTCCCTTTCTTGAGGAACGCCGTCTTGGTCCATCGACTCGTCAACGCTTCCCATTCGCCGCCGCGTTGACTCTTTTCCAACAACGCCGTGAAGCCGATCACGCACGGTCGCGAAGCGGTGACATCCGCGTGAAACGTCTGAGCGGTGAGCCAGTCCTCGGTGACCTGTGTGGTGGTGACCGTTGGCCACTGTCCGCCGGCGAACGTCAGCTTCAGGCTGTGCTTGCCCGACGTGGCGTTCTCGCTGCCAAACTCGATCTTCACTGTGGGTTCTTTGATCTTCGCATTCGGCAGTTCCAGATTCGTCCACGCCTTGATGTCGTCAGCGGTCTCGAAGTCGAACTGCGTTTTGTCTGCGGGCTTGTCGGCTCCGACGAGCCAGACCGTCGAGCCGACGAAGAGTGCCAGGAGGGAGAGTGCTTTGTGCATGAGGCGCTTCCGGCAGGGGTGGGACGGGACGCCGACTTGAGTATTTCAATCCTTTCAGCGTGACACGGGAAGGTATAAAAAGGAAAATCAGTCGTTTAAGACAATCTAACTCTCGGCGGTCACCATGAGTCAAAGTCACCGCTACAAGGGTCTCCAGTTCGCGCAACTGCGAAGCTTCTGCCTCGCCGCCACGCAGGGGAACTTCACGAGCGCTGCCGAGGCGTTGGGGTTGTCGAAAGCCACGGTCTGGCAGCAGGTTCGTTCACTGGAACGGAAGCTCGGTGTCGTGCTGCTTCGTCGCAGTGGTCGCGGCGTCGAAGTGACCACCGAAGGCCGATTGCTGCTGGAAATGGTGCAACCGCACGTCAACGGTCTGGACTCGCTGCCTGCGTGGTTCGCCGCTCGCCGTGAGGAATTGCCGCACTCGCTGTCGGTCGCGTCGGTGCCGTACCTGATCACACATCACCTACCCGAAGCGGTCCAGAGTTTCGTTCAGACACATCCGCAGGTTCATCTCAATCTCTGTGCGGAACCGTGGCTCGGCGTTGTGGGTCTTGTGGATCAGGGGGAAGCGGACCTCGGCGTTGTGCCGTACCCGCGAGACGATCCGCCGAGCCGCAACCTGGAGTACGAACCGCTGTTCAACTTGCGGTTTCACCTGATGACTTCGCGGAATCATCCGCTGGTCAAGAAACGCAATCTGACGCTCGCGGACATCGCAGGCTATCCGCTCATCCAACCGCAAGAAGGCAGTTTCACGCGGCCGGCTCTGGATCACCTGTTGCGAACGCACAAGCTCACTGAAAAAGTGCGGTGGGTGTTGGTGAGCCGCAGCGTGGACATGACCCGCAAGTACGCGGCGCTCGGAGTGGGTGTTGCGATGGAATATCTCGGCGAACAGGAAACGAAACGGATGCCCGACGTTCACCTGCGACCGTTCGACGCGGAGGCCGAACCCGTTCCGGTCGCGCTGATCGTGCGGCGGTTCTCGCACTTGTCAGCGACAGCCTTAGCCTTCCGCGACGAGGTTCGCCGTCACTGTGCGAAGTCGGAGGGCAAAGCAAAGTAAGGCTAATGTAAACCGACGAGTTGCGATTTCAGACATTCGCCGAAAGGTCGAATGGTGTATCTTCAATCCGTGTGACGTGCGGATCGGCGGACCAGTGTTTAGGCGTTCGGCAGGTGAAGGTTCACCCCCCACCCGGCTCGAAGACTCGCCACCCTCCCCCACAAGGGGGGAGGGCAGGAAAAGCGAGAACGCTCTGGGTTTTTGACCTCCCCCTTGTGGGGGAGGTGTCGAGGCTTTGCGAGACGGTGGGGGGAAGGCCTTCACACACCCATCGCCTTAACCCCTGGTTCTAATTCGGGGAGTTTGAAATGCTGACCATACGCGGCGAAGGCTCGAATTCGTACTGCGACGGCGTTTCTCGTCGGAACTTCCTCCGTGCCGGTGCCCTCGGTCTCGCGGGGCTCACATTCGGCGACGTCCTTCGCGCACGAGCCGAGCAAACCTCCGCCTCGAAGCTGTCTCGCAAGGCCGTCATCATGGTGTATCTGCCCGGTGGCCCGCCGCACCAGGACATGTACGACATGAAGCCGGATGCGGCAGGCGAAGTGCGCGGCGAGTTCAAGCCAATCCGCACGAACGTCCCCGGTATGGACATCTGCGAACTGATGCCTCTGCAAGCGAAGATCGCGGATCAGTTCGCCATCGTTCGCGGCATCAAGTTCGCCAACCAGAACCACATGGTCGATGAAGTCGTGACTGGCTTCCCGGCTGCGGCGTATCGTCCGGCGTTTGGGTCGGTCGTGAGTCGCGTTCGCGGGATGGACACCGTTCCTCCGTATGTGAGCTTCGGCGGGTTGGATCTCGGGAACCCGATCAACCCGGAAGCCCCCAAGTATCTCGGCAGTCCGCATCGACCATTCACGCCGAGCGGCCCGGGTCGGCAGAACCTCGCGCTCAACCCCGCGGTGTCGCTCGAAAAACTCGATGACCGCAAGAAGCTGCTCACGGCGTTCGACCATATGGACCGCTCACTTGATCGCGGCGACATGATGGCCGGCATGGACGAGTTCAAGACTCGTGCCTTCGAGGTACTGCGTTCCGGTCGCGTGAAAGAGGCGCTCGACCTGAGCAAAGAACCCGAACGCATTCGGGAGAAGTACGGCAAGAACACGCAGTTCCTGCTCGCTCGCCGGTTGGTCGAGGCTGGCGTTTCGGTGGTCACTCTTGGTTACGCTGGCATGGGCGGCTGGGACACGCACCAGAAGAACTTCCCCGCGATGCGGAAGATGCTGCCCGGCTACGACGAAGCCCTGACCACGTTCCTGACCGATCTTCGCGATCGCGGCCTGACCGACGATGTCGCTGTCGTTGTGTGGGGCGAGTTCGGCCGGTCGCCTGCAATCAGTTCTGACGGCGGCCGCGATCACTGGCCTGAGGCCGGTTGTGCGTTGCTCGCTGGTGGCGGAATGCGAACCGGGCAGGTGATTGGCGCAACCGACAGCACGGCAGCGCGATCGCGCGGCAACCCGCACTCGGTACAGAACGTTCTCGCGACGCTGTACAAGGTGTTGGGCATCGACCCCGCGACGTGCTTCAACGACCACGGTGGCCGACCACAATATCTGCTCGACGAACGCGAGCCGATCGAACAATTGATCGGATAAGGTAGGTTCGTTCAAAGCGACTCTTGCCGTCGCTGGCTCGTCGAGGGTAAATTGCCTGAATGAGCCATACCTCTCCTGCTGACTCTTCGCACATCGTCCGCCGACATTTCTTCCGCGATTGCGGATATGGCGTCGGCAAAATCGCGCTGGCCTCGCTTCTCGCGAACGGCGGACGCCTCGCCGGCGCTGAACTCAAACCCGATGCGTTCGCGCCAAAGAAACCGCACTTCCCCGCGAAGGCGAAAGCCGTCATTCACCTGTTCATGGCTGGTGCGCCGAGCCAACTCGATCTCTTCGATCCGAAGCCCGAACTGACGCGACTCGAAGGGAAGCCGATTCCACCTGAGGTCATCAAGGGGCAACGGTACGCTTTCATCCGACCCGACGCGGCGGTGCTCGGGCCACGATTCAAGTTCGCGAAGCACGGGAAGTGCGGAGCCGAGCTTGCGGAAGTGCTGCCGAACCTCGCGAAGGTGGTCGACGACATCACGTTCCTGAAGGCCGTTCACACGGATCAGTTCAACCACGCGCCTGCGCAGATCTTCTTCAACACGGGGTTCGGGCAACCCGGTCGCCCGAGCATGGGAAGTTGGGTCACGTATGGCCTGGGCTGCGAGACGAAAGATCTGCCCGCGTTCGTGGTGATGTCCACGGGTGGCGGCATCAGCGGCGGAAGCGCGAACTGGAGCAGTGGCTTCCTGCCGACAGTGTTCACGGGCGTGCGATTCCGCAATCAGGGCGATCCCATTCTGAATGTGTCGTCGCCGCCTGGCTTCGACGCCACGACCGAAAAGGACACGCTCGATCTGGTCACCGAGATGAACAAGACCAGACTCGGCGTTGTGGGTGATCCCGAGATTGCGACCCGCACTGCCGCTTACGAGATGGCCGGTCGGCTTCAGACTGCCGCACCGGAGTTGATCGACTTGAAGAAGGAACCCAAGGCCACGCTGGAGATGTACGGAGCCGATCCCGCGAAGCCGTCGTTTGCGCGTGCGTGTTTGCTGGCTCGTCGAATGGTGCAACGCGGTGTGCGGTTCGTCAACATTTACCACGAAGGCTGGGACGCACACTCGGACGTTGCGGGCAACTCGAAGAACAACTGTGGCGCAACTGATAAGGCGAGTGCCGCGTTGGTGACTGATCTGAAGCGGCTCGGTATGCTTGACGAAACGCTCGTGATCTGGGGCGGTGAATTCGGTCGCACGCCGATGGTGGAATCGAATCAGGTGTTGGGTCGTAGTCTTGGCCGCGATCACCACCCGCAAGCGTACACAATCTGGATGGCTGGCGGTGGCGTGAAGGCCGGCGTGTCGCTCGGCAAGACCGACGATCTCGGCTTCCACCCGGTCGAGGGCGGCGTTCACATTCACGATGTGCAGGCGACGATCTTGCACTGCCTCGGTCTGGATCACGAGAAGCTGACATACCGGCACGCGGGCCGCGACTTCCGCCTCACCGACGTGTTCGGCAAGGTCATCAAGGAGGCTCTCGCATGATGACGCGACGCGAAGCGATTGCGACCGCGGTTGCGGGAACGGTGGCTGTAAACCCACTGCTCGCCCAGGCGGACGCGAAGCCAGTGGTCATCGACACGCACACGCACTTCTACGATCCGACGAGGAAGGAAGGCGTGCCGTGGCCCGGCAAAGACGACAAGGTGCTGTACCGTGCCGTGCTGCCTGCCGAATACAAGAAGCTCGCGGTGCCGCACGGAATCACGGGTACGGTCGTCGTGGAAGCGAGTCCGCGAGTCGAAGATAACCAATGGCTGCTCGACATCGCCAAGGATGAGCCGTTCCTCGTCGGCATCGTTGGCAATCTGTCGCTCACGGACAAGGATTTCGTCAAGAACCTGACGCGATTCGCCAGGAACCCGCTGTTCCGTGGTATCCGCGTCAACGAAGCCGCGCTCCGCATGGCTCTTAAAGACGCAACACAGTTCGACCGCGTGAAGGCGCTCAGTGACAACGGGCTGACACTCGACATCAACGGCGGCGCGGAGACGTTCCTCGTCGCGGTGCAGGTCGCAGAGAAGTTGCCGAAGTTGCATATCGTCGTGAATCACATGGGCAACCCGACCATCGACGGCAAGGAACCCGTGGAAGCGTGGCGAAAGGCGGTTGAGGCGGGTGGAGCGGCGAGTGCGAACGTGTTCTGCAAGATGTCGGCGCTCGTGGAAGGCAGTCGCAAGAACGAGGGCAAAGCGCCGACGGATTTGGAGTTCTACACGCCGACGCTCGATGTGCTCTGGAATGCGTTTGGAGCGGATCGGCTTGTCTTCGGAAGCAACTGGCCTGTGAGCGACAACTTCGCGAAGTTCGACACGGTGTACTCGCTCGCGTCGAAGTACGTGAAGCTCAAAGGCGAAGCTGCGTTCACGAAGGTCTTCGGCACGAACGCCGCGATCGCGTATCAACTCAAGCCACGCTCGTGAAGCCGATCACTCAATCTTCGCGGTTTTGCCGTCTGGCGAGACGTCGACCTCGTACACCTTGCCAGTCTTGTCCTTGCCGCGAAGTTCGATGTCGCCGTTCTTCTCGCGGTAGGCATCAGTGAATGTCACGTTCGGCAGCTTCTCCTTCGCAGCCTTCATGACCTCCGGCGAAACCTCTTCCAGTTTCATCGGAGTTTTCTTGGCTTCGCCAGCGGAATCGCCGCAACCGAGAGCCGTGACGGTCAGAATCGACGCCAGAATCAACCGTCGCATCAATAATCCCCTGAGATGGTTTCATTTCCCGCACGAGTCGCGAGAGCTGTGTAGGTCGCGTAATTCACGGATGAAGTCAAGAATCGGACGTGGCCATCGGCGAAGACGAAGTTGATTCCTCGCGTGTGACTGCTGCTGAAGTTGTTCTCTTCCCCCGGCAGACCACCGGGCCCATCGTATGCTTCGCCGACATGACTCAGGGTGTAATTCGAGGCGACTTCCAGTTGCATCACCATGCCGCTTGTCGGTGACGGCGCGAGCTGCGAGCCTGTGACCGCCCCCACCCACGAGGCATCGGCATAACGGAATGCACGTTCGCCGACCGCCAGTGTCGAACTTGTGCCATCGGTGATGTCGCCAATGCGGATGGCGCTGCCACGGAACAACAGTCCGTCGCCGTCTACGCCTGGCTCGCCAATACCGAAGTTCCCGATGTAGCAAGTTGGGGCCACGGTGCAGGTCGTCGAGGTCAACGCCCCCGTTGCTGATCGCGGTCCAACGCTAACGGTTGCGGGTGGAGTGTCTGCCGGGCAGATGTACGATTTCACGATCTGAACGCGGGCTGTGGCGTTCGTTGCGTGTTCGATCGGCAGCGAGAAATTGATCTGCGAGAACAGTGTTTGTTGTTCTATGTGCGGCAGCAGATACGCGGCCCAACCCCAACCTGGCCCGGTGTCGGTGCCGGTGCCGGTGACTCCCGACACATACCCGGGCGGAAACACCTTCTGCGCGTCGTGATAGCTTTGAAGACCGAGGCCGATCTGTTTCAGGTTGTTTGTGCAACTGGAGCGTGCCGCAGCCTCGCGGATTTTCTGGACTGCTGGCAGCAACAGTCCGATGAGCACTGCGATGATGGCAATGACCACCAACAGTTCAATGAGGGTGAACCCCAACCGGCGAAGTGATGTCTTCATCGTGACGATTCTACCTCGTCGCTCCTGCCCTCGGCCAGAGTAATGGCCGGTTCCCCGGTCGGTTGTTGATTCGGAGACAGGGCTCGGCGCTCTGATTCTTGACACGCGGTTAAATTTGCTGGATTCTATGACTCTCCGATTGATCCTTCAGAGAACCACGCATGGATAACTTCAACTTCGACCGCAATCCCCCAGAGGATCGCGATCGAGACGACCGCAGACGCGATGATGGCGATGATCGTGGGCGTGATGAACGTGGCCGTCACGACTCCGATCCTGACGATGGCCCGCAAAAATCGTTTCCCACCATTGTGATGGTGGCAGGACTTGTTTGGATCGCCGTCGGTTGCCTCTCGCTGGTGAACATGCTGGCAACCTTCGCGATGCAGGGAGCGAATCCTGGAAGCAATCCCTGTGCAGGGGTTTGTGCCGGGATGATAGGCATTGCGTTTCTTGTCTGCGGTTACCAGACGGTAACGGGCACCGCGAAAGATACCATCGGTAACTCGATCGGTTCCATCGCGTTGGGAATGCTTCAAATGCTGGCGGCAGCCGCGATTGGTTTTGGAGGTGCTTTGGCTGGAGGAAACGGCCCTCGTGGGGCACCACCACCCGAAGCATTGATGATCATCGCGGTGGTCGTCGGTCTCTTTGGTGGTGGGCTGATCCTCGCGGGCCTTCTCGGGATTGCCGGACGTACCGACTACCTCGAATGGCGAGAGATCCACCATCCCAAGCGTCGAAAACGTCCGCGCCGTGAGCGAGACGACCGAGACGACCGAGACGACCGCGACGATCGCTATGAACGCTAACCGCGTTCGCTGACCGGCTTCACTGATCGAGCAGCCGGTCCCTTGTACAACGCTCGCGGGCGGATGAGGCGGTTGTTATCGAGCTGCTCAATGACGTGAGCCGCCCAGCCCGAAATGCGTGACATCGCGAAGATCGGCGTGTACAGCGGAATCTCCAACTTCATCGCGTGATAAAGCCGACCTGCGGGCCAATCCAGATTCGGGAACATATTCTTCTCGGTCGCCATCACGTTCTCGATGATGTCGGCCGTGTCTTCCCACTTCGTCGCGCCAGCAACCGCAGCCGCTTTGCGAGAGTACGTCTTCAGGATGCCCGCTCGCACATCGCCGGCTTTGTAAACGCGATGACCGAAGCCCATGATGCGTTCCTTGCGAGCCAGCGCTGCTCGCGTCCATTCCTCAGCTTTCTCCGGGCCACCCGTCGCGAGCAGAATGTCCATCACCTTCTCGTTCGCGCCGCCGTGGAGTGGGCCCTTCAAGGCACCGATCGCGCCGGTGATTCCCGAGTGAATATCGGACAGCGTGGACACGATGACTCGTGCCGCGAACGTGCTGGCGTTGAACTCATGTTCCGCGTACAGGATCAGCGACACGTCCATCGCCTTCACTTCTTCCGGGCTTGCTTCGGAGCCTCGCAGCATAAACAGGAAGTTCGCTGCTTGCCCGAGGTCTTGCCGTGGGGCAACGGGTTGCAGTCCCTTCGTAATGCGGTGCTGAACCGCAATCGCGACAGGAATCTGTGCCAGCAATCGTTCCGCTTTTCGCAGGTTGGCATCGTGTGAATTGTCGGTCGCGTCCGGGTCGAAGTGCCCGAGAATCGACACGGCCGTTCGCAATGAATCGAGCGGAGTCGTTGACTTGGGAATGCTCGCGAACAGATCCTTTAGCGGTGGTGGAAGCCGACGTGCTGCCGCGACGCGAGCGATGAACGCCTGCAATTCCTTGGAGTTTGGCAACTCGCCATGGAGGAGCAGATACGCGACTTCGTCGAACGAGCAGTGTTCCGCGAGGTCGCCGACACCGTATCCGCGGTAGCTAAGACCGCTCTCAACGGTGCAGATGCTCGTCTCGCCAGCAATGATGCCTTCGAGACCGGGAGAGTAAGGGAGAGTGGACATGCAGACCTCAATTCTTGGCGAACTTACAACGTCAGCGAAGTTGGACGAAGACAAGCGATGGCACGCGGATCAAGAGGATAAAAGCCAGGATCGAAGAGGATCTGACAAGGTTCATTTCAAAGAACAGTCTTTTCTCTGATCGGTTTTTAATCCTGTCTTTTATCCGTGTCATCCGCGTGCCATTGCTTCGTTACCTTCCATTCACCCGTCAGTTTTGGAGGTGCCGAAATACGCTTTGTCGCGTGCTTCGTAGCCGGTGTAGCCGAGCAGGTCGTACAGTTCGGCCCGTGTTTGCATTTTGGCAAGCGAAGCCGTTTGTGTCCCGTTCTGCATCAAGTCTCGCAGCGTTTCCTCGGCCGCACGCATCGCCACACGGAACGCCGTCAGCGGGAACAGAACCATCCGATAGCCTATTTCGCCAAGCGTTTTCACATCGAGCAATGGCCCTTTACCGAACTCCGTCATGTTCGCAAGCAGAGGGCAGGGGACCGCCTTAGCGAACTTGGCGAACTCCTCGGCGGTCGTCATCGCTTCTGGGAAGATTGCGTCGGCTCCCGCTTCGAGATAGAGGCGAGCGCGGCTCACAGCGTCATCGAAATTCGTGACTCCGCGAGCGTCCGTGCGGGCGACGATCACGAAACTCGGGTCTCGGCGAGCAGCGACCGCAGCGCGAATCTTCGCGGCCATTTCCTCAGGAGAAACAAGCGATTTCCCAGAGAGATGCCCGCAGCGTTTCGGCATCTCCTGATCTTCGAGGTGAATTCCCGCGACGCCCGCCGCCTCGAACATGCGAACCGTTCGCTCGACGTTTAGCGATTCCCCGAAGCCAGTATCCGCATCACAAAGAAGTGGAAGTGTCGTGGCTTGTGCGGTGAGTTGTGCCGCCGCGACAAACTCCGTGAGCGTCAGCAAACCGATATCGGGAACGCCGTTCCCCGCCGAGAGTGCGCCACCCGAGAGATAGACACCTTGGAAACCCAGGCGTTCGGCGAGCTTCGCGACGAGCGGCGAAAATACGCCAGGCAGTGCGATCGGACCAGATTTCCAGGCGTCGCGGAGACGCTGCCCAGGAGACGGCATTTGGAGAGACATTGGAGATTTGCTGTTATTTGGACGCTTTAGCGGCAGCCCCAGCGGGGCTGCGAACACCACTCGATTAACGCGAATCATAGCGGTTTTCCGCGGTCATAGAAAGATTTTTCTAAACAGAAGGAATCGCCGGAAGTCGTTGAATAGCAACGCGCCCGGTGGCTTCAAATTGCCTTATGGTGGCCACTGGAAATGCCGATCACTTGACACATGGAATTGCTCGCTTAGAATCACTCGGTGCAATACCACCCCGCGAGGTGTGCATGATTACGAACCCGATAACGCTGAACAGCTCGACGATTCCGCTCTTGTGCGGATAGCCTTGCCGACGCAACCAATCGGGTGTCGGATGGGGCCAAACCAACAACGGTTTGGCCTTCGCGTTTGATAAACGCACATGAAACTCACTCATTCGGGCTGGCGTTGCGCGTATAGCTCAGTTGGCTAGAGCGCGTCGCTGATAACGACGAGGTCCTTGGTTCAAATCCAAGTACGCGCACTCAGAGGGCGGCCGAGGCCTGTGAGAGTTGGGGGTGTAGCTCAATTGGTAGAGCACCTGCTTTGCAAGCAGGGGGTCAGGGGTTCGACTCCCCTCTCCTCCACAACGGGCGAAGACTCTGTCACAAAGTTTCCAAGCATTTCCGAACAAGGAATGCAAGGAAAAAGTGGAACGCGAGAAGAAAAATTTCGCGTGGCGGGTTGACAGGGGATATCGATGCCACTAAGATTCTCGATGTCAGGAACGCAAATCCAAGCCTGCAAAGGACTTGTGACAAGCGATCCTGCAAGAGGAACCTACCCAAACAGGGTGGTTGAGCTGGGGTAGGCGAAAGCAAACCTCACTCTAACTTCGATCATTGACAACTTGATGAACACGAAGTTGTATCTGCGATTGTGTGCTGTGCATCTTGTGTGACTGATCTGGGAGACGCAAGTCGCCTGGTGAGGAATCATGAGATCAAAAGGCAGCACGCGATTGACTGCAAGACACGAGCCTTAGAAGAAAAGAGAAGGGCAACATCGTCTAACCTCTTGCTACCCAGCAAGGGGTGAAAATTGAAGCTAGCCTAAGTCAAGTGTTCTCGAACTTCAGGCGGGTCGAAAGACACGAGTGGAGGGAGAGAACAATGCGGCCAAGCTAGTAAGGGCGTGTGGGGGATGTCTTGGCACCAGAAGGCTAAAGGGCGTGGAAGA
>JAIOPV010000236.1 GCA_021413735.1 Planctomycetota bacterium
GGTGTGTTAGGAGCGTTATTTGCGTCCGAAACACACCGTCGGGCTGACGCCGCGACGCTCACGAAACACACCGTCGGGCTGACGCCGCGACGCTCACAAATCACACCGTCGGGCTGACGCCGCGACGCTCACAAATCACACCGTCGGGCTGCCGCGACGCTCACAAAACACACCGTCGGGCTGACGCCGCGACGCTCACAAATCACACCGTCGGGCTGACGCCGCGACGCTCACTCCACGTGTTCGCCCGGTTTTGACTCGAACTTCAATCCATCGTGGTTCGCGTCGTAGTCGGCCGTCACACTGCTTCCGTCGCGAATGTCGCCCTTGAGCAGCATCCGTGCCAATGGCGTTTCTACTTCCTTTTGCAGCGTTCGCTTCAGCGGGCGGGCCCCATACGCGGGGTCGTAACCCACCTCGACGACGTGCTTCTTCGCCGCGTCCGTGAGCGTCAGCGTGATCTTCTTCTCGGCGAGCCGCGACCGCAGTTGACCCAACTGAATCTCCACGATCTTCGTGAGATCCGCTTCCGTCAGAGCGTGGAACACAATCGTGTCGTCGACGCGGTTCAGGAACTCCGGCCGGAAGTGCTTCCGCAGCTCTTCCAGCACCGCCGATTGCATCCGATCGTAAACCTCGCCAATGCGAGTGTCCTTGAACTGCAGAATCTTCTGGCTGCCGATGTTCGACGTCATGATGACGATGGTGTTCTTGAAGTCCACCGTGCGGCCCTGCCCGTCCGTGAGTCGCCCGTCATCCAGCACTTGCAGAAGCACATTGAACACGTCCGCGTGTGCCTTCTCGATTTCGTCGAACAGCACCACGCTGTACGGTCGCCGTCGCACCGCTTCCGTGAGCTGCCCGCCTTCGTCGTAGCCAACATATCCCGGCGGGGCACCCACGAGCCTCGAAACGGTGTGCTTCTCCTGATACTCGCTCATGTCGATGCGAATCATCGCCTTCTCGTCGTCGAACAGGAACTCCGCGAGAGCCCGTGCCAGTTCTGTTTTGCCGACGCCGGTTGGCCCCAGGAAGATGAACGAGCCGATCGGCCGCTTCGGGTCTTTCAACCCGGACCGAGCGCGAATCACCGCCTCCGACACGGCGACAACCGCATCATCCTGACCGATCACTCGCTTGTGCAGTTCGTCGCCAAGGTGAAGCAACTTCTGCTTCTCGCCTTCGAGGAGCCGCGACACTGGAACGCCCGTCCAGCGAGCAACCACCGCAGCGATTTCCTCCTCGCCAACCTCTTCCTTCACGAGTCGGTTGTCCTTGTCGCGTTCACCAGTGGCCTCCGCAGCCGACAGCTTCCGTTCGAGTTCGGGCAACTTGCCGTACTTCAACTCGGCGGCTTTGTTCAGATCGTAAGCACGCTCCGCTCGCTCGATGTCGATCTTCATCTGCTCGATCTGCTCGCGGATCGTCTGCACCTGCTGCACGGCTTGCTTCTCAGCCTGCCAGCGGGCACGCATCGCGTCAGAGTCGGCCTTCAAGTTGCCGAGTTCCTTTTCGAGCTTTTCAAGACGATCACGCGAAGCCCGATCCGTTTCGAGCTTGAGTGCCTCGCGTTCGATTTCAAGCTGCATCACCCGGCGCGAGACCTCGTCGAGTTCCGTCGGCATACTGTCGATTTCGGTACGGACCTTCGCTGCGGCCTCGTCCATCAGGTCGATGGCCTTGTCCGGCAGGAAGCGA
This sequence comes from Planctomycetota bacterium, assembly GCA_021413735.1. Taxonomy (GTDB): domain Bacteria; phylum Planctomycetota; class Planctomycetia; order Gemmatales; family Gemmataceae; genus Gemmata. The sequence continues at coordinate 1,699 of JAIOPV010000236.1, forward strand.
TCCGTGATGTACCGATTCGACAGCACCGCCGACGCCACGAGAGCCGAGTCTTTGATGCGAACGCCGTGGTGAGTTTCGTACCGTTCCTTCAGCCCGCGAAGAATCGAGATCGTATCCTCGACCGTCGGCTGATCCACGAACACCGGCTGGAAACGCCGTTCGAGTGCCGCGTCCTTTTCGACGTGTGTGCGGTACTCGTCGAGCGTGGTCGCTCCGATGCAGTGGAGCTCGCCGCGTGCGAGCATCGGCTTCAGCAGGTTGCCGGCGTCCATTGCGCCTTCGGCCTTGCCAGCGCCGACGATCGTGTGCATTTCATCGATGAACAGGATGATCTGCCCGCTCGACTCGGTGACTTCCTTCAGCACGGCCTTGAGCCGTTCCTCGAACTCGCCACGGTATTTCGCACCCGCGATCAACGCACCCATATCGAGCGCGACGATCTTCTTTTCCTTCAGCCCTTCGGGCACGTCACCACGCACGATTCGCTGTGCAAGCCCTTCGACCACCGCAGTCTTACCGACGCCCGGTTCGCCAATGAGCACAGGGTTGTTCTTGGTGCGCCGGCTCAGCACTTGAACGACTCGGCGAATTTCTTCATCGCGACCGATGACCGGATCGAGCTTGCCGCGCTGTGCGAGTTGCGTCAGATCGCGGCCGTACTTTTCGAGCGACTGATACGTCTCCTCTGGGTTCTGCGTCGTGACCCGCTGGCTGCCACGAACTTCCTTCAGCGCCGAGAGTAGCCGTTCGCGTGTGACGCCGAACTCCTTCAGCGCCTTCCCGGCAGGCCCGGTATCGTCGGTCGCGGCGAGCAGGATATGTTCGACGGAAACGTATTCGTCCTTGAGTTTCTTCGCTTCGCCCTCGGCTCCGTCGATGAGCTTGATGAAGCGCGTGGTCGGGCGTTGCTCGGCGTCGCCGGTGACCCGCGGGAGCTTGTCGAGTTCCCGCTGGAGTTTGACCGTGAGCGCATCGACCGACAGCCCGGCCTTCTGGAGGATGGCGGGGGCGAGTCCCTTTTCTTGGTCGAGCAGCGACATCAGGACGTGTTCGACGTCAATTTGTTGGTGGTTGAGTCGGGCAGCGAGCTTCTGTGAGCCAGCAATCGCGTCCCGAGCTTTCTCAGTGAATCGTCCGAGATCCATGTGATTCCTCAAGTTATGTGCAACGAGCCGCCCGAAGGCGGTTGTACCGGGGTTAGATGCAGGGTGTTCTTGAAGGATTCAAGCCTCTGCAAATTGTGGACCGCCACTGGTCAGAGCCGCTTGCGGCTTCGTGGGCTCGGGCTGCGAAACCGCAAGCGGCTAAGCCCCGTCGTTGGCGAAGAAGTTACAAACACAGGATTCCATCAGGACGACGCGGAGGTATACTCCGATTCCGGGCGCGATTTGATCTTCCCACTAAATCACCACCTCCCTCGCGGCCCGTCCGGAGGCGATTCATGCCGCGTTCCACTCGGTCCCGTGGGTTCACGCTCATCGAACTGCTCGTTGTCATCGCGATTATTGCCATCCTCATCGGGTTGCTGTTGCCCGCAGTCCAGAAGGTCCGCGAGGCCGCCGCCCGCATGAAGTGCCAGAACAACGTGAAGCAGATCGCGCTGGCGAGCCATGCGTTTTACGACGCCAACAACTTCTTCCCTAACGCCTACCACCTCAGCCTCTCCGTCTCCAATGGAAACTGGGGTGCTGGGACGTACCTGTTACCGTACCTGGAACTCAGCACACTCTGGAACGCCCTGAATCCCCCGCCGAACTACCTCGGCGACATCCCCGCGGCAAACGCGACCACCCAGCTCCGGTCGGCGGTGTTCGTATGCCCGTCGGACCCGGCCCCTGGGAACACCAACGCGAACGCCAACAACTACGGGAAGTCGAACTACCCGCTGAGTGCGCAAATCTTCATCGCGGACTCGGCCGGAATCGCGAATCCTACCCGGGTTCGGATCGCGGACATCACCGACGGGACCAGCAACACGTTCGCACTCGGGGAGCGTGAGTCGAAGAAGGGGCTGGCAGCGGTTTGGATCGGACGGATCAACGGCGTCACCGACGCGATGACCTACGGTCGCGCTGACCTCCCCCCGAACACCGCGTACAACTCAGCTGGTGGCGACCCGAACTGCACCAGGCACGCCTGGACCAGCGCCCACACGAACGTCCTCAACTTCGGCTTCTGCGACGGCTCCGTCCGGGCCATCTCGGATGGGATCAGCAGTCACACGGGGTACACCCAGAGTTGCCCCGGCGTTCCCAACACGGCCGACTTCACGTACCAGAATCTCTACAACCGCAACGATGGCCGCGTCGTCGCGTTGCCATGACCCCGACCCGCTTACTCCGAGGTTTAGTAATGCGACGAGCAGGATGCACAGCGTTGATCGCGGTCGGGCTTCTTGCGGCCGCGGGTTGCGGCAACGCGGCCGGAGTGGCGGCGAAGGGGCGTGTCACCCTCGGTAACCTCCCCGTCCAGGAGGGCACAATCGTGTTTATCCCGTCCGCAGGCGGCGGGCAGAAGGTGTCCGCGGTCGTGAAGGACGGCGAGTATGCCATACCGGCCGACGCTGCACTGAAGCCGGGGCCGTACCGGGTGGAAGTAACATGGTCGCGGCCGACCGGCAAGAAGGTCCCGTCTGCCGACCCCGGTATGATGACGGACGAGCGCAAAGAGGCAGTCCCGGCGAAGTACAACACGCAGTCCACCCTGACCGCAGACCTCAACTTTGGCGAAAACACCAAGGACTTCTCCTTGACCTCGAACTGATCCATGCTGATTGCTCTGGACTCTTCCGCAAGTCGCGTGGCATACTCGCCGCCCCTGTGGAGGGCAGAGCGTGCTTTTCGGTGGTCGAACTCTCATTCAAGTTCCCGTGAAGCCGACGCGGCTCGCGCACGTGTGGCGAGTCGTCGCAAAGGTGTGCGGTTTCGTCTTCGCAGTGTGCGGAATCTTCGCCCTCGGAGAATGCTATCTCCAGATCGCGCCACCTGGCGACCTCGCGGAACACCTTGGCGTCGAATCTCCGAAGACTGGCCCGTTCAAGCCTGACTCGCGTTATGGCGCACAGTATCGCTCACTTGCGGCGCTCGACGCAGACAATCCTGGCAAGCTGGACGCGTATCGACATCTGTTCCGCAATCCGAAGCCGCCGCGAGTGTGGGCGTTCTTCGGCAGCTCGTTCGCGCAGGCTCCGGGCATGCTCGCGGACACCACCCGCTGGCACGTTTCAACTCGCACGACGTTCAACCTCGGCAAGAACGAAATCCTTCCGGTGCGGCTCGCTCAGGCGGAACTGCTACTCGATGAAGGCTTGCCGGTCGAACGCATCTTCATCGTGGTGATTCCGCTGGATGGCTTCTTCTTCGCGTTGCACAGCCTGGAACAGATTCGCGTGACCCCGAACGGCGGCATCTCATACGATCCGCGATTGCCAGCGGTCGGCGGTTGGTTCGTGCGAAATAGTCGGCTCGCTTTGCAAAGTTGGACGCAAACCGGTTGGCAGGTGAATCAGCCGAACTACCCGACACGTCAGCTCAACGACCGCTACGACGGCCGCATGCTTGCGGACTTCACGACGGCGTTCGGTCACTTCGCGAAGGCCACAGCGAGGCACCGCGTGCCCGTGACGATGGTGCTATTGCCGAATCACGAGCAGACCACACGCGGAGCCGGCTTCGCGTTTCAGAATGCGATCACGCCGGTGCTGCGCGAACAAGGCTACGACGTGTGCGACGTGCGTGAGGCGTTCCTGGCGTATCCGGATAAGCCGTCGCTGTTCATCCCGGATAAGCACTTCTCGGACGTCGGCAATCGCCTGTTGCTGGCGACAGTGCTGGAGCATCTGAAGGCGACGTCCCCGAGTGAAACTGATCTTCCCGACCCCAAAACGGTGCGACCGTGAGCTTCGAGCAGAAGCCGTTCCTGATCCTGTTCCTGGTGGTGTTCGTGGCGTGGTGGTTTGCCCGCCGACGCGAACGTGCTGCCGTTGCGCTGTTGCTCTCCGCGAGCTTGCTGTTCTACGCCTGGAATCACCTGTTCTTGCTGCCGATTCTGCTCGCGTATTGCGTTATCAACTGGTTTGTTGCGAGGCGATTCACTCACAGCCCACGACCCCGTTTCTGGCTCTGGCTTGGGGTGGGGTTCAACCTGCTCGTGCTGTGCTACTACAAGTACACGCCGCTGCTGATGCAGACGTTCGCCGACCTGCTCCCCGGACTGATTCCGACCCTGCCTGCCAATGCGTTCGAGAAATGGAGCATTCCTTACGGCATCTCGTTCTATGCCTTCACCGGCATCGCCTATATGGTGGACGTGTTCCGCAAGACGACACCCGCCGAACCCAGCTTCTGGCGATACACACTATCCGCGGCGTTCTTCCCGCATCTCGTCGCCGGCCCGATTCTGCGTCCGAACGAGTTCCTCGACAAAGTGCGGCCGGGTCAACTTCCGACCGAACCCGAAGCGCCTTGCGAAGCGCTGTGGCTCCTCGCACGCGGCTTCTTCAAGAAACTGGTCGTTGCGGACCGCATCGGGTTGGCGATTGATCCGTTCTTCGCGCACATCAACGATCCAACCACGGCAGGCGTGTGGGCATTGCCGTATGTGTGGCTGTACGCGCTGCAAATCTACTT
>JAIOPV010000237.1 GCA_021413735.1 Planctomycetota bacterium
GCTTGAACGAGCCATCATTTACCTCCACTCTGTGAACGCGTTGTCGGGCCACCCGAACCCTTCCGGTTGGCTGGTGAAGTCAACTCCGGTGAGGTCGCTTTTCGAGGCATCGTTGAACTCCTCTCGCGATGACCATCTTAAGCAGTTGGGCTGTCCGACAAATCGTCAGCACCTCAACATGGAGTTGATAGCACACGACAAACCACCCTCCCGTTTTCTTCGCGAGCCTCCTCAGACGCTTTTTCACCATGGCCGATTCGGAATTCGTAGTCTCGGTTTCGGTCAGCTTGCTGGGATAATTTGGCGATCCGTCGTCATCGAAATTCTCGTACAGGCAGTTAGCAATCAGTTGCGCACCAATCAGACCGTCTGGGCCAACGACGCGCCCATTGCTAATCACATAGCGACTCACCGAGTCACCCAAGATGTCTTCCAGCTCGCTTTCGATCCACTCAGCGGTCTTGTTCATCACCGTGTCCTTTCAGTTGTTTCGCGCCTCGGTCTTGGCCAACCTTCGTTGGTAGGACCGAGAACACTCTTACCACGCTCACAACACACTCGATCTCGCTGCGGCAGCACGAGGGCGGTGACCACACCGACTCCGCAGCGGCCGAGTTACAGATTCTCACGAATGGCCGTAATCATCTCGGCAAATGCCTTTCCCGGTGGTATCGAGTCCGACCATGCCATGCCGCGTCCGTCATTTCCTCCGAGTTCGTAGCAGACGACGAAGCAGGCTCCACTCTTGCGGGACGCGAGCTTCGCAAACTTCTCCTTCACCCTCGCCAACCGCTGACTATCAATCACGGTCGCCGATTCCTCTTCATCGCCATCGAGAAGATCACCTTCGGCATCGAAAACACTGAACAAACACTTGGCGACCAGCTTCAAGCAGTACTCTTCCGTTAGCCCGCCCAAGAAACTCGTGCGGGGCGGGGCCCTTTCCCAGATCGAATAGACCCGGCTATCGAGGGGGCAGTCGAGGATGCCGTCGATTTTGTCCAAAAGTGCTTCAGCAATCTTCATCGCGCCATTATCTCCCTGGGGCCTTCTTTTTCGCCCGCCGGTCGGACCCTGCGGCTCGGAGGGCGTGCCGGCGTCAGCCGGTGTGCGTTATTGGTTTCTTCGTCGGCCCAGGCAAGGAACTTTGGCCGTCGATCATTTCCCCGCCTGGTGCCCTGCGGCTGAGGAACTCAGTTATTTCCAAAACTACTTTTGAAAATAGTTTGAGCGCGTTCGTCCCTCTTGACACTTTCTTTTCTTAACCGTCTACCAGTTCGGGCAGCAGCGAGTCAAGAATGTGACAACCACGGCACCACGGCCACGAGTGGTCACGCATCCGAGCGAGCCACGCATCGTTGTCGCAGCCGGCGTCCTGGAGTGCGTCTGCCAGAAACGGCATGCGATCAAAGGCACGTTCGTCGTAGATTCCGCGTGCCAGTGCCATGGCCGTCGACGTTCGCCACTCGTCTGCTAGGCACCAGTCCGGGGCCGCGATGCCGGCCAGCAAACGCCCCTGTTTGATGTGCTCGGCGGCAAATGCTGCCGTCCGTTGTCTATCCTGAATGTTGATCATGTGAACAAGATTCACACTGTTCGCGTCGTCCCCGCAACTGTTCGGATGGTCAGGCTTCATGAAAATTGCTGGCAAGAATCCTAACGTCGAATCGGCGAGTGTACTCCTGGGGGCCGCTGCAAACATTGCCGCCAGAATTGTAAGAGACCGTATCGTGTACCACCCGGAACCCTGCTCACCGCCTGCGGAACCTGGCGTCGAACACATCCTCGAATGTTCCGCCTTGAGTGTGTCTATCGACTCCTTGCCATCGGCGTAACGGTCGATGACCTCCAATGCCTTTTTAACATCGCTCTCGGCAATTTCCCAGAAATTCGAGGACTTGCAGCAGGCAACTGCGAACAGACGCAATGGCCGCTCGGTCAGTCGCAACACCTTGAAGGAGATCCTCAACTCGCGGTTGCGTTCCCACCAATCGACGATCCCTTCAGTCGTCAAAGCCCACTTCGGCGTGTATTTCGTCGCTGGCGTCCGCACGGTGCTGGTCATCGACATCACCATTGCGACCATTGTTTTCGTTTTGGTTTCCATGCTGAACTCTCCAGAGGTCAAGTTGAACGTGGGAAAAGGTTCTTTCCCTCATGGTCCTCAGCGGTTTCTCCATCATTAACTTCCGGTATCTCTGTTCATCATTGACGTTGTTCTGGGATGACCCACATCGCGCTGCAATCCATTCACTGCCGGATCAAGAGTAGCTGCACGGCCAGCACGTCGGTGATGTTGAACTCGGGCAGCGCGTACCACGGGTCCGTGTCCATTTCAGCGATACGCCTGCCCCGCTCTTCCAAGTCGCGAATCGTACGCCGCTTCTCGCGCTTCTTCGCAACTAGCGAAGGTGGGGCGGTTGACGGCGCGTAGATCTCACGCGGAAAGTCGTCGGAACGGAGGCGAGTCTGTCCGTCGCCGAACACAACGCGACCCTTCGCGTCTGTCGCGATGACGCCGTAAACGGGTTCGGACTGACGGAGGCAACGACCGTGAATGACGCAGTGCTTTCCCGTCCAAGCAGACGGTCGGGACACCACATCAGGACTCGAGTCCAACAACGCGAGATCGCCTGGCAGCAACGCCCAATCGCCAACAGCGAGTGCGGGGTGACCGGCCTGAAACCGCCAGCAGTAACACGTCGGGCGGTCGAAGGCCGGAGCAACTGCAATCCGTTCCCCGGTCATCAGGCTGATGTGGTTCGCGGGCGGGCCGGGGAGTAACACGTCGCTGATCGGGAGCGTACCGTGCGTGTCCGGCCCGAACGGCACGCCCACGCCAGTGTGAGCCCAGTGCGGGTTGACACCCTCGATCGCACCAAGTTTGGCCATCAGGTTTCGCGTCGGCGGCTGCACAGATCGGATGACGATGTTAACGAGTGCCTGGGTCACCCCGAGTGCGGTGGCCAACCGCGACTGGTTCGAGCCGAACTTCCGTTCCAACACGACACGCAATCGTTCCCTGGCAGCTTCCTGCCAGGCAACCTCTTCAGGCGTGGGTTTCTTCCCCATGACGTGTTTTCCGGTTGTAGTGCTGAACTCAGTCAACTATAATGGATATATAATGAATGTAAAGGGGTCGTTCGACGCAATCGAACTTTGCCCACGGAGGTCAGAACTTACGCAGGGGGAGAAATGGCGAGGATTAGTGTGAAACTGGCGGCTGACCGGATGGGACTCTCGACGAGCATGGTCTACCTGCTCTGCTCAGACCGTCGGCTTCCGCACTTCCGGCTTGGTAACACCGGGCGACGGGGCAAGATCTTGATCGAAGAGAAGGATGTGGATGAGTTCCTGATGGCTGCGCGAGTCGAAGCGGGGGAGGGAAGTCCCACCCCCGCTCTGCGGCACATCAACCTGAAATAGCCTTCTGAGCGGCCTCGCGAAGGTGACTCAGTTTATCGGCCAGGTGACCGTAGGTGGTGCTCACCATCTCGGTTGAAGTGTGCCCCATCAACTCGGCGACCTGGGCGATGCCGACACCGTTCACGAGCGCTTCGGTTGCCCAGGTGTGCCGGTAGGAGTAGCTGACGACGCCTGCGAGGTGTGGAAGTTTCGCTCGAAGGCGACGGAATCGGCATCGGATGCCGTTGCGACTGAAGGGACGCCCACCGCGAGGTCCGCGAAAGAGTGGCCCGCCCGGATACTTGGCGATGAGCTTGCGAGTCAACTCGAGCATGACTGTGGTGAGGTACACGACGCGGGGACGATTTGTCTTTCCGGCGGTCTTGTGCTTCTGAAACACCCAGACGCCGACTTCGAGATTCACGTCGGCGGCGGTCACGCGGGCCACTTCGGAGGGTCGGCAGCCGGTCTCCTGCATGGCGATGACGAAGTTGCGAAACTCCTCGTCCTTGATAGCTGTGAGTATCTCGTCGCGCTCTTCTTTCGAGACGATGCGATCCCGCTTCCCGGTTGCCGGCTTCTTCACTGACTGAATCGGGTTCTTGTCGAGCAGCCCCTCGGCGCTTGCCCACGCGAAGGCACGCTTGACGGAGGCGATGGCATTCGGGCGGCAACCCTTCCAGGTGGCATGACCGTCGAGCCAGCGAGAGACGTGGAACGGCTTGATCTCTGCCGCCATCTTCCGACCGTGAAGATCGCAGAAGTCTTGAAGGAAGTGCTTGTAGAGGGCGAAGGTGTCGGGCTTGTGGTGCTTCTGGGAGTGGTCGAGGAAAAGATCGCTCAGCACCGCGACGGTGATTGCACGCGGAGCGGGGGCATCACCGTCGTGATCGGCGACGAGGCGGCAGAAGGCCTGGTAGGCTTCCTGTTCCTTCTCCTTGCCCTTCACGAGCTTGATCTGCTTGCGTTTGGCACCAACCCGGACCTGGGCGTACCACCAACCATCAAACGTGCGGAAATACGGCTTGCGAGCCATTGCGACGCTCCTTGCGAATGTGGACCAGAGGTGATCCGCAAGGATTGCCATGGGCGGCCCTCGGAGGTGACACTCCGGGGGCTGCTGCAATTTTTGCTGCAAGTTGAAGTTTTGGGCTTCCCGGGGCGTAAGCCTAAGTGCTTATCGCCCCGGGGTTTCCGTCAGTCGGGCCGGCGGGATTTGAACCCACGACCTCTTGCACCCCAAGCAAGCGCGCTAGCCAAGCTGCGCTACGGCCCGAACAAGAAAGAAACGACAGCACAACCAGGTGGCAGAACTGCTCTCTCTCGCCCAGTCTACAAGGATCACGGTCGGAATCCAGGGCGGTTTACCGCTTTCCACTTCCCAAATTATACTCCGCCCGGCGTGAAATGAGGGGTTGTCACGTGTTGGGATTTGTGATCCACCCCTTCCAACATGTCATTTTCGTTTTGATTTTGCCAGGACTCTGGCGGTGGCGATGTGTGGACTCGCTGTGCCGCTTTTCTTTCGCGGTTGAGTTTTTTTGGGGCCGCGTTTCTTCTTGGGGTAACGAGAGAGTTGAACGCCTTTAGCCAACCCCAGCAGTTCTTTCGCCAACCCGCAGGCCGACAGCGACTCGTAGGTTGACCACACCGACTCTTCCACGGCGATCTCCATCCCCACATGCGTCGATACCACGTCGTGCATCAGGTGGTAGTCCGACACTTCCTCGTCCACTTTCTCAGTGCCATGAACCGATCGCAACGCGGCCTTCACCACCGCATACGTGTTGTACGCCAGCACCGCGATCGCAAACGAGAACAGAGCCGCCTTCGGATACCCCAACGTCTCCACTTCACAACGGAGGACATCCGTCAGCGTCTGGAATGCGCTTTCGATGGTCCACCTCTTCTGGTAGACCTTCGCCACTTGCTTCGCCGTTGCCTGTTCTCCCGACAGGTTCGTGAGAATGTGAATCTCGACGTCGCCGCTTTCCGTTGGCTTGTCCAATTTCACGGTGATCCGCCGCACGGTCAGGGTCTTGTCCTCGTCCACCAACTCGATCGCTTGCTCGAAGAGAACACCCGTCTCGATCCGACCGATCTGGGTACGTTTCCCAAGTTTCCGCCACAACAGCGTCACCTTGTGCTGACGGATGATGAAGTTCGCCTGACGAGCGACCAGTCCAAACAGGAACTTCGTCGTGCAGAAGTTGCGGTCGGCTGCGATCACCTTGTTGGCCTCGATACGCTCCAACAACTCCGGTAAGAGCGATCGTTCCTGTGCGTGACCGTCCTCACAGAGGACCAGTTCGGTGATCAAATCGCGTTGTGCATCCAGAATCGCCAGCGTCTGTCCGGGCAGAGGCCCTTGCCGTGTCCGCCGCAGTTCCATCACGCGATGCTCGGTTGCTGCCAAGTGATTGCCATCCAGAAATTGGACCTCGAAGCCCGGCAGCAACTCTCGAGGGACTTTGGGCATGGCGTCAATGACCGCCGCCGCATCCGCAGCGGTCTCGTGAACCAGTGCTTCCGAAATGCCCGGCTCAAGACGGTTGAGTTTGCTGTACAAGGCCGTTGAAGTGACACCGAGACGTTGCTTGGCGGCCAGATAGGAAGCATGGACGGACTGATGCGTTCGAGTGGCGACAGCCATCATGACAGCGACGACATCGGAGAAGACCAACTTCTTGAGATACTGGCGTTGGGCCGCGTCATCGAAGATTTGGTTGAGCCGCTCGGGACGCAGCAGATTCTCAAGCGTTGCCCGGACCATCACAGCTGCAGGGCACTTTTGGACGAAACGATCGAGTATGCTCTTGGGTAACATCCTTGTCGCTTCCTCAGAGGCTGAGTCAACATCCCTGGTGAAAACAACTTATAGCAATCGCCCGCGATGTTGGAAGGGGTGGATTTGTGATCGAATTCTAGTGATCCATCAATCTTCGATTGTCGGGTAAAGTTTGCGTAGCTTCTGCCGGGCGACGGCCAAGGTAAAGGTCCAATGGACCCGGACCCGCTTCTGGTTGCGCTTGTCCTGCCAGGCAGCTACCTCGTGGGCCAACTTC
>JAIOPV010000186.1 GCA_021413735.1 Planctomycetota bacterium
CACGGGGATAAACCCCGTGGCTCGCCAGCAAAAGGCGAAAAACCTGCCGTTGTACCCATTTCCAACTTGACTCCTGCTCTCATCTCCCGACTCCTGACAGTTGGGTGAATGAGAACTCGACTGGCGGAATGTCGGGATGCCGACAGGTCGGCATCCCGACGGACCGCGTTCTCATTCGAGTGCAACTTGAATCCGCATCCTGACTCCCGGATCTCCAGATGGACAAGGTGTTGAAGCTCGGGCTACCCGCTGGCTCCCTCCAAGAAGCGACCGCCGATCTCTTCCGCAAAGCCGGTTACAAGATCACGTTCCAGTCTCGCAGCTACTACCCGACGGTCGATGACCCGGAGATTCACTGCACGCTCATCCGCGCCCAGGAAATGGCTCGCTACGTTCGCGATGGGTCGCTCGACTGCGGACTCACCGGGCACGATTGGGTCGTCGAGAATGGAGCGGTCGGTGCTGTCACGGAGTTGGCCGAGTTGGTGTTCAGCAAGGTGAGCCGGCGACCAGTTCGTTGGGTGCTGGCTGTGCCGAACGATTCACCGATCCGTGAACCCAAGGATTTGCAAGGGAAGCGCATCGCAACGGAAGTGGTGAACATCACCCGCAACTGGCTCGCGTCGCACGGTGTCACGGCTCAGGTCGAATTCAGTTGGGGTGCGACCGAGGTGAAGCCGCCACGGCTCGCGGATGCCATCGTCGAAGTGACCGAGACCGGCAGCAGCTTGCGAGCGAATAACCTACGCATCGTCTGCGATCTGCTGACGAGCACGACGCGGTTCATCGCGAATCCCGCGGCAGTGGCCGATCCGTGGAAGCGCGAGAAGATGGAAGACATGATCCTGATGCTCAAGGGAGCGATGGCGGCCGAGGGCAAGGTCGGGCTGATGATGAACGTGCGGAAGACCGACATGGAACGCGTGATTGGCGTGCTGCCGGCGTTGCAGAAGCCGACGATCTCGGCGCTGTCGGACCCGGACTGGATCGACGTCATGACCATAATCAACGAAGACACGGTTCGTCACATTATTCCGCGTTTGAAAGCCGCTGGGGCCTGCGGCATCGTCGAGTTCCCGTTGAGCAAGGTGATCGACTGAGTGATACCGAATCCGGTTGATCCATATTCTTGGTCCGAGCCCGAGCGCCAAGCGAGGGCAAGCATTCCCCTCGCTTGGCGCTCGGGCTCGGACGGATGCTGATTCACCCGATTTTGGGATGAGTCGGTTTCCGACAGGAATCAAAAGAGGCCAACACCGATGTTCAGCCCAGTCGCGTGTTCAGCGTGCAGTAAGCCGTTTCAGGTGCCGGAAGCGAGCCTCGGGAAGCCGACCGTTTGCCCGTGGTGCCAGGCCACCGTTCTGGCGCTGCCAGTTGGAGCGCCGGCAATCTCGCCAACTCCTCCGACAGCACCCGCACCGCTTTCACTCGACGATGCACCAGCACGGGCTCCCGTTCGGCCACCCGCTCCGCCCGCAGTTCGGATGCCTGCCCGGTCGCCCCGAAATCAACTCTGGTGGGCGCTCGCTGGCTGTGCGGCTGTGTTCGCGCTGGTGATCGCGGCTGTGTTCACGACTGCGGTGTTGCGGCAGAAGCAGGGACACGGGCTGAGTTGGGAATGGCAGACGTTCACGCCTTCGGATAAGTCGTTCAGCATCGACATGCTTGGCCAACCGGTCGAAGACAAGGAAGTGGGAGCGGACGAGAAGCGGTACGTTGCCGAGGGTTGGTATTCCGGCACGACGGTTTGGATCGGCTGGCGTGATCTGACACAGATTCAGGTGCAGCTGGCCGGCTCGAAAGACGCCTGGCAGCACGTCTCTAAGGACTTGTTCAACCCGGAACGCGACCGCTTGAAGAATCGCTACGGTGGTGCCCTCACCAAAGACGCGACGACGAAGTTCGAGGATCCGCTGACGCACGAAGTGCGTTTGGAGTATCCCGGTGGGCGCGTGGTTGAGCGGATGTTGGTGATGCCGAACGGTCCGCGGCCGCGTGTTTACTACATCGGAATGGCCGGCAAGTTCGACATCGAAAGCCCGGAAGTGCAGCGATTGTTCGACTCCTTCCGCGTGACCGAGTAACCGCGTAATACAATTCGCAGCATCCACTCAACAGAGTCACACATGCGCACAAACACCGCCAAGCGATTGCTCCGTGAAGGCAAGCCGGTCGTCGGCACCTGGTTGTCCCTCGGCAGCATCACCGCTGCCCGCTTCCTCGCACGAATGGGGTTCGATTACCTCACCGTCGACGTCGAACACTCCCTCGTGAACGTCGAAACAACCACGCACATCATGGGTGCGGTTGCCGATGCCGGGGGCGTGCCGCTCGTGCGAGTGCCGTCGGGGCGTCACGATCACATCAAGCGTGTCCTCGACAACGGCGGTTACGGCATCGTCGTTCCGATGGTGATGAACCGTCAGGAGGCACAGGAGGCTGTCGCCGCGTGTCTGTATCCGCCGCGAGGCAATCGCAGCGTCGGCGGCAGCGTTCACGCTCTGAACTTCAGCGCGACCCCCGCCGAGTATTACGGCAAAGTCGATGACGAGATTCTGATCGTTCTCCAGTGCGAGCACATCGACGCGGTTCGCAACTTCGACGAGATTTACTCCGTGCCGGGCATCGACGCGGTGTTCGTTGGCCCGAACGATCTGAAGGCAAGCATGCGAGACGCGAACGGCAAGGAACCGTCGCCGGAGGTGTTCAAGCAGGCGCTGGCGGACATCCTGGCAGGGTGCAAGCGAAACAAGGTCGCGGCTGGGATTCACACGTTCAGCATCGAGGAAGCGAAGCAACGCATCGCGGACGGCTGGCAGTTCATCGCGGTGAACAGCGAACTGCGTTTCATGACCGACGGCGCGAAGGCCGTCGTGGATGGGCTCGGCAAGTCCGGCAGCGAAGTGGCGAAGTATTGAGCAAAGCAACGACGGTGAAGTGAACCATTACTCTGATAACAATTAAAATGTCAATCGGATATTTTAATGATTGATTGAATTGTTATTAGATACTTGCGAGACGCGTTCGCTGCGATTCTAATTCACTACGTTTTCGATTCTTTCTCATCCCACTGGCGCCCAGAGCGGGTAAAAATGATCAACTGGACCGCATCGCTTTGCAAATTATTGAAGACTAACTCATCCCACCAGAGCCGGACAAAAAGTCAGAAACGATCGACGATTCTCCGTGTGGAACAGCTCCAAGAGCGAGTTGTGCCAGCGAACTTTACTGTGACAAACAACGCAGATCTCGGTGTCGGGAGTCTGCGTGCTGCGGTCGATGCTGCGAATGCGCTCGGTGGCACCAACTCGATCACCATTCCCGCAGGTCAGATCATCACGCTGACCAGCAACGACACGCTCAACCCGTTCGCCTTTGGACCGACCGCTCTGGTGGTTGCACCAGGCGACAACCTCACCATCAGCGGTGCGGGGACGATCAGCGGCGGCGGCACACACCGCGTCTTCGGTGTTTTGGGCGGCGGCACATTGACGCTGCAATCCGTCACCGTCACTGGCGGTCGGGCTCAGGGCGGCAATGGGGGGGCGTACACAGGCGGCGGCGGCGGCGGCGGCGGCGGTGGCGGGGCGGGCATGGGCGGCGCTGCATTCGTTGCCACGGGAGGCACGCTCAACCTGGTCCAGAGTACGGTGTCGGGCAACCAGGCGCTCGGAGGCGCCGGCGGCAATGGGGCTGGGATTGGAGCAAATAATGGCAACGGCGGCGGCGGCGGCAGTGCTGCCTTCAAAGGCGGGAACGTGGCAGTCGGTGGGGACAACTTTGGGGGCGGCGGCGGCGGCGTGGCAGGCCCGGGCGGCGATGTAACCGTGGGGTTCCCAGCAAACGCAATCGGCGGTCTGGGCGGGATGAACGAACAGGGCGCCCAGGCAGCGGGAGGAGGAACAACGGGACCGGGGACTCCGGGAGCCAATGGAACCCTGGGGGGTGGCGGCGGCGGCAGTGGCACTTCGACCCCTCGGGCTGGCGGGAACGGATTCGCCGTCAGCAGCGGCGGTTTCGGCGGCGGCGGCGGCGGGGGGAGTGCGCAAAATGGAGTCCCCCATGCCCCAGGTGGCGCTGGCGGTTTCGGCGCGGGCGGCGGCGGCGCGTATGGCACTAATAATCCGTTTTTCCCCGGAGATTTTGGTGGCGCCGGCGGTTTCGGCGGCGGCGGCGGCGGCGTCAACAGTGCCCCCGGGGTCGGTGCAGGCGCCGGCGGTTTCGGCGGCGGCGCGGGCTTCCTTGCCGGCGGCGGTGGCGCGGGCATGGGCGGTGCCCTTTTCAACAACGGCGGCACCATCACTATCACCAACAGCACTTTCACCAGCAACAGCGTCGTCGGCGGGACCGGCGGGAACCCCGGCCAGGGTTTGGGTGGGGCTATCTTCCAGCGAGCCGGGACGACCACCTTCATCGGCACGACTTTCACCAACAACTCCGCCACTGGCGGAGCGGGGGCACCACCCGCCACCAGTGACGGCGGCGCGATTTATATCGACGCTGGGTCGACGGCGCAGGCGCAGGGGGCCCCAATTTTCACCGGTAACACCGCAACCACGAACCCCAACGTGGCCGGTCCATTAGTGATTGGGCCAGGCCCCGGTGGTGGGGGCACGCCAGCCAAACTGACGAGCGTGACATCCAGTACCGCGAGCGGGAAGTACAACGCGGGTGACACGATCAACGTGACTGTGAACTTTGACCAGCCCGTCACGCTGTCGAGCGGCAATCTGGTCGTGAACCTGAACGACGGGGCGACAGTCACGATCTCGCCGTTCAGTAACTCGAAGCAGGTCAGCGGCTCTTACACCGTCGCACCTGGGCAGAACACTCAGTCACTCGATTCGACCAGTGTGATTATCAGCGGGGGCACACTCAAGGATGCCGGCGGAAACACAGTCGCAACCACGATTCCCACAAGCCACTCGCTGGCGAACACGAACAACTTCCTGATCGATACCACCCTTCCAGCGGTGAGCATCAGCCCGCCGTCGGCGCCAGCAGCCACGACGGGACCGATCACATACACGATCATTTACGCAGACACCAACTTCAACGCGAACACGCTGACAACAGCCGACATCACGCTGAACAAGACAGGCACGGCCAACGGGACTGTCAGCGTCAGTGGGGGATCGGGTGCGTCGCAAACTGTCACGATTAGCAACATCACGGGCACGGGAACACTGGGCATCTCGCTCGCAGCAGGCACAGCCAGCGACACCGCAGGCAATCTCGCACCCGCTGCCGGACCAAGCGCGACATTCAACGTGGTCAACATCCCGCCAACGGTGGCGGCCTTCGCGGTTGGCGGCTCAAACGGAACTGTGCGGCTTCTCAGCGAAACGGGAATGCTCATCACGTCCGTGACGCCGATCACGGGATACACGGGACTCGTCTCGGTTGCACTCGGTGATTTCAGCGGGGACACGGTTCCCGATCTCGCGGTCGCTGCTGCGGCTCCCGCAGGTCAGTCAGGTCTGACAACGACGCAAGCGGGGAAGGTGTTCGTTTACGATGGCGCTGCGCTCGCCAAGGGGACGCTGACGCTGATTCACACATTCACGCCGTTTGCGAGCAGTTCCAGTTCGACGGGTGCGTACACGAATGGTTTGAACATCGCAGCAGGGGACATCAACGGCGATGGTCATGTCGATTTGGTCGCGGGCACTCGTGGCGGCAACGGCACAACGTCGGGGCAGATCGAGTCTGGTCGTTTGGTGGTGATCGACGGAACCTCGGCCGCTGGCACCAACACCGTCATCGGTGGAATCCAGACACCGTTCAGTGCGGGCTACCAGAAGGGTGTGATCGTCGCGGCCGGCAACGTGGATGGCACGGGTGGTGATGAAATTGCGGTGACTCGTGGTGGTCCCGTGAGCAGCACGAACCCAACGGTTCAGTCGATCAAGGTCAAGGTTCTTCAACTTCAGGGAGCGGCGCTGACAGAACTGCACTTGGCAGCGAACGGCTCGACGGCATTCGCACCGTTCGCTGGGCTGAGTGGTCCCGCGAACGCCATCAACCGCGATGGCCGCGTGGCGTTCGTCGATTCCAATGGCGATGGCAAGGCCGAGTTGGTGTTCTCGGCGCTTGACCCGCTGACTTCTCCGACGAACCAGCAAGTGCGAGTTGGCGTTTACTCGATCAACGCCGGAGCGACGTCGGGTGCCGCGACGATTCAAAGCACGGGGCCGGACGCGGGAACGTATCGGACAGGCACCGCAGTGCAAGATTACGCGATCACACACGTCGCCGCGACAGGCGCACAACAGAATCTGGCGCTTCTCACGGAAAGTGCTTCGTCTGGGATTGTGTATCTCGCGCCGCTGACGGGCGCTGTGCAAGCTGGAGGCTTCTCTCTGAATGTTCTGAACGGCGGCATCACCATCGACGGAATCTGAACCGTGCTTGCCGTGCGAAGCCGCAAACGGCTTCGCATGGCGGCGTTCCCCCTTCGCGCCTTCGCGCAAGAACGTCATTTGTTCTTGCTCCGTCTGCCTAACCCCGGATAGCATGGACGAATGGTTCGGTTAGACCACTTCATCCGTGGTTGGTGACGGATTTTCCAATCCGTTGCCGTCCGTCCGTCGTCGTTCAGGTAGGACGCTATGGCGAAACCCGGCGCGACCCCCGTTCAGTGGCCGCCAACGGGGTCTGAACCCGTGGTTGCAGTCACCGCCATCCCCATCCCCTCACACAACGGGAATGGCCGACCGGTGGATGACGTACTCATCTCCACTTTCAACCAATGCCGAGACGAACTCGTCAGCACGCTCCTCTACCTACTCGGCAACCAGGACGACGCCCAAGATGCGGCCCAGGAAGCCTTTCTGAAGTGCTGGCGAGCCAGGCAATCGGTTCCGGATGTGCTGAATCTGCGGGCCTGGATCTTCCGCGTTGGTCTGAATGCCGCCAAAGACTTCCAACGCAGTGCGTGGAACCGCAAATCCCGACCTCTCCCCGAGGATGAAGTCATGATGCCCGGACGGGATGAAGTACCCGGTCGCACACTCGAGGATCAAGAAACCCTCGACCGCCTCCGAGTCGCGATCACACAGCTTCGCCAGGAAGAAAAAGAAGTCTTTCTCCTGCGGCAAAACGGCGAAATGACCTACGAAGAGATCGCCGAAATCCGCAATGCGCCCGTCGGCACCGTGAAAACCCAGATGCGGACCGCCCTCATCAAACTGCGGAAAGTGCTGAATCCGAACGCCGTTGCGGAAGAATGACGGGACTTCAAGGTGTCGGAGCAAAGATTCTTTGCAGGATTGTAACGACCACCCGCCTTTGAGCGAGTTCTTGCCTCCCCTTGAAATCTGTCAGTGGGTTTCTCTCGTCTTCAAGATAAGTGATCTCCCCCCGGCTGGCCCGGTCACGGGACAAGAGAGCGATGCCATGTTGCGTTGTACCGAATGCCAACCCCTGATCCTCGACCACCTGTTCGGGTTGCTCGAAGCACCCGAAATCAAGGCGGTCGCCGCACACCTCAGTACCTGCCCGGCGTGCGCCGCCGAGCGAACCGAGGCTGCGAAGGTACACGGACTGATCGCTCAGGCCGCGAAGATCGCATTCCCAGCGGTCCGGTTTGAGGCACCCGACGCCCGACCGGTCGCGAAGCCAGCGCCACTCGTTGCGAAGACCAACACCCAGGCTCGCAACCCCGTGCTGGCTCCTCTTCCCTCGTTTGAAGCAAAGCCACCAATGTCGCCCGCTCCTGCCAAAACTCAACGACAGGATCGCCGTTCCTCGAAGAAATCGCCTGCCGCAACGGGTTCGCGAATCGCGCGAATCATTCCGTGGGTGGTCGCCGCCGCGGTTCTGATCGCGATTCCAGGGACGGTCGTTCCCGTTCTGAATCTCCTGAACCGGGCCGAAGTCGCTCGTAAAGACGCCGCAAGCACACGACGGCTTGCTGGCGATGTGGGTTGCCGACGAGAAGAACGCTGCCCTGAACCAAGACACTCGCAAGCTGACCTGGGAAGTGATGAAGCCCGCTGCGGTTCAGCCAGGTGCTCCCAACGAGTTCTTGCTGGTCGTTCGCGATCGCGGGAACACCCCAACCGGTCACATTGTCGCCGAGTTCCGCGACCAGACCGACGCCGTGATCTACTCGAAGCCGATCAACCAGGAGGAAATGGGAAGCGATCACCCGATCCGCTTGCCAGCCTCCGCGTGGACGAAACTCAAGCCCGAGTCGGAGTTGTTCCTCGTCGTGTCGCGGATTGACGAGAAGACTCAGCACAAGACCATCCTGCAAGACAAGGTTCGTCTCCTCGGGCCAGTGTTCACCAGCGTTTTGACGACCGACAAGCCGAACTACTGGCCGGGTGAAACGGTTCACTTCCGGTCGCTGACTCTCGATCGCGTGACGTTCACCCCGCCGGGGCGAGATCAGGTTCTGCAATACGAACTGCACGGCCCGAACGGTGGCGTTGTCCGAACGGCAGTCCAGGGAAGCACGGATCTCGTCCGCGTTGTCGAAGGGGTCGTGACTCCGATCAAGGGGCCAGATGGTAACCCGATTCGCGGGATTGGTGCGGGCGAATTCTCGCTGCCTTACGATGCTCCGGAAGGCAACTACACGCTCGTCATGCGGGAGATTCCGCAGTCGTCGGGAACGCCGCCCGTCGTTCCGTTCCCCGTGACTCGCACGATCAAGATTGAGTCTGGCGTGCCCGAGATTTACCGCAAGGAAATCGGGTTCAACGCTGCGTCTTACTCCGCTGGCCACACCGTTGAGGGCTGGGCTGAGATCAAACTGCAAAACAAGCCTGTTGATGCTCGGGTCGTGTCTGCCATCCTGGTCGTCGACGATCAAGTGCTCGAAATACTCGATCTGGCTGGACGCCCCACCGATGCCAAGGGCCGAGTGAACTTCCGCTTCATGCTGCCGGAAGTCATCAACAAGGGCGACGTTCGGCTCAAGGTCACGTTCAAGGCAGTGAACGGCAAAGATGTCATCGAAGAAACCGCGGCGGATCGCGTTCCCGTGATCGGGCCAAACCTCGTGGTGGAGTTCTTCCCCGAGGGTGGCGATCTCGTGGCGGGGGTTCCTTGCCGCGTGTATGTCCGAGCCACGACTCCGACCGGTCTGCCGGTTGATATCGTCGGCGCTATTACTGATGGCCGCCGGACAATCGCGGAGGTCAAAACTCTCCATGACGACAAGGAACGCGGTGTGAACCGTGGGCTTGGCGTCTTCGAGTTCACCCCGGAACTCGGCACACCGATCTGGCTGAAGCTCGCGACTCCCAAGAGTGCGTACTCGCCGTTGTTGGTGCCCGAGAGGAGCAAATTCCCGCATGTGTCGGCGGCTCTGGTTGGGGCTCCGATCATCACCGCTTCGCGCACGGGCTTCTTGCTGCCGACCGTGATGTCGGAAGGTGTCGTGATGCAGGTTCACGATCCGGTCACCGAGCCGGGCGCTCCGATCCGCGTTCACCTGCGGTCGGTTGGTCGCGAACGTAATCTCGTCGTGGGTGCCTACACCCGCGGTCGGCTCTCCGATACTCGCGTGGTCACCGTGAAGCCCGGTCTGCCGTCGGAAGTGCAATTGCTCGCCGGTTCCGATGCCCGTGGTGGTGTCGTCCGGGTGACGGTGTTCGAGGACCCAGAAGCGGCACCGGGCGAACAGAAGGAAGACCTCCGACCGGTTGCCGAACGGCTCGTGTTCCGCAAGCCCGGCGAGGCGCTGAACCTGAAGTTCAACACGACGGGCAACAACCACTCCGAGGCAGGCTTTGCTCCTGGCTCACAGGCATGGCTGAACCTCACTGCGACCGACGAGAACAACAAACCCGCCGCAGCGATTCTGTACGCTGCCGTGGTCAATAGTGCTGCGAAGACCTGCTCCAAGGATCGGATGCTGAACGCTCACTTCCTCATCGCTGGGGAAGTGAACTCGCCCGACTCGCTGGAGTACGCCGACTTCCTGCTCCTCAAGAACAACGAGCTGGCTACCAAGTCGCTCGACCTCGTTCTCGCGACGCAGGGCTGGCGGCGGTTCGCGGAGCAGATTCCTCAGAACTACGTTCGCAAGCCTGTCGCCCCGACGCAGGAACGGGCGAATCTGTTGGTCTGCAACGGGCAGTACCTGACTTCGGTTGAGCCTGCTTCGTACCAGGATCACCAGAGG
Source organism: Planctomycetota bacterium (assembly GCA_021413735.1). Classification (GTDB taxonomy): domain Bacteria; phylum Planctomycetota; class Planctomycetia; order Gemmatales; family Gemmataceae; genus Gemmata. The sequence continues at coordinate 10,139 of JAIOPV010000186.1, forward strand.
TTGCGTGATCTCTACTGGCCGCGTTACGAAGCGGCCGTGCGAAGCCTCGACGCCGCGAAGGTTGTCTGGGCTTCAGCCGACGCTGATCGCACTGCTGCCGAGGGAATCCAGAAGCTCGCAGCCGAAGCGAACAACGCTCGTAAAGCTGCCAAGGTGCAGGTCGAACAAGCGGAAGTCGCCGTGGTTCCGGTCGAACGGTTCCGCGAAACGGGCTGGTTCGCGGTTGGTGGTTTCGCTCTCCTCGCGACGATGCTCGCGGTGGGTTGCTTCGTCCGCTCGTCTGGCCGGTTGCCGTTGGGCATCGGCACCATGGGCTCGGTTGGGATCGTTGCGTTCCTCGTCGTTGCTCTCGGCACAGCCGACCAGACGCACGCCGCAGGCACCAACACCGATGTCATGAACCTTCACGCTGCTCGGTTGCCTGATGTGGATCCAGGCATTGCTCCTGATCCTCACCCCGTACCCATGCGGGATCTGGAGGATAACGACACAGAGGCGATGGGTGGTTTTGCTGATCCGCAGGCTCCGCGTGACGGAGTGCCCCACGCCGGGCGGAGCGGCAGCGACAAGGGGCCGGGCGCGAAGGCACCAAAGCTCGGCGAGCAGGCAGGCACCGCGACCCAGGGAACGAATCAGATACTGGGGGGTGGTGCCGGAGCGGGGCCGGGTTTGGCTGGCCCGCCAAAGATGAACGCGCTGACGGTCAACGTTTCTCCGGACAAGAAGTATCAGCAGCAGTCAGCTCCGCCCGCTCCCAAACCAATGGCGGCAGCAGGAACCGGGGGGATCGGGGCCGCTGCGGCTCCGGGTGCCAATGGATTCAAACAGGGCTACTCAAACATGCGGTGGCTGGGTGATGGCGGCTGGCAACCTGGTAACTCCACGAAGGCGATTCCTGATGACATGTTGCCTCTCAACCGAGCCAAGCTCTTTGGGGGGATGGATGCGGCCGGTAAGGATGCAGCCGCCCTCCGCACGGGAGCAATCCTTGCGGGTATCAATCGCCGGGGTTCCGGTTCCGACGCCGACATTCTTCGTGCAGAAAGCAAGGGTGCCGCTGAAATGCAGAACGCGAAGAGCGACGAACAGTATCGCCAGGACGTGGCAAAAGCCAGGGAATACACGCAGAAGCGGGCCGATGAACTCCGGAAGCAGTTGAGCGAGAGCCTGGACCGGAACAAGGAGAAGGAGTCGAAGGAGAAGGCGGAATCCGACCGTCAGCTTCAGAGCAACTCCTTCCCAGGTGCGCCGCCCGGTAACGCACCGTTCGCAGCGAAGCCCCAGAATTACCTGGTGCCCGCCCAAGATCGCGCCGTGGATCGTGTTCGTGCGGCAGTTCCCACCGCAAGCCCGCTGGTTGTTCGCGAGTACGCCGCTCCGCGGCCCGGAACGGACGGGAAGGACAACTCCCCGTTTGAATCCGACACGATTCTCTGGCAACCGGTCATCGTCGTGCCAGCGAACGGCAAGATGGTGCTCGACGTGCAACTTGGCACCTCGCTGGGTGGTTACGAAGTGATTATCGCCGGTCACACGCTCGATGGTCGGATTGGTGCGGTGCGTGGGATTATTCCGATTGCGAAGACGACGACACCCGGCGCGACTCCTTCGATTTCGCCGGACGGGATCGTGACGCCGAATAAGCCGTGACTCGCACGGTTGAACTGACCTTCCCTTCGGCCCGTCTCGCGATTCACCTCGCCAGACGGGCCGAATCGTTTCCGGGGGAGAGTTCGGTTCCAATCGTGGGGGTCAAACATGACACAACGCCCAACCGGGCTTCTCAGAATTGCCTCGCCCATCCTGGTCTGTGTGTTCCTGCCCGGAACCGGGCTTGCCCAGGACTTCCCGCCGTATCCGAACCCTTACGGCGGCGGCACGATCATCCACGGACCCCGGCGTGATGTCGCGGTCGTGGCGGGTGCCCCTTACGGTCCAGGGGCCTATGTCACGGGTTGGCCGTATGGTCCGACCGTGGCTCCGGGTTGGGGCTACCCCGGACTTGGTGGCGGTCCGTTTGTCGGCTATCCGTTCGGCTTCTACGGCTACGGCCCGCGTGCTGGCTCATCGTGGACGAACGGCCTGAGCCTGTATGGTCCACCGGTGCCGACGTATGGCCCGATCCCGGGTGTGTTCGGGAACAACGATCTTCGGCGTGTGTGGGAGCAGGTTCCGTCGCCGGGTATTCCGTTTGGGTGGGTGGGTATTTATGCGGCATCGCCGCGTCCACGAAATCTGAGCGTGAACGTGTGGCCGCAGGTGGAACATCTCGGCCCGCGAAACTTCGACGGAACGAATCTTCCGAGCAACGGTCTGCCGACTCCGCTGACGCCAGCACCGAACGGCCTGCCGACACCGTTGGACCAACCACGACCCGTTCCGCCAGCGCCACCGGCTCCGGGTGAGCCGATCACGACGACCGCAGCACAGGGCGGAAGCCTGGTGCTTTCGGTGAAGGTGCCGCAGCCGTATGCTCAGGTGTTCGTCGATGGCGTGAAGACGAACCAGATCGGCACGGATCGCGTGTTCGATTCGCCGCCGTTGGCAGCCGGCAAGGAGTTCCGCTACGAGATCGTGGTGAAGTGGATCGAACGCGGTGCGACACGGGAAGAAAAGCGAATCGTGACTGGCACGCCGGGCGAGGTCGTGCGAGTCGATTTCACGATGCCCGAAGTGGTGCCGACCGCCGGGAAGTAATGAGTAAGCCTCTCGCACATCGCCAGGACGGACGCTCACTCTGTGGGCATTCCCGCTTCCTGGCGAGCTTTCCGAATGCGAGCGAACAACTCCTTGTGCCGCAGCATGAACCGCAACCGCGGGACGTCGCCGTAGAACAATTTGCTCAGTTCGTCGAGCCGCTTCTCTTTCCGCTCCGATAGACCGGCGTACTGTGCGATTCGCTCTTCACGGTTGGTGCTCGCCCCTTTCGGGTGAATCAACCGCGACGCCTCTTCCAGGGCTGCGGCTCCCTTCTCGAAACCAATCGCCATGAGTGCCACGACGTGTCGGGGCCACTCGCTCCCCGTTGAATTGAAGAAGTATTGGCTCAACCCGCCGTTGCCGATCTCGCCAAAGACGTCGATGCACTCAACAAGTGCATCGACAAGCCCGCGTTCAGCGTCGGTCAACTTCATGCCATCCGGAGGATTAACTTGGTAAGTTCGAGGCAACCCGGCTGCTTCACGGAGGAAGTCCGTCGCGTCTCGTTGAAACCAGCCCACCGGGCTATCGAGATACTCCTCGGCAATCCGCGTTGCCGTTTCCGGGTCTGACACCGCGAGCGCCTGCAACGAATCCTCGAACATGCACTCCCACGGCCACACATCTGGGCTGGCGAGAGCCTTGTCGAGTAGCGGTCGCACGATTGCCGGTTCGAGACGGACCTTGTGTTGGTTCATCAGCTTGAGCGCCACGTGTACCGTCCGGTTATTCTCGACGGAGAGCACCTGAGGCGACTGTAACGCTTCAATCGCCGCAGGGCCGCTGTGGGTCGCGTAGAACTTGACTGCCCAGTAGGAGAATGGGAGCGTCGCATCGAAGGTGGTTCGCTCGGCCCACGCCCGCACTGCTTCGATGAACTCCGGTTCGGCCCAACCCATCTTCATTGCGAGTTCGACGCCCTCCTCGGCAACATCCGTTTGCTCCGCGAGTTTTCCGAGAACGAACGGGAGGTCAGCGACCCGGCCCAGCGCAACCCGCGCCCGGATGGGGAACCGTGCGTCGTATCCAGTGAGTTGGTCGGCCAGATGCCCGATGCGATCGCCCAGAGACCGCGACGGGATTGATTCGAGAAGGCGAACCACACGCTGAGCCGGTGAAGATCCGGATGCTTCAGTGTCGTCTTCTGTCCAGTTCGCGCGGGGATCGTCGAGCGTCGTGAGCAACAGTTGTTCGGCTGCGGCAGTGACCTTTTCGAGATGTTTCCTTGCGGGGCGAACGCGAAACGGATCGGCGGAAAGTAAATCGTCGATCAGGCGTGGGAACTCATCCGGCGACGGAGCCGGGGCATCTCGGGCCTCATCCATCGCACGGATGAGCCGGAGGTGTTCCTCGTCGATCAACTCGTGGTACTCCGGGTCTTCGACGAGAGAGCGAGCGTACTGCTTCATGGCACGCGGCTTGGGGCGGAACCAACACCACAAGGCCCAGGCGCTTCCCAACACGCCCGCGACCGTGATCGTAACCGCAGTACTCGGCATCGAACCGTTCCTCCGTGTGGATACGCGGCGACTCCTTCGCCCGCAGCGGTGGGTAAGATGCCGAACTTCACACTCGCCTGCAAGGTGTGGTGGCGGAAGTGGGGGCCGATTCAGCGTTTCCCGTCAACATTTCACTTGAACCAATCGCGTGCCGCGGTCATGCTGAACTCATCCGGTTTTCATATTGGTCTGATTCGACTTACTTCGTGCTGGATTTCCGCCATTTCATTTATGAATCGTCCGGGCTCGCTCTACTTCGTCTTCCAAAACCGTAACTCAATCCGATCGACGGATACCTTACCGCTGCACGCGCAGGAGTACGTTCATGGCAAAGTCTCGTGGTGACTTCACCGACATTCTGCTCAAGAAGAAGATTATTGGCCCAGACCAACTCGAAGAGGCCGAACGCACCGCAAGTGCGCAAGGGCTCAAAATTCAAGACGTTCTCGCCAAGCTGAACTACGCCACTGCGGCCGAGTGCATGGCTGCCATCGGCGAAAAGTACGGCATGTCGTTCGTCGATCTGACCGACATGGAGATTCCCAAGTCGATCATCGAACTCGTTCCCGAGTCGGTGGCTCGCGAAAACATCGTGTTGCCGCTATCGCTCGAAGGGAACACACTCAAGATCATCACCGCCGACCCCAACAACTACGACACCGTTCAGAAGCTTCAGTTCATTCTGAACAAGGACATCGTGCCGGTTCTCGCCATCCCTGAACAGATTCAGGAAGCGATCAACCGGAACTACGGACAGTCCGAAACGGAATCGGTCGACTCGATGCTCGTCGAGTTCACCGACACCGCGATCGAATTCACGCAAACGGAGTCGATGTCCAACTTCGCGGGCGGCGACGACTCCGACGCTCCCGTTGTGAAGTTGTGTAACCTCATCATTCAAGAGGCAGTCAACCTTCGGGCCTCCGATATCCACGTTGAGCCGTTCGCCGACCGCGTTCGCGTCCGGTACCGAATCGACGGCGTGCTGGTCGAGCGAGACGCGGTGCCGCGGCGGTTGCTGGCTCCCCTGCTCTCTCGTTTGAAGATCATGGGGAACATCGACATCAGCGAGAAGCGGCGCCCGCAGGACGGGCGCATCAAGATGACGGTTCACGGCAAACACTTCGACCTTCGCGTGAGCTTACTTCCGTCGGTTCACGGTCAGTCGGCCGTCATGCGAATTCTGGACCGAGGCAACATTCAGGTCAACATTCGCGACCTCGGCTTCGGCGAAGAGGACTACCTCCGGTTCCAGAAAATCATCAAGCGACCCAACGGCATTTTCCTCGTGACAGGGCCAACAGGGTCCGGCAAAACGACGACTCTGTACGCGGCGTTGAACGAACTGAACCGACCGGACCGCAAGATCATCACGGCCGAAGACCCAGTTGAATACTACCTGCCGGGCATCAATCAAGTGGAAGTGAAGCACGGGATCGGGCTGGATTTTGCCCGCATCATCCGGGCAATGTTGCGGCAAGCTCCCAACATTATTTTGGTCGGCGAAATTCGAGACAAGGAAACGGCAGAAATCGCAGTTCAAGCATCTTTGACAGGACACTTGGTTTTTAGTACGCTGCACACGAACGACGCGCCCAGCGCCATCACGCGGCTTTCGGACATTGGAGTCGCGCCATTCCTCATCGCAAGTTCCGTAATCGCGATCATGGCTCAACGGCTCACTCGCGTGAACTGCGTGAAGTGCAAAGAGCCATATGTCGCGACGCCGGCTGAACTCAAGGGAGCAGGCATCACTCCCGATCAGGCCAGCAAGGCCACATTCATGAAAGGCCGTGGCTGTAACCACTGTCGACAGACGGGTTTCCGAGGTCGGTTAGGTCTGTATGAGATGATGCAGATGACATCAACCATTCGCGAACAGACCTTCGCTCAGGCTCCCGCTCAGGAGATTCGACGCAAGGCACGCGCCAGCGGGATGAAGACCCTCCTCGACGACGGTATCTTGAAGTCCATGAAGGGAGTTACGACGATTGAGGAAGTGTTGAGCATCTGTCACGCCGACCAGCTCGTTGTCGAGCCGTCGTGAGTCTCTTGTTTGGCGGTCGGAACACGGTTCAAGGATGTGCCCCGGATCGGCGGGGATTCCAGATTCAATTTATTTGGGACAACACGCGCTCAACCGCATAATGAACCACCGGGGAAGGAAGCACGGACGGAAATTCATTCGTCCGACTGCTCATCTCCCCGGGTTCACATAACGCGGTTGGAAAACACCGTTCCGCTTCATCGGTCGGCGTTGTCGTCCCAAACCGTGGACGAGGGTTTCTTGTGGCGATTAAGGTTTCGATGGAGAAGTTGCTCGCCACGGTCATTTCGATCAAGGCCAGCGACCTCCACATTAGCGTCGGCCAACCACCCGTCGTTCGCCACCAGGGGCGATTGCGCAAGTTGGACATTGGCGGCGGCATCCTCGATCCCGACGACACCACCGGGTTGATGAAGTCCATCACGCCCGACCGCTGCCAGCAGGAATTGCAACAGAAGGGCGGAGCCGACTTCGCCATTGAATACGTCGATGGATACCGTTTCCGTGTTGCCGTCTTCAAGCAGAAGGGCACCATCGGAATGGTCATGCGGCGCATCCCGAGCCAGTTCCTCACATTCGAGCAACTGCGAACTCCGGAAGCCATTCGGTCACTGATTATTCGCCCTCGCGGCCTGCTCCTTGTCACCGGGCCAACCGGTTCCGGCAAGACGACCAGTCTCGCGTCGATGATCAACTTCCTCAACGACAACTACGACAAGCACATCATCACGCTGGAAGACCCGATCGAGTACTACCACAAGCACAAGAAGTCGACGATCAACCAGCGTGAGATTGGCATCGACACGCCGGACTTCAAGGAAGGCATTCGTCGTGCTCTGCGTATGGACCCCGACTGCATCCTCGTCGGTGAAATGCGAGACCTCGAAACGATTCGCGCCGCACTCGAAGCCGCCGAAACCGGGCACTTGGTGTTCGGTACCCTTCACACGTCGGGTGCTGCTTCGACCGTTGACCGAATCATCACCGTGTTCCCGCAGGACGAGCAGGACCAGATTCGCACGCAGCTTTCCGGTTCGCTGATCGGCGTGCTGTCGCAAGCTCTGCTGCCGAAGAAGCCGGAAGGGCTGATCGCCGCTTACGAGATGATGGTCGTCACGCCGGCCATCCGAAACCTGATCCGCGAAAACAAGACGTACCGCATCGACTCGAGCATCCAGACCGGCCGAAAGAACGGCATGTTCCTGCTCGACGATATGCTGTTCCGCTTGTGGAAGGAAGACCTCTGCGAAAAGGAAGAGGTGCTGTTGAAGTCGAGTAAGCCGACGGAACTGGCGACCAAGATTGCTCAGGCGGAACGCGGACTGGACGACGAGGACGACGAGGAAGGCGAGGAGGAAGAGGAAGCGGATGACGACGATGAGGAAGAAGACGACGACGATTGACTTTGGTTGGCCGTGGGTGGAAGGTTGTGGATTGTTGGAAGACAAGACACCCAACCACCGACAGGCAGCGAACAACAACCAACTTCCAACAATCCTCCGATCGAACAAGGTAACTTCCAATGTCCTCGATTCCTCCGAACGATAAGAACCTGCCGCCGAAGAAGCCCGCGATTCCGGGTGCGACCCCGAACGCGGGTCAGCAATCGCCAAAGCCTGCAACCAATCCGCCGGCAGCGGGTGCAAAGCCGCCGGTTCCGGTTGCGAAGCCGACGAACCCAGCGAATCCGAACGCTGCGAAGCTAGGCGTGCCAGCGAATCCAAACGCTGCGAAGCCAACGACTCCAGCGAACCCGAACGCCGCGAAGCCAGGGGTGCCGACGGCGAAGCCAACCACACCCGCGACCGGCGGCAAACCCCCGGTTCCGGTTGCGAAACCGGTCGCGAAACAGCCCGCTGCGCCGCCGCCCGCGAAGAAGGCCACCAAGGGCAAACACGTCCACATCGACAGCAACACCCGACAACTCGGGCAGAAGCTCGTCGATCTCGGGCACCTCGATGAAGCACAACTCGAGTCCATCTACGAGGACATGCGGACGCTCGAATCGCGGCTCAGCGAACTCGTGGTGGAGCGGAAGCTCGTCACC
>JAIOPV010000208.1 GCA_021413735.1 Planctomycetota bacterium
GGTCAACGATCCGGAAGTGAGTTGTCGTCGCAGCACGCGGTGGCTGGAACGGAACGAGAAAGCACGACTCTATTTTCATCGCTCGCGTAAACTGTTGCCTGCATTGAAGAACGAACTACGAATCTAGGGATACAGTAGAACTATAGTGAGGCCAGACGGCGACCACGCACCAGACGAGCGTGGCCCACACGACCACGATGTCCGCTGCCGCCAGAGGCACGTTCCGCAATCCGGCGAAGAGCGGCATGAACAGCAGGTTGGCGACGAGGTTGATGGCGAACGGGACCGCCACCCGCCGGGGCACCGTCCTGCGGAACGACTGCACGAAGACGAACCCGAAGCTGACGAGGATGATCGGGTAAAGAATCATCCAGATCAGGCTGATCGTGTAATGGGCGGGGGTCCACGACGGCTTCGACAGCGAGTCATACCAGTCGATCCAGGTCATTGGCTTTCGTGCCTCTCTTGATGCAGCTTCTTCTGCCTGACGTACTCAGCGTGTTGCCGGGCGGTGACATACCTTTCGTAGAACACCACCGCCGCTGCCGCCTTCTCGGCATCTTCAGTCCTGGGCAACTGCTTACCGGTCTTCTTGTCGTACTTCCGCCCGCCCTTGTGGTTGGCGTACCGCCTCGCACGGGTCCAGCCCATCTGGAGGAACTTGCGGGCCACGTCCGCACCGGGGAAGTCTTCGGCCTTCAGGTACGCCAAGAACATCTTGTAGATTTTGGCCGAAGACTTCTTGGCCTCGGCGTCCGGCAACAGTGGTACTTGACCGGCAAAAACGCGCGTCTGCGATACAATTCTCCCATGCCATTCCGTGCTGGAGCGTCGCGATGGAAGAACCGCAGCCGGACCCTTTGCAAACGCGAACCGTCGCGCCATCTTCGATTTTCCCTGCGACACTGAGCGGCATAGACACCTCCGGCGATCCAGTGATGGCGGTACCCGCTCTCACTCACCTCGGGGAGTACGCCCTACTCGGGGAACTGGGCCGTGGCGGGATGGGCGTCGTGTACCGTGCCGAAGACCCACGCTTGAAACGTGAAGTCGCACTCAAAGTCATGCTCCCGCAGTTCGCTGCGAATCCGCAAGCGAAGGCACGGTTCGTTCGTGAGGCCCGCGCACAGGCGAAAGTTGAACACGATCACGTTGCCGCCATCTTTCAGGTTTCCGATCACGACGGTTTGCCCTACCTGGTCATGCCCCTGTTGAAAGGCACGACGCTCCAAGCTGCCTTGGTAGCGAATCCACGACCGCCACTAGGCGATGTCATTCGCATCGGACGCGAGGTGGCCGAGGGGCTTGCTGCGGCCCATGAGAAGGGTTTGGTTCACCGGGATATCAAGCCCGCGAACGTGTGGTTGGAAGGGAAGAAACACCGCGTCAAATTGCTGGACTTCGGACTCGCACGGATCGTTTCCGATGCAGAAGGCACGGATGGACCAATCACGCAAGAAGGAGGTGTCGTCGGCACGCCTGCGTACATGAGTCCCGAGCAAGGTCGCGGCTTGCCCGTAGACGGACGCACAGATTTGTTCAGCCTCGGTGTGATGCTTTACCAGATGACGACAGGCGAACTCCCCTTCCGGGGGTTGACCACGCTTGCCATTCTTACCGCTCTCGCTCTCGATAATCCACCGCCGCCCAGCACTCTAAACCCAGCCGTTCCACAAGCGTTGTCCGACTTTGTGATGAGGCTTCTCGCGAAAGACCCAGCAACTCGCCCTCCGACTGCCGAGTTCGCAGCGGAAGAAATGCGAGCAATTGAATCCGGGCTGGTGAACTCAGTTCGTGTCATCCCCGAACTCGACACGACCGAGGTAACGATACGCGATGCGGAAGCGGTCCAGGAACCTGACGCCGTTGATGAACTCGCGAAGTCGCGTGGCGGTTTCTCAATGTGGGCATCGGCTGCTGGGGTTCTACTGGCGGTCGCGGGTGTGGTGTGGTTCGTTGTGTCGCAGATGGACATGAAACCCGCCGATGTCGTGAAGGAAGAGCCGCAACCGCCCACGCCACAACCAAAGGACAAACCACCGGCAGCCGGCGACTTGTTTGTTCTGAAGTACGGCAACCCGGCGGTGGAGATGCAATTTCGTTGGATACCGCCTGGGAAGTTCACGAGGGGCGACCCGCCTCGGGAAATCGCGATCAGCAAGGGATTCTGGATGTCTGAGATGGAATGTACACAGGCGCAGTGGCGAGCGATTATGAAAGCCCGCCCCGATCCGAGCGGATTCAAGGGCGACAATCTGCCGGTGGAGCAGGTTTCGCCAACCGAAGCCGATGAGTTCTGCAAGGAACTCGCAGCGGCGACTCGCAAGCCGGTGCGGTTGCCGTCGGAGGCAGAGTGGGAATATGCGTGCCGAGGGGGAACGAAGGCCGAGTATCACTCAGGCGATGGAGAGGATGGCCTCAAGAAAGTGGGTTGGTACAAGGGGAATGCGAGCGGGAAGACGCAACCCGTTGGCGGCTTGGATGGGAACCTCTGGGGACTGAAGGACATGCATGGGAACGTGTCGGAGTGGTGCCAGGATGGTTTCGAGGTCGGTTACTACGGCAAGTCGCCGGCGACAGACCCCGTTAACACGAACAATCAAAACAACAGCCGCGTTTTCCGTGGTGGTTCGTGGCACAGCCTTCCGGAATACTGCCTCGCTGCCTATCGCTACGGCAGCGGTCCGAGCAATCGCGACTACGGGATCGGGTTTCGGGTCTGTTTTCGCGAGGACGGCTGATTCTCCGGTGGAGAGAACACCCGAGCCAGCGACGAACTCGCCATCGCAAGGAATGCAGTTCACTGACGCCCATTGCGTAGCCGCCGAGGGTAGCCAGAAGTACCCCGTACCTCAAGGAATAATCAAACTGCCATCGTCACGGAACTCGAACGCACCCCATGCGACTTCCCAAACGTAGCCATCCGGATCGGAGAAGTAACCTCCGTAGCCGCCCCAAAACGTGTCTTGCGCAGGCTTCACAATCTTCGCTCCGGCAGCTTCCGCCTGTCGGAGAACTCGGTCCACATCCTCACGTTGCCGAACGTTGTGAGCGAGCGTGATTCCGTTAAATTGACCCGGTTCGCCCTGATTCTCCACGCCCACGTCCTTGGTTAACTCGTTCATCGGATACAGGGCGAGGCAAACCCCTTGCGTCTGGAAGAACACCACGCCCTTGTCCGTTCCCCAGGTGGTCGGAAGGCCGAGTCCATCGCGGTAAAACTGAAGCGACCGTGCGAGGTCTTGGACGCCGAGTGTGATTAGGCTGACTCGCGGTTCCATCTTTCACTCTCCCGTTTCGTGAGCGGACGTGAACACCACTGGCCTCATCGGGCGTTCGTTGACTTCAAGCCGGAACACGTCTGGCCGAGCATAGTGCCCCACCACATCGAAGTCGAACTTCGCCCTCACAAGGTCGGCCCGGTCCAAGTCGGCGACCAGGACGCACTCCTCTCCATACACCGGACCGGCCAGAAGTTGACCCAGTGGCCCGACAACGCAACTGCCGCCCCGAATCAGCATGTCCTGCGAGATGGGAAAATGGTCGGTGGGATAGCCGAGCGGAAGGTCGGCCCGACGCAAGAACTGGCAAGCCGACAGCACGAAGCAGCGGCCTTCGAGGGCGATGTGTCGTACGGTCGGAACCCACGTTTCCCGGTCGTCCACGGTGACGGCACAGTACAACTCGACGCCCTTCGCGTACATCGCCGTCCGCAGCAGGGGCATGTAGTTTTCCCAGCAGATCACCGACCCGATCCTGCCGAGCTTCGTGGGCACGACCGGAATCGTGGAACCGTCGCCACTGCCCCAGATCACTCGCTCCATCGCCGTCGGCATCAGCTTGCGGTGCTTGCCGAGCAACGCGCCATCCGGCCCGAACAACACCGATGAGCAGTACAGCGTCCCGCCCTCTCGCTCGACCACACCAACCATGAGATGAATGCCGTGGTCCTTGGCAACAGCACCGATGAACTCGCACCCCGGCCCTGGTATTTCGATGGCACTCTCGAAGTAGCGGCGAAACTCGTCCCGACCTTCGGGCGTGCGAATGCCGACGCTGACTCCGAAGTCGTGCCACTTCGGGTAGCCCCCGACGAACGCCTCCGGGAAGACGACGAGTTCGGCCCCCTTCCGTGTGGCGTCGGCGGCGAGGTCGGCGAGCTTCTGGAGCGTCTTCGGGGTGTCGAACAGGAACGGAGCCGTTTGCACCACGGCGACACGCACGGCAGAGATTTCGGGGCGGATCACGTTCGTTGTTCCTTTACTCGCCATTCATCACAGTGATCGGCAACTGGATCACCCAGGCGAGTAACACCCGCTCGTGGTGCGGCGATGTCCCGCAACGGTAAACTACTCGCTGGTCGGAGGACGGGCACATATCGGGGGCAGCAATGCCTGTGGCAAGGTCGCACTGGGGCACACGATGAAATCGACAGTCGATGAAATCCGGTAACGATTCGATGCCGACGTTGAGCGATTCTCTAACCTCGAAACCGGGCAGTCGGCGACGGTCGATGCGCCGCTGGCGATGACGCTCGTCGCCCTGGCCGCAGCCGCGACGACGCCCCACGCCCGCCACGTTCTGGACGTGGGCTGCGGCGCGGGGAACTACACCCTCAAGCTGCTCGAATCCCTACCCGGCATCGACGTGACGCTGATCGACCTGAGTCGCCCGATGCTCGACCGGGCGACCGAGCGGGTGGGTCGGGCCACCACCGGAACGGTCACGGCGATTCAGGGTGATATCCGGGAGGTCGAACTCGGCGAAGGGCGGTTCGATGTCGTGGTCGCCGCTGCGGTGTTGCACCACCTCCGCACCGACGATGATGTCGAACCGTCTTTACGGCGTTCAACCGGGCGTTACGCCTGGGGGTTAGGTATCGTTCACATCGAGGTCACGAAGCAGCGAACGGAGCCTCTTTGTTGAAGGGCACCTCAATCAGACAAGGTGGCATGAGAGAAGGTTCGGCTTCGGTCGAAACGGCTGCGCCTGATAAAATGGAGGCACAGGAGTGAAGAACTTCGACCCGACTTGTGAGAAAGCCCATGCCATTCACCGCCCAAACCTATCGCGTGATGATCGGCTCCCCTTCCGACGTGCCCGAAGAACGACAGGCTGCGACAGACGCTGTGAACGAGTGGAACATCCAACACGCCGCAGCCGAGCGTGTTGTCTTACTCCCGATCAAGTGGGAAACTCACGCCACCCCGCGAGCGGGAATCAGGCCGCAGCAAGCGATAAACGAGCAGATGGTCAAAGACAGTGACATCGCTGTCGGCTTGTTTTGGACCAAGCTGGGTACCGACACAGGCGTTGCTGAGTCTGGGACGGTTGAAGAGATCAACCAATTCATAGCCGCCAACAAACCCACCTTGCTCTATCTATCGAAACGTCCCATCGACCCGAGCAAAATCGACATGGCCCAATTTGCTAAACTCACGGAATTTAAGAAAGCCACTTTCAAGACGGCCCTTGTTGGTGACTTCAGCAGCTTGGACGACCTGCGGAACAAGTTGCTCCGCGATCTGATGGCCGTCGTCCGCAAAATGAGGTCGGATGCGGCATCCGAAGATGAACCCGATGGACCCGGAAGGCCAGGCGATCCGATTCACGAAGCGACCAGGATCACTGAACTCATCCGCTCCCACAAGCAGCACAAGATCACGCCGAAGGTCTTCCAGAAATACCGGGATGAGGTTCTCGGATTGGGACCGAAATTAACTACAACTTCCGACCCAGTGCAGCCGGGAGAAATCGGGCCGAACGGTCACCCAATTGGGTACACGGAAGATGGCGACAAAGTAGAGTGGATTCCGAGCGACGAGTTACCCGGCGAAACGTGGCCGATGCTCTTGCGGCGGAACGACAAGATCATCCACGAAACCTATAGCGAGTTTTGGGACAAGGTCTGGTGGAACCGCCACCAGAACACACTCCACCGGATCGAAACCGGAGAAGACAAGTTATCTCCGGAACAAATGGCAGGTGTGGAAATTGGCAAGAAAGCTGCGAAGCGAATCGAGAAAAAGTACGGCAGAAAGAATCTCGGTTGGAATGATTTCGAGTGGGGTCTTCTGAGCGGGAAACTATCCGCGCTATCGTGGGTGATGGGGGCAGAATGGGACGAATCGCTCGACACTTAACTATCGCACCACTCGTGATGTGTGAAATAGGGCGGTCACACACTCACGCTCCCACTCACGCCGGCGACCGCGTTCTGCCCATCCAGTTGCGTGACCCACTGTGCCGTCACCGCCGCCGCGAGTTCGGCTTTCAGTGTCGCCGCTAACTTCGCGACAGTGCAGGTGAAAGGTAGTACTTGCAAAACTGGCACCTCAACTCGCTTTTGACACTCGACTCTCTCTTGATTGACCCTCTCGTGTACCAGTTCCCCCCGTTCGTGGGCGGCTTCCGGGGGGGCCACCAGGCCTCGACTTCGTGTTCTTGTTCGAGCCACCCGAAGCATACCCGGTCATCTCTCCTCGCAATTGGTTGGCAGTCGCCAGCACCACTGCCGGATTCGGGAAAGAACAGTTCGATTTATTCGAGGCGACGCAGGGGCCGAGCCGAGTGTCTCGGACGGAGATCGAGGACACCTTCGCCGAGGGCTGGGTGATCGGAGTCCGTCGAGACGGCCGCGCTATGAAGTTCGACCCGAAGGTTATCAATTTCCGGAATGGTGGCCCGAAGGCGTGGTTCGTGGTTCGGCAAGAGAACGGGCGGGTGGGCAGGATCACTCGCTATACGGATTAAGTTTTATTCCAGATCGTGACTGAACACTCTCGATTTTCGGGCGTTTCTCAAGGTGTGAAAACAACGGCGGTTGCGAACTTCGCAAACCGTCACATCCACACCCGTGAGTCACCGATGTCAAAGTCCACCCGCTCCCCCGATCACGCCGTTCTTGTCACGACTTACGACGAACTTGATCGCTTGCTGAATGCGTTCGCGAAGGGCCACCTGCCCCTCCTGATCCTGCTCGGCACGCCCGGCGTCGGAAAGAGCCGAGCGGTCAGTCGTGCCCTTCCGGAACCGACGGCGGGGTGGATCAGCGGCAACGCTTCCGCCTTCGGGCTTTACTGCGCGACTTACGAGCATCGAAACAAGCCCCTCGTGATCGACGACGTGGACTCGCTCTACAGCGACCGAGCGGCCGTCCGCCTGCTGAAGGGGCTTTGCCAGACTGATTTGCTCAAAACCGTCGGCTGGCACACCGACGCGAAGACCCTTGAGCGTGACGAAATCCCGAAATCGTTCCCGACAACGAGTGTCGTGTGCTTGATCGCGAACGAGTGGCGGACGACTTCGGTGAACGTCGCGGCCATCGAGGACCGTGGGTTCGTCGTGAACTTCCAGCCCGACGCACTGGAGGTGCATCGCACGGCAGCGTCGTGGTTCTGGGACCAGGAAGTTCACGACTTCATTGGCGAGAACCTTGGCCTGCTCGACGGACCACACTCGTACCGAACATACACGGCGGCGGCGCAGTTCAAGCAGGGTGGGTTGGACTGGCGCGAGATGACCTTGAGCCGCTGGGCGATGCCCACCCGTGTTGCCGCTGTCGTGCTACTGAAGCGCGACACTTCGTTCAAGAACGAGGAGGCTCGTGCCAAGGCGTTCGTGACGCAAGGTCACGGGTGTCGGGCCACCTACTTCAACCTCACCAAGACGCTCAAGGGAAGGACCTCGACCGCGACTCGGTTCGTCGTGGCAGGTTCGCCCCCTGCCGTTCCGAAGCCCCCGACTTCCGATAGCGTGGTGGAGGCGGTTCCGGAGACGATTCCATTCGAGGCGGTCGCGGCGGCGTGAAGAGGCGGTGCAGTTTCGGGTAGATTTTTAGACTGGTGATGTGTTTGACCCCGTGCGTGGAAGTCCCATGCACGGGGTCGAGTCGTCGCGTTGGGCTGGTCAGCGGGCCGGTGATTGATTGCGACTACGATCCCGCAGGATCATGGCCATTGCGTGAAGGTATCCGAATGGGATCACCCGCCGGCCTGCAATAAGCGGACATTTTGTGTCATCGAACCAGCCCTTGTGGAAGCCGTCGCTGACACGCCGGCTGCGTTCGCCAACGATTCGGGCGGCTTCTGCCACCCCAACATAATCAACCATGTTCACATCTCCAGGATCGCGGCGGCGATGATCGTCGCCAGCGGTGACATGAGAAACGCTCGTCGGGGCGGAGTGTTCGATTCAGAATGTCGAGACCGGGTGCATGGGCGCTCTTATTCTGATGGTGCGACGGGGTTTTGCCGGTATTGGACGCGGCAGGGCAAGGAGTCACAGTGCAACGCGGTGGAAGTTGCACGACCCTGGTCAGTTTGGCAATTAGGGCGGGGAGACCCGTCAAACAACCGTTTTTAGGCCCTCACGCCGGCCGCCGCCGACCACAACCGGCCGCAAGGCTCAGGAACGCCGAAACCCACTCAGGCCCCATTGAGTGGGTTTCGCCCCGCTCACTTCTGCGGCGACCACGGCTCCATGACCACCTCCCTTGCACCGGCCACATCGTTCCCGGAAACGGCTTGGCACACGTTGAGTGCGCGACTTCGGATAGTGCCCGTTTATGCACTAACGGCTGCAGAACGCCGGATACCGCCAATTTCAGGGCTGGGGCGTGCCACCGTTCCACGTTCCCAACCGCGTGTCAGCCACAGAGCAAACGAATCCGACAGTCCATAAAATTTCGCAATTCGGGGGACTCGCCAGCCGCACAGCCACTCTGTGTACACTCGCCAAATCCGCTCGGGCGACAACTCGCCGATGTCATTGACCAACAGGCCAACGTCAACGATGCTGCCGTCGCTGGCGGGCGTCAGGGTCGTCGTGGTGGGCGTTGGCCGATTGAGTGCTTTCATGGTGGCGTTCCTCACTGTGGTTGTCTTGTCCACAGTGAGAAACGCTGGCTCGGGGAAAGTGTTCACCTGAAAATTTTCAATCGCCCCAGTCGCCATCCTCGAACGACCCTGGCGTCGCTTCAGCCATGACCAGGAGTTCCTTGAAAGCGGCGTCATAGTCTTGGACACGCTCACCCCTTTTGAAGCCCGGCGGAGGATCACCCGTCGCCGCCCACTTCTGGCACCATTCGCAATCATCGTGGTTCCAGAATTCGGGGAATTTGTAGGGGGCGAACTTGTCGCCTTCGTCCACTTCGACGCCCATCTGACGCATCACACCATACGCTCGCTTTGGTTCGCGAAAATCGCACACAACGTAGTATTGGCCCGACCCGCGTTCATGCAGTCCCCAGTCGTCCGACGCCTGAAGTGGCATTACCTTCCCCGTGCCCGCCGGGGGCTTGTAGCCCGCGATGAGTCGCACCATGACGCGGTCGGCAGCCTCGGCCGTGATCGGCTTTGCGCCCTTGTGCGAGACTGTCGAGACCACCAGGGCTTTGCCCCCTGGCAGCTCCATCCGGATGTAGCGGCCGTCTTGCTTGTAAATCCATTTACGCCCCGCCCGGTTGAAGTCGGCAAGCAGGCCGCGCCAGACGTACAACTCGCCGATAGCCGTGACGTGGCCACTGAAGATATGCCGGACGTGTGTAGCCCATCGGAGCCGACGACGTGGCAGGCAGGCGTGACACCTCCAGCCCATGCAGGTCGTCTTGATCCCGATTCCAACCGCACTATCACGTCTGTGCGAACATGACTTATGTCCCTCGCGTGGGCAGGGCACCCGAGAAAGCCCACGGAGACGGTAGAGCGTGGTGCTGCTCCACTCGTCGCAACCTGGTGTGAAGACCCGGGGGGACGCCACCGCGACGGGGGAGGCGTCAGCATCCCTCTCTCTTAATACAAGACTAGAGGGATACTGACGCCTTTCGGTCGGCGGCTCAACGGCTGGGATGGGTTCGGCGGCCGGCTCAACGGCCGCCGGGGGAGCCACGTCCGCCGCCAGCGGGGGAGTGGCTGCCGGCTTCGGTTTCTCAACCAGGTCGTCGAACTTCGCCGGGCCAATCGCCGGTTCGTCCACTTCCACCGCCGCCGGGGGGGCGGTCGCCGGCTTCGGTTGCTCGGCGACCACTTCCACCACCACGGGTGCCGCCGGGTGAAACACCCGCGACCTCGGCCAGCTCACATCCGGATACCCGATTGTCTCTTCGAGGAACTGGATGCCCAGGGCATCGGCGTCGCCCTCCGCGATCTCATGAGCGTTGGGCAGTTTCGCCGCGAGCCATGTCCGCACGTCCTTGGCGAAATCGCCGCCATTCTCGCTGATCGACGGGCACAGCCTTCGCCAGCATGGTCGGCCGATGGCGTCCGCGATCCACTGACAGATGGTCGCCGTGCCCTCATCGTGGGTGCCGTCGTGGTTCACGTCCTGAGTGACGAAAATCGTGATGTCGGCCCGCAGCTTCTTGGTGCGGATGGCCGCCAGGATCATCGGCACGACGTGGTCACGCACCACCGCGCTGCCGGACTGTGGCGAGCCGATGGCCGCAAGTCCCATCGTCGTGGCGGCTGCTGTGTCTGATCCGCCGTCCGTGATGAGCAGACGGCCTGTTTTGTTCGCACGCTTGATCCACCCGTTGGCGATAGTCATGCCGCGCACGCCACCAGCGATGATCCTTTTCCCGTCATCGCCGGGGATGGTTTTGGATCGCCGGATGAACGAGACCGGAACCAGCTTCCCCTCAATCAGGTGGTACTCTGGCCAAATCGTGCAAGGGTCCGCACCCCAACGAACGAAGTAGCTCTGGTCGTCTTGGTCCCATGTGCCGATGTTGATTTTTCGTAGGGCGAATTTGCCGACGTGGATGTTTTCGGCAAGCCAGGCGTGGGCACCGTTGGCGATGGCGTGGGCCACCAGCTTGGGCACGAATTCCGAGTAGTCGCTGGCCTTTTGCTTGATTGGCTTACGCTTGGGTTCGGCTGTCGGGCTGGGTAGTGGGCGAGACGTGGCAACCCAGTCGTAGCCGCCGGGGATCGGAATACCAAACGCCTGGGCGAGATGTCGCTGGGCACCTTTCCAGTCGCCAACCCCGTGGTAGCGGGCATAATATTCAAGAAAACTGACGCCGATATTGCCGTTGAAGTCTTTCCAGTAGCCAGTCTTGGTGTGGATACCGTCGGATTTGTATTTTCGTTTCGCCGCATCCCAACACTGGACGTACCCAGATGGATTCGCCCTCGGAGTTGGGTGGAAAATCAACCCCATTGCGGCGTAGTGAGCGACGTAGGTGTCGGAGAGGAGTCGCGCCTTGATCTGGCGGGACACGTCGGACCAAGTCGTTTTGTCGTTCGTTGTGCGTGCCGAATCCGCCCGGCTGTGGTCGCCGCCGCCAGTAGCGTCACGCCGACCGAGGCGAGTAGCGCCGAGTGGACCGAGCGGATGAAGAAGTACGGGGCCTGTGCGATCTGGCGTGGTGTCGCCGTCAGCGATGGGTTCCGGTTCCAGGTCGATGCCCGGCGTCGTCACCCGTGACCGCTTCTTGGGCGGAAGCACGTCCGGAGGAAGGTACTGGTCGCGAAACCGCAGCACTGCCTCCGGCCGCTCGGTTACCGTCTCCGGCGTGCCGGAGACATGCTGACCGGTGACGGTGAGAAACCGCCCCCAGTTGTACATCTCGACGTTGCCCTTTTTCTTGCGGCCGTCGGGCTTCTGCCCCCGCAAGAACATTCTGATCCCGGTCCCGCTGGGGGAAACCTCGGTGTAGGTGTCCAGTTGGTCAATGATTGCGCGCGCCCAATCCTCAATCACCCCCGTGCCACGGTCGCGGCAGTGGTCGAGGTCAACACCGAAGAGATTGGTTTCCGCAGTGGCGACAAAGCCTAGTCCGTCAACGCCACCGTGTTCAAAGTGGTAAAAAACCGCGTTCCCCAAAGTGGTCCAGTAGGCCGGGTCGGTTGATTTGCCGTTGCTCGGTTTGTCCGGCAAATGCCAACCGCGTGCCTGCTTTGGGACTTTAGTCCACTGGCCTGGACCCTGGGGTTTTTTCTTGTTCTTAGCCCTCCACTCATAGCTCCAAACCATCCAGTGAGGGACCCGTTGCAACTCTAGCGGGATGTTGCTCGGGTTCACCTTGAGCGGAACGGGGCGCTCCGGCCGCTTCTCCAGCTCCTTCTTGGTCCGAGCGATTGTCTTGCCTAATTTCGCGAGAGCGTCCATGATGTCGCACTGTGAGTTTGTTTGAGTAAGGCTGACGGGTAGCCGTGGTGGGTGGGCCGTCAGCCTGATGTAAACGTTGTTGGCGTTCGACGCGGCCGGCAGCCACCTGGTAAGGGCTGCCGGCCGCGTCGTTTCGTTTTCACACCTGTGCCGTCGGGTGGGAGTTCGCGTTCAGGAGCTGGCGAATGATCTGGGCCGCCTCCCGCTTCGCGTCCACGGCCTGCTTGCACCGCTCCAGGGTGGCGATGTTGGCTTCGTCGAAGCCGAACGTGCGGCCTACGACCACTGCTGGACACACCCATCCGCGACGAATCCAACTCCAAATTTCGCGACGGGTTGCCCCGACCAATTCCGCAGCCGTTTCAGTTGTGTACGGGTTCATCATGATGCTTCTCTCCGTGTTTGAGAGTCGCAGATAGCGACTCGGCGGAGGATACTACGACGACGGCCGGCCGTGGTGCCAACTGACCGACGGGAAGTTTTCGCGGAATGGGTGGGAGAGCGCTGCCCAAGTGTGAAGAGTGCGTGAAAGTGGGGAAACTGCGCGAACACTTCGAGACCACGACACCCGGCAGGTGCCGGGTGTCGTGGTCTGGGCTGTCACGTCGGCTTGCACTCGTGGGCGTCCAGGTCGGCCGCCATGCCCCCACAGTCCGAGCAATACGCCTCTGTCTCACCACAGCAGAACGCCTGATGCTCTTCGTCGGTGTGGCTCGGGCAGGCGGATTGCTGGTGTGGCCCTGGATACCCCGTGTCCTGGTCCACCTGTCCTTCGCGTAGTCTGTCCCCACACAGGCAGCAATAATATCCCCACCCGGTTGTTGCCTTTTTTATTTGTGCGATCTCCTTGAGTTCATGGTGAAAATCTTGACGGCCGACACGTTGCCGGCCGTGTTACTCAGCCGCTCAGCGTGAAGCTCACTTGCCGAACAGTTTCTTGAAGTCGAGCTTCTTGCACCGCTCATCCAACTCTTTCCGGAAGCGAGCGAGATGCTCGTCGTATGACTGGCCGGGGTGAGCAACTTCCCACTCTTCTCGGCTCTGCTTATCCCGGTCTCGCTCATAAGACTTGTATTCTTCTGACTGTTCATACTCTTCATCGTCCCACTTATTGAAGAGGCCTCGCAGTCCGGCACGATCTCTATCGTCGTGCAGCATAATCTCGACACACTTGCTTGGATCGGCTGCATACTTTTGGAGGCCAGCGAGTAGCTGGTGGATGTAATAGCTGGCCTCTTGAGCGAGCTTTTTATTCGGCTTTCGCTTTGCCATCGGTGTCGTCTCAGTCGGCTTGGTGGTTTGCTTCTTGGGCATCGAACTAACTCCTATGGGATGGGCTGCCGCGAACATCACGGCAGCCGGGTCTGCGTGTTATCCGTTCCTTCTCAGCTCGCGGGCTGGGTTCGTCAGGAGACGGCCCGCTTCGGTGGCGGCTCGGCGAAGGGCCGAGCCGGAGCCGGTTCGGCTGGCTTGCGGCTTGACGAGTCGAGAGCCGCAAGCCCGGCGACCGCGAGCAGGATCGTGCAACCTCATTCCGCGACGCATCCCATACTCCTGCCGAGCTTCGTCATGAACGCACTGGTTCGGTGCCCGGCATTGGAGCAGGAAGCACGGTAGCCTGACGGCCTGTCGCGGGCTGGCTCATCACTCACATCGAATTCCACTGGCCGCAAATGGGCGGTTGAGCGAGAGCCACCGTGGCCCGGCTATGCGCGCAAGTGAAGCCGGCATGGTGCCAGGGGTCGGGCAGTGTCGTCGGGGTGTCGCAATACGGGCATGTGACATCCGGCATATGTACTTCAAGTTTAGGTGTGTGGCATAGGTCACGCGGGGTACTTGGTGCCGGTCGCACACTGCACCAATTCACACAGCCACTCGACATCATGCTCCGCGAACGCGGCCGCCAGCCGTCGCGGCTGGGCTTCGATCCGGGGATCGGTGTCGAGCAGTCCGTTCGATGCCCACACCAGCATCAGGCTCCACCAACGCACGCGGAGTTGCTGGGCGTCCGTGAGCGGGATCGGCTCGCCAAAGCCGTCACGGAGGATGAGGGGAATGGCGATCATGTCGCCGGCCGTGAGCGTCAGGATGGAGGCTAGGTGGCGTTCATTGGGTTTGTCCTTTCGCTACCACGGGCATGTCGAACACTCTGGGGATGAAAAACCCGGCACGGGGTGCCGGGTGTCCGGGGTGTCATCAATCCACGACAGTGATCCTCGACACTCCATCCTCTCGGTAGTCCGGCGGAAACAGATCATTTACTATCCGGACATACTCGGCGTTGTGGCAGCGGATTGCCCAGGACACTATCGCCTCCGCTATCGCTGCCTCATCAGCGTAATCGCCGACAACGAAGACCTTCGACGCGATGAGCCTGCCGCCGCTCTTGATGCCTTTGTCTTGGATTCCACATGTCATGTACTCAGTCTGACCATCAGAGCCGTAGTGAGCTAAAACAGCGAACATTCATAACTCCTTGAGTGCATGGTAAATCTTTCCGGCCGACACATTGCCGGCCGTGTCGCTCGATCATGCCGGGTACTTTGTGCCAGTGCGGCACAGCACCAGGTCGCGCAACCACTTAGCATTGTGCTGCTCGAACACGGCCGCCAGCCGCCGCACCTGGTCTTCGATCAGCGGGTCGGAGTCGATCAGCCCATTCGCGGCGTGCAGCAGCCGGCACCACCGCCGCACGCGCAGTTCCTGGCGACGGGTAAGCGTGACGGGGTCGCCGTACTCGTCGCGGAGCGTCGAGAAGGTGCCGTAGAGGATCGACACCAGATCGCTCATGTCGCCGGCGTGAGCGTCAGGATGAGGGGCCACACGATATTCATGCTGTGGGTTCCTTTGGTGTGGTCGCGTCTGGGTCGGCACGTTCGGCACCGTTGAACACAACGCAGCCCGGCGTGACATCGTGGCGGAACGGATACGCCCGCTTGCCGGTTTTGCGTTCGAGGCGATTCTTCTTGCCACATGAACAGGGGATTGGGACCAACACACGCTGCGCGAAGAAGCAAGCCCAGCAGGGAAGGTATCCCGACTGGTACACGACTTTGCTCTTGGCCAAGGCGTCCATGTATTGGCAGTAGCTTTCGCTGGCTGTTGTTGGCTCGGCACCGTCCAGCCACTCTTGGAAGTCACTGCTGGCAGGCCAGATGACGTTCTGGTGGAAGGCAATGCAGCACGTTGGGTAGCCTGAGTGCAGGCCACACTCGATTGTTGCAAGCTCGTTGAAGTAATCTTTGTCGATTGGAATGCACATAGCATTAGCCAGAGCGACAACATTGGGTGGTACAACTCGTTTCTTCTGTTTCACGGTGATCTTCTCGGAGTTCGGCTCCAGGCCCATCTTTCGGCCATGGGCGATGGCAGTTTCGGAGATCGAACGGTCATCATTCGCAGGCATTTTGTGCCCTCCTTGAGTAATACAGTTATTGCGTCTAGCTTATTATCTTATTAACCCATGCTATTATACTCATACATATTATGTTTAATAGTTGCGCAGTTTTCAGCGACCTCCTCGACGCTGGGTAGGGGAATTAGTCTTGTTGTGCCCAGGCTCTCCACCGTGTGGGGCATAGCCGGACCTGGGTGGGACTGTTCAGATGTGGATCGTTTCGCATGGAGGGACGGACCCACAGGCAGAGTGCCGATGACTCATTGTGACCAGTATTGACAGCGATTCGCCCAATGCCCGGACACATCGCTTCGCACAGGCGACAAAACAGGTCGGCGTGTTCCATCGCCTGCAAGCTCGGGATCGACCCTTGCAGCAAGTGTGCGATTGCCAGCCAGTCGGTGTACTTGCGAGCGAGGGCAGAGATCGTGGCGTCTGACCATTTACTGTCAGCAATCATTGTCGTGACGGCCGCGAGTCGCTGGCGGGCGATGGGGGTGCTGTGTGGTACCAACACCGAGAGCATGGCGGTCGCGAGGGCGACCACGGCGTTTGCATAATCGCCAGAGGTATCTATAGCTGACATAACTCTAATCCCCATTCGTCGCTCGGATGCCCAGCTACCGCTCCCACAGCAGCCTTCACTTGTTTCGCCACTTCAGTCGCGTTGGGTGTTAACCTTCGCATCCCTGATCCGGTCATAGGTGAGGTTCATAAGATCGCGGCCTCGGAGGCCGACCTCGCAAGCCTTGAACCAGACGGGGTGGCATTCCCTTGGATTCCGCAGGACCGCCGCCATCGCTCGGGCTTCCGGCGAGTCGAATCCGTACTTCTTCAGGTAATCGTCCCAGGTATCGGGAATGGGGTGTTCGACTCTTGCTTCGCGGGCCATCTCTCGCATTTGTTCCTTCGCCTCATCGAATCCCAATTGAGCTTTGAGTTCGTGCCAGTCGGCGCTCTGGTACTGCGAGTCGTAATCGGTGAACTCGTGGCGGTAACGCGTCTTGAAAGCGATAACTTCAGCCTCGCGTTCGTCGATCATCCCGCTTCGGAGCCACTCTTCGCATCTGCTCCCGCGCCGGTAGCCGATACGGGCCGCTTGCTTTTTGAGTTTCTTTTCGAGCCGGTTGGCCGCTACCTGTTGCCGCTTGGCTGCCCGCTGCTTCGCCGCGATGACCTTCGGATCGTTGCGCCGCGTCTCTCGCTCGGCGATCAGTTCTCGCATCTTCGCGACTTGCCGGTTCGTGACGACGATCCCGCCGATCTTCGGCTTGCTCGGGTACTTCCGATAGCGGGATCGAATCCACTCTGTAACGGCTGGCACAAACTTGATCCCGTGCTTTCGGGCAAGTGGCTGGAGGCATTTGCCTTTCACGAGCGTGTAGCCCTTTGGCAACTGCGAATGGGCGACATCGAAGTTGCCGTACTTGTTCGCAATCTTGAGCATGAACGAACTCCCAGGTCGCTGAGTATGAATGAGAACCCAATCCGCCTTGCGAGTGGGTAGCGATGATCCCGATGTTTCTGTCGGTCTTGGCGGCGTTGTTTGCGATTCATCCGTGCAGGCAGCAAGTCAGGGTGGCGTGTAGAGATCGCACGCCGTTGGCAACTCGGCGGTGGTTATCCGTCGAGGGTTGCCAGTTGTGATCCAGACCTTTGTTGAAAATATGCGTTCGCCAAAAGTGGCGAACGTATATTGATTCTTTTTTGCTAGAAATCCTAGAGCGTCAATAGACTCGTCGTTGCACCTCACTTCGTTAGGGTTGTCGTTTTGGACTGCGCAGGCGATGTGTCGCCTTGATCGGGCGTCGGCCAGACGCTGCACTTCGGGTGCGGCGGGCGTCGATCATCTGCCTCATGCCCCCCGACGGGCCAGTTCGGTTGCAGCCAACACGCTCGCCTTCTGTCGCTCAGTCGGAGTGCGATGGCATTGCGAGCGAGAGATATCGGCGGGGATCGCATCCCCCGCCGGCGGCACAGAATGATTCGTGGTTGCGGCAACAAATCGCTCGTACGCTTCAAGCGAAGTCACCCATTTCCCGCCGATCTTCGCTGCCTCAAGGCACACGCGGTTCCCATCCGGGCCAAGGACGCCACGCATAATCCAGCGAGTCACCGTGCATGTGTTAATTCGACTCCCAAGCCCAGTGCCCGGAATGCGGCTCGCGAGTTCGGAGACGGTAATTCCCGTTTCGCTCAGGATGCGGTCGGTTTCAGCTTTGGAGTGGAGCGGTGTCACCATCGGCAAGTCCTCTCATGGGTTGAGTGAGGTACGCCGAAATCATACACCGGGGGTCTTAGTAAATCAAAAGATAGTAAGTGTGTTTAATTGTGTGTGACCCAAAAAATCGGTCACACACATTGCTCATAAGTAGTGTTTGGAATTGAACTTAAATGTGTGTGATGGGGCTGTCGATCATTCTACAGTAATTTGTACCCGCCCTTACCTCGGGTTCCTGGCCAGGAAATCACATCGCCGTAGTCCTTCCATTTATCTTGGAGATCGTACAGGATTCCCCTTCCACTCCCCTTCACGCTATACAACTCATCCTTCGACAACCCGTTGGGTCGCACCTTGGCGAGAGCGGAGAGTACCTTCCACTCGTTCGACTTGATAGTCTTCGGCTCGCCATCGAGATAAACAGACGCTCCGTTTGGGTTATATTCGGACCGAACCTTCACTCGATACACCCGATACTCGTTGCCATCGACGCTCCACTCGAAGCGGCGTGCCGCGTCGCTCGTTTCGGCAAGGAGCAACGCTTTAAGCCGAGTGAACTCATAGACCCAGTCAGAATCGAGTTGCAGGAACTTCGAGTAGAGTTGATCGATTTGCGCGATCAAGTAGTCCTGAATGAGTTGGTTATTCGCCTCGGTGTTTGGCTCTGCGCCGATACCGCCCGGAGTCCGGCATCCGAACCCAAGTTCTTGGAGGAGAAAGTCTGAATACTTTGTCGTGAGGTCGAGAAGCACTTGGTGGGCCGAGGGAGCGGTGATCCCAAGCACAGTCACCTCGGGTTGAGCAAGATTCATGTACCTGACAACCTTCGGAATCTCGGCCCTCGCTCGCTTAATCACCGCGAAGAACGGCCACCATCCCACCAGCGAAGCCCTCAATCGGGCGGTCCTCGTCCAACTCGAGGTCAAACTCGAGGCTGTGGCAAACATCTCACCAATTGTCAGCCAATTGAGCAACTTCCCGTGGAGGGTGATTGCTATCTTCGTGACAGAGACGAGTGGTTCAGGAAGCGAGACCGACTCAGGCGGGAGTTCCGAAAACGTAACTTGGAAAACCTCGGCATCCGGAGCAGGCGCGGGCCAACGACCCTTCCCCGTAAAAGTGCGCGCCCATGGTAGCAGCACCTCCATCGTCATTCCCTCCCGGTTGGTCGCACCTTGAAGTTCCCACCTAATATCCCGAAGTGAGTTTGCACGGCGGACCATCATTTGGTTCCGACGACGGGGCCGCGACATCCGCAGCCCCAATCGCCCCCGATCATCACCCCGTCTTCGCGGCAATATCCTTGGCCAATGCCAGATTCTTCTCCGCGTAAATCTGCGTCACGTCTGCTCGTTCATGACCAAGGATGACTTGTGCCGCCTCCAGGCCAAACTTCTCGCGCACCTGAGTGCCTCGCGAGTGCCGAAGTTGGTTTGGGTGCCAGTGTGGCACCGGCTCGAACGTGCTGAGGCCAGTCGCCTCCGCCGCCTTCTTTCGCTCACGGTTCGCCCGTTTGACAGCTCGGGCGACCGCATGCTCGTAACTCGTCACAAGGTATTTCGCACCAGGACGCCGCTGCGGAACATTCTTCCGCTTTGAAGCATTCCGGCAGACGTGGGACGGGTATTTCGGCGTCTTGCGGTTAGCGGCCCGTAGGGCATGAAATTGCTCAACAGCCCGCCGTGGGCTGAAGTAGTAATCGTTCGGATCATGGGGGGCAAACTCGCTCAACAGAGCCTGAGCTTTTGGTCCGATTGCAACTTCCTTCGTCTTGCCCCGGTGCCGGGTCTTGTGTTGCGGTGGCCGGTACACCCACACACACCCACTGGTGTCGAGATCGCACGGCCGCAAGCTGCACACCTCTTCCGGACGGACACCTGTTAACAACTCGACCAGGATCATCGCCCGCACTGTCGGCTGAACATACGGGAGGGTGGCGAGGACATGCTCCTCGGCGATAGGGAGAATAGGTTCCGTCTCCCGGGCCTTTGTTCGACCTGGCTGGAGTCCGGCGACGGTCGCGAGAGCCTGGAACACCGACACGGGCACGAGTTGCTGGGACACGGCCCATTTGAACACATTCTTGACGCGTCCAACCCGTTGGTTGATCAACGACCGGGCCCAGCCGAGGTCGATCATTCGCTCGCGAAGCACTCGCAAAGCCAGTGGCCCAAATTCGCTCGCCGGGATGTGACCATACAACTCCCGCAAGGGTCGGAAAGTTTGTTTGAACTGGCTGACTTCATTCGTGAGGGTTTTATCCTTTCGGCGGTAGTGCATCTCGGCGTGATCAAGAAAGGCGAGCAGAATCTCATTGACCGTAACGAGTGAGCCGAGCTTCGCCGGAGCGGCACCAGCCTGGGATTCCGCGAGAAGTCGGGCGAATTCCTTTGCCGACTGCTCAGAATTCCAGGGGCCGAGCGTCACGGTACGTCGCCGACCGTCTTGGTAGACATCGACGACCGCGGCACCCTTGTGATTGCGGGGGGTTGGAAAAGATTTCCGGGGGCGTGACATTCTGATAACCCTTGTATTGCGGGAATTCCCGCAAAAACCAGGCATCCGAAGCCGCGCTCCCGACCGTCGGGAGGTAAGCGTAACGCTTTCAGCAGGAAGTGGTTCCGTCGAGTGGGCAGTCCCGGGGTTGAACCGGGGACCTAGCGATTTTCAGTCGAAAACTCTGCTACCGCTCAACCACCGTAAAAGTCAAGAGTTGCGTCCATTCCGTGCGACGAACCGCGTTCCCATGCTTTCCACATTTTAGCACGATTTCTCACAGTTTCTACACCATGTCTGGCAGTGCCAGACTTTGGCATTGAGCCCTGTAAATCAAGTGCCCAGATTGGTATGTTTCAATCCGCTCCTCGGTTCAGCACCGAGGAGAACTACCACCACCGACGTAGGACCGCCAAGCATTCTTGTTTCAATCCGCTCCTCGGTTCAGCACCGAGGAGAACCAAACGGCGCTCTCCGCTACGGCGAAGTGCGGGTGTTTCAATCCGCTCCTCGGTTCAGCACCGAGGAGAACTGTTCACTCCGCAACGAGGACACGCCTTGGAATGGTTTCAATCCGCTCCTCGGTTCAGCACCGAGGAGAACCTGTCACCGTCGCCCACCTCCGCGAAGTGCGGCAGTTTCAATCCGCTCCTCGGTTCAGCACCGAGGAGAACCTGACAACGAGCCACGAACGGGAGACAACGATGTTTCAATCCGCTCCTCGGTTCAGCACCGAGGAGAACAGTGAACCACCTTTCGTGGGTAGAGGAGCAGGAACGGGTTTCAATCCGCTCCTCGGTTCAGCACCGAGGAGAACACTGCCACTGACGCCCCCGCGGTGCCCGACATCGTGTTTCAATCCGCTCCTCGGTTCAGCACCGAGGAGAACAGTACGGGCTCGCCAGGCACATCGCCATCTTGATGTTTCAATCCGCTCCTCGGTTCAGCACCGAGGAGAACGTCATCCTTCGCGACCTGCTTGCCGTTGACCCACGTGTGTTTCAATCCGCTCCTCGGTTCAGCACCGAG
>JAIOPV010000166.1 GCA_021413735.1 Planctomycetota bacterium
CCTGAGAATTGTTGCAATTCACCGAACACTCCCAACCGCCGGGCGTTGCCCCCGAAACGTGTGGCGGCTTTGTGTAGTTCGCCGGATTTGTGTAATCGACCCCTGAAACCGTTCCGTACCCCTGCAGTGTGAACGAACAAATTCCAATCCACGACCCCCACCACCCCGGTTGGTCCATTGTCGTGTCGGTGTCCGGCAGTCTCGTTGTGCCGACGTAGTGGTCGGGGTATCCCGCATGCTCAAACAAGATGATTGTGTTCGAGAGCCCGTCTGTCACGGTCACCATTCGTCGATCGGTCGTCGCGGAACTCCCGAGAACAGTATCTTTGGAACCTGTCGCTGGCGTCGGGTACTGGGAGTTGATGAGGTGAATCACCCAGTAATCGTTTGAGTAGCCCGTCATGATTCCGGGGTCGGCAGGATTCGCTGTATCGCCGGTCGCGGTGTAGTAATTCCCGTAACTCGCTTTCCGCAACTTCATCAACCAAGGGACCGGTGAGGCTGGGCAGCGAGCCACCTTCAAAGGGGTATTCGCCGCCGCTTGGTTGGCGGGATCGGCGAACGATTTTGTGCTGTCGTAGGGGATATTTCCCTGCTCCAAATACGGCAGAAGTTGGCCCATGTGTCCTTGGATGTTCCCCGACGTGATCCGGCAATAGATGAACTTGTTGTTCGCGTCGTGGTGTGTGTGGATCGCCAGAGCGACCTGCTTCATGTTGTTGGCGCACTGAGTGCGAGCCGCTGCCGCGCGAACCTTTTGGACGGCAGGCAACAGCAAACCAATCAAAATGGCGATGATGGCGATAACCACCAGCAACTCAATCAGCGTGAAGCCGCGTCGAACTGAAAGACGGCGAGGCATGGGCTACTCCACTTCCACACAGGTTCGATGATCCATCTCACGGCGTAGCTATCCCGCGTAACCCGAGTGGGTTGGGGAATGGCGGAGCTGGCTGAGTTTGGACGCAATTCTCGCGAGGATGTATTCAATAGCAATTCGGATGCCGGTTCATTTCGACTCAGTTGAGACGAGTGAAAACCAGCAATTCCACGAGGAATTCGCCGAAATTCCTCCCATTGTCGGGTGGCCTCCGCAATGGATCGAGAGGCAACTGCGCCCAATTTGCCCACGGCTGACTACGGAGTATCCTCGGGCAGCGTTCTGGGCTGGCTCGCGAGTGTTCCTTCCGAAGTGGTGACGGTTCCGGAGGTGCTCTCATTTGTCGATAAGTTCATCATGGTTTTCAGCAATCGCTGCAAGATCATTTACACCAATGTGATATGCCGCCGAATACCCCCGCTTCGGATGCTCTGATAGTTTTTCTTCCGGACAGATGAACTGGTTCCGGGGCTGAAATGCTGGTTCCGGACGTGTTTTGCCTGATTCCGGACGTGGGGTGTGCATCTCGCCCGGAACCATCCCGCAGTCAGAGGTTCCCCCAACTTCCCCAGATTTCGCGACCGGAACTGTTCACGCAGCTTTGGCTGATTCGCGAAATGTGAACCTGTAACGGTTGGCGCGATCCTGCGAGTTTTGCCGATTTGAACCGACAGAACGGTTCGGCAAAGCTGGAGGACGGTCGATGAGCGGGCGACACGGGTTAATCGCGGGCGTCGTGGGGATCCTGCTTGCGGGGTCGGGTTGCATGAGTTGCGGCGGTACCGGGTACGGACTCGCACGACAAGTCGGTCCCGAATGCGAAGCTCTGAGTTGCCAGCGGAATCAGGTGTATGTCTTCGCGATCAGCGGCGTGAACCCGGTCGAGATGGCGGCGGTCGATACGTTCCGCGATCAGTTGAACCGCAAAGGCTTCGCGAAGATCGGCACCGGTCAGGCACTTCACGCAACCTGGATGGCCAACGAAATCAAGTGTATCCGGGCGAACGAGCCGCACGCGGTGTTCGTGTTCGTGGGCGTCGAAGGCGGTGCCCTCACAGCGCAACGGCTCGCTGAAAAAGTGTCTGCGGATGGCGTGCCCGTTGCCGCGATGGTGATGTTCGAGCACCGCTGCCCGGCTCGCGATCCCGTGAATGGCTGCCGAATGCTGACCGTGGCGGAGAAGTCGATTTCGGCTGACGAATCGGTGGCGATGGTCGCTGAACTGCTGAACGAGATCGCCGCGAAGGTGAGTCCGCCGATCATTGTCGAGACGACCAGTTGGGATTACAAGCACGCACCGGAACCGCGGCCGCACGTCGCTCCCGGTCACGATCCCGAGTGGGCGTTCCTGTTTGATGAAGGCGTCCCGACCCGTGCGGGAACGTCGCCGGTGCCTGCTCTCGCCACGAAGCCATCCTCGCAGCCGAACGCAACTACCGCCCGCAAATGATCGCGCCCGGTATGATGGCTGAATGAAACTGAAGCAGCAGCCCGAGGATTTTCGCGTCGAGGAGTTGACCGCCGCGACCGGCGGCGACTCCGGCGAGTTCGCGTTCTACCGCCTCGACAAAACCGGCTGGACGACGCCGGACGCACTTTCCGCGATTCGCCGTCGCTGGCAGATCGACTTCCGCCGCATGGGTTACGGCGGCTTGAAGGATCGCCACGCGGTCACGTCGCAGTTCCTGACGATCTTCCGCGGCCCGAAACGCAATCTGTCGCACGAGCGAATCACGCTGACACATCTCGGCCAGCGAACCGAGCCGTATTCCGCACACGATATCACCGCGAATCGGTTTACTGTCACGCTGCGGGCGATGAGTGACATCGCGGTGTCAGTGGCCGCAACCGCTCTTACCGAAGTGGAACGCTGCGGGGTGCCGAACTACTTCGACGACCAACGGTTCGGCTCGGTCGATGACGCAACCGCGTTCGTGGCGAAGGAAATGGTGCTGGGCCGTTTCGAGGAAGCGTTGAAACTGGCACTGATGGCCCCGTATGAGTTCGACCGTCGTGAAGCGAAACGCGAGAAGGCGACGCTCAAGGCACATTGGGGCGACTGGCCGGTTCTCAAGGCGAAACTGCCACGCGGTCATGCTCGGAGTCTTGTCGATTACCTTGTGTCGCATCCCACGGATTTTAAGGGTGCGGTGGCGCGGCTGAAACCCGAACTTCAGGGGCTGTACCTGTCGGCGTATCAGAGCTATCTGTGGAATCGGATGCTCGCGGCGTGGCTCACGCACACGCTCGGTGCGGAGAATCTGGCATCGGTCGAATTGAAGCTCGGCAAGGTGCCGGTGCCCGTGCGAGTGCCCGAGGAGAAGCGTGCGGAATGGGAATCGTTGGCGCTACCGCTGCCGAGTTCGCGTCTGAAGCCTGGCCCCGATGATGCGTGGGCTGGCATTGTCGAAGAGGTGATGAAGGCCGAGGGGTTGCCGCTCGCGGAGCTGCGAATTCGGGGAATGGAGAAGCCGTTCTTCTCGAAGGGTGATCGGCTCGGCTGCGTGCGTTCCACGAACATCGGTCACACCAACGAACCCGATGACGTGAACCCCGGCAAGCGAAAGCTGACGCTGAAGTTCGACCTGCCTCGTGGGTGTTATGCGACGATGATCGTGAAGCGTGTGACTGCGATTGTTTAGGTGCGACTCGCGGCTATGCGAAATTATTTGTTGTTCACCAGATCCTTGAACGTACCGCAGATCACGCCTGCGGCCTCGGGGCCAACGCTGTTCTCTTCGCCGTACTGCGCCTTCTTCAACCCGTAACAGAACGGCGGCTTCACATCCCATTGCCGCTTCGGAACGAAGTAACCGAGTTCGTCATTGCCAAGGCCGATGAGCATTCGATGCTTGCCCTTCAACTGTGCGTAGATCGCGGGCTCAACCGCGGCATCCGGGAAGTCTGCTCCGGGATCGACCGGGTCTTGCACCTTGCCCAACACCAGTTCCGGGTAGATTTCGCCGGGGATCACTGCGACTTCGAGATCGCCGAGTTTCAGGTAGCCAACCTCCGACTTCACCGCGATCGGCTTGCTGAGATCCTTCGTCGGCGTGAACTCCTTCGGGGTCGCCTTGCCTTCCCACGGAAACATGTTGCGGTCGAGCGTGCCGAGCTGCCAGCCAAGGCGATACAGGCTGTTCTCGACCGGAACCAGAATCGGCTGTGTGCGAATGTCGAACGGCGTCAGCGTCACGGGCACCGCAGCCTTCAGTGATTTGTCGGCGAGTTGCCCGATGAGCGTACCGTAGCGTTCGGACTTCTCAAAGGTGCCGTCGTCGAGTTCCTTGCCGTCGGCACTCTTCACGGGAAGTTTCAGCGTGGTCATCAGCCCGCCGACCGTGCCCGTGAAGTACGCCACGGGACAACCCTGCGACTCGCGAAGATGCTTGACCGTGTAAGACGGGAAGTCAGCGGTGATCTCGGTGTTCTTCGAGTCGAGCACTTCGGGGTGACAGTTCCATTGCACCAGAACGCCGACAGCCTTGCCCGACTTCGGTTCCTCGAAGCAAATCGCGACGAGTTCATCGTGCTTGACGACCGGCAACCGGTTGTCGTGAACGAGGCTCGCGTCGGCTGCGTTGCCGATCTTCGCGACGGCAGGCTTGCGGGCTTTGTCAGCAGCTTTCACCGCATCGACGCAACCCGCTTCGAGCGACTTCATGTATTCGGGGTCGATGCCGGACTTGAGCGGATTCGATCCCCACAGCCCGAGCGTGTCCGGCCCTTCGTGGTTGTGTGTCGCGGACACCAGCACATACTTGAACCCCGGCAACGCCTCCCGCACACGTTCCACGTTCTGCAGGAAGATGCCGACGACATCGACCGCCACCATCGCGATTTTTGTGTCGCCGTCGTCCATTACGACGGCGCGAACCATGATCGGATCGTGGACCTTCTTGGCAACGCGACCGTGTCCGAAGCCCGCCATGTACACGGGCTTCTTGCCGAGCGTCGGCGTGATATCAACTTCAGCAAAGCCGACGCTGAACTCATTCACCGCAGCGGGGGCAACCGGCACCATGAACGCTGCGATAGCGAAGACCAGTATCGACACGAGGGAGAAGGCGAGTCGCATGGGGCACCTTGTTTAGCCGACGTCCCGACGGGGCGTTTCGCTCACTCGCATTCACGCATGTAGCGGATGCTCTCGCGGGCAATCGTGTCCGGGTCCGGCGAGTAATCGAACACTTCCACCGACACCCAGTTCGTGTAGTTCACGTCACGCAACGCCTGGAAGATCGGCTTGAAGTCGGTGTTGCCGAAGCCTGGCCCGCGTTTGTTCGGGTCGTTCGCGTGGAAGTGACGGAAGTATTCCTTATTCTCGCGAATCACGTCGGGCGTCGGCTTCGTCTCGACCGACATCGCCTTCACGTCGAGGTGTAGTTTCACGTATGGGTGTGCGAGTCGCCGACACATCGCGGCACCCTCGGCAGCGGTGTTCATGAAGTTCGTTTCGGCCGGCGTCAGCGGTTCGAGGCAGAGGTTCACGCGACCCTGCTCCAGCGCCGGCAAGCAGTGCGAAAGCGAATCGAGCGCGAAGTCTTCGGCCTGTGCACGCGTGTAGCCTTCGGGGATGTTCCGCTGGAATGGCGAGCCGAGGACGAGGATATCGCCACCCATGTCGGCAGCGGCGCTGGCCATTTCCGCGAGATAGAGGCCAGTCCGTTTGCGAACCGCAGGATCGGCAGACGTGAGTTGAAAGCCCTCCGTTTTTGCGAGCAGCCAGTGCAGTCCGATGATCTGCACGCCGGCGGCTTCGGCTTGTTTGCGAAGCTCCGAACGGCGAGCGGCACTCACATCAGTGATTCGCGGTGCGAGCGTGAACGGAGCCACTTCGAGGCCGGTGTAGCCCAGTTCCGCGATGCGGGCGCACACCCGAGCGTGTTCCCAGCCCTCAAACGTTTCGTTGCAAATGGCGTACTTCATGGCAGCATCAACTCGCGGGGTCGAGGATTCGTTTCGTTGGAATCGAGGAGCGTCAACTTGATCTTCTCCTGTCCCTTCGCGGCTTTGTAGAACTCGGCAGGGGTCGTCACTTCGGTCCCGTTGACGTGGGTAATCATCCAGCGTTTGGGGTTCTCGCCGAGAGCCTTGAACTTCGTCGCGGCCGGGGAGTTCGGGACGATCTCGCGAATGCTGACCCAATCGCGAATATCCTTCCACGCCTCGGTGCTAACCCGCAGACCGGCATTCAGCACGTCGCGGTGATCGACACGGAGACCGAACACCGGTTCGGGCCGCACCGAGGCAATGAACGGCATTTCGTGCCCGAATTTGGTCAGCGTTACCTCAACATCGCGTTGGCGATTAAAACCTCGCGACAAGGTGATCTTCACCCGCGAACCCGCGAGCGCCGATCCGATGTGTTGGAGCAAATCGGGGTAGCTCTCAATCGGATTCCCGTTGACGTGCGTGATCTGCTCACCCAACGCGATTCCTGCATTCGCCGCCGGTCCCTTGGGGCTCAACGCTCCGACCACCACCTGCGGTCGCGCAAACTCGCTCAGCGTCACGCCCAGGAATCCGTAGTCGACTTCCTCACCCTTCCGAAGCACCCCGACTATCCGGCGAAAATTCGCATCGACCGGGACCGCACAGCCCGGACCGATTTCGTTCCCCCACGCCACGGCTGCTGCGTTTGTCAGCCCGATCATCTCGCCGTCAAGGTTCAGGAGCACTCCACCGGTCATCCCCGCATTCGGCTTGATGTCGTATTCGAGGAGCGTGTTGAATTCCGCTCCTCGGGTGGGCATGGGCGGTTGCTCCTTGCGGCGAACAAACTCCTTCTCGAACTGCTTGGAGCGAACGTTGGTGATGCTGCCGAAACCCGCCGTCGGTTGCTCCAGTCCGAACGTTGAGGAATACGCATTCGTCAGCAGCACACACAACTTACCCGTGAACACCGTTCTTGATTTGTCTCCGTTGGGTCCAGTCCGCACATCGCCGAACTTGATGGCCTGCATCCTCGGAGGCGGTGAGATCAGCTTCAACACAGCAAGATCGGAACGCGCGTCTGCCGCATGAATGTCGGCATACGATCCCACGCCACCGGGAAGGAAGACGTACACTTTTGTCGCGCCGTCGATGACGTGATACGGCGTGAGAACGTAACCTTCAGCGTCGATTACCACGCCGCCCGCGTAGCCGTGATCCGGGATGCCTTTCAAATCGGAGATGTCGAGCGTTTTGGCGAGCGCCGTGCGGTCGGTCTTGGGATCGGACTTGAGGAACTCTTTCGGGTCGAAGTCGCCGAGCTTGCCGGGAGTGTCGGCGTTGGCCGCGATCTTCGGATAGTGTTCGGACCGCGAGACGACGATCGTGGCGATACTCGGGCCAGCGGTCGCGGCGGTGTCCTTGAGTTGCTTCTCGACAGCAGCGAGGAGTTGTCGCTGGTTCGGCTCATCGCTGCGGGCAACGGAGCCAACGCCAGCGCACACGGCGAGCAACAGCAGTCCGCAGATAGCACGCATGGGAACTCCCTCGGGCGAGTCGCTAAACCGTGCCCTTTACCGCCCGAATATACGCCTCGAAGTTCGCGACGGGCGTGTCCTTATCGACGCCGTGATTGAGGTTCACGATGTGCCGATGACCGCCGCCCGCCTTGAGACACGCACGCACGGCTTCCGTCACCTGCTCCGGCGTGCCTTCACGCAAGATGTCCTCATTCACGTTACCCTGAAACACGAGATGCGGATACTGCCGACGCGCAGCCGCAAGATCGTGCCGAACCCCCAAGCTGATAACCTCCGCACCCGTGGCGCACATGCGATCGAGGTACGGGCCTTCCTTCACGAACAGGATTCGCGGCACGCCGGTCGCCCCGGCGAGGATCTGCGTGTGCTGTGGCTGTGCCCACGCTTCGTATTCCGTTGGCGTCAGCATCCCGGCCCACGAGTCGAAAAGCTGATACACGTCCACGCCGTCGGCGATCAGCGTGCGAAGGAAGCCGATGGTCGCGCCGGTCAACTTTTCGAGCAGGCCATTCCAGATCGCGGGCTGTTCCGCCGCGAATCGACGAGTGGCGTCAACATCTTTGCCGGTGCCGATGCAGTACGTCGCCACGGTGAACGGCGAGCCCGCGAACGCGATCACGGGCAGTTCGTCGCGAAGTTCTTCCTTCACTCGCTTCAACAGTTGGCGAATGTGGCCGTAGGTCTCGGGTGCGGGGTTCGCGTTGAGGCGGTCGAGGTCGGCGGCCGTGCGGATGGGTCGATCCGGAACGGGGCCGGCTCCGGGCTTCAGCTCGAAGGGCAACCCCATCGCGACAGGCAGCGTCGTAATGTCGTAGAAGAGGATGATGGCATCGACGCCGAATCGCCGTGGTGCGAGCGAGCCGCGGGCGGCGCTTTCCACATCTTCGGAGAAGGCGTAGAAGGATTTCCCGGCTCGGATCTTGTTGAACTCGGGATCCCAGCGACCGGCTTGTCGCATGGCCCAAACGGGTGGCCGCTCGATCGGCTCGCCACGAGCCGCACGTACAAGAAGATGTTTCGACAGTTCGGGCATCGCGGGTCCGCTTCGGCAAGAAGAACCTAACCCCCAACCCCTTCCCTAAGAAGGAAGGGGGCTTTTGCTGAAGCCCCTCTCCCCTTGGGGGAGGGGTTGGGGAGGGGTCTGCTTAACACCAACATACAAGGTGGCGATGCCAAAGGTGAGCGGTTCGTATCGCACATCGGTCAGGCCGTGCGTTCGCAGTTTCGCCGCGAGGTCTTCGTAGTCCGGGAACTTCAGCACGCTCTCGGGCAGGTAACGGTAAGCGCTCTCCTTGCTTCGCGACAGCAATTGGCCCAGCAACGGCAGCACATATCGGAAGTACGCTCGGTAGAGCCGACCGAACAGCCAGTGCCGCGGCTTGGAGAATTCGAGGATCGCAAGCTGGCCGCCGGGTCGCAGAACTCGCACCATCTCGGCGATACCACGGTCGGGGTCAGTGATGTTCCGCAGCCCAAACGCATTGCTCACAATCTGGAACGTGTCACTCGGAAACGGAAGTGCCTGGGCATCGGCTTCGACGAATCGCACACGCTCCCCAGCTCCGCATTGCTTGGCCTTTCCGGCAGCGCGAACCAACATTTCATGGCAGAAGTCCGCTCCAATCACGGGAACGGTTCCCCCAGCGGCGCGGTCGTAGGTCAGTGCAAGATCCCCGGTGCCAGTGCAAAGATCGAGGATCGGGCCGCTGCTTGCGGGGCCGGGGGGAACCAGCTTCGCCGTCTTCTCACGCCATCGCTTGTCGATGTTCAGACTGAGCAGATGGTTGAGGAAGTCGTACCACGGCGCGATCTGGCCGAACATCCTGCGGATGCGAACTTCGCGCTTATCGAGCAGTTCTTCGGCCACAGGGATTTCCGGATTGGTGGACTGTGTAGGTTCAACCTATATCCCCAACCGTGGCTCGGCACTCCGCGATAACTCAACGGTGGTTCCATGCTCGAATGCAACAAGTTCGCCATTCAGGAACACAAGAAGATTCTGTCGTCGGTGCAGAGCTACGACATCCGCAACGGCGACACCGGCGAGATCATCGGTTCCGCTCGCGAGAACATTGGGGCCATCACGAAAGGTCTGCGTTGGATCGTCAGCAAGCATCTGATGCCGACGTCGGTGGAAGTGCGAGAAACCCCTGACGATTCGCTCGTGTTCACGCTGCGCCGCGGCTGGTACATATTCAAATCGACCGTGGAAGTTCGCGATTCGCAGGGTGAACTCGTCGGCACCTTCCGCAGCAAGTTCTTCACGATCAGCGGCGGCTTTCACGTTTATGACAAGGAAGGCAAATACTTCGCACACGTGAAGGGCAGCATGTTCGGCTTCAACTACCGCTTCCTGAACGAAGACGGCTCCGTGGAGTTGGGCCGCGTGGCGAAGAAACTCGGCGGCGCTGCCGGCCTGGCAAAGGAACTGTTCTTCTCGGCGGACAACTACTTCATGGAAGTGAACCCGGAACTGTCCGAGCAACCACTGGCGAAGATGTTGCTTCTCGCGGCCACCCTCGCCGTGGACATCATCTACAAGTCCGAGAGCAAGGGCGGCATCGACCTCGGCGGCGAATGAGCCTGACGGCCGAAAAGTAGGTCAGGCTTTCCAGCCTGACATCCAACAGCAGTCGGCCAACAGAACGCCGGCCAACAGAAGTCAGCCTCGAAAGGCTGACCTACACATGCATCATTTAAGGTGTTGGCGTCGAAAGCATGTACACCGCGAACGATGCCAGCCAGTGTTCGCCGGCGTAGTCGCCGCTCGCGATGTTCTTCAGTCCCGCCTCAGAGTGAAGAGCCGACGACGCTGCCAACACCGCACGGCTCGGCGAATCCTTCGGCAACACCGGAATGATGCTCCGCATGCACCACGCTCGGCTCAGATTCAAGCCGTCCAGGTGAACGAGCTGCGGGTCCGTGCGATCCGTCACCGTCGCGGGTAGCAACAACGACTTTGGTTCACCCTTCGCGATGCCCGGCAAATACTTCGCGAACCACTCCTGAAACTCCGCTGCGGGCAGCACTCGCCGCATCAGGTCAGCTTCGCACAGGCTCGGCGACAGGAAATCCGCACCGTCTGGTTCCCAGCGTGCCGGAGCGTCGAAATCCTTGCCGTAGTAAGTCTTCGCTCGTTCCTCGATCGCGTCCTGCAACTTCTTGTCGCCGACCGTGCGGACGTAGTCGTGTGCGAACGACAGTCCGAACGCCGTGTTGGAATGCACCCCGGCACGAATCGGATACGTCTGCTTCGGGAAGTGCTCGGCGTAGCGTTTCGCGATCAATTCCGCCAACGGCTTCAGGTTCGCCGACCATTTCTTCGCATCGGGGTCGTCCCAGGTGTGCAACTCCTCGGCGAGTTTCAACAGCCAGTTCCAGCCGTATGGCCGCTCGAACGATTTCGCGTCATTACGGGCGAAGTACTCGGCCTCGGTTTTCAAATTCGCCTCGGTGAGATGGTCCGCGAGGACCGCTCGGATTTGCTTCGCCTCGGGCAGATCCGGATATTGCTTCAGCACTCGCACGAGCAGCCAGTGACCGTGAACCGACGAGTGCCAGTCGAAGCAACCGAAGAACGCGGGATGCAACGCCTTCGGATTCTTCACGTCAGCGATGCCCGCGAACGTGATACCAGGTTTGTGTGGGTACTCCTTGTCGGCTCCCTTCAGAGCCAGTTTCGCGAATGCGGTGGCGTGTTCCTTCGTGAGCGAATGAGCGGGCTTCGGCGGAACTGGCTCCGCGGCAGGCGACTGTTCGATCACGGGAATGCCTCCCAAAGTGAACGCGAGCAAAGGGAGAAACAAGCGAGACACGCGAATCTCCTGGGTCGGAACTGTTCCGGGGTCAGCAGATGGGCGAGGCAATTGACTTCACCAGCAGTCTGGCCGACGACTCAACGATTTGCACCCACATTCTTCGGTAGCACCCACGAGGGGGTCTCCGTTTCTCGGGGTGATTGATACGATGAACGCGGGTGGGTTGCATCGTGCCGTATTCGATTTTGATCACGTTCCGAGGAGAATTGCCCATGTCGCGGATTATCGCGGCTCTCATGTTGGTTTTTGGGATCATGGGTTGCAGCAAGTCCGAACCGACACAATCAACCGAGAAGGCGGTCATTGAGTCAGATGACAGTGCGGTCGAGCTGGTTGAGAAGCTCGGCGGCAAAATGATTCGTGACGAAAAACTCAGCGGCAATCCAGTCGTGCAGGTTGATATCTTCGACACCAAAGGTGGAATCACCGACGCAGGGCTGTCGCAACTCTCAAAGTTCAAGAGCCTCGCAACTCTCAATTTGCCGAAATCTCGCGTGACGGATGCAGGAGTCAAAGAGTTCGCGAATATGAAAAGCCTCACGTCGCTCGATCTGGCCGGCACACAGATCACGGACGCAGCGACAAAAGATCTGGGCAGCCTCCACAACCTCACCTCACTCACTCTCTCAAACACGAACCTGACGGATGCGGGACTGAAAGAACTGAGGAACCTCAAGAACCTGAACACATTCACGGTAACGAGTCTGCCGATAACGGACGCTGGACTCAAAGACATTGCCACTCTCAACAACCTCACCTCGCTGCATCTGGGCACGACGAACATCACGGACGCCGGATTGAAAGATCTGTCGAGCCTAAAAAGACTCGCCTCTCTCGACTTGTCCAGCACGAAGGTTACCGACGTGGGGTTGAAAGAACTCGCTGGCTTCAAGAACCTCACCAAAATCTGGTTGAGCGATACCAAGGTGACCGACGCGGGGGTAACTGATCTTCAGAAAGCGTTGCCGAAGTGCAAGATCGAAAGCGATGAAGTCAAACCTAAACTCCCGAAGCTCCCACCCAAGTGAAAGCCAACCTCCGAGGATGGTTGCTACTCAAGACACGGCGGAATAGCATCCCAGGGTCGGTTCTCCACATATCACGGAGTGCTCTCCATGTCGCGGATGATTCTCCTTGCTGCGCTGATGGCATCGGTTCTGGGATTTGCTTCCCCGGCGTTCGCGGACCCAGCCGAAGACAACGCAGTCAAATTCGTTGAGAAACTCGGTGGCAGCGTCCAACGAGACAACAAGTCGAAAGCGAAGGTTAAGCCCATCACCGGGGTGTTCCTGAGCAAGTCCGACATCACTGACAAGGGCGTGAAAGAACTCGGCGGCATCAAAACTCTGGAGGTTCTCGATCTGGGGAATTCATCCAAACTCACCGACGCGGGCATGAAGCAAATCGCCGCTCTGAAGACCGTCACCGATTTGCGGCTTGAGAAAGTAAAGCTCACCGATGCGGGGTTGAAGGATATCGCGGCGCTCGACCTCACGAACCTCGATCTGAACGGCACATCGGTTACCGACGCGGGCTTGAAAGAACTCGCGGCAATGAAGAACCTGAAGAAACTTCAACTGGCCAACACGAGGATCACGGACGCGGGGTTGAAGGAACTCGCCCCGATCGCGACACTAGCATTCCTCGACGTGTCGGGCAGCAGCGTGACCGACGCGGGAGTGAAGGCGTTCAAGAAGTCGAACGCCAAGTGCAAGATCCTCGGGCCGTGACGGTGCCTCATTTCTTCTTGCGGTCGTCGTCTCGCTTCTTCTTGAACTCGGCGATTTTCGCGGCGTGTTCGGTCTTCGTTTCCTCGAGAATGATGGTCGCACGCTTGAAGCGTTCGGCGGCGGCGTCGCGTTCCTCGGCAGTCGAGTTCGGATTCTTCTCGACTGTCTCCGCAAATTGACGCACGATCTGAAGGCGGGCCGCTGCCGCTTTCATTTTGTCCTCGGCTGCCGCAATTGCTGGCGACCAGGGATGCAGGGGCACTTCAATCGTTTGCGAATCGAGCAGCACTGCGGGTCGCGGATTCACTTCAGATTGTTCCGGTCGAGGGGTGAATTTCACTCTCACGTCGCAAGTCAAACAGCGAATTGAACCCTTCTCACGGTTGACTCCGAGACTTTTCGGGGTAACGTTTTATTGTGGTGGGTTGTGAGGTTGACCGCCCATTTCTCAACGTGTTCAGTCTTCCCACCAAAAACACATTCGCCCGTCTGAAACTCACTGCGATCGTCGGTCACCAACCACGAATGACCGGTGATTGTTTCCGAGTGTTGGCATCCGGTGTGCTTCCCATCGCCCGAAGAGTTTCTGAGCGAGACCACGAACGCCCCTCGACACAGGCTGCGTCGAGTCGATCTATTCCATACACGGCTGGGCGTAAGGCGGTGTTGAAATGCGGTCCAGAACCTTCGCACGACGCGGGCTGACGCTGATCGAACTTCTCGTCGCGATCGCAATCGTTGGCGTCCTCGCCGGGTTGACGATGCCCGCAATCCAAAAAATCCGAGTCTCTGCGAAACGCACGCAGTGCGCCAACAACATGCGCCAACTCGGGACTGCGGCCAACACTTACGCGACGTCGTATGGTCGCCTTCCGGTCGGTTGCACGATGCCCTATGCGACCCCAGCCAGCCCTCCATCCATCGCCGACGCTTCGGGAATCCCGCCTCCTGAACTTCTCTACGACTTAACTCTGACCGACAGCCCCGCCCGCAAAAACAGCGATCCGATTCGCTATCCTTTCGGCCCCAACTGGGCGGTGTATCTCCTGCCATTGATCGATCAAGAACCGCTCTACCGTGCTGCGAAGGTCGGGGAATACATGATCGGTTTCAACTGCGGGAACACCTCTCAACGCGACAACTGGCAGAACGTCGTGAAGGACAAAGTTGTTCCGACGTATCTGTGCCCTGCGGACTCGGGGAATGCAATTCCGTTCGAGGGTTACACGCACAAACCCGGACCGTGGGCACGCGGAAATTACGCTGCGAACGCTGGCCCCGGCTGGTGGCAAATGTCTCTCAATGGGCGATCGTACAACGAAGCCTACGGGAAAACGGGTCCAGTGATGGGCATCAACTTCGGTGCGGTCCCAGCCAAGATAAATGATGGTCTCAGCACGACCGTGATGTTCACCGAAGTTCGGATCGGCGTGAACGCGAAAGACCCCCGAGGCGTTTGGGCGATGGGCTATCCCGGTGCGAGCATTACCGCTGCGAACGCAATCGGTGATTGTCCGGCTCCCAACGATCGGAACGAAACTTCCGATGATGTGCAGGGCTGCCCGGATTTCTATTACTCGGGCATCGGCACACGCGATCGCATTGGCTGCAACAGGGGGCTTGCGAATCTCGGTTGGCCGAGCTGGCAAGCGCAAGCTCGCAGTCAGCATCCCGGCGGCATCAACGTCTGTTTGGCCGACGGCTCGGTGTGCTTTATCCGCGACAGCATCAATCAAGGCGTCTGGTTCAATCTGATTAGCACCAATGACGGGCACACCGTCGGCGCTTTTGGAGACTGAGGATTTGGGTAAACTAAATTCCCGAGTTGGGTTTGTGGTATTCGCCGCT
The DNA here is from genome assembly GCA_021413735.1 of Planctomycetota bacterium. Classification (GTDB taxonomy): domain Bacteria; phylum Planctomycetota; class Planctomycetia; order Gemmatales; family Gemmataceae; genus Gemmata. The sequence continues at coordinate 14,753 of JAIOPV010000166.1, forward strand.
TGCGGCGTTGCAGGATTAGTCTCAGTGCAACGCCGCAAGCGGCGAAATACCAAGCACGAACCAGCTCAACTCGAACAGGGTTCATGAACGCCGAAGACACACCTACCAGCGTGAGCGGACCGCTGCGGTCAAATCCTGGAGAACCTCTCTCCAATAGCGACTTACACTCTCGACCTCAGCGCGAACACGGAAGTTCTGGCTTTCAATTCGCGGTCGCCGAACCTGTTCGCTATCCCGAGATCGGCGACTGCATCGACGATTGTCGCATTGTTGCGGAACTCGGTCGTGGTGCGAGTGGTCGGGCGTACCTTGCCCGACAAGAAACACTGGCCAACCGCCCCATTGTTCTCAAAGTTACCAGGGATTTCTCACGTCACGAAGATCTGAACCTCGCACGTCTCCAGCACACCAACATCATGCCTCTGTATTGGGCCAGCACCGTGCCGGGTCTCGGACTTCGTGTGTTGGCGATGCCCTACCTTGCTCGAACGACTCTCGCTCGCCTGCTGTTTCGACGTACAAAAGCGCCCGGCGAGCACTGGACCGGAACCAGAGTGTTCGACGCCCTGGAGGAAGAACAGGCGGCGATGCCCGAACGCATTGCGGTTCACGGGCACGCTGCTGAGAACCTGAAGGGCATCTCGTGGGTTAAGTTCGTCGTTCAGACGGGGCAAGCGGTCGCGGAGGCGCTGGCCTATGCTCACCAGCGAGGGCTCGTTCATCTCGATCTGAAGCCCGCGAACATTCTGATCACTCCCGACGGGCACCCACTCGTGCTCGATCTCGACGTGGCTCGTCAGCCGATCCCGGAGGGTGCGTCGTTGGTCGCCTGGCTCGGCGGCACATTGATGTTCATGTCGCCGGAACAGAAGGTGGCGATTAGCGCGATCTCGAAGTTGGAGCCGATCCCGTGTGCGGTCGATGGCCGTTCCGACTTGTATTCGCTGGGGTTGGTTCTCGCTTGCGCTCTGGGCCGCACCGGGACCGATGAACCCCCACCCGATCCGCAGACGCTGCCGCGTTTGAACCCCGATGTATCTCCGGGACTCGTCGCCATCATCGCACGGTGTTTGGCACCGAAGCCCGTTGATCGCTACCCGGATGGCGACGCCCTCGCGGAAGATCTGCGCCGGCATCTTGAAGATTTGCCACTGCACGGAGTACGCAACCGCCTGAGTGAGCGGTGGCGGAAGTGGCGGCGTCGGCGACCGATGGGCCTCGCGTTGATCCTGATGTTAGCTGCGCTCTGTGGCATGGCTGTGGCTGTTGGTTTCGGTTTCCATCAGCAGAACGAAGACCGTCGCCGAGAGATCGAAACGGCCTTGCATGATGGCCAGGAACGACAGCGATTGGGGCAACACGAGGCAGCCATCACTCGATACCTCGCGGGCAAGGAGTTGGCTGAGCGAACCTGCGGAGTTGAGCAACTCAAGAATGAACTGAATCAGCGATTACAGCAGTTGCGAAGGCTCCAACTCGCGAAGGAACTGGACAAGGTCGTTGGGCAGATGCGATTTTACGCACTTCAGGATCGCACTCCGCTTCGCTTGCAGTGGGTTCTCGAAGGAGCTGGCCGCAAGTTGTGGGCGGAGCGTGCTCTCTTGATGGACAGTTCCGCTGGCAAGTTGGAACAGGCGATCGAGAACGATATCCAGACTCGCCTTCAGGAACTCGTCATTCTGTGGACGGATCTGCACGTTCGCCTCGCTCCTCCGGCGCAGGTGGAACAGGCTCACGCCGATGTGCGAGAGATGCTGACCGAGGCCGAGCGTCTGTTGGGCTCGTCACTGGGGTTGAACTTGGTGCATGAACAGCAAGGCGAGAAAGCGCCTGGAGCGAGAACACAACCCGAGTCTGCGTGGGAATTCTGTGCGCTTGCACGGGTCGCTCTGAACAGAGGTGATCCTGCAGAAGCGCTTCAATTTAGTCAGGCCGCGCGTGATCGAGAGCCGCTCGGATTCGTCCCGAATTTCTATTTTGGCGTCTGTGCGTTGCGGCAGAAACAATACGAACAAGCCGCTCGGGCGTTTTCCTTCTGTGCGGGTCAGAACCCGTGTGCGGAATGCTTTCTCTTGCGAGGTCAGGCGTTCGCTGCTCTGGGCGATACCGATCAGGCTCTCAAGGATTTCGATCTCGCGATTGAGCGGAACCCGGAATGGGGCGTCGCGTATCAGCACCGCGGGAATCTACATCGAATGCTGGGGCACACGGAAGAGGCAGAACGAGACTTGAAACTCGCACGAAGCCTGAGCGAAGAGTGATCGCTCCACCACCCCAGTGTATCCACTTTGCTTTTGAAGCCGCGGATGCGGCGACCGAGTGTAGCCAGGGGTGCGGCTCGCTTTGCGAGCAAACCCCTGGTCTGAGGGCTTCGTTAGCTGCCCCCCTGGCTACACTCGGTCGCCGCATCCGCGGCTACGAAAACCAAATCGCCCTGCTCCCGAACTGCAAAACCATCTCGGACAGCGACACCCTCCTGCCGAAACTGTAGACTGTACTGCCGATCCCCTCCTGTGGTCGGCCATGACACGTACTCCGCCCAATCCTTTTGGCTGGTTCCACCTCGTTCGGCCGATTGGCGAAGGTGGAATGGCCGTCGTTTACGAAGCTGAAGACACCCGTCTCGGCTGCAGGGTCGCGTTGAAGTTGTCGCACGCCGACCCCGCCGACACCGCAGCCATCGAACGGTTCCACCGCGAAGCTCGCTTCGCCCGCCGGCTCCACCACCCATACATCTGCCCGGTCTACGAAGACGGCGTGATCGACAATCGACACTTCCTCACGATGCCGATTATCGAAGGCACGCCGCTCGACAAACGCACCGGCCTCGCCCACCAGTGGGTCGAGAAGGACGCGGTCGAACTCATCCGCCGCCTCGCTCTCGCCGTCGGTTCGGTTCACGATGCGGGCATCGTCCACCGGGATCTGAAGCCGCACAACGTCATCCTCCGGTCGAGCCTCGAACCAGTCCTCATGGACTTCGGCCTTGCCCGCGATCTGACCGGGCAGGAAGCCTATCTCACCACACCAGGAACCGCACTCGGAACGCTCGCGTTCATCCCCCCAGAACAGGCTCGTGGTAATCTCGACGAGATCGGGCCGGCGACCGACGTGTATTCGCTCGGGATTATGCTGTACCTGCTTCTCACGGGGCGGCTCCCGTTCGACGCTTCAAACGCGGTCGCTCTGTATCAGCGAATCGTGAACGAGCCGCCCACCCGTCCGGGCGACCTTCGACCGGGTCTGAGCAGTCGAGTGGAAGCGATAGCACTCCGAGCCTTGGCGAAGACCCCCGGCGGGCGATACGAGTCGATGGCTGCCTTCGTGACTGCGCTTTCCGAGTCGCGCCCCGCTGCTCCCGCGAGTGTCACGCCTGTCGTTTCGGCAGATCATTCCGAGCAGTGCAACGTTCCCGGCACCTGGCTGATTCGCCCGGCCGGGAGCCCGAACGCGGAATGGACGAAGTCAATCGTTACGCCGCGACGGGTGCCGCCGAAGCCTGGATTCGTGTACCGTCTGGCAGTTGATCGCAACGCAACCGATCAACAGTTAGCGGGACTCACTCCGCGAGCGGACCTCGATGGACTCGACCTCGGGCGATGTGAAACGGTCACGTCGGAAGCGCTTGCGGCCGTCGGCCGGTTGGCGGGTTTGCGCGAGCTATCGCTGACCCGTGCGGGCGTCGGTGGCGTGTCACTAACTGATGTGGGATTGGCCACCGTCGCGCAGTTGAAGCGGCTCGAAAAACTGGAAGCAGCGCTGACCGACGTGAGCGATGCCGGGTTCGCGGCAGTCGCCGGACTCACGGCACTGGTTCGGGCGGAGTTCTATGATTGCAGTCGCCTCACCGATGTCGGGATCGCACACTTGTCTCGTCTGCCGACGCTTTACCGACTTGGCCTCGGCAATTGCGGTGTGACGGATCTCGGTCTCCGCCGGCTCGGGAGTTTGCCGAACCTGAGCGAACTAGCGCTCGAAGACTGCCATCGCGTAACCGGCACGGGGTTGGCGGCTTTCAACCGTCTGGGTGGCCTTCGCTCCCTGACGCTGGCCGGCGGGCGCGGCATCAGCGACGAGAGCCTCGTTCATGTGGCGAGTCTGCCGTCACTCGAACAGCTTGAGATTCGGAACTGTTCGCGGTTCACTGGCAGCGGACTTTCGCATCTCGCTGTTGCGAACAAACTCCGCGTACTTGTGCTGTCGGGTTGCCGCAACCTCACGGATGCCGCGACAGCCGTGCTGATCCAACAGACGGCACTCGAACAACTCGACGTGTCCGGCTGTGACCGAGTCACAGCAACGTCGCTCGGTCAACTGCGACGGGCGTTACCGGGATGCAAGATCACCTATCGCTCAAGTTGACACAATAACCGAATCGCCGCTTGCGGCAGAAATCCATTCACATCAATCGAGCTTGAACGACAATTCGACTGGCCCCTTCTCGGGGATGTTCGCCTTCAACTGCGACTTGCCGCGCATTGAGAAGCGCTCGGGGAACTTCTCCACCAACTGCGGTGGTTGCTTGTCTTTCGGAACCTGCGCCCCGGTCTCGCCGATCTTGTTTGCGGCGGCGACCAAGGCGTCGTACTGGGCCTGCGTGTATCCCGGCGGCGGGACGTGCTTCGAGATAACGACTTCGTAATCGCCGGGCACCGCTCCTTGGGCGCTGGCTTGCGGCCCAAAGTGGGTAATCAGTTCAAAGTGCCCGGTTGCGTCAGTCTTGCCGATGGCGAGTTCGCCTCCGGCAAGACCACCACCCCCGCGTGTCAGGGTAACGGTCGCCCCTTCAACTGGCTCGCCTCCCTGGGTGACAAGCCCGGTGACCGGAACAGTGGTCGGGTTTTTCGGTCCACAGCCCGCGAGCGTCAGGAGAGTCAACAAGCAGACGAGAGACACGGAAAGTTGGTGCATTGTGGGTTTCCAGTGGGGTTGCTGTGTTGAAATGATTGTGAGCGTCGAAGCGTAAGCTCGACGGTGTGCCGAAACAACCGCCGAGTTGACGAAATCCACCGTCGGCCTGACGGCTCGACGCTCACAAACGCCTCTCAATTGAACAAAGCACAGGGGTAGAAGGTCAGTCACGAGAGCCATCAGTTGAGGCTGGTCGTTTCTCCCCCACTTATGGTTCCCGCGGCACCCCAAACCCCGAAGGGACTTGCACCCACGTAACCGCCACTGGGTTCCAGAGTCGAGAGGCTGCCGGTGGACACGCCATCGGTGACGTATCGAACTGATCCGTCGCCGAGCAGAACGTTGACTCCGCCCGTGTGGTAACTACTCGCACTGAACACGCCCCAAGTATCCCCATATGGGTCCGCCGCGCAAGAGGGGCTGTTCGGCGGAAGAATGGTGGTCACGCCCGTGAAAGCTGGGTAGCCATCGAACCACTGAACACCGGCGGGGCGGTCTGTCATCACTGATTGACTTGTGAGGTAAAGCCCCGCAGCCGCGGTGCTCATGCAAGTGCTTGGGTTCGTGTTGAGGCCTGTGACGTTATTGGCGAAGTATCCTTTCGTACTCCGGTTGTTCGCCGAACCGAACGCACGCTCCGCCATGAAGATCGTGTTTGAAGTTCCGTCGGTGATGGACGCCATCTTGGGCGCTTTCAGGCTCGCAACGCCACGATTGGTTTGGTTCAAATAGTTGCCGTTGATGCTATCACCAACGACATGGGCATAACTCCGAGCACCAAAGTCGGAACTGCCCCAGATGGGGTTTTGGGGTGGATTCGAGGGGCAAATGAAGACTGGGATTTTCGCCAGATACGGAGGGTAATACGTCCGGTCGCGAACTGGCCCCCACGCAGTGATGGCGATGCCGCCATAGGTACCGGGCTGCGACATCGTGGTGTAAACCGACGCTTGTTCGATGTACGGCAGGATGTTCACCAATCCGGTGTTTCGTCCCTCGTTTCCTTGTGGGCTCACATATCGGGTGGCTGGGGAAGAGAGAAACTCGTTGAGTGTCGGGAACACGCCGCTCTGGTCATGGTAACTGTGGATCGCAATCCCGAGCTGTTTCATGTTGCTCTGACACTTCATCCGGGCCGCGGCGTCACGCACTTTCTGGACCGCAGGCAGCAGGAGCCCGATCAGAATGGCGATGATCGCGATGACAACCAATAACTCAATCAAGGTAAATGCCGCGCGAGTGGTGGCGCAACGACGCATGAACAAATCTCCGCTTTGGGCGAGATAAATGGGCGTGAAAAAGAAGAACGAAGTCCACAATGAGTTGCCGTAATGGCAATACTGAGGAAGGCTATAGAAACCTTATCCCCGGACGGTTGGGGCCGCAAGATCTCTCATCAGTTCCTCACCGGGGCGGCCGCTTTCAGAGTCGACGCGGCGCTTGCGTCAGCTATTCCGCTCGGTTAGCCTTTACCTTTACTTCGTTCCCGTGGTTGGTTTAGCTCGCTGTTCTACAGCAGGGCGATGTTGCGTCGCCCGAGAGTTTTCTGCCTCACACTCCTCGGGGAAGGCTGTTCCAGCACCGCTATCGCTGCGCATGCCCCGCATGCGGGGGCGGTCTGGATCAACCCCACCAGTCGTGGTTCCGCCCCCGCATGCGGGGCATGCGCAGCGGCGGTGCCGTGAGCCTTCCGCGGATCAGGTTCAGAAGTAAACGCTACGGGAACAGGACAAGCCGGGGTTCTCCCCGGCTTTGTTCGTTCGCGGAAGCGATTGAGAGCAGTTTCGGGAAATGTGTAGTGCGGGCGGGCCGCTAGTTGCATCGGACCAACACTCGCAAACGCTTTATGCGATAGTTGCTGGCCGTCCCGGTGAATGTCCAATCGGGGTGCCCCTTGGGATTGTTGCCGATCCCGATTTCCGCCTTGTTGCCCGATCTCCAGTTGTTCACAGCAAACAGCGTCTGCTTCGCGTTGTGATTGTGAACCTGCATACAACCGTGGCCATCTTGCGGCGGGGTCATCTGGTCGCCGAAATCGTGTTTACTGGGGTCCGCGTTGGGTACGTTCCTGGCGTTGACCGGACCGTAATTGTTCGGCCAGAATTCGATGTTGCCCCCAGTGATACCCGTACCGGTGACGATGCCGCTCACGTTGGAAACCACACTCATGTTCGCGACGTTCATCTGAAAGCTCGCGCCGCTCGATACCGTCGGCACACCGATCTTCTTGAGGTCAGTCGTGAACGCGGCCATCGACACGTACAGGTATTGAACTTCGCTCTCGGCCCGACGCAGTTCAATGAAATACGCGATGCGGTCGAACGGTTTCGTGATCCTCGTGTGGCGGTCTTCGTCGTACACGATATCCTTCGCCAACCGTGCCAGATTCAGGTCGTAAACGAGTTGATATTCCCTGGCCTCCGGGACCGTCGCTTCGACACTATCCGGCGCTGGTGGACGCGGCTTCGGCTTCTCAACGGGCTTGACCTCGATCGGGTCTGGGTCGGGTGATGGAGCGGAGGGGCGAGCCAGAATGAACAACGGAAGCAACAGGATCGCGCCGACAGCAGCGACCACGAGAAGGCGAGGGCGTCGCCGACGCCGAGGTTCCGGACGCTTCGGACTCGACAGCGCCGCGACCACTTCGTCTGGAGTCTGATAGCGATCGGCGGGGTTCTTCGCCAGCATCTTCGCCACGACGGGAATCAACTCGTCTGGCACATCGGGTCGGAATTCCTTCAGGTCGGGTGGTTCCGCTTCTTGATGACGCATCAATTTGACTGCCAACGAACCGCCGCCAAACGGCGGCTTCCCCGTGAGCAGAAAGAAAACCGTACAGCCCAAACTGTAGATATCGGAGCGGATGTCGGCGCGATGGAAGTCCAGAGCCTGCTCGGGTGCCTGATAATCGACCGTGCCGAGCGTCACTGAGCCGTCGCTGGTCATGAACGTGTTTTCGCGTGGGTGGTTGTCGCCGTGGAGTCGTGCCAGGCCCAGATCGAGCAACTTGACCGTGCCAGGCTCGGCGTCCGAACCACCACTCACGATCATGTTCGATGGCTTGATATCCCGATGAACCAGTCCGTGCTGATGGGCATGTTGCAGACCCAACGCTGCCTGTCGTGTGAATTCGCAGGCTTGCTCGATCGCCAGCGGGCCAATTCGCTTCACGAGGTGTTCCAGGTCGGTCCCTTCGACGTACTCCATTGCCAGGAAGTGAGCCGTGCCGAACTGACCAGAATCGAACGCGGCGATGAGGTTCGGATGTGCCGGCAACTGGCCGGTAACGTTGATCTCGCGGTAGAAGCGGCTCACCGTCTCGCTGTCGGCAACAAGTTCCGGACGTAACAATTTCAGAGCCACGAGCCTTGCGAAACCGGAATGCCATGCCTTGAAGACCTGCCCCGTGCCGCCTTCGCCGAGACGGTCGATGATGACGTACTGACCGAGGACGAGTTCGTGCGATTTGCCGTTGGCGAGGCGGTTGCCCTGGAAGGAGGTCAACCAACCGAGACGGATCAGTTCTTCGCCCAACGATTTGACGTCGGGGTACTGCTGCAGCAAGGCGGGCAGTTGGTCCTTCTGATCCGCGGAGAGCAACGGCAAACTTTGCAAAGCACTGACGAAATCAGCGATGGTGGCCAGGGCCATGATCCGAACTTTCCAGATGGCTGCGTGGGGAGAGAACGCCGTCAACTTCACTTCAGTTTCCGCTCGCTCTCGGTCTTCACCAAACACTTTCCTCCTCACGATGACAGAATGACGCAAGTTGGCTCGGTTTAGCCAGGAATTGCAGACTCGTCTTTTGAGAATTGTCGTTCCCATGTGTCCGCCGCCGCGGCTACACTTATTGAACCTACCAGTTCATCGCATCGTTACATCGCATCCCAGACTCCTGCGTATTGTCGAGTCAGCAATACGACCTTTTCGGCGGGAAGAGACCGTCGGAGAACCTGAACATGGTCACAAGACGATTCTGTGTGTGCGTGCTCGTCGTGGGACTTATTTCGTGCGGTCTCGGCGCGATGGGGTTGCCTGCGCGAACTGCCGATCCAGACCCCAAACCTTCCGATACGCCGGCCATGGCCTTCCTTGCCCAACATTGCCAGGGCTGCCACGCAGGGGAAAAGCCCAAAGGCAACTTCCGCCTCGATAGCCTCACGCAAGACTTCGACGACAAGGCCAACCGGGAACGCTGGCTCGCCGTGTCGGAGCAGATGAAGTCGGGGGCCATGCCTCCGAAGGCGAAGCCGCGACCGCCTGAGAAAGACATCACGACCGTAACGGACTGGGTTCGCGGACGGGTTGAGAAAGCCGAAGCCGCCCGGAACGCAGCTCAGGGACGAGTGCCGATGCGCCGCCTCAACCGAGCCGAGTACGAGAACACCGTGCGCGACCTGCTCGGCATCGACATCGAACTGAAAGACCTGCTGCCGCCAGACGCCACCGCGAACGGCTTCGACAACGGTGCCGAGGCACTGCACACGTCTTCCTTCCTGATGGAGCAATACCTCGAAGCGGCCGACAAGGTGCTCGACGCGGCCATCGTGAACGGGCCGAAGCCGTGGATGATTAAGAAACGCTTCGACATCAAGGATGAAAAGTCCGTCAAGGCGACCGGCAGCGTCTACCGCCATCTCGAAGACTCCGTCGCAATCTTCAGTTCCTGGGTGTCGGCGAACATCCAGGTCACGCTGTGGCAGTTTCACAGCCACTTCCGGGGGAAGTATCGTTTCCGCATTTCCGGGTACGCCTTCCAGACGGAGAAGCCCGTCACGTTCCACATGACAGCCGGCACGATGCAGGCGGTGACCGAGGAACGCATCGTTGGCTATTACGACGTCGGCCCCGGCAAGCCGACGGTGGTGGAGTTCATCGAGAAGCTGGAGCCGCGGAACACGGTGCGTTTCGTCGTGGACAACCTGGGTGTGACGCCGCCGGTGATCGAGAAAGCAGGAGCGGAGAACTACAAGGGGCCAGGATTGGCCATTCAGTGGGTCGAGATCGAAGGCCCGCTGCACGACACCTGGCCGCCGTTGAGTCATCGCCGCATCTTCGGGGAGTTGAAACAAGCACCGGCTCCGACGCCCGATGACAAGAACCGCCTCGAAGTGGTGTCGAAGGAACCGCTGGCCGACGCCGAGCGACTGCTGCGAGCCTTCCTCCGACGTGCTTTCAGGCGGGCTGTAACCGATGAAGATGTGAAGCCGTTCCTTGCTCGCGTGAAGGCCAAACTGGACGCGAAGTTCACATTCGAGCAGGCGATGCGAGTCGGCCTCAAGGCTGTGCTGGTGTCGCCGCAGTTCCTGTTCCTTCAGGAGAAGCCAGGCAAACTCGACGACTTCGCGCTGGCGTCGCGGCTGTCGTACTTCCTGTGGAGTTCGATGCCCGACGACGAGTTGCTCACCCTCGCCGAGAAGGGGAAGTTGCACGAGCCAAACACGCTTCGCGGCCAGGTTGAACGCATGCTCAAGGACACCAGGGCGTCGGCGTTCACGACGAATTTCGTCGGACAGTGGCTTGGCCTTCGCGCCATCGACGACACGGCTCCCGATCCGTCGCTGTATCCGGAATACGATGACGTCCTCAAGGTCGCGATGGTGAAGGAGACGCACCTGTTCTTCGACGAAGTGCTGAAACACGACCTGAGCCTGACGAACTTCGTGGCTTCGGACTTCACGATGCTGAACGGGCGGTTGGCGAGGCACTACGGCATCCCAGGCGTGACGGGTCAGGAGTTCAAGAAGGTTGCGTTGCCGCCGGGCAGTCATCGTGGCGGCGTGCTGACGATGGCGAGCGTCATGAAGGTGACCGCGAACGGCACGACGACCTCACCGATCCTGCGGGGTGCCTGGGTGCTGGACAGCATCCTGGGAACGCCGCTGCCGAAGCCCACGGTAGACATCGAAGCTGTTGAGCCCGACATTCGCGGGGCAACGACGATCCGCGAACAACTGGCGAAGCACCGACAGAAAGCGGAGTGTGCCGGTTGCCACGCGAAGATTGATCCGCCGGGGTTTGCGCTGGAGAGTTTCGACGTCATTGGCGGCTGGCGGGACTATTACCGGAGCGTTGGGAAGGGTGAACCAGCGATCGTGGACGGCCGCACGATGAGGTACAAGAAGGGGCCGAACGTGGACGCATCGGATGTGCTGCCGGACGGTCGTCGCTTTGGGAACATCGACGAGTTCAAGCAACTGCTGCTGAAGGACAAGGATCAACTGGCTCGTGCCCTGGCCGAGAAGATGCTGACATACGCGACGGGCGGCGCACCCACGAAAGCCGACCGCCCGGAGATCGACACGCTGATCGCCGGGCTTCGCTCGAAGGATTATGGCTTCCGAACGATGGTGCATGAAGTTGTGCAGAGCAAAATGTTTCAGAGCAAATAGGGTGGGTTTGATGCCCGGCGCTTCGGTCCCATGTGAGTCATTCGGGTTCCCGCGCTCCGATCCCAGGGTGCGCTTCGCGACCCTGGGCTTTGAGCTACAACCCCTTCGGGGTAAAGAAAGAACCCGGCAGAGGAGTCAACCCATGCCGCAATCACTCGCTCAACTCTATGTCCACCTTGTGTTCTCGACGAAGAATCGAACGCCGTACCTGCAAAACCTGGATATGCGTGAACGCACTCATTCGTACCTCGGCGCAACATGCTTGCACATGGGTTCGCCACCGATCATCGTTGGCGGCGTTGAGGATCACGTTCATATCCTCTGTCGGCTTGGGAAAGGCCTCTGCGTCTCCGATCTCGTTCGGGAATTGAAACGCGAATCGTCGAAGTGGCTCAAGGATCAATCATCTGAACTGAGCAACTTCTATTGGCAGAGTGGGTATGGAGCCTTCTCTGTCAACCCTGGGCACCTCGAATCGCTCAATGTCTACATCGCGACCCAGGCAGAACACCACAAGGCAGAGACATATCAGAACGAATTCCGACGTTACCTTGGAGAGTACAAGATCGAATACGATGAGAGGTACGTTTGGGACTGATCGTTATTCATCTGTCTTTACCCCGAAGGGGTTGTAGCTCAAAGCCCAGGGTCGCGAAGCGCACCCTGGGATCGAAGTCCGAAGCGCACCCTGGGACCGAAGACCGAAGCGCACCCTGGACCGAAGACCGAAGCGCACCCTGGGACCGCAGCGCCGGAACCCGAATCACAAGGATCTTCCCCATGACAATCCCCCGACGCAACTTCCTCCGCGCTGCCGGCGTGTCGCTGGCCTTGCCGCGTCTCGATGCATTCGCCGCGGGTCACGCCGCCGACGCCCAACCACGACGGCGAATGGTCTGCATCTGCACGCCGCTCGGCTTGCATCCGCCGCACTTCTTCCCCGAGAAGCAAGGCAAGGATTACGAACTCACGCCATACCTCGAAGTCCTCAAGGATTTCCGCAGCGACTTCACGGTCGTATCCGGTCTGTCGCACGCGGGGCAAAGTCCAGGGTTCGCTCATCAAGCATCGGCCAGCTTCCTCACTGGAGCACAGAACGCTGGCCGTCCTGGGTTTCGCAACGCGATCTCGCTCGACCAGTTGGCGGCCGAGCACATCGGCGGTCGCACTCGCTTCGCCAGCATCGCTCTGTCCGGCGAAGGTGCTGGCCTATCATGGACTCGCACCGGTGCGCTCGTGCCCGCTGCCACGTCGCCCTCGAAAGTGTTCGCCAAGCTGTTCCTCGACGGCAAGCCCGACGAAGTCCAGAACCAGGTGAATCGCCTCGCGGACGGTCGCAGTGTGCTCGACGACGTCCGCGATCAGGCAAGCACGCTGCGCTCGAAGGTCGGTTCCGACGATCGCGACAAACTCGACGAGTACATCACCAGCGTTCGCGATCTGGAGAAGCGGTTGGCTCGCGATGAAGTCTGGGCCAAGACGCCCAAGCCCAAAGTCAACGTGCCACCGCCCACGGACATTCCCAGCGTCGCCGACCTCCTCGGTCGCACGCGGTTGCTGTTCGACCTCACCCATCTGGCGATCCAAACTGATTCGACTTCGCTCATCACCATCATGCTGGCCGGCTCGACATACGTTCCGCCGATTCAGGGCGTGTCGCTCGGGCATCACGACTTGTCGCACCACGGTAAGGAGCCCGGCAAACTCGCGCAATTGAAGATCGTGGAAGTGGAGACGATGAAGACCATTCGCGATCTGCTCACCAAGCTGAAGCAATCGAAGGAAGAGGGGTCCAACTTGCTCGACCGCACGATGGTTTTCCTCGGCAGCAACCTTGGCGACGGCAGCAGTCACTCCGTCAAGAACCTGCCCGTCTTGCTGGCTGGCGGCGGCTTCAAGCACGGTCAGCACTTGCAATTCGATCCGCAGAAGCCGCCGCCGCTGTGCAATCTCTACGTCAGCATGTTGCAGCGTCTCGGCATCGAGACAGACAAATTCAGCACCGGCACGGGAACGCTCACGGGCCTTGAACCAGTCGGTTGAAAGGGAGACCCATGACCAAACCACATGCTGGCGTGTTCGTGGCGTTGCTGTTCGTGTCGGCGTCCACGGTTTCGGCCGAGGTCATCTGGCGCGGCGACTTCGAGACGGGCGACACGAAGCAATGGCCCGGAGCCCCCAAGTCCGACGCTGTTACGGTCGTGAAGGATCCTGTGCGCGAGGGGAAATTCGCTCTGCGGATCGACGGCCCCGACCCCGCGGCGAAGAAAGGGAAGCACGACCGCATCGAATTCCAGCATCAACCCAAAGCGCCCGGCACCGCCGAGGGCACGGAACGCTACTTCGGTTGGAGCGTCTATCTGCCCAAGAAGCTCACGGACGCGAACCACTCGCTCGGGTACTTCGAGACTCGAAATAGTTGGAGTCAACTGATGGCGTTTGAGGTGAAGGGCGAAGACATCCTTTACACCACACGAGTACCCTACGCCCGGCAGTGGGAAGGCAAAGGGAAGATGACACCCGGCAAGTGGCACGACTTCGCCCTGCATGTGCTGTGGTCGCGCGATCCCAAGAAGGGCTACGTTGAGTTGTGGTTCGACGGCGAAAAGGTGGTGCCGCTCACGAACACGGCCACCCTCAAGGACGAGAACGTTGCGTTCTTTCAGATCGGTTTGTTTCGTGAAGCGAGCGACGTGCCCGAGACCATCATCATCGACCATGTGATCGAGGCAACGACTTTGGCGGACGTCACTCCGCCGCGTACGGAGAAGAAGTAGCCGAGCCGTATTCGCTGTTTGCGGCGTAGCGATTGGGGTAAGCGCTACGCCGCAAACAGCGCCTGCTCACTTCGACAATTTCGCCGTGCGGATGCTGGCGACGAGTTCAAGGTGCTTGAGGAACACGTCTGTACCGCCACACGTGTGAACGGCCTCGGCAGCCTGGCGAGCGTTCTCGATCCCGCCACACAGCCCAACAATCTTGTTCACAAGAGCGACGTTCGCCAACACGCCCGCCAGAGCCGGAACTTCCGCCACGAGCAACGTAACCGGTGCAGGTGCGACCGCTGCAACCGGAGCGGCCTTCGGTGGGGTGGTCTCGCGGACGGCTGCGGGAGCGACTCGCGTTGCGGTAGCAGCGCTGGCTTCCTTCTTCATGGCGCTCTTAATGTTGTGGACGTTCGATCGAATCGACTTCGCGGGTACTTTGACGCCCCTTGCGATTGCTCGGCGAACGACCTCATCTGCTGACATGTCAAGGTTTGTGGACAGAATCTTGCGAATGACGCCGCTCATTGTCAATTCGGCCATAAATGAAGGACTCCCGTTATTGGGTTGTGGTACGGACAGTGTATCTGTCACTGAAGTCTGTTTTCGTGTCAGAAACTGCCCGTGACAACAGCAAGTCTGATGATTCTGTGGATTCTGTCGTCTGAATAGTTTGGGTTGTAACGACCTGGCACAGATCGCACGCAACTCCGGACAGCGGGAAACGAGATCCGTCGGGCGGCGTCCATTTTGGAGCGGGTACGGACGGGGGCTCTTTTTCACTTCTTCCCCGATGCCGATCCGCTTCACGGAGTTTCCCATGTCGTCTGCTGATCTTGGGGTGGCGGCCCCTCGTGGCCGGCCGCTCACAAGCTGGTTGTGGACCAGCAACCCGTTTTACGTCATCAGTGCCGGGCTGTTCCTTTTCGGACTCCGCGAGTCGTTCGGTGCGCAGACTCGCGAAGTCGATACGTGGGCGCTCATGGGCGGGCTGGCCGGTTACACGCTCCTGCTCGCCGCTGCGGCCCTGGTGCTCGTCCGGTTCGCGGGCGTGTGGAACGATGTTCGCACCGTGCTGCTCCTGGTCGTGCTGATGTTCCTGGCCACGTCCGTCACGTTCGACGAACTGCTGGTGTTGGAACCGCAGCGTGGCAGGCAGTTCAATCTGGGCGGCCTCGCGTTTGCCATGCTTCTTTCGGAAGTGCTCCTCCGAGGAATCCGCCTCCGTTTGCCGATGCTCTTTCGCGTGCCCTATCACCTCACTCTGGCACTGTTCTTCCTGTATCCTGTGGCGCTCACGTGGTTGCTGCACGATCCGCAAAGCGAAGCTGTGATGTGGGGTTTGTGGGGGTTCAGCTCCGTGGCGGGTCTCATCTTCCTGACTCTACTGCCAGCGATTCGACGCGGCCCAGAGTATGTCCGTGGCACCGGCAGCCCGTGGCCGTGGCCGTTCTACCCGTGGTCGCTGTTCGTGTTCCTCGCTGTCGCGGTTTGTGGACGGGCGTTTTTGATGTGCTGGTCGCTGCACCAACCAGCAGGATTGCGTGAACTCGTCTTCGGGCCGCACTTCCTCGTTCCGTTCGGGTTCGCGCTAACGGTGGTCGTGCTCGAACTCGGGATCGTTTCGGGGAATAGGGTGACGCGGTGGGTCTCTCTCGCCGCTCCCGTCGGACTGGTGCTGTTGGCTGGCGTGGGGCATCGAACCGACGCGATTTATGCGGAATTCCTCGGCCACTTTGCCCACCGATTGGGTGGCACGCCGCTGTTTGTCGCACTTCTCGCGGCTACTGGTTTCTACCTCTACGCGTGGGTGCGGCGGATTCCGCTGGCATTCGAAGGTTTGACGGCGGCCCTGGCGGCACTGTCGATCATCGGTGTAGACACCCTGGCGATTCGGGACGTGACCGTTGTGCGAACCAGTCCGCTTGTCGCGGCCGTTGGGCTTCAGGTTGTTCTCGCGTTGTGGAAGCGCGACGGCTGGCGACTGGTCCTGGGTGGGCTGGTTGCGGCGGTTTGGCTCGCGTATGCGGGTTGGCGTGGATACCGCACGCTCCGGGAAGAAGTGGTCGGACTCGATTTTCTGGTCGCGGGGCTGGCTCTGTTCCCGGTCGCCGTGCTGGTGAGTCTGGGGAAGGCCGGGATGCTCGCCCGCTGGTGGAACGTCGCGTTGCGACGATCTCCGCCAGTGGGATGAACACGGATCGGGGCGAGGTGGGATGACTGGTCGGAGTCCGAGCGCCAAGCGAGGGGTATACAAGCGCCCTCGCTTGGCGCTCGGACTCCGACAGATGGGTGTGCCATTTGATTCCGGAGTGTGTTCGTAGGTTCTGTGCCGCATGAATTGCAGTGCAGAATCGCAAGGTATTTGGTTGTCGTGTGATGCGGCGAACAGCGTCGTTCTGATGGAGTTTCTTCCGGACGAGAGTGGATGGTTCCGGGTCTGAAATGGTTGTTTCCGGACGTGGGGTGGGGAAGTCGCCCGGAATCAA
>JAIOPV010000167.1 GCA_021413735.1 Planctomycetota bacterium
AAACCCCGTGGCTCGCAAGCAGTTTTCTCCTCCGTATAACTTCGCCATGAGCACAATCCAACTTCGCAATGGCCGCGTTATCGACCCGTCACGCAACTTCGACGCGGTCTCCGATCTCTGGCTCGCCAACGGCACAATCCTTGGCAGCTCGCCACCCACGAAACCCGCCGACAAGGTGATCGACTGCACCGGCATGATCGTGTCGCCGGGGCTGATCGACATGCACGTCCACCTGCGGGAACCTGGCCGCGAGGAAGACGAAACCATCGCAACCGGAACCGCGGCAGCCGTGGCGGGTGGCGTCACGTCGGTGGCGTGTATGCCGAATACGGAGCCGCCGCTGGATACGCGAATGGCGGCCGAGTTCGTGATTCAACAGGCCCAGCGAGCGGGCAACTGCAACGTCTTCCCGATTGGAGCCGTGACCAAGAACCGCGACGGCAAGGAGTTGGCGGAACTTGGCGGGTTGGTCGAAGGCGGTGCGGTCGCGTTCACCGATGACGGTGCCCCGGTGTACTCGGCCGAGATCATGCGGCGAGCGCTCGAATACTGCAAGATGCTGAACGACCGTGCGGTGCTGGTTCACGCGGAAATCCTCGAACTCACGGTTGGCGGCGTGATGAACGAGGGGCTTGTATCGGTGCAACTCGGGCTGCGGGGCATGCCAGCAGTTGCCGAAGACATCATGATTGCCCGCGACATCATGCTGTCGGAACTGACGGGCGGGCGGGTTCACATTCTGCACGTCAGTACGGCGGGCGGCGTCGATCTGATTCGGCAGGGCATCGCGAAGGGCATCCGCGTGAGTGGCGAGGCGTGCCCGCACCACTTCCTGCTGACGGATGAAACGCTGCGGGCGTTCGACAGCAATTACAAGATGTCGCCGCCGCTGCGAACGCAACGCGATGTGGACGCGATCCTGGCCGGGCTGAAGGACGGCACGCTCTCGGTGCTGGCGACGGATCACGCCCCGCACGCTCCGGAGAAGAAGGAACGCGAACTCGATCAGGCCCCGAACGGCATCCTCGGCCTGGAGTCGTTCTTGCCGCTGTGTGTGACGCACCTGATCGAACCGGGTCATCTGAGTTGGCCGCAAATGCTGGCGAAGATGACCATCAACCCGGCGAAAGTGTTGGGCATCGACCGCGGCACATTGCAGTCGGGCAAGCCTGCCGACGTGACGGTGATCGACCCGAAGGTGAAGTGGACGATTCGGAAGGCTGAGTCGAAGTCGAAGAGTCGCAACACGCCGTTCGACGGTTGGAAGGTGACGGGCCGTGCCGTGACGACGATCGTGGGCGGCTCCGTGAAGATGAACCTTCTGGGGTGACGCGATGATGGATGAGGACGAAACCATCACCGAAGACGATTGGCCTGAGTTCCTCGGCTATCCCGATGATCTGTTTGAGGCATTCCCCGATCAACTGGCTCACAGTCAACGGAAGTTAATCCTGTACACTTGCGCGACGTGTCAACGGGTGCGTAAGCTTTTCCCAACAGAAGAGCTGCGGACTGTTATTGACTGGGCTGAGGACCAAGCCGGTAACGCCGATGAGGGTGGTGTGACGTGTGGCGAGCCGGTCCACATCGACGAGGTCGAGCGGCAGTCTCGAAACTATCCAGAAGGTAGCATTGAGCAGGAGGTAACATGGGCACTCCGCTACTTGATCTTGATGGCTTGGGGTGATACCGACTGGGGTAGTCAGATGGGCGTCCCGGAAAAAATGGAACACGCCCTCTGGCTCCGCCATTACCCGAGACCCGAAACCTTTAGGGTTCCATTTGAAGAGTTGCCGCCACGGGTGAAGCAGGAGCGAATTGCTCATTGCAACCTTCTTCGCGATATCTTCGGCAATCCGTTTCGGCCTGTCGCGTTTGCTGCAGAGTGGCGCACGTCAACGGTCGTGGCTCTCGCGCAGGAGATGTACGGGTCCCGCGATTTCTCCCCGATGCCGATTCTCGCAGACGCCCTCCAAGATGCCGGCTGCGACAACGACGACATCCTCACTCATTGCCGTGATGCCAACGGCGTTCACGTTCGCGGGTGCTGGGTCGTCGATACGATTCTCGGCAAGGAGTGACGCCGTGAAGATGCCCGAGTGGATCGAACGCGCTGCGCCGTCGCTCCTCGGCGTCTTCCTCGCACGCGAAGCGAGCCCCCGAAAGAGTGGCCTCTACATTCGCCACCTCTGCCGGTGTTTTCCCAAGGTCTTCCCAGACCCGCGAAGTTGGGTCGCACTCGACGCAGCCGACCACCACGAAGCAGGCGAAATCAACGAGGAGCAGTTCAAACTTGCCATTCGGCCGACGGAAGAAGCCGCGGCCGAGACGCAAGCCGTTTACGAAGCATGGCTCCACGACTCCGCTCGCGACTACGCCCAAGACCCCCGAAATGCGGTCGTCGCGGCGAATATGGCGCGAGCCGTTGCAACCGTCGGCTACTACCCCAGCTTTTTGGCAGAACTCCGGGGCATCGGACTTCGGTCCGAGGGGAAGAGCACCTGCCCGCGTGCCAATCTCATCGCGAAGACGATGCGGCCGCTGTTCCTCGAACACTTCGGCGATCCTCACGAACCCGTTGCGTTCGAGCAGGCTTGGCTCACGTCCGATGTGCTTGCCATCGCCAACGGCATGTACAAATCTGGTGACTTCAGCCCAATGCCGATTCTTGCCGATGCGTTGCAAGACGCTGGCTGCGATAACGAGAATATGCTGACGCACAGCCGCGACGCGAAGGCCAATCACGTTCGTGGCTGCTGGGTTGTCGATCTGGTTCTCGGCAAGAGTTGAAGGTAAACTGCCGTTGGAGGTGAATCATGTCCGCAATCGCCGCCTTACCTCAACCGCTCACCACGACAGCACCGCCACGATCTGCCGACTACCCCAGGCGTTGGAAGTGGACTCGCGAGCAATACCACGAACTAGGCAAACAGGGGTTCTTCGCCGGAAAGCGGGTTCAACTCATTTTCGGGGAGATCATCGAAATGAGTCCACAAGGTTGGCCCCACGTTCTGTGTATCGCACGAGTTGCCGATGCCCTCCGACGTGCGTTCGCTGGCGTAGCGTGGGTGACTGAACGCGGCCCGCACCCAACCGCCGACTCGGAACCCGAACCAGACGTTCGCGTGATTCCAGGCGCTCCCGACGACTACACCGATCACCCGACGAACGCATTGTTGCTCGTGGAAGTTGCAGATACCAGCCTGTTCGACGATCCGACCAGCCAAGCCGAGCTGTACGCCACAGCGAATGTGCCAGAGTATTGGGTGGTCGATCTGGCGAAGCGACAACTCCACGTTTTCCGCGAACCCGAGCCACTTCCCAAGGGGCTGGGAGCAACAGCATACCGAACGCATCTCGTCCTCGATCAAAGCGAAGCGGTTTCGCCACTCGCAGCTTCCACCGCTGTCATCCCCATTGTCGATCTGTTGCCGAAGGTGCCAGCAACCCAATCCTGATCACACCAAAAACGGCAGCGACCGCACGTTTTGAAGTAGCGCTTTTGTGCGTGATAGGTCAGGTGATCCCAGAATTCGTTTGGTTTAGGTGGTCCCCCCTCACCCGCGACTCGAAGACTCGTCGCGACCTCTCCCCCTAAAACGGGGTAGAGGTGGGTGCGCCGTGGCTTCTCATCAGCTTCCCCAAACCAATTGCCTTCAGAGAAAACCAATCACCCCCACCTCTCCCCCGATTTCTGGGGGAGAGGTCGGCGAGGCTCTGCGAGCCGGGTGAGGGGGAGCTACCTTGCCCCAATCTTTGAGTTCCTCAAAAACGCAGCGACCGCAAGCGAACAGGGCTTTCCCCATTCGCTTGCGGTCGCTGTTCAATCACGGTTTGCGAATTCAATACCGACGACCGCCACCGCCACCTCCGCCATAACCACCACCGCCGCCTCCGCCGCCGTAACCACCGCCACCACCTCCACCGCCGTAGCCGCCACGGCCACCGCCGCCGCCACCACCACCACGGCCGCCACCGCCGCCACCTTCCTTCGGTCGGGCTTCATTCACCGTCAGCGGGCGACCCTCGACCATCTGGCCGTGCATGCCCGCGATTGCTGCCTGTGCTTCCTGATCGGTTCCGAGTTCCACGAAGCCGAAGCCCTTGGATCGGCCCGTGTCGCGATCCATGATGACCTGTGCGGAGACAACCGTGCCGTATGCGGCGAACATGTCCTGTAACTGACTGTCAGTTATCCCCCAGCCGAGATTTCCGACGTACAACTTCTTGCCCACGACTAGCCCCCGCGGCCCGGTCCTCGCCGCTCTGAAGGTAATGGTATCGGCTCCCCGCACCTGACCGGCGGGCAGGGGGACGTGCGAACGAGCGGGGCCGCAAGGCTCCTGCCGGAAAGCGACACCTGGCGGACGATCCTGGGCGTCGTCGGAGGAGTTCCTCGATACGACGACACCAGAACGGGTCGTGTCGGGCTGCAATCGTGTTCGGCGTCTCGCGGGAACAGTTACCCGCACTTCCAAACTATATCCGACCCAAACGGAAGAGTCCACGGACGACTCTAATCAGTGATCCGCAGCAGGCGCAATGGGTTTCGGTGGCGTGTTCAGAAACCGCGATTCGACCGTGCGGTGAAAGACCCATGACAGCGCAAGCGAGGCAGCCGTGGCAACCGGCAACGTGATGAGCAACCCAGCGGTCGGCGATGTGATACCCCATCGGTAGAAGTTCCACTGAATGAGCGCCGTCACGGGACCGTGAACGAGGTAGAGGCTGTAGCACATGCGACCCGCCCACCGTAGGGGAGCCGTGAACCGCGAGGTTGCGATCTTCGTGTCGGCACCGTGCAACCAGCCGAGGAGCAATGCCCCCGCGAACGCAACGATCAAGTGACCGGTCAAGTTCGATTGGAAATCCCACGCGGTCGGAAGCGCCTGAATCGTGCTGAACAATCCCGCCACGAGCAGACCGTCGAGGCTCCATCGAATCAGAGGCGTGGCATAGTTCACACGGTAATACACGCTGATCCCCGCCGCGAACGCGAGCCACAAGCCGTCGAAGAAGCAACCGCGAAGTGGTCGCTGATATGCGTTGAGGTTCACACCGATCTGATCGCCAAGCAATGTGTTCAGATCCATCACATTCAGGAACACGATCGCCGAGATTGCTGCTGCCAGTGGGAACAACCACTGCCGCGCCAGCAGCACGATCAACCCCATCACGAAATAAAACTGCTCTTCATAGCACAGCGTCCACACTTGCCTGGCGAAGTAGTCTTTCGAGGGGCCGCCGATGTACGGCCGCCATTCTTCGGTGAGGGTCAGCGAGCCGAACCACTGGGCCGGCTTCAGTTCTGTTGGTCTGGGTAGTGGTCGTGCGTGTTCTTCATTTGGCCCAGGAATGGCAGCGTCCGGGAGCAGAGCCACGACGACGGCCGTGATGGCCAGGAACGCCCAGAGTGGCGGGTAGATGCGACGGAAACGTCGCCAGAAGAACGTGAGCCCGGGGTGTGGCTTGCGACGAGCCGAGTCAGCAGCTCCGGCGATGCAGTACCCGCTGATGACGAAGAACAACGGCACGCCGAACCAGAGCCGCGTGCCGAGAACCATCAGCCAATCGGCGACCGATCCGCCTTCGGCCCGGACTCTTGTTTCGAGTTCCGGAGTCGAAAGATACCCCGCGACTCCGTGCAACATCGTGACCGTGAGGCACGCGATGCCACGCCACACGTCGAGCGATTCGTAGCGTGGATTCCGGGGAAGATCGGACATTCATCACCCGAGCGTGTACTGTTCACGGCGAGGGTAATGTAGCACGCATTCACTTGGGTGCGTTTGGGAGCGTGTCGAGAACGAGGCGAGACTGGAACTTCGGCGAGCGAAAGACCTGTTGCTGGGCCTTCTGGAAGTCGGCGTCCACGGCCTCGAAGATGTTTGGCACATACTTTTGCGGGTTGCGGTCGATGAGCGGGAACCACGAACTGCTCACCTGCACCATGATCTTGTGCCCCTTGCGGAAGCGATGGTGTCCCCAGTTCAGGTCGATCGTGTATTCCTCCACCTGGCCCGGCTTCACGGGTTCGGGCTTCTCCATGCTCTTGCGGAAACGTGCCCGCACGGGTTCGCCCGCGATCAGCAACTGGAAGCCGCTCATCTCGGGTTCCTTGGCGTACTCTTGCGGGTAGACGTCGATCAGCCTCACGATCCAGTCGGCATCGGTGCCAGAGGTCGCGGCGAACAACCGCACTTTCATCGACCCCGCGACGATCACGTCTTCGGTGAGCGGTTCCGTTTCGTAGCTGAGCACGTCGGGCCGACCGTGCGTGAACCGTTGATCCTGCACCATCCACACTTGCCATTCGGGGCCAGGATAGGTCGGTCGCACAGGCCGCGGGCGATAGGGCACTGGGTTCGCGGGGTCGGAGGTGTATTCGTCGGAAGCCTGCTCCGTATCTGCTGGTGGGCTGAACGCGAGCTTACCCTTCGGGTGGAAGTACAGTTCGCGCTTCACTGCCGTCTTCGGGGGCCAGGCGTCGTATGACTCCCAGGTGTTGGAACCAGTCTGGAACATCTTCGCCTCGGCAGACGGTGCCGTGCCCTTGTCTTTGAGATAGTACGCGAAGAACGGTGCCTGCACTTTCTCGCGGAAGTATGCACCAGTGTCAGACATGAACGACACACGCCCGAGCTTGTCGCCCTTGCCGCCGCCCCAGCCGCCGTGATTCCACGGGCCAACCACGAGGAAGTTCTGGTTCGTCTTGTCGTGCTTTTCGAGCAGTTCGTAGATTCGCAGCGGCCCGCGGAAGTCTTCCTGGTCGAACCACCCCGCGACATTCAGCGTCGGCACCGTGACCTTCGTGAGCTGCGGTTCGAGCGACAGTTTCTTCCAGAAGTCGTCGTAGTTCGGGTGTGCGACGAAGTCGTTCCACGTCGGCAGCTTGTTCTTGAAGTGCAGTTTGTTGACGTTCGACAGTGCGCCGAGTTTCAGATACCACTCGTAGGTGTCGTGGCGGTCGAACGCAAACCGCGAGTTCACTTTGTCGGTTTCCATCTGCGCGACGTATTCGAAGCCGTAGCTCAGGCGGAACGCACCGTTGTGGTGGAAGTCGTCGCCGAGGAACATATCGACGGGCGACGCTTGCGGGGACACGGCCTTGAGTGCGGGGTGCGGGTCGAGCATCGCGACGGCCGTGAGCCAGCCTGGATAGCTGACGCCGAGCATGCCGACGCGACCGTTGTTGCCCTTCACATTCTTGAGGAGCCAGTCGATGGTGTCGTTCGTGTCGGAGGCTTCGTCGATAGCCTTGGGGTCTTTCAGATCGCGAGCGGGCCGTGTCATCACGAACGTGCCTTCGGACTTGAACCGACCGCGAATGTCCTGGAACGCGAAGGCGTAGCCGTCATCGACGAGATCCTTGAAATACTCCTTGAAACTGCGTTCGGCGCGGTCGTCGATGCCGTAGGGCGTGCGGAGCATGATGATCGGCAACGGCTCCTTGGCTTGCTTCGGAACGTAGACGAGCGTGTAGAGCTTCGTGCCGTCGCGCATGGGAATCATGGCTTCGGTGCGATCGAAACGCGGATCAGGTTTTGGCTGCTGTGCAGTGAGGGGAACTTGTGCGAGGAGCAGGACACTCGCGAGGCAGAACAACCGAATGGCCTGTCGCATGGGAATCTCAAGTAGGTCAGGCTTTTAGCCTGACTCGTGGGGCATTCCGTCAGGCTAAAAGCCTGACCTACGAGGGTGTCACTTCACCGCGACGCTATACAAATCGAACTTGCCGTTGCGTTCGCCGACGAACACGACCGATTTGCCGTCGGGGTGCCAGGTAGCGTAGTCGTCGCGCTCGGCATGATCGGTGAGTCGCACCAAGCCGGTGCCGTCGAGGTTCACGGCGTGGATGTCGTAGTTGCCGTCGCGGTTCCAGGTGAACGCGAGTCGCTTCCCGTCCGGCGACCAGCATGGCCGCGCCTGCATTCCTTCGAGCTTGATGACTCGCTTCACGTCGCTGCCGTCGGCGTTCATCACATAGAGGTCGAACTCGCCGTCGCGGCTCGAACAGAATGCGATCTGTTTGCCGTCGGGTGAGTACGCGGGCCAGTTGTTGATGCCGCCCGCAGTCAGCGTCTTGCGATCCTTGCCGTCACGCCCCACCGACGCGATCTCTTGCCCGTTCGCTGCGGGAATCGCAAAGCAAACTCGCTCGCCCTTAGGATGGATGCTCGGCTTGCGAACGCTCGCGAAGCCGCCGCCCGGATCGAAGACCGCATCCTTCGCGGTGGCCGCTTCGCGGATGACGAGCTTCATGTTGAGGTTGCCGCGACTCTGTACGAAGGCGTAGTTCGCGGCGTCGGCCGTGAACGTGACCTCGAACTCGTTCGTGGTGGCGTCGGGATGCAACTTCGTGCTGGTTTTATCGCTCAGCTTGAGTCGCATGAGCCGCATTTGCACTGGCGATTCGAGCAGCGTGTAAACCAACTCGTCGCCGCCCTTGAGGAAGAGCGGATCTTGCTTGAGGGTGCCGTCGGTCGTGAGCCGCACGGGATCAGAAGAGTTCATGAATCGCCCTCATGTTGGGGAGGACTCGCAACTCGGCTCGCGCCTGTGTGTCGAGGCCAGCCAACTCCAGAATCGTCGCGCCCACCATGCCCGGCGTGAATGGTTCCGTCAGTGGAGCGCTGCCGGTTGCGTCGCTGTCGCCGATCATCGCGCCGCCACGAACGCCGCAACCCGCCCACATCGAGAAGTAACATTGCGGCCAGTGGTCGCGGCTCGCCTGCCCGTTGATCTTCGGCGTGCGACCGAACTCGCCCATCGCCACGACGAGCGTGCTATCCAACATGCCACGGTCTCGCAGGTCATCGAGGAGGGCGCTATATACGCGGTCGAAGATCGGACCGTGGCGATCCGGCAGCAGGTCGAAGTTGAAGACGTGCGTATCCCAGCCGAAGTCGCAATTCGGCGTCATCGCTTCAACGTACTGACTCCAGTTCACCTGAATGTACGGCACGCCCGCCTGAGCGAGTCGCCTCGCCAGCAAGCACGACTGCCCGAACGACGTTTGCCCGTAAGCCTCGCGAACCGCTTGCTTTTCCTGTGCGAGATCGAGAGCCTTGCGGGCGTCCGGGTTGGTGAGCAGACCGTAAGCTCGCTTCTGAGTGACGTCCCATTTGTCGAACGTGGCACGGTCTGCTTCACGGTTCAGGCGGTCGAGGTCACCGAGCAGTTTGCGACGATCATCGAGCGCTGCGGGCGAAAGCCCATCGATTAACTTCAACGCAGGAATGTCGGTCTCGCCCTTCTCGGAGCAGCCGACGAGGAACGGGTCGTAGTTGCGTCCCCAGTTGCCGCCGCCGAAGCCCTTCATGGGGCCGACGACATCACGCGGGTTGCCACGCCCGAGCGCCATGAACGAGGGCAGGTCTTTTGCGCCGCGATGCCGTGCCACGATGGACCCGAAGTTCGGCACCTCTGCGTCTTTGCCTTCGAGCATGCCGGTTAGTCCGATGGAGCCGGCTTTGAGGTGGTCGCCGTCGAAGTTCACCATCGAGCGAATGAGGGCGAAGCGATCGGAGCGTGCGGCCGTTTTCGGGAACAGCTCCGTGAAGCGAACGCCGGTGGTTTTGGTCTGGATGGTGCCGAAAGGCCCGCGAATTTCCGCCGCCGCGTTGGGCTTCGGGTCGAACGTGTCGATGTGGCTCGGCGCACCCCACAGCCACAGCACGATGACGCTTTTCGCTTTCGTTTCCAGGGGAACCGCAGCGGTCCGACCACCCAGACCGAATGCGAGTGGTGCCGACGCTGCCGCTGACAGGAACGAGCGTCTCGACATGCCGCCGTGCAGTGACGAGCGGAAACTGCCGACCTCAAACATGGTCGTTCCTCGCGGGGAGAAGCGGGACAGGCGGGTTCACTCGGCGGGATGGAGCAAGCACGATTATACCTGACGCGGCCCCATTGCCATCACGCGAAATTCGATTCGCCGCTTGCGGCTTCGCAGGCTGTGGCCTGCGAAGCCGCAAGCGGCGAGACCAAGTCGTCCGTCTGTGCGGATTGTGCGGGGTTGTGGTGGGTTTCGTGCGGCTTCCGGGCAGTGTCTCGACTCGCGGCGCGGCGTCGGATGAGGTAAATTTTGCGCAGCCTACCCTGCTTCACACACGCGGAACGCATACATGACGCTGTCGCCACTGACCCCGGAGGATCCCGAGATCCAAGCCAAGATGTGGAATGTCTTCCGCGACTATTTCGACGCCGCCGAGAAAAAGCGTCGCTGGAATATGAACGAAGACATTCCGTGGGATCAGTGCAATCCGAACATCGACCCCGCGATTGCAGACGTCATCGAGACGTTCTGCATGATCGAGTTGTACCTGCCCGATTACGTCAGCAAGCAGATGCCGCAGGTTCGCAACAATAAGGGCCGGGCGTGGATGCTCGCGAGCTGGGGCTACGAAGAATCGAAGCACTCGATGGTGCTGAACGACTGGATGCTGCGAGGCAAGCACCGGACCGAGAAGCAACTGACCGAGATGGATAACAGCGTCTTCGAGCGGGAGTGGAACCTGCGGTACAACGATCCGCTGGCAACAGTCGTGTACACAATGGTTCAAGAAGTCGCGACGCGGGTGAACTATCGAAACCTGCGGAAAATCGCGGGCGGCAAGTGTCCGACGCTCGACAGCGTGCTCGAACTGATCCAGATCGACGAGGCGGCACACGGCCACTTCTTCCGCTCGATGGTGTCGATCTATCTGGAACACGACCGCGCCGCGACGCTTGAGCGAATCAAGATGGTGCTGAACGGCTTCGCGATGCCGGTCGACCACTTGCTCTCCGACGGCCGCCGCCGCCTCGGTGCGGTGAAGTCGCTGGGCATCTTCGACGAGAAGCTGTTCTTCAACGAGGTCGCGACCCCATTGCTGAACCAGCTCGGCTTGACGCGAAACGACCTCCGCGGCCCGAAGATTCACAAGGTAACGTGAGACGTTGCGGTCAGCACTTCGTCGAGACAATCGACCAGGAAATCGGCATCGTCGCGTGTCAGGCACATCGGCGGCTTGATCCGCAACACGTTGCCGTGCAAGCCGCCCTTGCCGATCAGCAAGCCGCGTTCTTTCGCCAGTTCCAGCACGTTCGCAGCCTCCGTGTTTGCCGGCTCCTTCGTCCTGCGATCACGAACCAACTCCACTCCGAGCATCAGCCCCATTCCACGCACTTCGCCGATGAGCGGTTGCCGTTCCGCGAGTGCGAGCAGTCGTTGCTTCAAGTGGTTGCCGATGTCGTGGGCGTTCTGCTGAATGTGGTCGCGGTCGATGATGTCGAGCGTCGCGAGCCCTTGCGTCATGCTGATCGGGTTGCCGCCGAAGGTATTGAAGTGAATTCGCTTCGCCATCATCGCGGCGATCTTCGGACTGGTCACGCACGCACCGAGCGGAGCGCCGTTGCCGATGCCCTTCGCCATCGTCACGAGATCCGGCGTCACCCCCCAGTTCTCGAAGCCCCAGAACTTCGTGCCCGTGCGGCCGAAGCCTGTCTGCACCTCATCAGCGATGCACAGACCGCCGTGTCGCCGCACGATCTCGTACACGATGCCGAAATACTCCGGCGGTGGAGTCACCACACCGCCCACGCCCTGAATCGGTTCGCCGATGAAGCACGCCACTTGTCCTGATGTCTCGTAGCGAATCAACGGCTCGACATCCTTTGCACATCGCACGTCGCACGACGGATACGTGAGCCCATACGGACAACGGTAGCAGTAACCCGGCGTTGCATGCTTCACGTTCATGCTCGGGTTCGTGGGGAACTTCCAGGTGCCGACAGCCGTGAGTGACATCGCGCCTTGCGTGCCGCCGTGGTAGCCGTTCCGCAGGCTGATGATGTCGCTGTTGCCGGTGAACTCACGCGACGACAGCACCGCGATTTCGTTCGCCTCGCTTCCAGAGTTCGTGAAGTAACTGACGCTCAACCCGCTGTCCGTCGGCATGTGCTCGGCCAATCGCTTTCCGAATTCGCCGACCGCCGGATGAAGGTAGATCGTCGTCGTGTGTTGAAGCGTCCCGAGTTGCTGCTGAACTCGCTTCACGATCTCCGGATGACAGTGCCCGACCGACACGCTGACGATGCCCGCGAAACCGTCGAGGTAGCGCTTGCCAGTTTCGTCCCAGAGATACTGCATGTGCCCTTCGACGACGAGCAGCGGATCGCGGTAATACGTGAGCAACCCCGGCGTGAGGTATTGCTTGCGGAGCGCGAGAACCTCGTCTCGCGGTGGTCCGGCATAGGACTTGGGAACGTGGCTGGTGACGGGCAGCTCTTTGCGGAAGCGTGCGGCGCTCATGGTGGGCTCGTGCGGCATGGGAAGCGTGCGGTGTGTTCTGTTGTAGCTCGCATTCCGACGCTGACAGCATTCCTTTCCGGTGGTAACATCGAATCATCACCCATCAGGAGTACCAATGCCGCCAACCATCGCAGAGTTGGGACTCGACCGCCTCACCCGCGAAGAACGACTCGCACTTGTGCAAGAGTTGTGGGACAGCATCGCGGCCGAATGGGGATCGCTCCTCACGGATGCGCAACGGGCCGAACTCGACCGCCGAGCCGACGAGGATGACGCCAACCCCGACGACGTCATCCCGTGGGAGCAGGTGAAAGCGGAAGGTCGTGCGAGGTTCAAATCGTGAGCCTTCCAGTCGTATTGCGGACTGTCGCGAGAGCGGAATATCTCGGAGCCATTGCGTACTACGAGTCAGAACAACCTGGCCTTGGTGCGGACTTCGAGTCTGCTGTGCAGATCGTTCTCGATGTTATTGCCAATACCCCCGAGCGATATCCCATTGCTCGCCGAGACATCCGCGAAGCACCAACCCAACGATTCCCATTCTGTGTGTACTATCGTGTCCGGAAGGATCGGGTCGTTGTAATTGCTGTGTTTCACCAATCTCGCGATCCAGCAGAGTGGCAAGCTCGTTCCTGAACGGTTCACATCTGACCTTTCACACGGTGGCACGTCCCGGCACAATACCGGGGTATGAAAATCCTTCACACAGCCGACTGGCACCTCGGCGACCGGCTCGGTCGCATCGACCGCACCCACGATCTCCGCGTCGCGGTCGAGCGGGTCGCCACATATTGCAAAGACGAAAACGTCGATGTGCTGCTCGTCGCCGGCGACCTCTTCAGCGAACTCGCACGCCCCGACGCCCTCCGCGAAACCATTCGCCACTGGCAGGAAGCATTCCGAGGCTTCCTCGAATCGGGTGGCACAATCATCACGCTCACCGGCAACCACGACAACGAGAACTTCTGCCAAACGCTCGTGAGTGCTATGTCGCTCGCTGCCCCCACGCTTGGGCACATGGGCGAAACCGTGCCGCCGGGTCGGTTGTACCTCGCTGCCGACCCCACGTTCATCAGACTCGAAGACCGACTCGGCGGCTTTCCCGTTCAGTTCGTGCTGATGCCGTACCCGACGCCGAGCCGGTTCTTCAAGGGCGAAGCGGCCCTCAAGTACGGCAGCCCCGAAGAGAAGAACAAGTTGCTGGTGAAGGCGTGGTCCGACGCCCTCCGCGAAATCCGGGCACATCCGAAGTACGACCTCAAGGCGCCCGCGGTCCTCGGGGCACACGTTCACGTTCACGGATCGACCGTTGGTCCAAGTCTGTTTCGCATCACGGAAGAGGAAGATGTGGTCGTGGAAGGGTCGGAGCTGCCGCAGCAGTTCGACTACGTTGCCCTCGGGCACATTCACAAACCGCAGTGGCTCGGCGCGAAGCACGTTCGCTATTCCGGTAGCATCGAACGCATGGACCTCGGCGAACAGGGCGACCAAAAAGGCGTCGTGATTGTCGAGATTGGTCAGGACGGTCGGAATGGTGATCCGGTGGTGTTGCCGATGCCGTCGACGCCGATCTACGAAGTGAACGTGATTCACCCGTCGGAGACGCTGCCGCAACTGAAGCTGGAGTACCCCAACGCCCAGAACGATCTGGTGAACCTGCACATTCGCTACACGGCGGGCACGGATCAGTTGGAGGAAGTGCTGCGGGAACTCGATCGCATCTTCCCCCGTTGGTACGCACGCGACTGGCAGGAAACCGGAGCGCTCGGGCCAACGTTGGCAGGCGAGGAACGGGCCGGCACTAAAAGCTTCGGTGAGACCGTGCGCGACTACCTCGGGCAAGAGTTGATTCAGCACGACGAGAAGGAACGGCAAGCGATTCTGAACATCGCCGATGGACTATTGAAGGACATGGAAACGTGAACGTGATTCTCGTTTAGCCGCAGGCCCAACGGGCCGCGAGGCCTCGCGGCCCGTTGGGCTTGCGGCTAAACACGGGGTGACGAATGATCCCGCAACGTGTGAAACTTTCGGGGTTCCTGTCGTACAAGGACGAGCAGGAAATCCGTTTCGATGAGTCGCCGCTGTGGATGCTTTCCGGCACCAACGGCAGCGGCAAGTCGAGCATCTTCGACGCGGTCACTTACGCGCTGTTCGGCCACCATCGCGGAGGCAGTCAGAGCGCGTCGGAACTCATCAACAAGGAATCGTCGACACTCGCGGTCGAGTTCGATTTCACCGTTGAAAAGCAGCTCTATCGCATCAAACGCACCGTGCGACGGCGAACCAGCGGCGTTGCCAGCACGCAACAGGTGATGAAGTTCCTTCCCAGCGCGACACTGACGCCGGAAGAGTCGTGGGAAGCGCTCCCCGACACCACCTACAAAGCCAAATTCGACGCCTGGGTGAAGGACAAGATCGGCCTCGATTACGAAACGTTCACGTCGTCGGTGTTGTTGCTTCAAGGCAAGTCCGAAAAACTCCTCGACAGCACGCCGGCCGGGCGGGCAGGGGTTCTCGCACGCATCGTCGATCTCGAACGCTTCCAGAAACTCCACGGAAAAGCTGACGACAAACGCCGCGAACTCAAGGCCCAGCTCGAAGGCATCTCGAACCAACTTTCCGGCATTCGCGAAGTGACCGACGAGGAGCTGGCCGAGGCTTCGGTGCGAATCGCGACGGCGGAAGACGCCCGCACGCAGGCTCAGGAGAAGATCGATTCGCTCGTGACGCTCGAACTCAAGGCTCGCGGGTGGGACGCCGCCCAGAAGAAACTCGTCGCGGCCCGTGCGAAGTTGAGCAGCGCCGAGGGAGTGCTGAAGCACGCGGTCGCCATTGAGAACGAATACCATCGTCTGCGCGAACTTCGCGATGTTCTGCCGGCGGTCGGCACCATCGTCACGGAGCGCGGACGCATTGGCGAGTCCGAACGCAAGACGGAACAGCTCACGAAACAGCAGGCGATCCGCACCGACGACCGCCGCAAAACCGAGAACACACTCGAACAGTCGCGCAAGAAACGCGACGCCCTGAAGAAGACGCTCGCCGAGGATGAAGCCAAGCAAACGACGCTGAACGCCAGGCTCCGCGAGCTTGCCGGCGTTCTCGAAAAGGTGAAGCAAGTCGAGGATGCCGAGACTGAAGTGAAGCGGTTGGAAGTCGAGTTGAAGCCGTTGCCCGGCGATCCCGACGCGACAGTGCGGCAGTTTCAGCAGGAGCAGGAACGGCTCGCGCTTCTCGCTCAGCACATCGCACAGCTCGACCGACTGCACACGGATCGCTCGGAACTGACGAAGGCTGTCACGACTGAGAAGCAAGCTCGCGCCGATGAAACGAAACTGAAGCAGGAAGGGGTCAAGGCGAAGGAAGAGTTCACGGCACTCGAAGCGAAGGCGAAGGCAACACGAGACGATCGCGCGACGAAGGAGCAATCGGCTGCGGAGGCGCGTGCTTTGGCGCGTCAAGCGAAGGAACTCGCCGACGAGTTCGTGCATCTCAGCGGCGAGAAGACGTGTCGTGCGTGCGGTCAAGCGCTTACGGAAAAGCACTTCGCCGACGAGAAGAAGAAGCGTGACCTCAATGCGAAGGCCGCCGAGCGAAAGCTCGAAACGCTGACCAAGGATGTTGCCGTCGTCCGCAAACTCGAAGAAGAATTGAACGCCAAAGAGGCCGCTGATCGCGAACACCTCACAAAACTCCGCGAGCAGTACGTTGCAGCAGCAGCAGCAAGCAAGCAGGCCGCACAAGATATCAAGCGGCTCACGGAATCGTGCCGACTCACGTACTTCGGGCTTCCGCAGGAATACAAGGATCGCATCGGGAAGACCGAACCCGCCGATTGGTCAAAGGCCACATACCCCGACCGCCACGACCTCACGACGCTTTCCGATGAGGCGAAGCAGATCGACAGCGTGAAACGCAAACTCCGCGTCGCACAGGAGGAATCGAAGAAGGTCGGCGAACTGCGAGCGAAACTCGAATCCGCACGCGAACGCGGCGAGAAGGCTCGGCGATCACTTCCCGCTGGCGATCCGGCTGCAGTGCGAGAGGAGTTCACCACGAAGCAGGCCGACGAGAAGGCGGTCACCGCGAACATCGCAGCCACGAAGAAAGCGATCACCACGACCGATACGGAAGTGGATCGTCAGCAACGCGACCTCAGCAACATCGACCGCGAACTGACGGAATACATCGGCAAGCTGAACCTCGAAGAATCGAGTCGCAAGCAGAGTGCCGAGGCTGTGGAACGCGCGAAGAAAGCGTTGCCGTTGCCGTGGCAGAAGCCAGCCGAAACTGCTGGGTTGAACGATCGCGCCAAGTGGCAGGACGAACTCGACGCTCTCAACGCGAAGGGCATTGAGAAGAAGTTCACGGAGCTTCAAGCGGCACGCGGCGGACTCGATTCGCTTCGCGCTGAGATTTCGCAGTTCGAGGAAGAGGCTGATGCCTTCCCCGAAGAAGCTCGCCGTAATCCCGAAGACGTGAAGGCCGAGGGGGTCGCGGCTCGCAAGGAGCACGACGCACGCAACAAGGAACTGAATGACGCGCAGAGTCAGAAGCGAATCCTCGATGATTACCGTCGGCAACGCGGCGAACTCGGCGAGCAATACAAGGCCATCGACATCGACTTCAACCGCCACGAAACGTTGACGAAGTTGCTCGGACGTGATCGGCTTCAACGCTGGCTCGTCGAGAAAGCTGAGAGCCAAATCGTGGACTTCGCGAACGGCGTGCTTGATCGACTGAGTGGCGGTCAGATGTACTTGCGGCAGGTCAAGAGCGAGACGGGAACCGAGAAGGCGTTCGATCTGGAATGCTCGAACCGGGCGACGGGCGGTTCACCGATCAACGTGGCATTCCTGAGCGGGAGTCAGCGATTCCGCGTGGCGGTGGCCCTGGCGCTGGGCATCGGTCAATACGCGAGCAAGCAACACCGACCGATTGAGAGCGTGATTATCGACGAGGGTTTCGGCTGCCTTGACCGTGCCGGTCGCCAGGTGATGATTCAGGAATTGCAGAACCTTCGCGGGCACCTTCACTGCATCTTGCTCGTGAGCCACCAGGAGGAGTTCGCCGATGCTTTCCCGGATGGCTACCGCTTTGAGTTGCAGGACGGCGCAACCCATGTCAGCCGCTTCGTGAGGTGAGTTGCGAGGCGATGGCACGGAGGGGCGTAGCAGTTCCCTCGCTAACGCTCTGGATCACTTCTTGTCGTACTTCTCGAACCAATCGAGGACGCGGTTGAGGGCGTCTTCGCGATGGCGCGGCTGGCGAATGCCGTGACCTTCATCGTTGTAGATAACCAGTTCGGTCGGCACGCCGCGAGCCTTCAACGCCTTGTGATACGCCTGACCCATCGGCAGCGGGCAACGGCGATCGTCGCGGCTGTGCAGGATCAGCGTTGGCGTCTTCACCTTGTCGGCGTAGGTCAACGGGCTGTGCTTCCGCATCTTCTCCGGGACTTCCCACGGCTTCCCGCCGAACTCCCATTCCGTCCAGCTCGGAATGTCGCTTAGGTGCCACATCATGTTCAGATCGGTCACCGCGTTCACGGCCGCCGCAGCGCGGAAGCGATCAGTTTGGCCCACGAGCCACGTTGTCATGTACCCGCCGTAGCTCGTGCCGTGAACAAAGAGTCGGTCCTTGTCCGCGATGCCATCCGCGATGAGCTTGTCGATGCCAAGCATGATGTCGCGCATGTCGCCACCGCCGAAGTCGCCACGATCCGCGTCGATGAACTTCTGACCGTAGCCGGTCGAACCGCGGAAGTTCGGCTGCAACACCGCGTATCCCTTGGCTGCGAACACCTGAACCGTGAAGTCGAAACCGGCCGAGTGCCGACCGTGCGGCCCACCGTGTGGGTGGACTAACAGCTTGTACGGCGGCTTCGCAACTCCCTCGGGTGGCAGCATGAGATGGCCTTCAATCTGGAATTCGTCACTCTTCCAGGTCACGATCTTTTGCTCGCCAAGATGCCGTTCCTTCAGGAACAGATTGCCCGGCGGCGTGAGTTGATTGCGACGCGAAATCCGATTGCCAACGGTCTTCAGTGCTGCACCCTCCTTCGGCAACTCCGGCGTGAACTTCTCACCGCGTCCGCTCGCGGTAGATACTCGCACGAGCTGGTTGTCGGCACCGGCTTCAGCGTTGCACACGAGGAAATCCTGGCCGTCCCAGCAATCGACCGGCAGCGGGAACATCGCGCGTGGGTGGCCGGCACCGTCTTTCGTGGCGTCGTGGTGGTCGAACAGAACTCGGAACGCTGGCTTCTCGCTGCCGAGATCGATGATGGCGAGGTTGCACTCGTCGCGGTGCGTTCCTTTTCGTGGCACGCTGAGGCAGGCGATTCGTTTTCCGTCGGGCGAGAACCGTGGCGACACTTCCGGACCGGGGCCAGTCGTCAGTTGCGTGAGCTTCTTCGTTTCGGTGTCGATGGCCCAGATGTCGAAGTTCTTGTTGATGCTGAAGCGGACCGATTCGCGGTCGTCGGTGCGGTTCGCGTGAACGGCCAGCGTGCGGTTATCCGGCGACCAGTTCGGGTCACCGTACCAGACATCGTCGTCGGTCAACCGGTCGATCTTCTTCGCGGCGAATTGCTTGGGCTGCGGGTCGAGATGCGCGACCCAGAGTTGTGCGGTGCCCCAACCGGTGTAGCCTTCGCCCTGATCCTCTCGCACGAGTTTCACGCCATCCAAAATCTCCCTCAAGTCCAAGAACATCCAGCCGTCGGCTACAAACGCGAGTTTCGTGCTGTCCGGCGAGAACGCGAGGCGACCGTAGAACCCATCGTTGAACACGCGGGCATACGGCTTCTTCTCGCCTGCCAACGGGATGGCTTCACCACCCGCGGCGGGGATCAGCCAGATGTCGGTTGCCGCGTCGGATTGCAACGGAGCGGATGGCGTATACGTCCAACCCTTGGGCCGTGGGCGTGTGGACAGGAACGCGATCCACTTACCATCCGGCGAGAAGACCGGGGCGCGAGCGTCCGGCTCGTCCTTCTCCATTGGCTTCGCCTTCGTCGCGTCGCCGTCAACGATCCACAGCGAGTAGCGTTCGGCCTTAGTCGTCGCGTCGATCCACTGGCGGACGTAAACGAGCGACTTGCCATCGGGGGAAAGGACAGCGTCTCGCGGAGCATCGAAGCGATACAGATCATCGACCGCGAGGAGCTTCTTCGCGGGGGCGGGAGCTTGACCAGCCGGAAGCACGTTCGCGGCGAGCAGGACAAGGAAGGGAACGCTGAACGCGGCGCATCGAGTGCGAATCATGGAGAACTCCGTTGGCGTCGGCGATTACGCGAGAATATCTTTCACCACCCGCGAAGGCTCAACACCCGTGAGCCGCATGTCGAGCCCCTGATATTTCACGCTGAACTTCATGTGGTCGATGCCGAGAAGATGCAGCACCGTCGCGTGCAGGTCGCGAACATTCACCACGTTCTCGACCGCTGAATAGCCCAGTTCGTCGGTCGCCCCGTAGCCGATGCCGCCCTTCACGCCGCCGCCCGCGAGCCACGTCGAGAAGCCCTTGATGTGGTGATCGCGACCCGGTCCACCCTTGCCCTGGAACATCGGCGTGCGACCGAACTCACCACCCCAAATGATGAGCGTGTCCTTGAGCATGTCGCGCCGTTTGAGATCGGTAAGCAACGCCCATGTCGCTCGATCCGTCGCCCCGCAGCAGACGTTCATGTACTTCACCAACTCGCCATGCATGTCCCAGTCGCGGTGATAGAGTTGCACGAATCGTGTGCCGCGTTCGAGAAGCCGGCGAGCCGTCAGGCAGTTCGAGGCGAACGACCCATCACCAGGCGTTGCCCCATAGAGTTCGAGAACGTCTTTTGGCTCGCGCGAGATGTCCATCAAGTCGGGCACGCTGGCCTGCATCTTGAACGCCATCTCGTACTGTGCGATGCGTGTGTCCACTTCCGGATTCTTCACCACGGCGTTGCGGTGCCGGTCCAACTCGCCCACGGTATCCACGAGGTCACGCTGCTGCGACGTGGACACGCCCTTGGGATTCCGCAGGTAGTAGACCGGGTCGCCGGTTGAGTTGAACTCGACACCCTGGAAACGCCCGGGAAGGAATCCGTTGCCCCACATTCGTTGCGAGATCGGTTGCGGACTGCGGCCCGCGTGACTCGTCATCACGACGAAGCCTGGCAGGTCTTCGGACTCGCTGCCGAGACCGTAGTTGATCCACGAACCCATGCTCGGCCGACCGCTGATTGCGGTGCCGGTGTTCATCATCGTGTGAGCCGGATCGTGGTTGATCTGGTCCGTGACCATCGACCGGATGATGGCGATGTCGTCCACGAACTTGGCGTGCCACGGCATGAAGTCGCTGATCCACTGGCCGCTCTTGCCGTGCTGCTTGAACTTGGTGAGGTGCCCTTGCACCTTCAGCTTCTGCCCCTGGAGCTGTGCGATCGGCTGCCCCTTCGTGAACGATTCGGGCATCGGTTGCCCATCGAGCTTGTCGAGTTGCGGCTTGTAATCGAACGTCTCCAGGTGGCTCGGACCGCCAGACATGTAGAGGTAAATCACTCGCTTGGCCGTCGGCGGATGGTGCGGCAAGCCGGCGACACCGCGATACTTCTCGGCAGCTGGCAGGTCGCGAGCGAGCAGAGCGTCGAGCGCGACGGAGCCGAGGCCAACGCCGGTCGTCGTCAGGAAGGAACGGCGTGTGAGCGGATGAAACGGTGTCATGCGTGATCTCGAATTGGTCAACGTTTAGCCGCGACCCGGAGTCCGCGGAGGGGAGCGCGTGAAGCTATTCCCGGGTAATGGTTTCGCTCAGGTTCAGCAACGCCCGGCACACGGCGGTCCACGCGGCGAGTTCCGGCACGTCGGCATTCTTCGGCAGCGGTGCGAGGCCGATCTTCAGCAACTCGCCGGCGGCTTTCGGGTCCAGCTTGTACTGCTCGCGGTTCTTCTCCAACAGCTTCAGCAGCAACTTCAGTTCGGTTTCATCCGGGCGGCGGCTCGTCAAATGACGGAATGCGAACATGACGCGCTCGGCGTCGGAGTTGCCACCGTCGGTGAGCGTTCGCTGACCGAGAACGCGGGCCGCTTCGATGAACGTGGGATCGTTCAGCAGCACGAGTGCGGCGAGCGGCGTGTTCGACCTCGCCCGTTGAGCAGCACATTCCTCACGAGTCGAAGCGTCGAACGCCTTCATCATGGGATGCAGGTACTGCCGCTGCCAGTGGACGTACACGCCGCGCCGCCATTGCTTCGCGTCCGCATCGGAAACATACTCGCGCTTGGGGAAGTTCAGGTGCCGATAGAAGCCAGGTGGTTGGTACGGCTTCGCGTTCACACCGCCGACATCCAGTGCCAGCAACCCGCTCACAAACAGGGCGTTGTCGCGGATGGACTCCGCGGGCAGTCGCCATCGACCTTGCCGTGCGAGCAGCCGATTCTCCGGGTCATCCAAAGGCGGAAGGTGGAAGGCAGAAGGCGGAAACACAAAGCCGAAGAGTTTGGTTTCTTGCTCCGCCTTCTGCCTTCCGCCTTCCGCCTTGCTCGATGATTGCCGATACGTCTGGCTCGTGACGATCAGCCGAACGATGTGCTTCACGTCCCACTTGTTCTCGGCGAACTCGACGGCAAGTTGATCGAGCAACTCTGAGTGCACCGGCGGTTCGCCCTGGCCTCCGAAATCCTCAAGCGACTTCGACAGGCCCATCCCAAAGTAGAGATACCAGAGGCGATTCACGAACACGCGAGCCGTCAGGCCGCCCGCACCGGTATTGGTGTCTGTCAACCAGCGAGCGAGATCGAGCCGCGTGGCGCGACCGTTCGTTTTCAGCTTCCCCAAGAACGCGGGCACCGCGGGTTCCACGATAGGCCCGCTTTCGTCGAGCCAGTTGCCGCGAGGAAGGACTCGCATCGTTCGTGGCGTCACGGATTGCGTCACCATCACGAGCCGTTCGGCCTTCTTCAAGGCGTCGCGTTCCTTGGTCACTTCCGCGAGTTGCGTCTTCTGTTCGGCGCTGTCGGGTTGCTTCGTCAGTTCGGCGATCTTCGCATCGAGAGCCGCGAGCCGTTCGCGTTCGCGACGAGTGTGAACGGGAATCTCGGGCAACCGCTTCGTCGGCACCGCATCGACGCCACCACCGCGAAGGTGTTTCTCCTCGTCCACATCTGCGAAGAATGCCGCGAGCGAGTAGAAATCGCGGGCGGTGTATGGGTCGAACTTGTGATCGTGACACTGGGCACAGCCAACGGTTGCCCCCATCCACACCGCCGAGAGATTGCGCACGCGATCCGCGGCGTAGATCGCGAGATACTCCTTGGGCTGCACGCCGCCCTCGTGCGACGTTTGGAGGAGTCGGTTGTAGCACGTCGCGATCTTCTGGTCGGTCGTGGGCTTGGGAAGCAAGTCGCCCGCGAGTTGTTCGTGCGTGAAGCGATCGAACGGCACATTCAGGTTGAACGCATCAATAACGTAATCGCGGTACGGGCTCGCATGGTGATCTTGGTCGCCGTGATAGCCCACGGTGTCGGCGTAACGCACGAGATCGAGCCAGTAGACTGCCATGCGTTCGCCGTAGTGTTCGCTGGCGAGCAACCGATCCACGAGCTTGTCGTAAGCCTTGGGATCCTTGTCCGCGATGAACGCTTCGACCTCCTCCGGCGTCGGCGGCAACCCGGTCAGGTCGAAGTGCAGTCGGCGAGCGAGCGTGCGACGATCTGCTTCGGGTGCGGGAGCGAATCCTTCGCGCTCCAGGCGTGCGAGAATGAAGTTGTCGATCCAGTTTCGGACTTCGAGTTTTGGGTTTCGGACTTGCGGAACGTCGTGTCGGCGAGGGGCAACGTAGGCCCACGGTGGAGCGTACTTCGCACCTTCCGCGATCCACTTCCGGAGGATCTCCGCCTCGGCAGCCGTGAGCGGTTTCCCAGCCTTCACCGGCGGCATGCGTTCGGCTTCATCCGTCGTGGTAATGCGTTCGACGAGTGCGCTTTTCTCTGGTTTGCCGGGCACCAGAACCCCGGACGCTGTTGCGTCTTTCTCGGTGTCGAGTCGGAGTTTTGCTTTGCGGTGTTTCTCGTCTGGTCCGTGACAAGCGAAGCACTTGTCGGAGAGAATGGGCCGCACGTCGCGGTTGAAATCGACCGGTGCGGCCTGCGCAGGACCGGCTTCCCCGAGGTACGCGAACAACAGGCCGAGGAGAGCGAACTGCGGTCTCATATGGGTGAATCCACGCGATACGGGAAGAGTTCGGATTGGGTGGGTTATTAGGGAAACGGTGGGATGAAACCAGCCTAACCGAAGTGGCACGCAGAAGTCCAACGAACTCGTCATTTCACGCTGGAATCGAGTTATGACTTCCCGAGGACGAGATCGACGACCCAACATCCGCGAACGTGCGTGGCGTTGGCATCGCGGCAATGCGTGAGGATGTCGGCATGATCGCAGCCGGCGTCTTGGAGGGCGTCAGCGAGAATCGGCATCGGAGAGAAGTCGCGTGAGTCGTAGATGTGCTGTGCGAGCGACAGTACCGTTAACGAGCGCCAATCCGGATCAAAGCTGACGGGGCGAAACGGATTGCCGATGATGTCATGAACGAACTCGACGCCGAGAGAACGCGGCTCGGTGTGGTAATGCATGAGCCACTGCCGCACTTGGGGATCGGATCTCTTCCCATTGCGATACCCCGTTGCCTCTGTTAGCCAGAAACCCCTCCCAGTGCGGTCTTTGAGGAGGGCAAATGCCTCTTCCAGATCGCTCGGATGTTCTGCAGCGAACTCGATTACGTCGTCGCATCGCTTGGCACCCTCGAATTGAGGAAGCGTCAAGAGGTGCCTCACGACTGCGGCAGCAACGAGCCGAAGTTTACGGCCCGAATCGGAGCCGGGGATCATCAGCACTTTCTTCGCCACGGAATCGCACGCCAGCCATTCCGCTTCGGTCATGGGCGAATCCCCAAAACCCATCGCGTAGCCGCGACCGAAGGGAGCGCGGCACCATCACCCAACGTGACACGCTCCCTTCGGTCGCGGCTACGCGGGGCGTTAGAACTTCCCGATCATGCCCTTCGCGGTCGCCAACAAACTCGCGTCGTCGTTGTCGTCCAGCGATGCGAAACGCTCCCGAATGCGGCGGAACGCCAGCTCCAGGAAGTACCGGCCTGCCGTCACGTCTGCATACGGATCGGTTTCTGCCTTGCCATTGCCAGCGGGCTTCGACATCAGGTGATCCAGCCGCGCCAGCACGCACGCCGACACGTACAGGTCGATGGCAATGTCCGCGATGCGTTCGTGAACCAGTTCGGCTTGCGCGAACGTCGCCTCGTCCTTCAACGCCATGAACACATGCGGCAACTTCAACCCGAAGTCGCGCGTCAGGCGGGCCAGAGTGTGGGCGTCATCTTGCAGTGTGGCCGACTTCACGGGAACTGTCGGCGTGCTGGTCGTTAGCCACGGAGCCGCCAGTTTGCCCACCACACCCAGCGACTGACCGATCTTCCGCAGGCTCCACTTGCCGCCCATCATGTCGTCGCGAAGTCCCTTCAGGTACTCGCCCGGACCCCGGCAACCCACCACCGCGATGAACGCCTTCAGCACGTCGTTCGCGCCTTCACCAATGGTGTTGATGCGTGCGTCTCGCATCCAGCGTTCAATCGGCTGATCCGAGAAGTAACCCTTGCCGCCCCACACTTGCAGCGTGTCGTTCACGATCGTCCACAGGTGTTCCGTCGCGAACACTTTCAGGATCGCCGTTTCAAGCATGTAGTCGGGAGCGCCCTTATCGATGAACGCAGCACACTCGGTCGTTGCCGCTTCCATCGCGAAACAGTGCGCTGCGGCGAACGCGATCTTCTTCTGAACGAGATGGAACTCGGCCAGCGGTTGCTGGAACTGCTTGCGGCGCTTGGCGTGTTCGGTCATCGCCTTGATGCACGCCTTCGCGTGACCCGTGCAGGTCGCCCCGAATGTCACGCGGCCGTAGTTCAACACCGTGAGCGCCAACTGCAACCCACGACCGAGTTCGCCAAGGATGTTCTCCTTCGGCACCCGCATGTTCGTGAACTGAATCTTGCCGGTCGCTGTGCCACGAATGCCGCACTTGTCGGCACGAGCGACCAACACCTCAAACCCAGGCATGTCGGGCGTCACGAGGAACGCCGACACTTTCCCCTTGGGATTCTTGGGGTCCGGCGTGCGAGCCATCACCGTGAGGATGTGAGCGATGCCGCCGTTGGTGATGTAGTGCTTCGTGCCGTTGAGGATGTACGCGGTGCCGTCCTCGGTCGGCGTCGCGGTCGTCTGCACGTTCCCGGCATCCGATCCAGCTTCAGGCTCCGTGAGCGCGAACGCGCACAACTTCGAGCCGTCGAACAAACCGGGCAACCACTTCGCCTGCTGATCCTTCGAACCGAACAGACACAACGCCCGCACGCCGATGCTGTGGTGCGCGTTCACGAACACGGCCACGCTCGCGTCGTGGCCTCCGAGGATTTCCATTGTCTTGAGGTACTGCTGCTGACCGAATCCGAGGCCACCGAACTCCGTGGGAATCGTGAGCTTATACGCACCGAGATCGGCCAAGCCCTTGATAACCTCATCGGGGATACGCGATTCGCGGTCGATCTTCATGTGGTCGATGTGGGCGTCAGCAAACGCCTTGATCTTCGCGTTGATCTCATCGGCCGCGGCTTGCTTGTCGGCGGGCAGCGTCGGATATGGGAACAGCAACTCGCCCTTGAAGCGACCGTAGTAGAGCGCCTTGGCGAAGCCGACGTCGGACCCCGCGATGAGTTCTTCGACGTCTTTTTTCTGTTCCGCGATCTGCTGGGCAGTGAGAGCCATCGGAGGAACCCCCGATCGATGGTGAGTGCGGACTTGGGAGATGAAGGTATTCTACGCACATCGGCGTCCGTTAAGCGTCAGCCCCAACGGAGCTGCGCCAAAAAGACGCAGCCCCGTTGGGGCTGACGCTCAACGGGGTCAGTCGCGCAAATCAGTCTCGGTGAACAGCGTGAAGCCCTGACCTTCGAGTGCGGCGGCACCGGCCTCGAAGTCATCGACATACACCGCGATTGCCGTGTTCCCCATCGGGCCGACGCCCGCCAGCAGCGGGTACATATAGCAGATGTTGATTTCTGCCCCGAGCAGTGCCTTCGTGATCGTCAGCAGCGGGCGGTCGTCGTCGGGCAACTTCACCACGAGCAAATCGCTCTCGGTGAACGGGAACTTCGCTGCTGTCAGCAGTTCATAACCGCGTTCGTAGTCGCTCGGAACCAGCCGAATGATCGCACAGTCGGCCGTCTCCACAACGGTCAGCGACACGACCCGCACGTCGGTCG
The DNA here is from genome assembly GCA_021413735.1 of Planctomycetota bacterium. GTDB lineage: Bacteria > Planctomycetota > Planctomycetia > Gemmatales > Gemmataceae > Gemmata. The sequence goes on from JAIOPV010000167.1 coordinate 26,613, forward strand.
TCTCGAACTTCCGCACGAGTTCGAGCAGTGCCCCCATGCGGTTCGCCAGGAACACGTTGAATTGACGCACGCTCGGCCAGTCGCGGCCGCGTGCCGTCTCGTAATCGACCTCAGCCCCAGACTCATCCCCGAAACTCATGGCCTAATCCTCAAGTCAGCAATCACGATGTTCACAGTGTCGACAGCGGCGGGCTCGCAAGCCGAGCGTTTTTTCGTGCGGCCATGCGATGCGACCACCATTTCCACGCGATCGGAGCCACCGACGCAATAATGACCAACGCGGCCAACTTGTCGATGTGCTTCGCCCAGGTGAAATCGGGCTTGTCGAGCAGTCGCTGGAACAACGGATCGGCCACCGGGATGAGGTAGTAGCCGAACAGAAGCATGCTCACGATCCACGCGACGCCGCCAATCACATTGTAGAAGAGGAACGTTCGATACTGCATCTTCGCGGCCCCGGCGACCACCGGCACGAAGGTTCGCACGATCGGCACGAAGCGAGCGAAGATCACCGTTTTGCCGCCGTGCCGTTCGTAGAACTCACGCGCTCGCTGCAAGTACGCCTGCTTGAAAAACCGACTCGACGGTCTGCTGAACAGCGCCGGGCCAGCTCGGTTACCGATCCAGTAACCGACAGTGTCGCCGACGACAGCAGCGACGCACAGACACCCCATGAACGGCAACAACGGCCACTCGCTGAGCTGTGCCACGACCCCCAGCACGACGAGGAGCGAATCGCCCGGCAGCAGGAATCCGATGAGCAGGCCCGTCTCGGTGAACACGATGATCGTGACGGCACACAACGCGGCCCAGAAGACTCCCGGTTGATTCAGGGCGGCTTTGAACGCCTCGGGATTGCTCAAATTTCGGGGGTCAATGAGTGTCCCGATGATGGTCGTAACCTGCTCGAAGAACGGCGCTTCCATGTCCGGCTCACCGGGGACTATGAACGAAATACCCGGGCACCGGCCCGGGTGTTGCAGTTAGCGTAGTGCAAATGGGGGGATTTGGGAAAGCCCAACCGGATTTGAGGGCTCTGGTCGAGCATGCGAAGCCCGCAAACGGGATCACTTCTTCTCTTCTGTCTTCTTCAGCTTCATGAGCATTCCTTCGCCCTCCGACTTAAACTCCTTCGGCCGTTCCGTGCCCTTCTCGTGGAACACAATTGTCACTTCGCCCTTCTCGATTTTGTAGATGCCGGGGAAGGTCATGCCCTTTTCCGGCCCGTCGGTTGGGGAAATGTCGATCGTGTTCGGCGTCTTCGATGCGTCGACCTTGATCTTGGCTTTCTTCTCGTCCGTTCCGATGGTGATGACAAAGACCTCGCCTTTGATGGAAACCTTCAAGGTGTCCATGATTTCCTTCGGAGCGGGCTTGCCGCCCTTTTCCAGCCCGATGACCGTGTACGCCCCTTCGAGTTCCTTGAGGGCTTTATCGTCGGCGAGAGCCACCCCGGCAAAAGCCAACATCATCAGACCGCCGGCAACTGTGAACCGTTTCATGGCAACCCTTTGTAGGTGAGCAGGCGAATTTCAGAATGTAGCCGGGCGTAAGTGTACCCCGGCACGGAGCAGATGTGAACAAATTCGCCGCGATCACTTATCCTTCTGCTTCTGAAGGGTCAGGATCAACGTCTTGGAATCCTTCGCCGTCTTGAACTCTTTCGGCCGGTCGGCGGGTTTGTCCGACTCCGCGGCACAGATCGTCAGAGTGTCGCCTTCGACCTTGAAGATCCCCTGTACGGTTTCGTCCTTCTCGCCCTTTTTGGTTGTGAGCGTGATTTCGGCGGGGGTCTTCGTGCTATCGATCTTGAACGTCGCGGCATCTTCCTTGCCGCCCTTGATGGTGATGATCTTGTCGCCCTTGATGGTGATTGTTCGTTCCGCCTCGGGCTGCTTGGTGACGAACTCCGCTGGCAGTTTCTAGCCGCCAGCCTCGACGCCGACGAGAAGATACGTTCCGTCGAGTTTGACGGCTTTCTTGTCTTCCGCAGCGAAGCCGACTCCGACCACCAGCAATCCGACAAGTCCGAACAACGCACGCATGGTTTGCTCCAGGGGAGAATAACTGATCCGCGATTCCGACAGGGTGTTGAGCGTATCCGCACGCGGCGTTGCTGCCAAGCGTCCGCGAGATTCGATTTGCGTCACTTCTGCTTCGTGAGAGTCAGAATCATGGTCTTCTCTTTGGGGGCCGTCTTGAACTCTTTCGGGCGGTCCTCGATCTTCGAGGACGCGTTGAAGCAAAGAAACAACTTGTCGCCTTCGACTTTCACAATGCCGTAGAGCCGCTCTTCTTTGCCGTCTTTCTTGCCGATCATGTCGATGGAAACGGGCGTCTTGGTGGCGTCGAGTTGGTAGGTCGCGGGCTCATCTTTGCCGTCCTTCTTGACGACCATCCTGTCGGCGGTGACCTGGATTGTCCGTTCTTCCGCGGGTGTCTTTGCAATTGCTTCCTCCGAGTCCTTCACGCCGGCAGACTCTGTACCGGTGATGAGGTAGGTGCCCTCAATGTTCAAACTCGGTGCGGGAGCAGTGGTGCTGCCACTACTGCCGCACCCAGTGGCCAGAGCCAACACCGCACCCAACAGGAAGATTCCATACGTGATTCGCATGATTGTTTGCCTTGGGGATCGTGTTCAGAACCGGCGTCACTTCTTTTTCATGGTTGACATGACGGCTTGGTTTCCCTTGGTCTTGAACGCCGTCGGACGCTCTCTGCCATTGCAGATGGTCAAGGTGTCGCCTTCGAGTTTGACGATCCCCAGCAACGTGTGATCCTTTTTCCCCTCCGTCATAATGATGTCGATATGGGCCGGGGATTTGGTGGCATCGAGCTTGTACGTCAGGGCCGTCTCTTTCCCACGTGCGTTGGAAATCATTTTGTCTGCTGTGAACTTGGTCGTGCGGTCGGCTTCCGAGGATTTCACGGCTTCGGGGATGGTCTCGCCGTCCACTTCCATGCTAATCAACACATAAGTGCCCTCAAGTTTGAGAGGGCCAGCAGTCGGAGTCGGAGTCGGAGTACCGTCCTTGTTGTCACCCTTGCCAGGTGCAGGAGCAGGCCCAGCAGCGGTGGTGCCGCCACTGCTTCCGCAACCGGTCGTAAGGCTCAACACCATAGCAGACAGAAGAATTCCGAAGGCGAACCGCATGATCGATCCTCTTTGAAGCATCTGTGAAATGGCATTTCTACACCGCAATCAGAGTAAGATTTTCGCGCAAGTATTCCACCGTGTTGTTCACTTCTTGGCCGCCTTGTCGAACATTGCGAATACGTCCGGCAACGCCTCCCGCACAATCGTGAGATGCTCCAGACCCACGTATTCCTTGTACGTGACGCCCTTCGCGCCCATATCGACGAGCGACTTGTGCAGCGATTTCGCTCCGGTCAGTCCGAGCGTGTCCTTGTCGCCGACGCCGATGAACACCGGCAACATGGCGATAGCCTCACTCTTCATCGGTAATTTCCCGCCGCCAGCCAGAACTGCAACCGCAGTGAATTTCCCCGTCATCCCAAGGATGAAAGTGCGAACTCCACCGAGCGAGTGCCCGACGAGGAACACTCGCTTCGGATCCAACGGATAACGCTCTGCGAGCTTTTCGAGGATCACTTCAACCGGCGGGCTTTCGTATCCCAACCCGCTCTCGGGCGCTATGAGAACCCAGCCGCGTTTGTCGCACTCTTTCACGATCTGCCCTGCCCCGTATGCCTCGAAGAAAGTGTTTGCCCCCACACCAAACCCGTGAAACGCGAACACCACCGGCACCGGCTTGTCCTTGTCGAGATTCGCCGGAATGAACACCCGACACGCGACCGTCTTCTTCCCGCCGAGTGGCACCGACAACCAGTATTGCCCGCGTTTCCTCCACGTGAAAAACGGCTTGCCGTCGAGCATCGACTCGGCGTTCGCGAGCCACGCTGCCGCGGGAATGTCCGTGTCTGAGACCTCGCCCGCCGCCAAATCGAGTAACGGCTTCACGCGGTCGCGCACGGTCGCTTGCTCCAGCGTTTCGATCTGCTCCCAGCCGTCGGCTGCTTTCTTCAATGCCGCGAGTCGAGGTTTCAGGTCTGCGATTTGCGAGAGGCCGATGGCCACCGGCCGCAACTCCTTCGCGCCGTCGGCGAGGAAGTACAGCTTGCGGTCGAGTTCTTTTGCCTCACCCATTGGGGGCAACGGCACCTTCACCGTGATCGGAAACTTCTCGGGTTTCACGGTCACGACGTCCTTGTTCGTGAACCACAGTTGCAGTTCGAGTGATTTCGGAATGTCGCCCTTCACGGGATAGAACGGCTGAATCGTGACGCTGAGTTCCTTTGCGTTGCCGTCCACGAGTCTGGTTTCGGGGAAGGCACTGAGGCTCCACACAAACTGCCGAGCGGCCGACGGTCCGATGTCGGCGCTGAGTGCGAACGTTGCGAGGTCGAGCGAGCGGCCAGCTTCGCCGAGTTTGAGCGAGAAGAACTGTTTCGTGAGGGTCTGCAAGCCTGTGAGGGCCCGTTCGCGTGCGGTGGGGTCGTCGAACTTCTCCCATGCGGCCTCGAATGATTTGAGCCGGCGACCGACTTCGTAGCGCTCGGGCTGCGCCTGTGCGGCGGTCGGGATGGTGACGAACAGAACAACGGCGAAGAGACGCATTCTGGCACCTCACGGAATCCGGCTTGAATCGCGGCCAATGAAAAAGTTACAACTGTGGCGGGGGAACTCGAAGCGATCCGGAAAAGGATTTCATCATGACACGCTACCTGTGCTGGGTCGCGGTGCTGGGGACATTAACTTTACCCGACTGGGCCAGTGCGTGCTGGCCACGACGAGCCGCGTACCACAGTTATTACGCTGAACCTGTCTACTACCCACAGTGTTACTCGTATCCGGTATACCCAGCATACCCGCTGTGTGTCCCGCCGCCTGACTGTTGTCCACCTGTGGCGATCCAGCCGATGGCTCCGCCCCGAGTTGAAGCCGTTCCGAAGGCCGCACCATCGACGGGCATGGGAACCGCCACGCCGCGAGACGTGCCACCGTCTGGAGTTCGACCCGCCAGCGGCACGGACACCGTGACTGTATCCCCGATGGTGCCTGCCGCGCCGACACCCAAAAAGACAGATCCGGTGACGATCACGCCGGCACCGAAGCACACTGATCCACCGATGACGGCACCCGATCCGTTGCCGAAGTTCCCGGCCGTTGTGATTCCAAAAGATTTCGGCGAGTTGCCGAAACTCGATGTGCCGAAGGAGCCAGACTTCCGCCCGATCGCGGTGCCGAAGGACCTGCCGAAGTCCGCGATTCCCAAAGCCGCTCCGGCGGCAGAAGTGCGGCCCGAGGCTGGTGTCGGTGGAATGGCCGTTCCTTCGCCTGCTCCGCCGATTCCCGAAGGACTGATCCCGTCGCCATCGGTGCCGGTGTTGCCCGACGCGACGAAGGCACCGTTCCCCCCGCTCACGCTTCCGCCCGACACGCCGGTTCCGCCGAAGGGTTCAGTGTCGCGTTCGAGTCCGCTCACTGCCACTGGCAAGGGCGAGATGACGGTGAGCGTCTTCCCGGCGCAAGCTGGCCAGGGTGAGTTCCTCGGCAACGGTTACCGCACGGTTGGGTTCTACAACCACACGGAGCGTGACATGAACCTGACGATCGAGGGCCGCGTGGTGAAACTGCCGGCGAAGATGTATCTGCACGCGAAGCTGGCTCCGACGTTCACCTGGAGTCACGGCGAAAACCCAGTTGTTCGCGAATCGGTGCCTACCGGAGCGAGCGGTGTCGATGTCGTGTTCCGCGATTGAAATCCGAAGAACCTAACCCCCCAACCCCTTTCCCTAAACAACGATCCGGGTGAGGGCTAAAACACAGGCGATTCGCGATACCTCCGCTCCAAGTCGGCCATAAGTATTGGCCGGTTCTTCTTGGATCGTGCCTTCTTCATGATCTTGCGTCGTTTCATGGCCTCTTGCTGAGACTGGGGTACTTGAGCGTTCCGATACGGCAGCAGGTCTTCCACTGTAAACGGACTCGGGTGCGTGATGTGGGCATCCAACGCATGCACCAGCGTTGGCCCCTCTTGCACGATCCTTACGCCCGCGTGACGACGACCGTGAATCCGACGTTGGTGACTCTTCGGTACACGAAACCAACGCTCCAAATCCAGATTGTCCGTCTGTCCCTCGAACTTACCCTCACCCACGAACAGACCGCCCAGAAAACTCTTCATCACACCTGACATCGTCTGGTGAATCGAATCCTCGCCCTTCTCGAATCGAACGATCAATTTCTCGAACCGCGTCTGGCGGGCCGCACAACTGCCGCCTTCGGGTTCAAGGGTCGCCGCGACTTCCTTGATCTCTTTGATGTAGCCTCGGATTGTCTCGTGTTCACTCCGCACGGCGTCGAGACCTCGGTCGATGCAACCGGCCAGACGGCCAAGTTGCTTCTCTGCGAACCCCCTTTTTCCTCGTCCAAGTTCCGTTGAATCGATTCACGGACTTCACTCAATGCCTCAGCCATCCGCAAGCCGGGAGGCTGCAACGGGCCACCCTGGTCATCGTTGACAATACCACGCACTGCCGCACAGTAATCGAGGACCACGGCTTCCGCAGAATCGGTCCTTGGCGGGGACGCAATCGCTGGCACCACGACTCCCGCTGGGGGGTCCGCATCGGCTGCGGTCGTGTCCTTTAGAGCCTCGACGCCCTGCTGCTTGAGTACGGCTTGTTCGATCTTCCGGAGTCCGCGAACCTTCTTCCGCATCGTCACCTTGGCGTGGCTATCGACCTCCAACACCGGCTTGGCCACGTCGCGGAGAAAGTGATTCTCGCAGTAACGATGCGGAACACCTGGAAACTCTACGGCAATACCCGTCACGAATGCGTCTTGCCTGTCAGACAACCACAGCCCCACTTTCTTGTCCATGGACTCGACCCACTGCTTGGCCTTGGCAATCAGACGACGCACCTCCTGGGCCGTCGCAGAGATCAACGGTTCCGCGAACCAGACACGCTTCTGGGTCAATTCCCTGACAACGTAAAGAGTCTCGTGACCCTTCTCGGGCTGAAGGCCGTCGATACACAGGACAACCTCATCGACCGATTGGTACTGCTGCCGCAGAGTCGGTGGATCCTCCTGGCGTGCGGCGAGCATCGCCTGGTAACTCTGGATGTAACTGCTGATGGAGTCGTCCGAAATCTTGATGTGGTATTGGTCGGAGAGTTCGGACTGGATCTGTGTGATGGACCAGTGCCGCGAAAACCTGCGATGACCGATCCAACAGAAGACGTCCCATCCGATCGCCATCCTGGGCAGAGCGATGGTCATTTCGAGTTCGGGACTTTTGGTCTTGGCGTGTCCTTGGCAAGCACGGTCGGGACAGTGGTTGAGTTTGCAGACGAGTTCGACGGGTCCTTCGAGGGAATGAAAGTGTCGGTATCGGTGGTCGCAGATGTGCATCAACCGGCCGCAGAAGGGGCAATCCCGATCGAGAACGTCGAGTTCCAAGAGGGCAAAATCAGTATCCTTGGGCCAGTGGTAAGGCATCCTGCCAACCTCCACGTTCTGGGTCGCCTCTGGCGATAAGTTGAGCACGCAACAACTTACACCCAGAATACGCTACCTTCTAGCCCTCTCCCGGATCGTTG
>JAIOPV010000030.1 GCA_021413735.1 Planctomycetota bacterium
CACCCCGAGTCGTCTCCCTATCCTCGCTTCTGTGCGAAGATTCGGGACTGTCGGACTCCTTCAGTGGCCGAGTTCGAGCGAGATGATCTCCGGCGACTTATCAAAGAAGCAGCAATTCGGCAGGGCATGGCCGACCCTGAAAGTCTTTCACGACTGGCGGTGAAACGCTCCGGGAGATACCTCGTGACGGTGGTCGATCTGCGAGGCGAGCCGCCAACTGCTGACGGCATGGAATGGCTGATGCGACGCTATGATCTTGATTGAACCCGCACTTACTCCGGTTTCGGGTCGGCTTGCTCAACGCGGTACTGCCGCCCGCCGTAGTGGACGCTCGCCCCCTTCTCAGACAACCTGGCCGCTTGCCGCCAGCGATCCGCCTCGACGGTGCGACCGAGGACGAATCCCGCAACAAAGGTCATCGCCGCCAACACAAGTCCGGCGACGATCGCCGCGTTGACATCCATCGGCAATCCCTTGAATGGGGCGGGTGGGCTAGTTTAACAGATGGCAGCGGAATCCCGTGAGAGAAACACCGTTGAGCGATTCGAGAGCTTGGCACGTTCAATCCCACGAACCCTGCCGTCGAGTTACGCCTTCGCCTTGGTGAATCACCTTTGCCAGCATCCGCTTCGTCAAAGTCTTGGGAGTCGTTGCCCTCCGCGCACATTCTTCTGTGTTTGGTATCGAGATTATCTCCCATGTCCCAGATCAACATTCGATCGCTCCTTTCAAATATCACCCCGCAATGACACGCAGTACGGGTTGACTGGCCCAACCCGTTTTCTCTGCCTCGGCATCTTGCGAGCCTGTCAGGAGAACCTCACGGTGAAAGTCCCTTGTCCGGGTGGGGCGACAACGGACGATGTGGAGGGCGCTGGGAAAGTAAAGTGCGCAGTTCCGGACCTCGACAGGTGTTGAAATGCCCCAGTCCCACCGGACACAGTGTAGGCGAAGTTTACAGGCAGGGGGCTCGACCCAGTCTGAAGTGGCCCGCGGAGGTCCAGGGTGATCGTACCTTGAGCATTGGAAAGAACGAGTTGCCCCGTTGCATGGCCGTGTGCCCCGTCGCACATTTAGTGACCTTATCACGTCTTGGCCAGAATCAGAATCTCCCGGTGTTACGCACACCGGGTTCGCGGTCACCGACTCGCCGGACGCCAGCATCTTCCGGATGATGGCCCGGTCCGTCGGTCCCGTGTACAAGGCTCCGGGCGGCGGAGACGAACCGAAGGTCACGACTCCGCCCGCCGGGATGTTGAACGTACGGCGTCCTTGCTCGACCTTCTGGAACCGCAGGTAGAGCTTGACGTCAGTCAGTTGAAATGCCTCACCGACAACCGACAAATTCGCAGCCTCGCTGCCCGCAGACTCGGCCAGTCGGTCCAGTGTCCCGAGTGCCGCCTCGACCTCCCGTTCGGGATCGGCTGACGGTGTCTCCGGGCGAGACTGGCCGATCTGCCGCTGGAGTCGAGTTTCCTCTCCCTTCAGTTCCCCAAACACCGCCGCGGTCGCATTCCGTTCCTCCGCTGTCTCCGCGAGAGCCATATTTCGCCCGACCCGTTGCAACTGCCTCTGGACCTTGGCGAGTTCCGCCTTGTCAGATTCCAGTTGCCGACTGTCCGGATTCTCACCCTGTGCGGCAACCGCCAACTCGCGCAACCGTGCCTTCAACTTGCCGGCGAGACTCGGGGCGAGGAGCCGCTGCCGGAGACATCCAAATACGAAGCGGGTCGTCGACTCGCCTTGGACCATATTGTGCCCACAGCACTTGGCATCGGAGCTGTGATACAGGCCGCAGCCGTAGCACCACTGACCGCGTTTTGCGTAGCGGTACATGAGCCAGCCGCAGTTGAGATCGAAAATCCGCCCGCCGAGCGGGTTCGGGACGTCGCCCCGCGTGCGTGCCTTCCCCTTGAGGTGCCGGCCACGCCGTTCGAGTTCAACCTGAATCTTCGCGAACCGCTCGGGGCTAATCACCGGGGCCGACTTGGCCGGGGTCGTGATCGTCACGTCGGCCGGGTTGGCGACGACCTTTGGCTTCCCGTCGGCGCGGTAATCGCTCTCGCAAAGGGGACGAGGGCCGTTCCGAGTGAATCGCAGTTGATCCCCCTCCGACCGCTTCCCGTACTCACACATGGCGTTCATTAGCGGATGGCTGGCGATGCTCTTCACTGTGTTTTGCGTCCACTGGCCGCTGTTCTTGACTTTCACACCGTTCACCGTGCGGAGCCGCTCGGCCTTCGGCGACGGGATACCCTCGGCGTTCAACTTCCGGGCGATTCTGCTTGCGGGGGTGGTTTCGATGAGGTCCAGGATCCGGTTGACCACTACCAACTCCGCTGTTCGGGTCGGCAACCAAGCGACGTGGTGGCCGGGCAGCTTCACGATCTCGTGATCCTCGAGTTCACGCTTTCGGGTTCCGTCTTCCGTGCACAGCCACCGCTGGAATCCGTACGGCGGCTCACCGCCGATCGAGAACCCCAACTTCGCGAGTTTGATCTTGGCGTGAATTAACTTCTCGGCGAGGTCCCGGCGGAACTTGCCGGAGGCATCGTAATCGATCATGCTCGTGAGCAAGTCGGACAAGTCGATCCGCTGGCCTCGTGCGATGGGGGGGAGGATCCTCCCCCCCATCAACACGATCGTGAGTCCGGCCGACCGCAGTTCGTACTCGATGAGCATGGCATCGAGAGGGTTATCCGGTCGGGCGAACCGGTCCCGCTTGCTCACGAACAGGTGAGACACAGTCGGGTCGGAGGTCGCCCTCGACCGAAAGGCGTCGAACCCGAGGCGCTTGAGTTGGTTTCCCGAGATGCCGTAATCGACGTAGAGGTCGCCCTCGACCGATTTTCCGCGCGCGATCATCGACCGCATCGCGTCCGCCGTGCCAGAGAACGCGATACCGAGTTTGGACGCTTCACCCCGTGCCCAATCGACGTACTGCGGCGGTGCGAGGTCCGAGTGCCCTTCGGAATCGCGGTGGTAGAACAGCCCGCGCCCCAGTTCGGGTCGCTTTGTCATGGCGTCGGTCCTCGGTGGGCGGGTGGCGTGCCGCGGCGGTGGTCCCAGAGAAATTTGGCCATTGCCTCGACGAAGGCATCCTCGTCGGGAAAGTCAAGGAGGATGTCGGCTCCGATGTCCCGACCCGCGTGCCAGGCGAACCGGGTCACCATCAGGTCGAATACGGCCCGGGCGAGCGTTCCGGCATCACCCAACGCGGAGCGATTCTTCGCGGCGGCAACGAGGATGTCGATGACACGGGCGAGGGCCGCACGCGCGGTGGGGATGCCTGCGTCTCGGTGGGCGAATAACCCGGCCAGCTCCCACCGCCGCAAACGGACGAAGGCCCCAAGGTCGAGCAAAATCCCCGCCGGAATACCACGGGTTTGCCCAGGCTTCGGAGCGAGGCCAGCAGCGGTCAGGAACACGGCGACGTCGCCGGCATCCCGCTCGGCTTCATCGTGGGCGAATTGCAGGAGTTCGAGGGGGTATTGGCGAACGAGGTGGGGTTCAAAGGCCGCGACCATCCTGGTCTCCGTGGGCGGAATCATCTCTTGTTCTCCCACCTCCGCTCCATGCGGTGGGACACCACAAGTGGCATGAGTGAACCGACTCAGATCGAAGGCCTGGTGTACGGCCTATCGGATCCACTCAAATCACATCAACCAAAATTGGACACTGCAATCTATACCCCACGATTGAGGGTGTCAACTTTCACCTTCAAATTCTGAAGCAAAAGTGAGCCAAAGTTCCAAATACGAGTTCTTCCCCAAGGAAAGTGTGAGAGATGAAAGCTAATCTCTTTACACATATATTATGACACTAATATGTTATATATTTAGTTAGATATTACTGATATTAACTCCGTTTTCGTTTTCTGACCCAGCGAGGCGAGCACTCCGGCCTTGAGCTGGCTAAATGCTGGCAGAGGAATTCGGCGATGCCACAGGCGCAGGCGAGGGAGCGTGGGACGGACTGACAACGTGCTGGGTGTTATTCCTGGATTCCCAACGCTCCAGTGACAGGAGTGACTGTGGTTGTGGCCATCGTCAGCGGCGATACCTCAACTCCGTGGGATCCGCATCCGCGGTGAGCAAGAGTTGCGAAACCCCAAAGGTTCGCAATAGCTATCCGGTATCACCCTATTATAATGACACGTATTTGATCTAAATTTAGGTAGTTTCTTTGTTAGTATCCAGGTTTTCTGGTCGTCCACTCGGTCGGATGAATCAGACCATCTTGGAGGCCAACTACGCGATTACCTCAGCTTAGGTTCTCGCAGAAGTTGCCAGCGTTAAACCAGAGGCTGTGGTCGCGCATTCGATGCGATTCGGCCATGACCGTGTGTTCCTCTCATCATGACTTGGGCATGATCCAGGAGTACCGAGCCGTGATGTACGTCCACCACGATTCGAGATTCTTGTACTTGCGCAACGGAAACGCGCCGAACAAGTCTTCCGTGGGAACGGCGACGAATCGATCCGGAAGCCGGACGATCTGGCGCCAGACGTCGATCGCCGTCTTACCCAAGGTACGAAGGACAGGCGAAGTCACCGTCGCCGCCTGAGCATTGGCGGCGGGGGTGATGTGGACGACGGTCACACGTTTAACTCCGAACTCCTCGGCTCGTTCTATTTCATGGGCCAGAAACTGGAGCCGCATCAACTGCTCGAATGGGTCGTAGAAAAGGTCGTCGAAACCCTTTACTACCGCTTTGTTAAACGGGGAGTCTGAGTGATCGAAGAAGGGACGATAGATCGCGACACGATCTCTCCCGGCAGGCGACACATGCAGCGGCTTCCCGTCGCAGGTTTCCGTGTACTTCCAATCCAACAGTGCAGCTTGCCGCTGGCCGCCCTGCACTTCAAACAGCACTGCCGAATCGCTGCTGGTGCACCCCTTTCCGCGACGCCGTCGCAGGCCCGGCAAGGAATCGTGCAGATAGTCCTGTGTGCCGATCCACTCGAAGGCGAGGTAGCGATCATCACCGTCAATCGGGAGCATCCGCTGGAGGGTCGGGAACAGCGGGCGCAGGAGGTCGGCGAGCGCATCCGGCCGAGTGGCGAACGGGAAGAGGCAATTCACGCAGCAGACCTGGGAATCCCGAAGGTGATTGCTCGGCTTGCGTCCGGGAGTTTGATCGTGCCACTCGATGTCGCGGCTCGCGAAGTAGGCCAGGGCTTGCTCCCGAATTTCGTGGAAGATATTCTCCGGCGAGTGAGGTACGGGCACGCAGTACGGGACGGGCATTACCCTCCCAGGACGCACGGACCGAAGGTACACGCCGTCAGCCTGAGCCTCCGGCGAAAAGTAGCCAGAGGTACGCTTGAACTCGCTTTGGCGATCGGTTTCCACGTCCTTGAAGCACATCGGGGCTGGCGCGTCGTCCATCGCTCGGATCTCTCCCATAACGTATGCGGTTCAGGGCAACTTGTGCAACAACGTGACTACCGTATGCAGTGCCGTCACTCGCCCTTCGCCGGATCCACGAGCAACTCCAGGTGGAACGACTTGCCGGGGCGGATGGACAGATGCTGCGCCGCAAGCCCGTAGCAACAAGGTTTCTCCACCCACCCCTGCTTCCAGGGCCGGTTGAGGCAGTCGTCGGCGTCCTTCAGAGGTAGTTGGCATCCCCCATACACTGGGCAGGGCCAGGTCTCCTTCCGTTTTCGCCAGATGTGTGCCAGTAGGTCGATCACGCAGCGGTTGAAGAACACCGCATTCATCGTCCCCTCGTCCTGGGCAATCGCGTAGGCCACGCCGTTGGGCCAGATCAAGAGCGGCACGTGAATCTTGTGGAAGAGGCCTTCCAGCCCCCTGCCGCACTCCTCTTCCGACAGCGCTGTCGACGGTTCGCACAGGAACGTGTCGAGGGGGAAGTACCGCGACCGGTCCAGGTACGAGAGTAGCAACCGCCCGGCATGCTCGTGGTACCACCGAAAGAGGTGGGCGACGTGAACTTCGCCGCGCCGCTGGCGCTCGTCCGCGAGGACCGCCAGGTGCGCAACGATTTCGCGTGCGTTGCGCTCGAACCCCCGGCCAAGGGCCTCCTCCCTTCCCAGGTCGTAGACGGTTCTCGCGTCCGGGAGCCGCCGGCCGGACCGTGCCTGCGCCATCTCGATGAGGGTAAACAGCGTGTTGGCCGGAGCGAGATCCTGCAGGGCCCAGTGGCAGAGGGCGATGGTGTGGAGCGGCGTGAAGTCGTCGAAGTAGTGCTGGAGGATGCGGTGGACGATTATGTACTCGTAGTCTGCCTTACCGGGGATCTTCTCCTTCCCCCCGTGCAGGATCGCCACGGCGACGGAGTACGCCTCCTTGATCTCCCACGCCCCAAGTCGGTGCGTGTACTTCTCCTTGGTCTTCTCCTCCACCAAGTTGAGGAGGATGAACACGCCTTCGACCTTTCGGCCTGAGAGCGGCAGGCCAAACGCCGCGCGCTCATAGCTCTCGAACCCCCAGGAGGCGTCGTTCTTCCAGTCAAGGACGGGTTCGGTCATAGCCTCCAGGTAGTCAAGTTCCATCGCAAACATCGTCTTCGGTGTGAGCCGGTGCAACTTCTTGCCCTGGATGATGGGGAACGGAACGACCTCGCCGCACGCCTGGACGTGCTCCGTGGCCGCCTCCGCTTTGTCCCAGGCGTTGCAGAAGTCCATGATCCCGCGGAACGTCGACCAGTCCTGAACTAGGTGGGCGAACTCGTGCATGAACGTGGGGAACGCCGCCCGCGGCAGGATCAGGGGGCCGGACGTCGAAAGCTCCTCCAGCTTGATCGCCGGATGGAGCATCTTAATGGTGAACGCCGTGGGCAGGTAGCTTCCCAGGGTCCTCCGCGCGAACTCTTCAGCGCCTGCCATCGAACACCTCCTGTTTCCACTCCAACCGTCCGGCGACACTCTAAAGGTGGATGCCGCCGGCTGTGTTGGGCTCGATCTGCATCATTTCCTGAAGCGGTATAAACGGCCCCGAGCCTCGTGCCGCTCGCCTGCGCCATGCAGGGATGAGGGCAGTGAAACAAGGGAACGCGACTCAATTCGCCGAAATGATCCACGTCCCATTTTCCCACTACAGGTTCATTTTCACCCGTAGGCACGGAGAAACACCGGGGGCACTCGCTACCCCTCGCTACGCGGCGCTGTCGCTGACGAGTCATTGTGTATGCCAATAAACCCAGTGTTACCACATTCTCCGTGTGCCTCTTCCCACTTCGGTCCGACACCCCGCCTTGGCAAGTCGGGCGAGGTGACCAAAGCGAGAAAGGCTCATCTCGCCTTCGCTCCACCGCTCGGAGACTTCTTCATGAGGCCGGCGACTCGATGATGTAACCTGGAACTCGGTCATTTGCCGTGACTGTAGCCAGGACGGTGACGGACGCAAGCGGAAGGGCTTGACAGGTCAGGTTTTCTTCTGCTGCCTACGGATGCCCGTCGTCACCAAGTCGATGAAGTCTTCAGCGGCAAACCGCACTGGCAGTTTGCCCACGGTGATCGAGGGGAGCGCCATGAGGCGATCCGTCTCGTTCGCCCACCTCTGAACCATGCCGTCCGCCTTGAAGAGCATTTGTCGCTTGTCGGGCTGCCGCCAGTCGTACGCGACTAGGGCCATCGACAGGGCGTCCAGCCAGTCGTCCACCTCAATGTCCGACTGTCCCTCCAGCCGCATCACCCACTTCAGGCAATCAAACCCCAACCTCTCGCTCAGGTACAGTGCCCGCCCGAGAGTGCCCGTAAGCGTCTTCTTATTCACCGGGATGATTCCACCTGCGATGACAGCGAACACGACTTCGGGGTGCGACTCGAAAAGCCTATCTTGGAATTGAGCCTTGATCTGCGAGCCGCACTGGATCGCTGGGATCATCTCCAGGCCCATCTGTGTTAGGCCAGCGGGCTTCACGTTCGTCAGTTTCCGTCGCTTCTCTTCGGCCATCTGGGCACTGGCAGACCTGAAATGTTCTGCGAGCCCTGACTGGAATTGCTCGATCGTTGGTGGCGACGCTACGGAGCCGTTACGAAGAACCCATCGCCTGGCTCCCCTGTCCACTGCCCGCGCGCCACTCCGGCCACCACCGTCTGTGTCCGAGGCTTCGGAGTCAGGGATAAGCCCAATGGGTACATCAGCGATGGCGACGATGCAGTCATCCGTCAAGACAGGGGTTGGGCTGTACGCGAGGGACTCGCCGCGGGCCACCTGGATTCGGTCATCAGTACCAAGCAGCAACTTGACACAAGCCCACTGGCCTTTGCCGATGTCCAGCCCCCAGACTGAGCGAGGTTTCGGTTCAGCCACGACGTGTCTCCGATCTATCGTTCTTCGTCCGCATGCTGCGCTACCCCAATCCGGTCTCCTCGGCACTCCGTCTTCGTCTCCTGCGGACTTCACAGTGTGGCGACCGCGTATGCCTCACCGCTTTTCAGCAAGGCCTTCATCGTCGCAGCCAGCCAGGCACGCCGGGTTTGCGTCACCTGGTCATTGAGGGAAATCCCCCTCACACGCCATTCGTCAGCGGGTTGGGGACCTCCGCCTGTCGTGGCACGCATCACACGCCCGTAGCTCGCGCGGTGAGCGAGGATGTTGCGAATGTCTTTCCACTCGTCGTACTCGAGGGTGTTGACCCAGTTACCGGGAGTGCTCGGTGTTCGCAGGCGCGCGAAGGCGGCCGCGAACAAGGCTGCATGTGGGCCGTTGCCGAACAGCATCATCGTCTTGTCGGTTTTGATGTTCCGCAGCTGGTTATCGGGGAGGATGGGGAAATGTGCTGGTTCGGCCATCGAGCCGATCCAGTAGAGTCCGTAGAAGAAACTCTCGATCTCCGATAGGCCGTTGACGAAGAAGTTTAGCAGGACTTCCTCTTGCCGGAAGCGCGCGGGCTGTCCGGGCGAAGTCCCGACGGTTCTGACCGACTGCGTGAACGTCACGTCAGCCTCCGCGCATGACAGGAAGCGGTAGACGACAGCATTCCACGCCCCGCCATAGTGGAAGACTTGATCGGGGTGATGGGCAGCCGCGTGAACGCGGGCGTGGATGGCCTCGTAAGGCTGGTGCGGGAAGTCGTCAGGGAGGTCGATCCCCACAGTCGAGACGCGGACGGGCATGGTCTGTCTCCTGCTCAATATCTCTTCTGGCCAACCCGCACGATAGCAAATTGGCCCGCCCCACACCATTGCGGGGCGGGCCGGATGCCTCCGCTCCACGCTTACCTGACTACAGGCCGAACTGGTTGAAGGCCAGGACGAGCGACTTCGCCATCTAGGAGGCCTCCGCCGAGAACCTGTTATTGAATTTTTCGCTCGTTTTTTAGGGCTTTTGCAGCCTGAGAGGCAACCAAATGGGCCAATTACGCCCCGCTGTCTGCCAAAACCTTTGAAAACACGCAGGTAAAGTCAATAACTGGCTCTCGTTACCCGTCACGATCACCGTGGATCACGCGAAGAGCGCTCGCCTCCAGTCCCAGCGGCGGCGCGCAATCCCCATACCCGGTCCTTCGGTTTGTCTGGCAGACAGGACACTTCGGGTTCAAGGCACGCGCCTCGCGCACCGCCTTCATGGAGAAGGTGACCAGGTTCTCCAGGATCATGACCGGCAACGGAGTCAGAAGGAACGGCTGAAGCAGGTGCCGCAGGACCATCATCCCGAAGCTGGCTGCCCGCATGTTCAGGTCCATCACCGCGGGCTGCTCGATCACCAGGTCGTCCGAGTACCCGAGTGCCCGCACACGGGCGCGTTCGGGGGCCGACAGCGATTCGAAGCTGAGTTGCCGGGCGGTGATGACGCCGGCACATTGCAGACAGTAGCGACCTGGGGCGGTGTAACTCGTCCGGGCGTCCAGCGAGACGATCCCGTGCTTGTCCGCGCCGATTTCGGCACCGACGTCGATGTAAGGCCGATGGTAGCGGTACGCGACCTCACAGAGAGTCAGGCGCGGGAAGGCCCTGTCCAGGCAGCCAACGATGACGTCAGCCTCGCGCAACCGGGCCAGGACGTTGCGGTCCAGCACGTTGCCCGCAACCGGCTCGACCCGGCAGCCGAGCCCCAGGCTCTCGATGCCGCGGCGGATGACCTCCACCTTCGGCGTTTTGCGCTTCACGTCCTCCTGTGTCGTGTAGAAAATCCGGTTCAGGTTCACCTCCTTGGTCACGTCGTCGTCCACCGGCATGATGTCCTTGCAGCCCGCCCGGACCAGCAGTTCGCACATGATCGAGCCGGTCCCGCTGGCGCCGGCCACGGCGACCTTCAAGCCAGACAGGACGCCCAGGGCGCCGGCTCCCGTTATCGCCAGGGCGCGGTCGAAAATCGCCTCCGGCGGCGGGGGCGGCGGCATCGGCCGCCCGTCCAGTGGGCGGTAGCGCAATTGCTCGCCGAGGACCACGAGTTTGCGAAGCGGCTGGCAGACGCCCCCCTCCGACCAGACGCGGCCGCACTGGCTCGACCTGCCGACGACCACGCTCACGAGGCGGGTTCGCGGGGCGAGTTCCTGGAGGTTCTCCACCAGGAGCGGTTCCTGCTGGTCGTCGTAGAGCGAAAAGCCGACTTCTTTGTCCGCGCCGGGGTGGGTGTGGAAAAGGATCAGGCCAGCTAAGCCTTCGACCCGCATCAACAAGTGAGCACGTCGGAGGTAGGAGGAGCTGAAGACCAGGTGGTCGTGTTCTGCGACCTTGAGATCGCCCGGCCCGGGCAGGCAAAGTCCGGCGAGCAGGAACTCGTGCCGGTCGCCCGTCCGGCACTCGCCGAGGACACCGATGGCACCCGTCTCCGGGCAGCGGCCCGAGCGGAACGAAACCTTGAACAGATCCTGCAGCCGCAGCCAGTCGGCCTCGGTGACACGCAAGTCAGTACGCATTGATCGCCCCCCGATTTAGGAAGAAGCCCATGCAGTGGGTCAGATGGCTACCCAGATCGTCCTGGCCCCGGACCCACTCTTTGCCGTCTGGGTAGTGCCACGAGACGAGTTGCCACTGGCGGCCATTCACCGTGATGATTGCACCTTGAACGCGCGGGTGAGTACCCCCTTTGAACTTGTACGGCAGGCCCAAATAGAAGGCGTCGAGCGCCCCAGCGTCGTAGGCGGCAGGAATGGCGACCAGGATGTCGCAAGCCGACTTCTCCCAGAGCGCCGGTGCCGTCACATCCTGCTGGAGCACGTAGCACTGGCCGCCGGCCTCGACGGCTTCGACCGAGACGCCGCGCTTCACCAGCGCGGCAATCTCCTCCGCGAGTCTTTGCGGGCACATGCTACCGGCCCTCCCCGTACTTGCCGTCCCGCTGAGCCTCCAGCGCGTCCCCCCGTTTGAGATGGATGGGTTTGTCGAGCGGCAGCGGGGCGCTGCTCCCCGGCAGGTAGAGCGTGTACTGTTGGTAGTCGAGGCCGATCCCCGGCAGTGCCAGGATCTGCTTCGGCGTCATCTCGGGGCTCGTCGCGACGGCCCAGCGCGTGTTCACCCGGAAGGCCAGGACCAGTTCGATGCCGAAGTCCTTCGTGGTCCCTTTCTCCTTCAAGTACACGCCGACCGACTGATCGAGGTCGCCGATGGCCGGCCCGACCTCGTCGTGCTTGCCGATGTTGTGCAGCCGATCGAGCGGCCGCAGGGGCGGCGGGGGCAGCAGGTGAATGCCCAGGTGCCGCGCCCCGTCTTCGAGGAGTTGCAGTAACGGGGCGTTGTCGGCGATCTTGAACTTCGTCGGCGAACCCCCTGGCAGGACGCGGGTCGTCACCGTCAGGTCGTGTGGGCTGCCGGGGGCGTGTGCGTCCGCCGGGCCCACGACGACGCTACCGACTTCGGTGCTCTCGTTCAGTTCCATCACAATTCTCCTTGTAAAGGCGTGTTCGTCACTTATAATGTGACGAAGTCGTCAAGCAGTGGCCGCAAAAAATGCAGGCCCACCGCCTGCACTAAGTCGTCTTGTTTTACTATACGAAGTCGTCAATAGAAAGTCAACGGTATGGCACAAGAATTTGGCGACCTGCTCCGCAAAGCGCGGGAAGACAAGGGGCTGACCCAAGCCGAGTTGGCCCAGCGGGCCGGTCTTCAGCCGTCCGCAATCGCCCACTTCGAAGCCGGGCGGCGGTCACCGTCCCTCGACAACTTCCGACGGCTGGCCGACGCCCTTTCGGTCACCCTCGACTATCTACTCGGCCGCGAGACCGAGCCGGCCAGCGCCGGACCGGTTGCCGAGCAACTGCTTCGCGACTTCGCCCGAATCGCCGCGAAGGATCAAGACACCGTGGCCGACTTCGCCCGGATGCTGGCCGAGAAAGGAAAGCCGCGAAAGGGCGACAAGTGAAGCGGGTGGACCCAACCGTCGGGAAGGACCGAGCATGGCGATCCGTGGACTTTTTGTCGGCATTGACCGCTACGCCCACCCCCAGGCCAACTGGTTGCACTGTGCGGCGCGCGACGCCACCGCCTTGCACGCGCTGTTCACGGACACCCTGGGCGAGGGGGCTCAACTCCTGACCGACCGGCAGGCGACCCGGTCTGCCATCGAAGCCCAATTGCAGTCGCTCGGGCAGTGCAGCGCAAGCGACCTGGTGGTCATCGCCTTCTCCTGCCACGGGACCGCCGACCACCACCTGGCCACCTACGACACCGACCCAACGGATTTGGCGACTACGGCCATTCCGCTGAGTCTGCTGGGCGCGTGGTTCGCCGGCATTCCGGCCCGTCGGCTCCTCTGCGTCATCGACGCGTGCTTCTCCGGCGGGATCGGTGCCAAGGTCTTCATCCCCGCAGCCGCCGCCGGTCCGCTGCCGGGTAATCCGTTCGACCAACTCTCCGGAGAAGGCCGGTTAGTGCTGACCGCGGCATCCGCGTCGGAACCGGCCTGGGAGATCGGCCGCTTCAGCCACGGCCTGCTGACCTTCCACCTGCTGGAAGCCCTGCGGGGTGCCGAAGGGGTGCGCGAGGCGGGCAAGATCTCGATCTACCGCCTGCTCGACTACGTCACCAAGCGGGTCATCGATCGGTCCGCCCAGTTGGGCCGACCACAGCACCCGACCCTTCGGGGCCATTTCGACGGCGAACTGACCTGGCCGGTCTTCCGCCCGGGCCCGACCTACTTTGCCGCCTTCCCCGAGCGGGCTCGCAAGCCGGTCACGGCCGACATCATGAGTTTGGAGAGCTACGGCTTCCCGCCGGAACTCCTGCGCGCCTGGGCTGGCACCATCCCGACCCTGAACCAACTCCAGATCGACGCCGTCAACGATTACGGGTTGCTCAAGGGCGAGCACTTGGTCGTCTCGGCCCCGACCTCGTCGGGCAAGACGATGATCGGCGAACTGGCGGCGCTGCTCGGGACAACGGACCGCAAGCGGGCCTTCTTCCTCCTGCCCCTCAAGGCCCTGGTCAACGACAAGCAGCGGCATTTTGCCGCCACCTATCAGGAGTTCGGCCTGCGCGTCCTCCGCGTGACCGGGGACAACTCCACCGACGTCCCGGCCGTCCTGCGGGGTCAGTACGACCTCTGCCTCCTGACCTACGAGGCCTTTGCGTCACTGCTGATCGGCAACCCACACATACTGGAGCAGGTCGGCACGGTGGTCGTCGATGAGGTGCAGATGGTCGCCAACCCGTCCCGCGGGGCCAACCTGGAATTCGTCCTGACGCTACTGCGGATGCGGCGGCGGGCCGGCGTCGAGCCCCAACTCATCGCCCTCTCCGCAGTGATTGGCGACACGAATGGACTCGAACGGTGGCTCGGGGCTCGCCTGCTGCGCCGCACCGAACGCCCCGTCCCCCTGGACGAGGGCATCATGCGGGCGGACGGGCGGTTTCGCTACGTGGACGCGTCCGGCGCGGAGCAACTCACCGAACCCATCATCAGCCGGGTTTTTCGGAAAGGCTCCAGCCAGGACCTGGTGATCCCCCTGGTCCGGAAGTTGGTGGGCGAGGGGAAACAGGTGATCGTCTTCCGCGAGACGAAGGGCGACGCGCGCGGCTGTGCCGGCTACCTGGCCGAGACGCTCGGGTTGCCGTCGGCAACGGCCGCCCTGGCCGCGCTGCCGTCGGCCGACCCGTCGCTTGCCTCCTCCGAACTGCGTGACGCCCTGCGGCACGGCGTCGCCTTCCACACCACCGACCTCGACCGCGACGAGCGTCTCGCCGTCGAAGAGCACTTCCGCACCCCCGGCACCGGGCTTCGCGTCATCGCCGCCACGACCACCCTGGCGATGGGGGTCAACACGCCGGCCGAAGCCGTCGTCGTGGCAGGGCTCGACCACCCCGACGGCCCCTACACCGTGGCCGAGTACAAGAACATCATCGGGCGGGCCGGCCGTCTCGGGTACGCCGAACTCGGCACGTCCTACGTGATCGCCCTCGATGCGAAGCAGGACAACTACTACTGGAACCGCTACGTGACCGGCGTGCCCGAGGACCTGCGGTCGCGCTTCATCGCCGAAGATACCGATCCCAGGACTTTGATCCTGCGCGTGCTGGCCGCGGCCCGGAGGTCGGGCGTCAAGGGCGTCCCGCGGGGTGACATCATCGACTTCTTGGAGGGGAGCTTCGGCGCATTCCAGAGTAAACACAACGCCGCGAACTGGAACTGGGACCGGCAGCAGATCGCCGGCGCACTGGCCGAACTCGCCTCCCACAGACTGGTCGAAGCCACGGGGGACGAAAACTACCACATGACGCCGCTCGGCCGCTTCGCCGGGCGGGCCGGCATCGAGGTCGATTCGATCCTCCGGCTGGTTGAAGCCCTCGCCCCGCTCGCGGCGGAACAGGTCACCGACCCCGCGCTGATCGCGGCCGCGCAGCTCACCGTCGAACTCGATCAGCAAGGGTTTCCCATCAACAAGAAGGGCGCACAGCAGGAGGCGCAAAGCTGGTTCACCGAGTTGCGCCGGCAGAACATCCCGGTGCAGGTCCTCAACTCCCTCCACCGCTCGGTGGCCGAACCCCACGTGCCGGCGCTGCGCGCGAAGAAAGCAGCCGCGTGCCTCCTGTGGATCTCCGACCGCACGATGGCGGACATCGAGACCATCCTGACCCGGCACGGCCGGAAATTCGACGGCGCCACCGGTGCCGTCCGAGGCGCGGCGTCACGCACCGGCGACCTGCTCCCCGCCGCCGCCCAGGTGGCCACCATCCTCCACCCTGATCTCGACCTCGGCAACCGCCTCACCCGCCTCCTCACGCGACTGGAAGTGGGCGTCCCCGCGGCTGCCGTGGAGGTCGCACAGTTCGCCGGCCCCCGGCTCTCCCGCGGCGATTACCACAAGCTCGTCCGGGCCGGGCTCGGCACCGCCTCCGCGGTAGAAGGTGCCGCTGATGAAACGCTCGCGGCCTGCCTCGGTGGCAACGACGAGCGCGTCGAGATCGTCCGCGACGCGGCTCGCCTGTTCCGCGAACAGGGGCCGGGGGCCACCCTCCCGGAATTCCCCGGCTACGAAGGGTGACGTGCCGGCCACCCCCGCCGGGCCCAGGCGGGAATCAACCGCTACCGCCCGGTGAGAAGAGCTTCGCCACCGCCCGCTCCTCCCAGGCACCGTAGCCGGCGGGGTCTCGCCAGAATTCTTCCCAGGCCTGGTTCAGCGTCGTGTGAACCTCCTCCCGGGAGGACGGCGATGCGATGCGACAGCCCATCCCGGCGACGCCGTCCTGCGCGGCGCGGCAGACCTCCGCGAGCAGGGTTGGGGGGAAGCAACGCCGGTATTCCGGCTCCGGCTGGCCCCCCACCAGGGCGGCGAATGACTGCCACCGCTCCTCGATGCGGGCGACCTCGGCTGGGAAGCCCATTCGCGTGAGAACGTTCAGCATGACGGCCATGCGCGCCCCGTCGGGCGGGTGCGACGTGGGCGCGTAGGAGGGCACCGCGAATGGGTCGCCGCCGCGCTTGATGGCCAGGTGCAGGTGCGACCAGGCGAACGCCGGCCCGACGGTCAACGTCCCGAATAGGTCGCACAGGAACTCGATCGACCACGACACCCACGACCGCACCCAGCACTCTAGCGTGTGTACCATCTGGGCCGGCCCGCGGCGGCGTTCCTGGGCGCGCAACTCCTCGTCGAGATACCCCAGCGCCGCCCGCATCACCCGGTCGTGCGCCGCGCGGAAGGGATCGACCAACGGGTTGTTGGCGACGCGCAGCAACGGGTGTGCGATCTCATGGTAAAGGTCCGGCAGGTGCAACAAGAACCGGCCTTCCGTCAACGGGACGCACAGCAGATTCAAACTCGGGAAGATCCCGAAATAGGCCCGCGACAGCGAGGTCACCACGGGCGGCAATAGCGGATAGGCGATCTCCAGTCGGATGCGGTCCATCAGGGTGTTGAGCCGCAGGTCCTCTCGGTGCGCGCGCTCGATCGCCGCGAACCCCACCGTCTCGACCAGGTCCAAATCCGCCACCGCCCGGCGCAACATGCGCAGCCGCTCGGGCTGGTTCGCCGGCAGTCGCATCGCCGGCTCGTCGATGAGGAAGCGCAGGTTGCCGCTGACGCGGGAGACTTCCGCCTGGCAGGCGGCCACGAGCGTGTGGAACTCCCGCGCCAGGTCGCGCGGGACTCGCGTGTTCAGGTGACCGGCCCGGGCTAAGAGTTGGAGTACCGCCCCGGTGAAGTAGTCATTCATTAGGCCCCGCCCCGAAGCCGCGCCAGGACCGTCGCCTGTTCGCGCTCCAGGGCACGAGCAAGCTCTTCTAAGCGATCGATTACCGGGGGGCCCACCAGTTCCAGCCGCAGCAACTCGCCGACCTCCCCCCAGCCTTGCCGGACGCCGGCACCCTGGCCTCTCAGCAACACCCGGATCATGGCAGCCGAGGCGTCCGCCGTTTGGTCCGCCCCGAGCGAGCACAGCCAGGCCGCGAGCCGCCGCCGGTCCTCGTCCTGCGTGGTGCTGGTGCCGGCATTAAGCCGCACCAGCACCCGGTCGAGCAGGTCGGCATGGTCACGGATGCCCTGGTAAATCCCGGAGAACAGCCCGGTGTCGGTCATGCTACCTCCTCCGCGTCACCCGCCCCGGCCACGAAACTCAGCGCGTCGCTGTCGTACTCGCCCGCGTCCTCCCCGAGCCGGCGGTCGTTGAGCTTGATGGTGATCGGGTCGCGCGTGCAGTCCTCCGGCCGGGTCCACGCCAGCGTGGTCAGCGCGTACAGGTCGCTCAGACAGTCGAGGAAGGGGAGCGGCCCTTCGACGAACCGCACGTGCAGCGGGTTGACCGTCCCGGGCCTGCGAAACGCCCGCCCGGTGGCACACAGGTACGCGTCGGTCGCGTCAGCCAGGTGGTAGGTTCCGACCTCCGGGTTCTGGACCCATGTCGGTTTGCCCGGCTCGACAATCACGTCGAAGAGGCGGAGCGAGGCCGGAGTGGTTTTTGACACCTCGAGCATCGTCAGGGTCGCATCCGCGGGGAGCACGCCTTCGGTCTTAAGTCGTTCGACCGCGCGGCGTGCGCCCGCACGCTCCGACGGCCAAAGTCGGCCGTCACGCTGCAGGACGATCGTGTGGATCTCCTCGTACTTCGCCTCCGCCCGGAGCAGTTCCATCAGGTAGGTCGCCACCTGGTCGGCCAGGAGCATCTCCTTCTGCCGCGACTTCCGCGAGAGTGTGCGGACCTCGCTACCGTGCTTGCCGACAACCGTAAACCCCGCGGTGTGGTGCTTCACGTCGACGCCGACGATCACGTCCGCGTGGAGCGGCGTGGCGAGCACGAACGGCCACCGCTCGTTGGTCAGGAGCACCTTGTTGAGCGCCACGTTTCGCAGGTACCCATCGAACCGGCCCCGGCGGTCGAGGCGGATCTGGTAGTGAGATCCGCCGTTGCGGCCGTTCTCCAGGGCGTAACACTCTTGCCCCGTCGCGGAGTGCACCACGGCGGCCGGCAGGTCGAACCGCTCCCGCAGTTCGCGCAGGACCAGGGCCGCGAGCTGGTCCTCGGCCCGCTGGCGCCGGTCGTCGGTGTGGTGGGTCATCACCACGGCATACCCTGGCTTGCTGCAGTGCTTCTGCACGGCCTGGATAACCTCCCGCCCCTGGCGGACCGCCGTGCGGAGCACGCGGTCGTTGTAGGTCACGAGTTCGGGCGCGTACCCGTGCTCCTGCGGGAAGAGGTCGTCGACCGAGCGGCGCAGGTCGGCCCGAAATGCCTCACCCCAACTCTCGGCCACGCTCTGCGGCAGGACCAGGTACTGACGGTCGAGGGGCGACCGGACGTAGAAGCCGGCAGACTTGTCCCGCAGGCAGTCCAGTCGGGTGCGCCCGAGTTGGTCGAGCCCCACGTGCTGCGCCCCGGTGCTTCCGCGAACGGAGAGAACCCGGTCCCCGCCGAACCGCAGGTCCGGAACCTGAAACATCTGGGGGCGAACCCGCACTGGGTCCGCCCCCAGGCGCAGGCGGACGCCGCCGAAACGCAGACCTTGGAGGTGGTCGCGGACGAAGTCGTGGATCATTTTGTGCCGCTCGTGCGGCGCGAGTATCGTCTCACGCTGGAGCGCCTGGGCGCGCGGGTCCTGCGTCGAAATGACGGGGTAGCAGAGGCCCGCGGGGGCTGCCCGCTGGTCGTCTTGGTTGTTCCGGTAGTAGACGACCGCGGCGTCGGCCGGGAGGTTGGCCAAGTCGGGTGGAATCGGCTTGCGGCACTCGGCGGCCACCCACTCCAGAAGCGGAACCGTCCGCCCGTCGAGTGGGATGAGTTCTTCGCTCGCGCTGAGGTCGGAGATTTCCGCCAGGCGGATGTCGTACCAGAGGTGGCCCATGCGGTAGATACAGTGCTGACCCTGCCACCGCCGAAACTCGCGCCGGGCGAGGCGGACCGGCAGCGGGGACTGGCTGCCGAAGGCGTGCTTGACGTCGACGCAGAGGCCGAGGCCACCGGGCGTGAGGACCGCGCGGATCGCGAACCCACGGTACTGACTCACCCCGTGCTGCTCGTAGCACGGATCCTTGAAGAAGTACGGCCGACCCGACGAGGGCTGCCACAACCGGGCGTCCTGGCGCAGCGGCTCCTGGAGCACGAACTGGAGGAAGCGCAGGCAGATCGGGTCGGTCTCGGGTGAGCGGGTCCCGAAGTCCAATCGAAGGTCGCCTGGCACGCGGTCGAGGTAGGCGGTCGCCCTCACCAAAGGTATCGGGGACGGCGGCTCGGGGTCGTCTTCCCGGATCGCGACGTGCGGCTCGCCGTCGTGGGTGACGATCGCCACAGGGCTTTGCAGCCGGTAGCTCAGCCGCCGGACGAGTGCCTGCTGGTTCTGGAAAAACTCGGCCTGCTCCGAGCGCAGTCCCCGGACGCGGTAGAGCCGGTAGCCTGCCGACAACTCGGCGAGGTTCGTGATCGGGAAGACGTTGGTCTCCAACGCGGTCATTCGTCACCCTCCCAGCACGGCTTTCGGAACGGGCAGTCGGAGCAGTTCTCCAGGCGGCTGGTGGCGGGGAAATCCGCCTGCCGGAGTTCGGGGTGCTTGCGGCCGTCGAGGGCCAGACTCATGCGAGAGGCGCTGTCCGCGATCATATCCTCGACCTCGCCCACGTCGTCCTCGTCCAGCGTGTGTTCGCGTATCCGGTTCGTGAGGAGTTGCACCTCCGCGAGCCGGATCGTCGTCGGGTCGCAGCCCTGAAACACCCGCGCGAAGTCTTTGTGGACGGTGCAGCGGGTGAGTGCCAGTGCGTAGGTGACCAGTTGCAACCAGTAGTCCTTGGTCCCGAACGCGTGTACCTTCCAGTCGACGATGAGTGGCGGTCGGTCGTCGTAGAATGCGATGAGGTCCGGGACCGCCTTGACGCTGACGCCTTCGTGTTTGAAGGTCAACGCGCGCTGCGCGACGCAAAGGCGCGCCGCCCGGAGTTGCCCGAGAAGAGCGTCCATCCCGAACAGGTTCGTGATCGCCTGCTCGACCTCGGACCACGCCTGCGCGAGTTCCGTCTCCTCCACCGGTTGCTGGTATTCCAGAGACAGGAAGGCGGCGAACGAGTCTTTGTGTTGCGAGGGGACCATGCCGGCCTCACGCAGCCGGTGCCGCATGGCGAAGGTCCGCTGGGTGTCGAAGATCTGACGTGCCCGGTCCAGGCAACGCCGCAAGCTCGGGGCCTGCCGGGCGTTGAGCGTGGGCACAAGGGTCGTGGTGATCGCCAAATCGACGACCTGACCGCGCCAGGCGCTGACACTCTGAAGTTTGGAGAGAAGATATGCCTCCCAGCGACACGGGTCCTTCTGGTTCCAGTACCCCAGCATCGCGTCGTAGTACCAGCGGCGCTGACACTTGGCGAAGGTGCGGCTGTCGGTGAACGACCAAATCATCCGCCCTCTCCCTGCGTACGGCGGGACCGGAGGAACCGGAGGTATTCCTTTAGCTCTTGCTCCTCGTTGCTGTTGATCGGTCCGAGCCGGGAGTCCACGATCATGGTTCCGCCCCCGGCAGTGTCCGCAGTCGGAGAAGGGTAGCCGGCACGCTCCAGAATGAGGCTGTACGGGACCTCGTACAGCTCGGCGAGCTTGTGCAAGACGAGCGGTGAGGGCCGGCGGATCTTGCCCGATTCGAGTTGGCTCAGGTAAGCGTTGGAAACCCCGGCCGCCCGCTCGACCGCGCGCAAGGTGAGGCCGCGCCGCTCGCGAGCCGACCGGAGAAACTCCCCCAGAGATTGCTTTTGCTCCTCCATTTTGCTAAGTATATATAGACTGCTAATTTTGTCAAGCAAGGGGCAGCACTCGGCTCTTGCCGTCCATTCAATACGTCAGGTGCGTCTGCGGCGACGCACCCGCTGCTTCAGTCAGTCAACGTTTGAGCAGGCGCCGGAAGGGAGTCTGCGACCCCTTTGAGTTGCTTCGTGGGGGGACTTTGCTCCCGTTCACTGGTCTCAACACCCTCCCGCACGCAAAGGAGACAAACGCTTGGATGCCGACCAATTCATCCATCTTGCCGCAGGGCTCACGGGCACTCCCGTTAAAGACGTCACAGCGACGGACCGGGCGATCCTCACCGGTCTGCTCGGGGATGACACACGCCCGATCGGGCACTCCCAATTGAACGAGCTTCTACTGCTCGTCAACAAGGACCGGATGGAGCGGGCCTTCTTCGATTATTTCTTTGCGGGATCCACTACAGTCGGCACCCTCGGGGCCGGGGTGCTCAAGTTCCAGACGTTGGCCATGCTCCGCTACGGAAACTTCATCCACGCCTACAGAACCCTCGCCGGTATCGCCTCGGTTTCGGCCCTCAAGGCCGACCTCGCCGAGTGGGCGGCCGAGCCAGCCGACCTCAACGCCCGGTTCATGGAGCGAAGCCCAAAACTCGTTGACATCGACCTCATCCCCCGCGAGCGAACCTCACTCGTCGGCTACATTTCCGCCGCCGAGGTGGTCGCCGAAGGCGAACGGTGCGCCTTCCTACGGGCGAGACTCCCCGCCGCAGACGCCGTACCCGGAGCGACCTGGCCGGCGTTTGAAGAGGCGGTGCTGGCGGCGGCGGGGGTCTCGGAACGCCCCGCACTCAAAGTGCTCTTGGCCAATTACCTGAAGCGAAGTACCGGAGCCACCGTGGCCCAGTTCGCCGCGCACCTCGAAAGTGTCGCCCCGGTGCTCGAGGGGAACGCCACCCAACTCGCCTCAGTCCGCGCAACGGCCATGCGCAACCAGGACATCTACCTCACCTGGGACCACATGGACGTCTACTTCGCGACCTCCATGCGCAAGCGCTGGGAGTTCGAGGACCTCTTCGACTTCGTCAACTGCTTGATGGCCAACCCGGCTCTCGTCGCGCTCAACCTGCGGCACTTCGACCCGACGCAGGCGTTCACCAAGGACCGGGTGGACAAGGGCCTGGTCGAGTCGCTCATGCTCAAACGGGCCAAGTGCACGGTCTACTCCGTCCAGGACACCGACACGCTCGGCAAAGACTCGGAGCTCGCCGCCACCCTCGCACAGGGCAAGCCCGTCATCGCCTACGTCCCGTCGATCGACGTCGAGACTCGGGCCGCCCAACTCGTCGCCGAGGACCCGGCGACGGTCCAGGACCGGCTTCGGTTCGTGCTCTACGCCGACGACCAGTTCGCCCAGTCGGTCAGCGCCGAGGACTTCGCGTTCGTCCGCGGCTTTCAGGCCATCGAGCTGTTCGAGCGCGAGCGAACGTGCTGGGCATCCAGGTAAACCTGGCAACGGGCGTGGCCAACGGTGTGCTGGTTGTGCGGACTATTCCGCAATGCGCGGATTTGCTGAGAAGGGTGGTCACGAACTCGCTCGAGTTTGAGCTACGAGACAGCCCGTCGATGTGGTATCTTGAAGAGAAGGTTTCGGGCTGCGTCTACCGGGTGGTGTCGAAAGACCGAAAACTCACCAACTGCTTCTGGAACTTCTACCGCCGGCCGTCGGGGTAACGAATTGAACGGAGAGACCAATGGACCAGAACACCGAACTCATTCTCTCCCGGATCGCTCAGCCGACCCGCTGGGAAGACGAAGAGAAGGCCACAAACGACGTCGAGCAACTCCGGGCAGAGTTCCGCCGCCGCCTCCACGCGAACGGCGACACGCCGCCCCCGGGTGATCAAAGTGGCCCGCCCCCGCGTCCGGGAAAGTAACGCAAGTGAGCACTTGTAACCAGTCGGCCCCGGCACGCCTCGATGGGTGCCGGGGCCGACTGCGTTTTTACGCGGGCCCGCCAAACGGTCGCCGGTATTGCTGACCGCCCTGTATGCCGGCCACTGTCACTTTGTGGTGGACCGAGTGGGGACGTGGGCCGGAGGAACCCAAGCGGGTAGGTTTTGTAACTTGGCAGGGGACATCGCCACTCACAGGAAATCCAGCCACGTCCCCGAGCGCTTCGCGTAGCATTCATCGCAGATGCCGTGCCCGAATCCAGTCGGCTTCATGCACAGGACGCACCCGCCCGATGTCGTGGCGAATTTGTGCCGCACATAGTCGTCCAGGACCGGGAACGAGTGGGCGTAGTTTAGGTTCCCCGGCGAGACGAGCATAACGCCGGACGCCGGGACCGGCCCGGCCGTGTTGTACTTCGAGACGCCACTCCCGATGGTGTCAGGGATATAAGCGGCAATCACGACCGTCGGCACGTTCCCGTGATTCGACGGGACGGTCGCCCGGTGTCCGTAACTCAGGGTGTACCGTACCAAATCCGGGAGGTTTGCCTCACCGAAATGGTCGAAGGAGCAGTTGTACTCCCGGCCGCGGTAGAGTTGGACGTTTTGGCCGTAGAGCAGATCCCGGTGCTCGCGGCTGTTCCGCACTTGGAAGGCCGAGGTGCCTTTCCCAAGTAGCCCGTCGAAAGTAGCGAAACAGTGGGGGCAGGCGTGCGGGAATGGGAGCAGTACAGGGGTCTGGCAGATGGGACACGGGGTGTCGATCACGAGCGATTCCTTGGCGGTGATGTGGCTTCTCTCCGACGCCTGATTATACCCCGGCACGGATCACCGCTGGCCGGTACAGATCGTGTACAGAACGGCCGAGTGATGTGCAAAACGGGTATCCCTGACACGCCTAACACCGGCACGAATTCTCAAGAAACTCTGGATTTCGTGCATTCGATGCACACTGTGCACCCACGAAGCCGCTTCTGCAGCGGCTCGGAATGAACTGAATCATATCAGTTCTGGATGTTTGGTGCTTCGGTCACATCGATCATTGTGACCGAAGCACCAAACATCCACCTCGTGTCCCGTTTCTACGAGATCGGCAATGAACCGATGAATCGTTACGCGACCGCTCCCATTGGAAGACTGCGGTCCACGAGCGCCCGCTCAGGGAGGGGAAGCACCTGCCACCTTCGGAATGGCCTGTGAATCAGGTCGGACGCCCCTGCCGTCTTTGCCTCGGTCTCCACCTGCGGCGACCCTGGCCGGTCATGCACCCCCCGACCAGTTTCGGATCGAATCGGCGGGCGTGTTCGGTGCCGCTCATCCCGGGTATCATCAGGTCTGACAGCAGAAGGACGAACCGGCACTGCGGGATGAGGGCCATCAGAGGGTGTTCGGCAGGCCACACCGGGATAATCCCGAGATCGGTAGCTCTCGTTTCCGGCAAGTTTCCGACCGCCAACGGCCTTTATGTACGTCTATCCCATTAGGACGACGAGTAGGTAAACCAAAAGGGCAAACACTATCTGGAGCAGCGGATGCTTCGTGAACACTTCGCGGCAGTTGAAAAGGTGCTTCTCGCTCAATCGAGCGTCGCCGCGAATTCCGGTCACAGTCTTCACATGGGCACTCCGCGCGAGTGGTTTGTGCGAGACTTTCTGAACGACCACCTTGGCCTGAACATCGGGATCGGATCCGGTGAGATTATCGACAGTACCTCAGAAGCCAAAGGGACACGCAATCAGTTCGATGTCGTCATTTATCGCACTGATTTTCCCAAATTGTGTTTCGGCGGCGGCATTGACTGCTTCCTTGCGGAATCCGTCATCGCAACAATCGAAGTTAAGTCCACACTGAAGGAGGAGGAGTTTAAAACCTCGGTTGCCGCAGCCGCGAAGCTGAAAGCCATGAAGCGGAGCCTCTACAACGCTGGTGGTGGATATTATCCGCCAGCAATCGCGAGTTTTATCGTGGCGTTTGACGGCGTTGCCAAAATGCAGACCGTGCTGGGATGGTTGAACGATGCACATGCGGCATGTAAACCGCCAATCCAGGCACAAAAACTTCCCGCCGACCAACTCGCCCGACTAAAAATCCCGAGCCCCAGCATAGACGGTGTGTTTGTGCTAGGGGTCGGCTTTCTCAAATTCGACAACCTACTGTTAACATTCACGAGCGACGACGGCCGCAAAGCACATCCCGATCACCAGTGGGAATACGGCAACGCGAAGGAGGGGGCACTACAGGAGCTTTTTCTGATCCTGACTTTCCTTGCCACTTCATATACCCAGACGCTCTGGGAGCCGCGGCCATACCTGAAAGGCTTTCCGACTCGGGTCGTGTTCGCCGCACCGTAGCAACATAGTTAGGGCGTCGTGCGGGCGATTGGCATTTGCTCGGCAATTGTCATGAACCTCGATAGACCAGAGAGGCTCATCCGCTCGGGGAGTCACGGTGATGGCCAAGAAAAAGACTGCCGAGGAACCGCACTACCTGTTCCTCGACACCCAAGTATTCGACGGCAACCAGTACGACTTCGAGAATAA
Source organism: Planctomycetota bacterium (assembly GCA_021413735.1). Taxonomy (GTDB): domain Bacteria; phylum Planctomycetota; class Planctomycetia; order Gemmatales; family Gemmataceae; genus Gemmata. Next base: position 25,059 of record JAIOPV010000030.1, read on the forward strand.
ACACTTCCGGCAATTGCGGAGCCTCGGGCTCTCGGACTGGGTCCAACTCGTCCTGCCGGACATCACACGCCGCGAGGTCGAGCGTCACATTGCCGAAAAGGCGAAGGAGACCTTTGCGGCTATGAAGGAATTCAGCAACAAGGGTTTTCGTAGGAACTTGAGACGGCCGCCCTTCGACGCGATCCGCAAGGGGACGACAGAAGAGGAGATTCGCAAGGAGCTTCTGGACCACTTCAAAGGTTTCTGCCACGACACCAACGCCATCGAACTGCCAGCCGTCGGGCTAAACGCCACGGCCGTTCTGAACGACTACTTCGACGGCAAACCACCGTTCGGAGAGGGGAAGAAGAAGCACGAGTTCCCCGACGCATTCGCCGGGCAGATCCTGTTCAACTGGTGCGAGGCCAACTCGAACACCGTTGTCGTAGTTTCGAGAGACGGCGACTGGTCGAAGTACAAGAACACCCCGCTCGACGTGATCAAGCACATTGGAGAGTTCCTCGAACGGCACATCGATAATTTCACGGCGTCCGAGATCCGAAAGGCCATGAAGCGGTCGAAGTCGCTGGTCGCTAAGGCGAAGGAGCAGTTTGAGAAGCTGGACTTCAGCGACAACGAGTTCGGGGCTGAGCTCACGGAGGTTGAAGTCACGAGGATGGACTTCGAGGAGATGTTCGTGACCGAGGCAAAGGGCGGCATCGCCACGGTGGAAGCAGCGATGATGATCGACTTCACGGCGACGGTCCGCGGGTCGCGGCGGACAAGGCGGTACTCCGCAGGTGACTACTCGGACGACTTCGAGACGTTCCGGGAGCCGCTGAAGAGCTACATAAACGGCGAGGTCTCGATCGAGGTGGAGTACGACGAGGGCGACCCGAGCGACTTGAGCGTTGGCTCTATCTACATGGGTGACGTCGTGTCGTGCGTGGACTTCGAGCGGTACTTTGAAGATTAACTACCGCTGCCCAGTTATTCATGCCCACAAGAAGCGGCTGCTGAAGACGCCTTTGAAGTTTACGTCCGGTGTTGAATGCCCTCAGATCCCTTGGATTTTAAGGCAACAGAACACTTTATTGGGAAGATGGTTTCCGGCACGTTTGCATCCACAAGCACGCCGGAAACCATCTTCCCAATAAAGTCTGAAAACCCAGTTGCTAAATTTTTCCCTTCCGCCCGTCTGCCCGGGCGGCGAGTGCCCCCGAGTGCCCCTGACACGTCGGGAGGGCGGACAAACAGAGCTTTCGCGGCGAGTGCTTCCAGCCGCATAAGATCAATCTCTACAACAACGCCCTGATGGAGTATGAACGGGCAACTCTCCTGATCGATCTGATTGCGAACGCAAACAAGCGTGCCCACGATCCGCACGCAGCCGTTCGCGTCTGGTTCCGCGTTGGAACTACTGGATTTTTGGTCTGGGTGCGTTTGAGTGAAGCCAAAAGACAAAAGACGTGCAACGCAGAGAATTTGCTTGCCATCGAACGCAGCGGCGTCCATTCTCGAACGAAAAATGTCGCGAGAGTCCGCCTATGTCAACCGTGCCGGAACTGCTGAGACTCCCGCCCCGCTCTGAACCTCTCGATGGGGTCCTTTTCGGCTACCCCCACAATCATCGGGAGAACCGGCGTGCAGTGCTCTTTGTGCATGGATTCCGAGGGACCGGCGAGAAGACTTGGCAGGCGGGCGACGGCTCGATGACCTTTCTGGAGCTGATTGCTACTGACCCCGACCTGGTCGACCATGACGTC
>JAIOPV010000215.1 GCA_021413735.1 Planctomycetota bacterium
AATCGGTTTCACTCGAAATCCTTGGTGAGGTCTGGTGGTGTGTGATGCGGCTACATCTACAAACCCCAGAAACCGCTGAGGATTTCGAGCTTTTTGGAGATCACGTCAAAAGATCAGTCTGAGATCACGCTTGGTTTAGGATTAGGGCACTGCTTCCAAGTAGCTTCACACCCTGAAACGATGAGGTCGAAATGGGATCGCGGGTAATTTGGTCCGTATTCCGGGAAGCTGGCGAAGCTTGGCTGGACGATCGGGCGCCGCGGATCGCCGCAGCGATTGCGTTCTTTACGGCGTTGTCGTTGGCCCCACTGCTGGTCATCACCCTCGTCATCGCCGGGGCCGCGTATGGGGCGGAGGCACGGGGCGATGTGGCGGAAAAGCTCGTCGGGCTGGTCGGTGAACAGGGGGCTTCGGCGGTCGAGGAGATTGTTGCAAACGCGCGTGGACGGGGAACAGGAATCGTCGCGATTGCGGTCAGTGTGGTCACGATGATCATTGGGGCTACGGGAGTCTTCGTCGAGTTGCAGGAGGCTCTCAACGACGTGTGGAAGGTGCGACCGAAGCCGGGGCGACCAGTGCGGACCTTCTTCCGGGCTCGACTCGTGTCGTTGGTTATGGGAGTTGGAATTGGATTGTTGATGCTCGTGTCGCTGATATTGACATCGGCGACCGAAGCTCTCGGTCGATATACCGGGGCAGGGTCCGCTGTGCAGGTGGCGAACCTCGTGACCCTATTTGCGGCTGAGACATTCCTATTTGGAATGATCTTCAAGTTCCTTCCAAACATCAAACTGCACTGGCGTGATGTCGGTGTTGGCGCGGTGTTGACCGCTGTGCTGTTCACCCTCGGAAAACTTCTGATCGGGTTGTATCTGCGGCATACGGTCTCCCTGTCTGGATTTGGTGCCGCGAGTTCACTGATGGCGTTTCTGGTGTGGATCTACTTCTCCGCACTGGTTCTAGTGTTCGGTGCAGAAGTGACCAAAGTGACAGCACGACGCGCGGGACGGACGATCATCCCGACCGAAAGCGCTGAGGTCGTGCGTTCGTAACAAGGTAAGCTGTCCTGTCGCTTATTCTTGCGTCAGGTGTCGGAACCGTGCCGCAGGCAGTCGCGCAGCGACCGAGCGTGACCCACGAGAGCGAGATGAAGGAATCGAAGCTGATCGAGGCCGTGTCGAACGGATGGCCGCACATCCTGGCCAGCCTCAAGAGCCTGCTCGAAACAGGTGAGTCGCTCGAAGCGACCCGGAGTTGGCCAAAGGGGATGTGAGGAATTCACCATCCAGCGGCTGATTGAGTTCCCGTATCCATGGGTCGGGGTTCGACTCCGGCCCGTCGAGACCTGGCACCTCAAGCAGAAGGGACGACACCGGCAACTGCGTCAATCAGGTCATCCAGACCGACCGCCGCATCTGGCCCGGCAATCGTCAGCCATACTTCGTTACGTCGAACTTCCATCTCCAGCATTCGTCCGCTGCCTTCGATGGTTTGCGGCCCTTTCGGCTGGTCAGATAAGACGCTCATCAACTCGTCGGCGGGAACCGTGACGTGGGCCAACTCGCTGCCTAGCTTCCGGTCGCGGATTGCCCCCAAATTACTCGTCTTCTTCGTCGTCATCTTCTTCCTCGACATCCTCGTCGCCGTCTTCATCGTCATCGAGGTCGTCATCTTCTAGATCGTCATCTTCTAGATCGTCATCCTCGAGATCATCGTCGTCCAGGTCATCGTCGTCCAGGTCATCCTCGTCCTCGAGTTCACCATCGTCGTCCTCCTCTTCATCTTCTTCGGCTGCGACATCGACGAGACGCAGTTCTTCTGGCTCGCCCACGTACAGTTTGAGCAACAGGTTTTCGGGCATCGGGAACTCCGTAGTATCGGGAAAAGATCGCAGCAATACGCAGCAGGATAGCAATTCACGCACCACTTGACGGCTTTCCGACCGCTTCAAGTGTTATCACTCACGATCGGCTGCATGGGATCATGCTTCGGTTCGAGGTGAAGGCGAACAGGGCGAAGCAAAATGCTCCGCCCTGCAAGGTGAAAGACGTTCCGCTTGATTGTCAGCCTTTACGAGGGGTCTTCCGCGACTTCACGGGCGGAGTACCAGTCGCAACCTTTCCTCCACGTGCCCGCTTGTTCGCCGGACTACCACCAACTGCTCCACCGGATGCTCCCGCGTAGGCGCCGGCCTTCTCTTCTTCGACCTCGTCTCCCGGTTCGACCTCCGCACCGCCGGCCGCCTGTTCGAGGTTCACGCCATCCGGCGATCCGCCGCCGATGGTTGTGCCAGCCAGACCGCCCACTTCGGTACCACCGCCCGGCGTACCAGCGGCGTGAACGTCGTTCGGTGCGCCACCCAGTTCGCGGCCTGCGACTCGTTGGGGCGATCCCGTCTGGCCGTATCCTGCGTGGCCCGGCTCGCCGAGCCAGCCATCGGGACGGCCGTCGTTGAGATTCACGGCCCGGCCAGACTGAACAAGTCCTGCACACCCTACACAATGACGTGCATAGGGGAGAGCGTCGAGGCGTTCGAGGATGATGCCCTTGTGGCACCGCTCGCACGTCCCGAAGGTGCCGTTGTCGAGGCGGGTTAACGCGGCGGCGACCTCTTCACTCAGATACGCCTCGTTCTCCAACAGTGTGGCACCGAGTTCTTGGTTGTACGCCTCGCTGCCAACGTCCGCTAAGTGTAAGGGTGCGTTTGACAGCCCTCCGGCGGACTCGCCACCGGTCGGTGTACTGGCCTGGTCCTCAAGGCCCGCGACCGTGATCCTGAGGTGCGCGGCCAACTTGTTCAAGTTGTCCCTATACTTCTGGGCGTTTTTATCGGTCATCGCATGATCCTCTCGCGTTGAAGTCTCTCGAAGCGAGGTGCGAGTGGAGCATCCGCCATGCCGGACCGTAGCACTTCCACATTGTCTCCTGGCACAAATGACCTGAATACGGCGCAGCGATTGCATCGACGTGAGTGCCGCGATCATCCCATCAGCTTCGGGTTCGCCTTCTCGATGGCCTCCATCAGCACCTCGGACTTTGCCATTGCTTCGCGCAGCAACTTCGCGAGCTGCACGAGTGCGTCACGGTCCTTGCCGAACGCTACGAACATGCTGCCTTCCGGGTCGAAGTCGATCTTCTTCTTGAGCTTCGGGGCCTTGAGCCGAATCAGTGCATCCGCGACGCCGTGCCAGCCGTACCCGCCACCTTCCTGACTCAGTTGCTCGAACGTCGCGGTCCACGGCTCGAACTCGGTCAGCATCAGGCTGAATGAACCATCGGTTTCGAGCAGTTGCAACGGCGCGAACTCGTTGTCCGTCATGATCGGTCCCCTTGTGGTGAGATGAGAACCGTAAACAGGTGACTGCGACGTGTCGAGGTCAGCAGGAAACGAAGAAGGTCCAGCAGCCGGGGGAAGCTGCTGGACCTTGTGATTGGGGACTGTCGGGGAAGACGGTGTTGCGCCTTGGGGGAAGGCTTTGTCTCACCAGGGGGAAGGTTCGACGGAATGAAGTAATGCAGCCGACGTGCCAGTCGAACGATGAGAAAATGACATCTTCCGTAACCACTGGTTCTTGCTGCCGCTGCGATTTGTGGACCCTAAATGGTTTCGATTTGGGGCGTGTAAACCTTACCCGTGGTGATGTAAGTTCGGCTTTCAGACGTGTCAGAACAACGACCGCTGCTGAAACCGCTTCACCTTCGCACGCAATGATGTTCCTTACGCAGCTACTGTTTCATCTCGTTGAGTCCCGGAACAGTTCGCGGTATTGTCCGCCAGTTATGCGGTGGAACTGCTCGTCGTGCTTCGCCTTCACTTTGGCGAAGAACTTCTCCTGACGACGCACGTACCCCGGCTTCTCGTAGTGCTCGGTGCCCCAGCGTCGTCGCCGGATACGGTCGTCGATGGTTTGGCGTCGGATCTGCTCCCGCAGGATTGCGAGAGCTTGCTTGAGGGGACGGTCTTCGTGGACCACAACTCGGATAGGCAAGGCTGGTGCGTCTTGACGGCTGACGCGGTGCCGGATTACTGGAACGGCCGGAAGTGACCGTGAGTGAAGACTACGCGATGTCGGACAGCGGAGCAACGGGGAGCTAGATTTCCGGTGCTGGCAACTGCACATCGGCCGCGACAACCGATCAACTTTCGGTAAGAGAAAGCTCCGTTTCAACTCTCCCGAAACTTCGCATGGAAGCACTGTTCTCCGTCGAGGCGTCGCGCATTCACCTCGGTGAACCAGCCGGTCCAGGGAAAGATACCGGGCGGCGGGGTGGTTTGCACAAGAAGACCGCCCCGTGGGTCGTTGGGGCGGAGTTGGCCGCGGTGAAAGTGTTACTTCAGGACAAGCGGCGTTATTGCCTGACTGCGGGTGCGAAAACACACCATGATCTTCGAGAATACGCGATTATCGCACTCACCGAGAGAATTCCCACCGGTTCCCACTCCAGTGGGAACCGCCAATCGCCTGGAATTCATAGGCGTTGGTGAGCTTTTTGAGGGTCCGGTTCCCAGTTCCCGGATAGGGGGTGTGCCCACTATCTACATTCTTTCCCCCACCCCCCTGGTGTGGCGCGGCGTGAGAGTATAGGGGTGGGGTGGGAAAAGTGGGAACAATGGGAACCAAAATAGTAATAGAAGAGAATAACACTTGAAAACGAGGCAAAAACACTCTCTTGACCGGTTCCCACTCGGTTCCCACAGTTCCCACTCGGTTCCGACTTTTTGATCACTTTTGGTCGCAGCGGCAGCAAATCACCCTTCTCGCCTGATTCCCCGTGTCTGTTCGACCGCCTGACGGTTGGAAACCATCCTGCGCGTTTCGATTGCCGGCCTGTGTTGTACGTCCTCGATCACCCTAGAATCTAAAAAGTGCTTTTTGAATTACAGTTCGTCACGCCTCAACGAAGCCGCAGTCGCTGACGGCGAATGTCATCACGTTCACTTCTTGGCGTCGTTACAGGGGCCTTCGGAAATCATTCCAGAAGGGTGCGTTCCGTGTCGGCAGAGAGTTGCATCGGGAAGTCATTCACTCCAGTGGAACCGACTCAGTCCCCTGCCATCTCGAACAACCGCGAACGTGTCGTGGATGAGCCATGTCATTGGCTCGATTCACCCTCCTCAACCTGGAGACACGATGAACGCGATCACATACTTGAAGGGAGACGCGACGTGTCCCTTGGCCAAGGGCAACAAGGTCATCTGTCACATCTGCAACGACATCGGCAAATGGGGCAAAGGTTTTGTGCTCGCCATCTCCAAGCGGTGGGATGAGCCAGAAGCCGAATATCGTTCCTGGTACGCTGCCGGGTTGAAACTCGGTGAGGTTCAGTTCGTGCAGGTCGAACCTTACATCTGGGTCGCCAACATGATTGCCCAGAAGGGCATCAAGACGGGAAGTTCGGGACCACCGATTCGGTACGATGCCGTTGCGGCGTGTTTGGAGAAGGTTTCGGCGAAGGCGATGGAACTCGGAGCATCGGTGCACATGTCGCGCATCGGGTGCGGATTGGCTGGCGGAGAGTGGTCGCGAATTGAGCCGCTGATCGAGGAACATCTGTGCGGTCGCGGGGTGGCCGTGATCGTGTATGATTTCGAGTGATGACGCAGCACAGCCATGGTTTCGTTCTATCACCCCCCGTTGCCTGACGAACCGGACATACAAGTCGTGACACGGTGGCAGAACGGGCGTGCTTCCTGCGAGGAGTTGTTAGCCCTGTGGCGGTTCCTTCCCGAGGTACGGGACCGGCCAGCTTCGGAAGTGTTCCGGCAGGCGCGGTCATCGACAGGTTGGGTGCTGGCTGTCTGCCACCCAGCGGAGGCACGAAGAATCTGCGAACTCGCCGAGAGAGCGGGCTTGGTCGCAACGGTGGAACCGCTGCGGAGCAGGAGAACGTGCGACGGGTGATCGCTCGGGAATACGCATTGAACCAGGACGTAGCACACGGGGTTACGAACGAATCGCGTGTTCGCTGTCCTTCGACTCGGTCCCACATGAGCACACACAATCTGACCCACGATGCGCTCAACGCTGAGATCTTGGCACACCCGGCTGAGGACACGGCGAGGTTGGCGTTCGCCGATCTCCTCGACGAACAAGGCGAGAACGCCCGCGCCGAATTCATTCGCACACAGATTCGCCTCGCCACGCTGAACGAATGGGACGAAGGTTACACAGCGACCGATGTGCGTTGTCGTCGGTTGCTCGCGGAACACCCCGAGTGGCTGGATCGCGTCAAGGTGTTGAACGGCGATCTCTTGAAAAGCTGTGGCTCACTCGACCGCCACATCGGTTGTGGTCCGCATTCGGTTTTTGTTCGTGGGTTCCCTGGTGTGGTCGCTGCCCAAGCAGAGTGGTTCGCAGATTCCTACTCCGAGTTGTTCTCGCAGTTCCCGATTGAGGCGGTCGGCTTCGCGATGGATTGCCCTTCCCGGCGGGAAGCGCTTCTGGATTGCCCTGGTGTGGGCCGACTTCGTGGGCTTGGAATCTCAATGTGGGGTGACGAACGAGAGGGATGGGACGCCCTTGTTCACTTCCGGCATCTCGAACGATTGGAACGACTTGAGGTCTATTCCGAGGCCATTGTCACAGACACATTTCAAACGTTCCTTGAATCACCCAAGTTTACCGGCCTCGAATCCTTCAGCCTGACGAGCGACTGTGGCGATGCAGGGCGACGACCAGCCGACGCCATTCGGGAGAGCGATCGGAATGGTTGGCTCTTCGGCCTTCGGGACCTGGCACTCGACGGCTCCGAATTTGAAGGGCTGACGCAGCGGTTGGCGCGAGATTCCGGTTGGGTACCGCGGCTCACGCGGCTCCAGCTCCGTGGCTACCTCGGGGAATACGGCCCTGGCTAGCGGTCGAGCGTGCCCCCGACGGCGTGGGAATAGGCCCCGAGATGAGCTTCGTCTGGCCGAGAACTGAACGGGTATCGTCTCGCGACTTGGGATTCCGACATGCGAGCTTCGCTCCCTTACTTCTTTGGTTCGATGGTGCCGCCGTCGTGGTCGATCTTGCAGCCGGGTAGTGCTGCCGCAAGCTGCTTCACACCCGCTTCCGTGACTTTCGTTTTCTGGAGTTTGAGCCAAGTCAGCTTCGTCTTGTCCGCAAGTTCCTTCAGCCCCACGTCGCTCACTTGCGTGTCGGACAGCCAAAATAGCGTCAGGTTTTTGCAGTCTTTGAAGTGCGCCAATCCCGCATCGGTCACCCGCGTGTTGTCCAGCCATATGTGTGTCAGGTTTTTGCAGTCTTTGAGGTGTACCAGTCCCGCGTCGCTCACCTGTGAACGGGACAGGACGAGATTCGTCAGGTTTTTGCAGTCTTTGAAGTGCGCCAACCCCTCGTCGCCTACCTGCGTGGCGGAGAGGTGGAGTTCCGTCAGGTTCTTGCAGTCTTTGAAGTTAGCCAATCCCGCGTCGCTCACCTGCGTGTTGCCCAGGTAGAGTTCCGTCAGGTTTTTGCAGCCCTTGAAGTTGGCCAATCCCGCGTCTGACACCTTGGTGTCGTTCAGACTGAGCAAAGTCAGGTTCTTGCAGTCCTTGAAGGCGGCCAGCCCCGCGTCCGTCACCGAATCGAGATAATCGAACGCCGCCGCCGTCAGGGTGAAGCGTTCCTTCGGCAAGCCGGCTACAGCCTTGATCTCGCTCTCCCCGCCGTTCACCTTGACCGCCCCTCCGACCGCCAGCGTGTACTCCGCGGCCTTGCGGTCCACGTCGATAGCCTCGATGGTGCCGCCGTCGTGTTCGATCTTACATCCCGGCACCGCTGCGTGAAAGTCAGCGAGCCCCTTCGCCGTCACCTTCGTCTTTCGCACGTCGAGGTACGTCAGCTCCTTGCAGTCCTTGAAGTGGGCAATGCCCGCGTCCGTTACCGGCGTGGTAATCAGCCGAAGATGCGTCAGGTTCTTGCAGTCTTTGAAATAGACCAACCCCTCGTCGGTCACCCCCGTGTTGCTCAGACCGAGTTGTGTCAGCTCCTTGCAGTTTTTGAAGTACGCCAGACCCGTGTTCGTCACCGGCGTGTCGTAGAGGTCGAGGCTAATTAGTTTCGTGCAGCCTTTGAAGTGGGCTAGCCCCACGTCCGTAATTGCCGTGCTGGCGAGGTTTAGATAAATCAGGTTCTTGCAGTCCTTGAAGTGGGCCAGCCCCGCGTTCGTAACCAGTGTGCCGCCCAGGTCGAGGCGCGTCAGGCTTTTGCAGTCCTTGAACTGAGCCAACCCCGCGTCCATCGGAGACTTGCTGCTGAGGAAGATTGCCCACGTCAGAGTGAGGCGGTCTTTCGGCAGGTCGGCTGGTGCCTTGACCTCCATGCCGTTCACCTTCACGCTCCCTCCGACGGACAGGACATACTCCGCGGCCTTGCGGTCCGGGTCGGGAGCCGCCTCGATGGTGCCGCCGTCGTGCAAGATCTTGCAGCCGGGCACCGCCGCGTGTAACTGCTCGACCCCCTTCGGCGTCACCTTCGTAATTCGCACGTCGAGCTCCGTCAGGCCCTTGAGTTCCTTCAGGTGCTCCATCCCGGCGTCCAACACCATCGTGCCGGCCAAGGTGAGGTACGTCAGGCTCTTGATTTCCTTGAGGTGTGCCAACCCGGCGTTCGTCACCTTCGTGCCATTCAGGCCGAGCCACGTCAGTGCCTGGAAATCCTTGAGATGCTCCATCCCCGCATCCGACACCTTCGTGTCACGCAGCGAGAGGTATGTCAGGCCCTTGAGGCCCTTGAGTTGCTCCAGCGCCGCGTCCGACACCGACGGGCCGTACAGGCTCACTGAGGTCAGTGTGAATCGTTCCTTGGGCAGCTCGACCGCGGCTTTGCGGAACTTCGTTTCGCCGTTCACACTCACGGTGCCGCCGATGGAAAACACCCACTCCGCGGCCTTGCGGTCCACATCGGCGGCCGGTTGCTTGCCGACGGGGCCGACCTGCGCCACGGTCTTGCCGTCCTTGCCCTTGATCGTCACCGTCGCATCGTCGGGAACTTCGATCTTCGTCTCCGAGCCGTCCTTGTTCTTGATGATGATGATGACGCCAGCGACCACGCACGCCGCCACCAGAGCCGCCAACCCGGCGGCCACCCACATGCCCCTCCCGCCCGACTCCTTCCGCTGCGGCCGTGTGACCGCGCCCGGTAGCACGGGGGCGGACTCGACCTCGGTCGCGCTCAGGTCGGCGAAGGCGTTGTCCTCCGGCTGGGCGGTGATGTGGATGGGCACGTAGATCACTTGCGGCTGACCCTGCGAAGGCGCCGCGCCGCCCGGGGCAGCCTGCGGCGCTGCCCCGGCCGTGATCGCGTGGACCCGGCGCACGACATCGTCGGCGTTTGGCGGTCGCTGCTCGGGGTTTTTGGCGAGCAGTTGGTGGATGAGCGCAGCCAGTGGCTCGGGCACCTCTGGGCTCACCTCGCGCACCGGGGGCGGTTCCTTCATGCCCAGCGCCATCAGCACCGCCATCGTGCTCGGCCCCTGGAACGGCATGGTGCCCGTGCAGAGCCGGTACAGCACGGCCCCAAGACTGAATAGGTCGGTGCGGTGATCGACCCGCTCGCCCCGGGCCTGCTCGGGGCTCATGTACGCCGGGGTGCCGACGACGTCTCCACTCTTCGTGATCTCCGCCTCGGCATCGACCGGCTTGGCGAGGCCGAAGTCGAGCACCTTGACCCGGCCGTTCGGCGCCTCCAGCCAGAGGTTCGCGGGCTTGATGTCGCGGTGGATGAGCCCGCAGGCGTGGGCCGCGGCCAGTCCCGCCGCCGTCTCCTCGGCGATCCGCAGGATCTGGGGAATGGTCGGGGTGCCGTGCTTCTTGAGGTACTCGTCGAGTGGGTAGCCCTGGAGGAACTGCATGGCGATGTAGGGCACGCCGTCGCGCTCGTCGGCCTCGAAGACGGTGACGACGTTGTCGTGGGCGACCTGGGCGGCGGCGCGGGCCTCGCGAAGGAACCGCTCCCGAGACGCCGGGTTTGCGGCGAACAGTGGCAGCATCACCTTGAGGGCCAGTTTGCGGTTCAGGCGGGGGTCGATCGCGAGGTACACCGCTCCCATGCCGCCGCGGCCGAGTTCCTTCACGACCCGGTACGGCCCGAGGCTGCCGACCTCGCCTGCCTGTGCGGGCGGGCCGAACGCTGGCAACAGGTCATTCTCTGTGCTGCTGACGTGCGTCTCGCTCCCGCCGTCGCCGATCGACACGGCGTTCGTGGCCGTCTGCAGTTCTGGGCCGGACTTGTTCACGGGCGTGCTCCTGAACGGCGCGGGATCGTTGGCGATATTCTCGCCGAAGGACCGCTTCGCCGCCAGGAGGCTTCCGTCCGCGGCGGCCGTTTCTAGCCCGGATTATTCGTTGCCGTCACCGAAAGCACACTACCGCAGAGTACAAGCTGATGATTCATCGG
>JAIOPV010000031.1 GCA_021413735.1 Planctomycetota bacterium
AAGAGCGTGATGTCATCGGAAGCATTCGTCAAGTTGGCCATGATCCAACTCATGCTCAATCGGCTGGAACCCAAAAACGTGGACGCTGAGTTCCACTACCATTTGGCGGCTTAAACCGACATATGGGACAGCCTCTCAGTGACGAAAGTCGAAACCAATTCAACACTTCAGACAGTTTACAATATCGAGTAATTGTGGGTAATAGATAGGGTTCAACCCCGGGACTGCCCACTCTGGAAATCTAGGGAAATGGAAAAGCCCGATTTCCTCCAGAAACGCTTGGTACAGAATCGCGGTACGGAATAATACCCCTGACGAGTGCTGTGGCGCACCACCACACCTTCGGAAGGGGTATTTTTCATGGCACGCGCTCCAAAACCGTGGTTCCGCGAAGACCGGCAGGCGTACTTCGTCACGATCTGCGGCACCCGCCACAACCTCGGCTCAGATAAAAAAGAAGCCGACCGCCGGTTCCACGAACTGATGGCTCAGGCGGATGATGCCCACACACCATCCCCCACTATTCCCCCACAAAACTCCGCCGGACTGACGGTCGGCGAGGTATTTGAGAAGTTCCTCGACTGGTGCCAGAATCACCGCGCCCCCCGCACCTACGAGTGGAACCGAAAACACATCCAACAATTCTGCGACCGTCTTAAAGTTGCTCGGACCATGCTGGCGGTTGACCTCCGCCCGTTCCACGTTGCTGAGTGGGTGGACTCGAAAGTGACCTGGGGAGCCAACCAGAAGCGCGGAGCCATCATCGCGCTCACCCGCCCATTCAACTGGGCTGCTAAACTCGGGTACATCGCGGTCAGCCCAGTGCGAGGTGTTGAGAAGCCGACGCCAACGAAACGGGACAGCCGGATGACGCCGGCAGATTTTGAGACGCTCCTGTCGCGTGTGAAGGACGATCAGTTCCGCGATTTGCTCGTCTTTGCCTTCGAGGCTGGTTGTCGCCCGCAAGAAGCCCGAAGGATCGAGGCCCGCCACCTGAAACTCGATCAGCACCGGATCGAAATCCCGCCTGTGGAGTCGAAGGGCAAGAAACGGTGGCGGGTGATCTACCTGTCGGATAAGGCCGTCGCACTCGTTTCACGGCTCGCGGCAAACCGACCGACGGGTGCGCTATTCCTGAACACGGACGGCAACCCGTGGAAAGCCCAAGCGGTGGTGTGTCGGTTTCAACGGTTGTTGGTTAAGCTGTCTGGGCCGGAAGTCGATCTCCCGAAACTCCCCCGGTACGATCATAGGAAGTACCAGGACGCGACGGAACTCGCCGCCGCGCGGAAAGAGCATCAAGAGAAGTTGGTAGCTTTACGAAAGAAGCGGGCGTCACTCGCGAGGCAGGGTGACCGCCGGTTCGCGATGTACGATCTTCGACACTGCTTCGCGACCCGGAAACTGAAGGAAGGTCACGACCCCATCACGGTCGCAACCCTTCTCGGCCACAAGGACGCATCAATGTTGTGCAAACACTACGTAGGTGTTACGCAGTGTGTCACATTGGGTAGTTTACGCTTGGTTTTCGGGCTGGCGTACAATCAGGCATGAGTGCTCCCAAAGTCCACCCGAATGATTACATCGATTTCCTGATCGCGACGCCGAAGCTGTGCTCTGCCACGGAGGCCGCCCGCGTGCAACCCGACCAGCCCGATCCTCCGGCCCACGACGCCTTTACCCGACTGCTGGACCCTAGACAAGCCCTACGCCAAGTCCATCGAGTTGGTCACCCGACACTGGTCCGGCAAGCACCACGCGGTGGTCAAGGGGATCAACTTGGTGTCCCTGTTGTGGACGGACGGGGACCGCAACATCCCCTGCGATTACCGGGTCTACGACAAGGCCGACGGGGCGACCAAGAACGACCACTTCGTCGCCATGATCCGCACCGCCCACGGACGCGGGTTCAAGCCCCGATGCGTCGCGTTCGACGGCTGGTACAGCAGCCTGGAGAACCTCAAGTTGATCCGGTCGTTCGAGTGGACTTGGCTGACTCGGTTGAAGTCGAACCGACTGGTGAACCTCAACCGTCAGGGCACTCGGGCGTTGAAGGACACGGCGATTGCGGTGACGGGTACGGAGGTGTGGTTGCCGGGGTATGGTTTGGTGAAGGTATTCGGGATAGTCGCCCCAGACGGCGACATCGCATACTGGGCCACGAACGATCCGGCGATGTGTGACCTGACGCGGTTGCAGTTCGCGGAGTTCTCCTGGGCCATCGAACATTACCACCGAGGAATCAAGCAATGTACGGGGATCGAGCGGTGCCAGTGCCGCTCGGCCAAGGCGCAGCGGAACCACATCGGGCTGGCTCTGCGAGCGTTCTTGCGTTTCGAGGCTCAATTTTGTGCCCACAAAAATGGGTGGCGTGACCGGCACGGCTGAGGGGGCCATTACCGCAGATTGGGGTAGAGTTTCGGTGGCACGAAAATGGCCATTACCGCAGATTGGGGTACAGTTTCGCGGGCACGAAAATGGCCACGAAAATGACACAGCCCGCGTCGTTCAAGTGAACAACGCGGGCCGCTTGGTATGTCGCTGGCTTGTCTCGCTCGACACTCCACAATTCACGCTGGATACTTCCCTTCGGGGTCGGGTAGCCGAGCCGCTTCCAAGAGCTTCTCACGCCCGCTGTGCATCAGGTTCACGAGGTTGGTCACCTGATCGTCTGTCGCGCCAAGAGGGGCTTGGTCAGAAGCCGCCCTCGCTAGATGCCCTCCCCAACGGTCCATTCTCGCCGCCAAATCGGGGCCGGAAATTGCGGCCAAGTCAGCCAGCGCGATAAACGCCCGAATGTGATCGTCCATCGCAGTCTCCGTCGGTGATGTCCGGCCCACAGGCTGCGGGCCGCTTGATTGTTCACGCTTGCTCACTCGCGGGTACCGCTCAAGGTCGCCGCGTCCTTCAACAGCACATCGACCGACACATCCAACCGCAACGAGGCAAGTTCGTTGTGGCGACCACCGAGCGAACCGACATCGCGGGCACGGCAGAAGCACCACGCTGGGAAAATCATTCTGTGGAGGGAAGAATGATGTTAATTTTGAGATTCACTCTTTCGTTTGTTGCTGTGGACTGAAGTTTTCCTATCGCGATATTCAATACGCCGACAGACGTATCTTTTGGATAAGGAATGACAATTCTAAGTTTACTGTCACCATTCTCAGCTTCGGCTTTGCAGTAGAACCCTAAGTTAGCATCTGGAACAAACCGACCGGACGAATTCATGAATGTTCCATCCGGCAGAAGGGCCAAGTGGATAACATTTTTAAATCCGTCAGCATTAACATGGACTTCTGATTTAAAGGCCAATTTTGCCTGATTCGCCGGCCTCGGAGCAGGTGCGACCCGATCACTGAGTGAGGGAGAGAGAAACGTTGAGACCACAAGTATTGTGTACAATGCCACCATCACTAATCTCCGTTTTTAGATAGCTCTTCCTTTTGGATGCGGGCCAGCATTTCCCATGCGGCAATGGGTTCTTCCCCGCTTCGGAGAGTGGAGTTCGCCAATAATCTCAAGAAGTGGTGCCGCTGGCACGGGTGCATCTCACGCAATGGCAGTTGTTGGGATGAGCATTTCCAAACTGACCCAAGTCTACGCGTTTAGGGAAATAAAAGCACTTCAAAACTGGCTCGATAATGAACACTCGACCAGTACAAGCACTACCTACGATCCTCTGCGAGTCAAATTCGTTTCACTGGAGCGTTCCGATGGTCAAAGACATCGTTCGTTCATTGGATTGAGTTTTCCGTGGCGTCGGAGAACAACAACGCCACAGCCCGCGAGTTTGGTCGGACTCGCGGGCTGTGGCGTTGACGTTGGTTGTTGGCTGTGGGCTGCTCACTCCCCCCGTTTCCGTTCCCGATCCCACACCCACTCCCGACAGCCGGGATGCCGCTTGCCGAAAAACGGGTACGGGTGCAGGCCCGCCCGACGCCAAGGCTCAGCCCTCGCCTCACAATCACACAGTGTGGGCACAACGAAACGCTTGGCGGACAGGCACTCGAAACAGGGTTTGTATTTCCCCACTAGTTCGCCGCGAGCAATGGCGCGGTCACGCAGCTTCTGGTACTTCCGCAAAAGTGGTACTTCATCGTTCATGCTCCCGACGCCGGCAGACCGCCAACCCCCGACGTAGAAGGCGATGCAACATTCAGGGATGCCCGAATGCAGGCCGCACTCGATGTCCCAAACGACAGAAACAACCTCGTTCGGGCTAAACCCGACTCCGAGCTTGGTCGCAAGGGCGACCGTAGCACACGGGATTATCCTGGTGTCACTGATCGCGGGCTGCTTGGGCCTGGGCTTGGGTTTGGTGGGCTTGGCCACGGGTCAAAATCCTGGAGGGTGGGGGGTGAAGGAGTGTACACTCTCCCCCTGTGAGGCTATGCGTGCGAGGAGCGCGCGACTTCCCGGAATTTTCCATTTTGTGAATCGCCTAGAAATGTACGGGGGAATGGCACAGCCCGCGAATCTGGTGAGGCTCGCGGGCGTCTGGCGTTGACGTCGGTTGGATTCGATCAGTGACACCGCGTTGTCACCGGAGTGGACTTTCTTTTCCTGTGGCGACGCACTAGCGTCAAGTATCGCCCCGACATACGAGACGTCAGCCGTGACCCACACTGCACTCGAAGAACTTGACTGCGAGTTCAGGACGTGGACGCCAGAAAAAGCACAACTGGCCATCACTCGACCCAAGCGGCGCAAGCTTGTGCCGATTAAACATGAGTTTGAGACAGATGGTATACCGATGATCGCCACGATTTGGATGGCACCGCGTGAGGCGGCTAAATGGCAGCCGCCCAAGACGCCCAAGCCCCGTCCGGCAGACCGGCCGGCGAACCTCATCGACATCAACGAAGCGGCCATGATGGTTGGTCTTGCAACCGGCAGCCTGAGAAAACGCATTACCGAATCTGGGGGCAGGATGATTTGGCATCGGCTCGGACGGCAACCTGGAAATCCGCCGCTATACAAACGCGACAAGTTTCAGGAGTGGTTTGAAAGTGCGGCCAACGTCGCACCACCGCGCACGAAAGCAGATCGCAAGAAACGAAAGCGTTGACGTGACAGTTATGGGGCTTTAGAGTTTACTTAGATTGCAAACAGATCCGAAAGCCCCATAACTGGATTGTCACGTGGCACGACCCGCAGAAAATCTACTCCCACTTCCCGACGGTCGCCGCGTCGCAGCCAGCCTCAAGCAAAAGAAGTGGAAAGAGAACGACGTGCAGGTGTCGGGCGAAGTGTGGCACGTCAAATTCCCCGACCCACTCAACCCAAAGAAGTACAAAGAGGCGACGACGGGCAAGCGGACGGAAAACGAGGCGTGGATTGTAGCCGGCCAAATCGTCCTTGACGCCTACACAGCAGCCGGCCTCAAGCCGACAGCTAAAACCATCACCTGGAAGCAGGTTCACGAAGAACTCAAAAAGTCCGGTGGCAAGAAAGCGGTTAAGCTCGAACCTTCCACCCTGAATATGTACCGTTACGCGACGGACGCACTTGAACGCACTGTGCCGACCAAAGGGCCGTCAGACATCACCCCAGAAGTTGCTCGCCGGTTCGCCGCCCTGTACGAAAGCACGCCCTACACGCGGTCGCCGAAAGAAGGCGCGACCAAGTACACGCGAAAGCCGAAGTCCGTGGACAACACCATCCACAATCTGTCGTGCCTCTACTCCGCGCTGATCGAAAAGAAACTCGCCAGTTCCGACCCGTTCAAGGACTGCCCGCGTCCTGTTCTTGACCCCATCGAGGTTGACATTCCAAGCGAGGCGGAGTTCGAGAACTTCTTTGCGTGGGTTGATTCGTTGAATTGGGAGGTGATGTCCTGCTTTGTGAAAGTAAAAAAGGTATCAGGTAATCGCACTAAAGACCTGTGCAAGCTTCGCTCCGACCAGTTTGACCCGATTACAAACACTATCACCGTTTCGCGGACTCAGACCAAGACAAAGAAGACTCGCAAGTTTCCGATTTCAGCGAAACTCTCGAAACGCCTGAACGACATCAAAGGCAAAACGTACCTCTGGGAATCATACACGGAGTCGATCCGCGAACACACGCATGACCCCCGCGCCGCAACCGAGTTTACGACTGACCGATTCCACTATGCGGTTCGACGACTCTTCGAGAGTTACGCGGACAAATTCCCCGACCGTGCCAGGGTCATGCCGCACGATCTGCGACGGCGAGCGATCACACTGACCGTTAAAGCATGTGGTTCGGTGGAAGCGGCTGCGGAAGCGTTAGGCTTGACCGCTGCCACGGTTCGCAAGCATCACCTTGACCGTGAGAAGGGGCTGGGCATTGAAGCTCTCAAGAAGCAAATGGTGGGAATTCTTGAGTAACGAAAATCGCCCCATAACGATGACGTTATGGGGCGATATTCTGGGACGGTTTCGTTTTGGGACAGTTCTAGTTCGTCAAATTTGCTTGTTTTCTAGGGGTGACTGACGGGACTTGAACCCGCGACTTCTAGATCCACAATCTAGCGCTCTAACCAACTGAGCTACAGCCACCATCCAGAGCCGACACTCGCGCACCGGCTCCCGAATTATTCTTACCGCCTAACCGAGCCCGCGTCAACCATCGCGCACAAGCGCGTCTCGTCTCCCGCGAACAAGACCCACACTTTCCAAGCTGTGATGTCTGGTGTTTGTCTTTGTGAAAGGCTGAAACAACGGAACCGGCGCGACTGACGGGTTTCAATCACCCGTAGTCTCGCCTGCTGTTGCTCGAACTCGCACGTCAATCGCTCATTTGCCAACATTATCAGAAACAGAAAACATCGCAAACAACATCCCAATAATCATTTGAGACAAATCGACATGAATCATTACTTTATCTACTTGCAAAGTAATCTAATCGCCGATATCTTCCCTACACGACTTCAATGATGATGTTGGTCGTGATTGAGGAAAACGAGATGAGCGGACTGTTCGACCGGTACTTCCAACTCCTCGCCGGGCGCTTGCCCGGTGCCGAGTACGGAATCATCGCAACTCCGGACGACGAGGCAACCCTCGCGACGGACACCAAGGCCATGCCCAGGGGGTGTCTTTGTCCCGGCTGTTGAGCCGGACGAGGCATCCCGATCCTGGTTGTTGCTCGGTTCAAACGATCCCGATTTCACCCTTTAACCACGATAAACCATGAACTTCTCTCGCTCAGTTTTGCAACGGCTCGCCTTCTCAATCTTCGCGGCGGGCCTTTCCTTCGCGAACGTCGGTTGCGGCAAGTCCGCCAGCACGGAAGTCTCGGTGACGGGACACGTCACCCTCAACGGCAAACCCGCAGCGGGCGCGACCGTGGTGTTTCACCCGGTGAACCCCGGCAAAGACGCGGTGCGACCGACCGGTCGCGTTGACGAGAAGGGCGACTTCCAGGTCGCAATTCCGAAGTCTGAAGATGGCACCACCGGCGAGTATCGCGTGACCGTGACGCAGTTCGTCAGCACTGCCACGAAGCGCACCGCGGAAGGGGAAAGCTCGCCGCTCTGGAATCAGATCCCTGGGAAGTATTCCAAGGTCGAAACCACCCCTGTCTCGACGATCGTCAAACCGGAGGGAACCGAAACGGTTTCCATCGAAATCAAGGCCCCTAACACCCGCCAGTAAGCATCCCACGTAGCTGCAATCCTCACAGATCAAAGGTTCCAAGGAGACTCTCATGATCCGAACGACGCAAACCCGCCGAGGGTTTACCCTGATCGAGTTGTTGGTGGTCATTGCCATCATCGCGATTCTGATTGGCTTGCTCCTGCCAGCCGTTCAGAAGGTTCGCGAGGCCGCAGCACGAACGCAGTGCAGCAACAACCTCAAACAACTTGGCCTCGCGATTCACAATCACGAGAGCACGTATCAATACTTCCCGAGCAGCATCCGGCCGAATGGGAGCACGACTCTGCCACGCATTAGTTGGTTGATCCCGACGTTGGCATACATCGAACAAGACAACATGCGGAAGAACTATGACCTGACCCAAACCTGGGGTTCAACGACGAATCTGACGACCACCTCGCAGAAGATCAAGATTCTTCTGTGCCCATCCTCCCCGAACCCAGATCGGAAGGATGGCGACCCACAAACAGCGACCTGGAACATCGTCGCCGTGACCGACTATTCCGCTTCGACCGGTGTCTCTCAGTTGGCCACGAATGTGAATGCGACGGGCGCACCGCAGCTTGGGATTCTGGCAAAGAACCAGTCGCCTGGGAACAAGATCACTGCCGTGACCGATGGTCTGTCGAACACGATTATGATCACGGAATCGGCAGGTCGGCCGCAGATCTACCAGTTGGGCAAGCCGATCGGCACCCCGACGGGTCTGGGCACTCAGATTAACGGTGGTGGTTGGGCTCGCCCTGCGACAGACCTGGACTTCTATTCCTCGAACCCGGCTGGCACGTCGCTTCCAGGCAGTTGCGCGGTCAACTGCACCAACGGGTTCAGCTACGGTGCTTACCCCGAGACAACGATCGGATTCCAGACCGAAGGGAGCAGTGCTCCGCACTCCTTCCACACGGGTGGTGTGAACACGGTTTTGGGAGATGGCTCGGTGCGATTTGTGAACTCGTCGATCGACGTGGCGACTTTCGCGGCAGCCGTCACCCGCAGCAACGGCGAGGCTCTCGGCTCAAGCTGGTGATCGGTTCCGGAGCCAAGCGATATGGTTCCGGGGATGCCGAAAATATCCTGGTAAGTTCATCGAGTTTGTATCTGAGTGCCGCAAGCCACACACACCGAAAAGGATGCGTTTCGGAAGTGTGTGGCTGCGGTTGTTCTGATGGACTTTCTTCCGGACGAATCGAATGGTTCCGGGGCTGAAATGATGGTTCCGGAGGTGGATTTTCGGACAGTCCGCGAGACCGCTTTGAACCGGCACCGCAAGATACAATCTGAAAAGAGGATGCGTCAGAAGAAATCAGTTCAGCTTGTCTGAACGATATTTCTTCCGGACGAATGGAATGGTTCCGGGGCTGAAACGGTTGGTTCCGCCGGAACCAATCAGAGGAGGCAACCGAAAGCGATTTGGGTTGCCTCGCTGTCGCAACATGCTCTAATGATGGTATCCCGCCTGGCTCCTGCCGCTCCTCGTTCCGAGGACTCTGCCGTGACCGCTCCCCACCGCCACACAATCGGCATCACTCGCCGTGAGATGCTTCAGGTTGGCTACTCCGGACTGCTCGGAGTTGGCCTGTCGAAGTTCGCCGCCGCACAGTCTTCGAAATCAAACATCAAGAAACCGAAGTCGCTCATCATCGTGTTCCTGACGGGAGCGGCGAGCCACCTCGAAATGTGGGACCCGAAGCCAGACGCTCCGCCCGAAATCCGCGGCGAACACGGCTCGATTCAGACGAAGACTCCCGGCTTGCTGGCAGGCGAGTACATCCCAAAGCTGGCGGCGCGATCGGACAAGTTCGCGGTGATTCGGTCGCTGGCACATCGCGAGAACAACCACCTCGTTGCCACGCACCACGTTCTGACGGGACATCAGCAGCCCGGCGCGTTCTTCGACAAGATCGCCAGCCGCGACGACTTCCCGAACTACGCCGCTGGCATCGGCTACACACGCCGTCCACCGGAAGGCACTCCGTGCGGTGTGAATCTGCCGACGTACCTGATGGAAGGTCCGCTGTTGTGGCCGGGGCAGTATGCGGGCTTCCTGGGACCGAAGCACGACGTGATGCAGGTGACGAACGATCCGAACAAGTCGGACTTCCGCATCGACAACCTTCGCCCCGCTGCAGGGATGGATGTCGATCAGTTGAAGGATCGCATGGCGCTCTTGGAAGCGGTGAACTCACAGCAGCGTTGGTTGTCGGAGTCGGCCGAGACGCGGAAGATGTCGGATCAGCAGCAGCAAGCGGTGTCGGTGCTGACGTCGGGCAAGGTGGCGCGAGCGTTCGACATCGACGTGGCGTGTCAGCGTTGCTGGACGATCTCGGCGACCGTGGCATGCTCGAAGACACGATGGTGATGATGCTGGGCGAGTTCGGCCGCACGCCGAAGGTGGATAACAAGAACGCGGGCCGCGATCACTGGGCGTCGTGCTTCTGCGGACTGTTCGCGGGTGCTGGCGTGCAACCGGGCCAGGTGATCGGCAAGAGCGACAAGAGCGGCGGTTATCCGATCACGCCGCCGTATTCGCCGGATGATATCGGCGCGACGGTGTATTCGGTGATGGGAATTGACCCGCACGCCGAGGTTCGCGACCGCTTGAACCGTCCGGTGCAGTTGAACCGGGGCCGCGTCATCACGCCGCTGTTCGACGGCAAAGCCGAATGAGTGGAATGGATTCGCCGCTTGCGGCGTAGCGCTCTGGAGCGCTACGCCGCAAGCGGCGAAATCACTGCTCGGCGATCTGGCAGTAGTCGATGATGCGGGCCACTTCCGTTCGCAGGTCTTTGCGGTGAACGATGCGGTCCACGAAGCCATGCTTCAGCAGGAACTCGCTGGTCTGGAACCCCTCGGGCAGTTCGAGCCGAATTGTGTTCTTGATCGTGCGGCGACCCGCGAAGCCGATCATCGCGCCCGGTTCCGCGAGCGTGATATCGCCCTGAAGTGCCCAGCTCGCAGCCACGCCGCCCATCGTCGGGTTCGTCAGGATGCAGACGTACAGGCCGCCCGCCGAGTCGTAGCGGGCCAGTGCCGCCGACACCTTCCACATCTGCATCAGCGACAGGATGCCCTCTTGCATACGGGCACCACCGCCCGAACCGCTCACGAAGATCAGCGGCAAGCGTAGCTCCAACGCACGCTCGGCGGCACGCGTCAACTTCTCGCCAACGACCGAGCCCATGCTGCCGGCCATGAACGCGAAGTCCGTGATGCCCAGCACCACACCGCGACCACGGATGAAGCCTTTCCCCGTGACCGCCGCGTCGAGCATGCCAGTCTTTTGCTGTTCTTCGACAAGCCGTTGGTGATACGGGATACGGTCCTTGAAGTTGAGCGGGTCGCACGGCCTCAGATCCGTGTCCCACTCCTCGAACGTGCCTTCATCGAGAATCTGTGCGATGCGGTCCTTCGCGGGCATCGTGAAGTGGTGATCGCACTCGGGGCACACGTGCTGCCGGGATTCGACTTCCTTCTTGTAGACCGTGGCCTTGCAGTGCGGACATCGAATCCACAGCCCTTCCGGCACTCCGGCCCTGCCCCGTTCGGTCGTCATACCATCACCCGAATGCGGAATGCGGATTTCGGAGTTCGGATTGGAAGACATCCCATCCCTCCAATGCGGCTGGCTCGGAATTCCGCATTCCGAACTCCGCATTCCGAATTAAGCGACGTCGTCGATCTGGGCCAAGCTCTGGAACTTCTGCCCTTCGACATATGCCAGGAATGCGCCGCCACCAGTCGAAACGTGCGTCATCTTCTCGTCGAAGCCGAACTGCTCGACAGCCTGTGCCGTCTCGCCGCCGCCAACCACAGTGGTCGCGGGACTGGCAGCCATCGCCGCGGCAATGCCCTTGGTGCCACCCGCGAACGCCGGCTGCTCGAACCAACCCACCGGGCCATTCCAGATCACCGTTCCCGCGTTCTTCAACTCTGCGGAATACGCGGCAATGGTCTTCGGCCCGATATCGACGCCTTCGTAGCCAGCGGGAATGGCGCCTTCGCAAACCTGCGTCTGCGTCAGGTCGTCCGACTTGGCCGCGAGTGCATCCACCGGCAGAACGATCTTCTTGCCAACCTGTGCGAGCAGCGGTCGAGCGGCGGTCACTTCCTCATCGGCAACTCGCGTCGCGCCGACGTCCACGCCTTGAGCCTTGAGGAAGGTGTACGTCATCTTGCCGCCGATGAGCAACTTGTCGACCTTCTGCATCAGCACTTCGATGAACGCGATCTTGTCCGACACCTTCGCTCCGCCCATGATCGCAATCATGGGCCGCTTCGGGGTGGTCATCAGCGATTCGATGACTTCCAGTTCCTTCGCCACGAGCAACCCGACCGCACGCGGCTTGCCAGCCGCTTTCAACGCGGCAGGCACAGCAACCATGCTGGCGTCTTTGTCGTTGTGGCAGGTGCCGAAGGCGTCGTTCACGTAGGCGTCGCCGAGTGCAGCAATGGCTGCCGCGAACGTGGCGTCGTTCTTCTGTTCGCGGGGATCGAACCGGAGGTTTTCGAGCAGGATCACATCGCCGGGCCTCATCGCGGCGACGGCTGCCGTGACTGCTGGCCCAACGACATCATCGGCTGCCTTGGTCACGGTCTTGCCGAGCAGTGTGCCGAACGCGACGGCAACCTTATCCATCGTGAGGTTCTTGCGTTCGTCGGGCGTGGCCTTCTCGGGCCGTCCGAGATGGCTCATCGCGATGACGCTGGCCCCGGCGTCGAGCAGCTTGCGAATGGTTGGAAGCGCACCGCGAATGCGGCGGTCGTTCTTCACGGCACCGGTCTTCTTGTCGAGCGGCACGTTGAAATCGACGCGGACAAGAACCTTCTTGCCTTTGAGGTCGCCCAGGTCGTTGATCGTCTTCTTCGGCATCGTCGCTCCCGATTTGCTGTTCTTTCGGCTCGACGCCGCGCATCAGCGTTTTCAGTTTACGGTTCGGTGACACTCGCGGCGACGGATACAAATACGAACGGCTGCGTGAAGTGATTCACGCAGCCGTTTGGTGGTCCCATGGCCAGGCAGATCAGGGAATCTTCGGCCCCGTCATGTCCACGTTGAGCACGGCTCCTTCACACGCCTCGACCGAAAGCCCCGACGTATCGACGGCGGCATACTTCGCCGGGGTCAAGAACGGTTCGGGTGCCACCGGGTTCGGCGAACCGGGCTTCTCGCCCTTCTTCCGTTTCATGAGTGGTTTGCCCCCCTGTGACTGCGTGGCGGGGTAGTAAACAGCAACACGGTTTGCACCAGCAGGAACGGCTTTCGCAGCGTAGGTGCCGTCCTGTTCGATCGCCGCTGGAGTCTGAGTCCCATCGGTACTCACGAACACAATCGTGCCGCCTGGCTTCGGCAACGGCGTTCCGTTGTAGGTCACTTTCCCGGTCACATCCACCGGGCTTGGACCAGAACACCCGCTCAAAGCAAATGCGAAACACCCCAGCAAGGATCCAAGCGTGCGGAATCGAAGTTTCGTTTCACATTGTCTGTGTTCTGCATGTCTCGGAGTTGAATCGCGCATTGATTGTTCAGGGTGCATTAAACACCTCACCACCGGCCCGAGTGCCGAGTTGAGGCAGAACGGAATCAGCGGAATACTGGAGGAAGCGCACGGAGCCATCCGAGTAGAGGAAGTTCGCTCCGCCCGTGTGGAAACTCCAAAAGTGCGCTCCGTCAATATCGGCGGTGTTGTTGGGGCTTTTGGCTGGTTGGAGACCGACATTCGTTGCGAGATCGCCCATCGTACTTGCGACACCCGTATCACGAGTTCCAAGCAGAGTATCGCCGTCTCCCGTCCCTGATCCGTAAGGGGCGAACCCCCAACCGTATTGAAGGTCTCCCGTCGCCGGTCGTTCTCCGATGGCAATGGTGTTGGATGTGCCGTCCGTGATGTCGGTGAGGCGAACAGCGGAAGACGCGAAAAGAACGCCATCACCTGTGCCGCTCACGCGACTCGTTGTCCCGGCGCATCCCAGGTAGGACGAGAGTTCGTAATTGACACCGCCATAGGTGAACACTGGGGGGCGTGTGTTGGAGGGACAAATAAACATCGGGAGTTGGGCCCCGCATGCGGGAAACGCATTCGTATCAGTGTTGCCGGTGTTCGCCTGAAGATACGTAACGCTCTGGCTCCAGAGAGCGCCTTGCTCAATGTAGGGTAGGAGTTGCAGTTGCCAGCCGGTGTAGGTGAACGTGCCGGTTCCGTTGGGGTAGTACCCCACTGGCAGAGACCGGTTCGCGTCGTGGTAGGCGTGGAGGGCGATGCCCATTTGCTTCAGATTGTTCGTGCACTTCAGCCTTGCGGCGGCTTCGCGCACCTTCTGAACGGCAGGCAACAACAGCCCAATCAGGATTGCGATGATTGCGATCACAACCAATAACTCGATCAGCGTGAAGCCTTGCCGATCATTGGAAAATGGATGAGAACTCCTGCGAGGAGGGAGTGAAAGACCAGACATAAATCCGCCTTCGACGATGGGGACTACGGGGGGGGGCAATTAAAACATTCAAAAAAACGACCAACTCCTCAAGATGGTCCGAGGCATTAAGTGTGCCGCAAAGGACTGACCGCGAAGAGACTAACCTGTCTTGGCTTCGTTCACAACACAGAATCGACTTAAATTCGTGGAATTTCGGCAGGCGGAATCGATTTATGAAAAATGCGCCGGAGCTGAATTTTGAGGTGTCCAGAAGTCGTTCTGTGTGATGCAGTTCGGTCGATGGCCCGAACTGCATCACCGCTGCTGGGTAAACGCGCAGGAATGTTCACAAGACGATTATGACTTCGCGATCATGTATTTCAGCAGATCAACGCAGCGGTTGCTGTAGCCCCACTCGTTGTCGTACCACGAGATCAGCTTGAAGAACTTGCTGTTCAACTCGATGCCGCTGCCGGCGTCGAAGATGCTGCTGTGATTGTCGTGAATGAAGTCGGTCGAGACAACTTCATCGGCGGTGTACGCGAGAATGCCCTTCAGGTAGGTCTCGCTCGCCTTCTTCATCGCTGCGCAGATCTCCTTGTAGCTCGTCTCCTTCGTCGTCTTCACCGTCAGGTCAACGACCGACACCGTTGGCGTCGGCACGCGGAACGACATGCCAGTGAGCTTGCCCTTCACCTCGGGGCACACGAGTGCCGCAGCTTTCGCCGCGCCCGTGGTGCTCGGAATGATGTTGATGGCAGCGGATCGTCCGCCCTTCCAGTCCTTCGCGCTGGGGCCGTCCACGGTCTTTTGCGTTGCCGTGTAGCTGTGGACGGTCGTCATCAAGCCTTCTTCGATGCCGAAGCCTTCCTTCAGCAGAACGTGAACCACCGGCGCAAGGCAGTTCGTCGTGCAACTCGCGTTGCTGATGAGCTGATGCTTGCCGCCGTCGTACTTCTCGTGGTTCACGCCCATGACGACGGTGATGTCTTCGTTCTTGGCCGGGGCCGAGATGATGACTTTCTTCGCACCCGCGACGATGTGGCCATAAGCCGTCTTGTTCGGGTCGATCTGGTCGGCCCCAGTGCCGACGTTCTTGTTGCACTCGGTGAACAAACCCGTGCTCTCGATCACGTACTCGACGCCCAGATCTTTCCACGGCAACGCGGCTGGGCCTTGCCGAACGGCGAGGCACTTGATCTCGTGTCCGTTCACAATGAGCGTGTCGTCTTCTTTTGCTGCCGACGATGATTTCTTGCTGCTCACTTCGCCCGCGAACTTGCCCTGCGTCGAGTCGTACTTGAGCAAGTACGCAAGGTTGTCTGCCGGAACGAGGTCGTTGACCGCGACCACATCGAGTTGTTTGCCGAGAAGCCCCTGTTCGACCAGGGCGCGGAACACCAAGCGACCGATTCGCCCAAACCCGTTGATCCCGACCTTCACACCTGCCATCTCGTGTCTCTCC
Source organism: Planctomycetota bacterium (assembly GCA_021413735.1). Classification (GTDB taxonomy): domain Bacteria; phylum Planctomycetota; class Planctomycetia; order Gemmatales; family Gemmataceae; genus Gemmata. The sequence continues at coordinate 15,508 of JAIOPV010000031.1, forward strand.
GTTGCGAAAGATCCCCGACTTTCGACGGCCGTCGGGCCGTGTGTGCCGGAGCGCATTCACAGACTACGCTATGACTCCGACCCGCAGATTCCACCCTCGGCCACAATGTCGTAGGCACCGGGGCAGTCAACGGATTCGTTTCCCGACGGGAGAGTTCACGCGATGTGGTTGCGACGTGACAGTTGAAAAGGGAAACCCTTGGCTCGGTGTTACAAGCCAAGGAGGAAGGAGTCAGGCACTTTGCTTACCGGTACTCGTTCAGTCGTCGGTTGCTTTCGCGTTGTCGCCGTGCTGCACGAGGAACGCAAGCTGTTCCAACTGAATCGCAAGATCGACAGTCACGAGCCGCACCGTTGGCGGCAGTTTCAACACGACCGGAGCGAAGTTCAAGATACCGCGAACGTTCGCTGCCGCCAGCGTGTCTGCAACACCCTGTGCGACATCACCCGGAACGGTCAGCACGCCGAGTTCTGCGCCCAGCGCAACCACTCGCTCCGCGAGCGTACTCGAAGCTTCGACCGTCAGGTGCTCGACTACCTGCCCGACCTTCCCGGGATCGGTGTCGAACAGGCCGACAATCTCGAATCCCTGCGTTCGGAAGCCCTGATACCGCAAGAGCGCTCGAGCGAGATTGCCCACGCCGATGAGCACCGCTCGCCAGGTTCGGTTGATGCCCAGAGCCGCACGAATCGCGCTCGCCAGCTCCGTCGCTTCGTAGCCGATGCCTCGTTGACCCAGATGCCCCAGCGCCGCCAGATCGCGGCGGACTTGCGCATCGCTGACGCCAACCGCAGCGGCAATACGCCCACTTGAGACTTTCCCACCGTCGGCTGGCCAAGTCGCCACGCACCGCAGATAGAGACTCAAGCGGTGTGCGGCCGCCCGTGATAAACGCTGTTCCGAGTTTGTGGACGACTCACCCAACGAAAGCTCCCCGCGGAGAGGCAGGACAGAAACAACTACTGTTACTTTACAGCGTCTCTCCGTTCAATCATCCTCACTTTTTCGCACCTGTCCATCCGACCGGAATCACGACTTCCGGACCGCCAGCATCGGTCAGTTTCACCCGCACCTTGCACGAACCAGGCTGAGCCGCTGCCGACTCCGTCACCGTGACCCGCACAACTGCCACGGAACCCGAACCGGGTGACCACTTTACGGTCACGCCCGGATGGTCGCTCTCGGCCCCGAAGACGCCCACCGGCTTGCCGTCAGCAGCCCGAAGTTGAACCAAGGTCGAAACTTCCGTTTGGCCTGCTGCGAAACGCACGACAACCGAGTCCGGCGTCGCAGCAACGGCTCCCGCAGGGCGTTTCAGCACTCGCACTGGCACACGCAACTCGGGATACGCTGGGTCGTCCGTCAGGAGCGTTACGATTTCGTCGGTGTGTCCTGGTGGAGCCTCGGCCGCGAGTTTCACTGTCACAACTTGTCCTTTGCCAGCTTCGCGAGCGCCCACTTCGACCGCCAAGTGCGGACTCGATGCCCCGGCCTTCACCACGGTGAGCGGCTTGGCACGAGTATCGGTGATGGTCAACTGTTGGGAAGCGATCCCGGAGGTTGAGAACCCGAGTTGCGGCGGGCTAACCGAAACCTCACGGCTGAGTGTGGCTGTGATTTGCAGCAGCAGTTCGCCGGTTTGCTGTGGAACTCCCGGTGCCTCCACTTTGTAGCCGACGAGGATTTGCCAGCGATTCGGGCCGTCGGGTTGCGTGAGCGAGTTCACGTCGATGGTGAGGCTACTTCTTTCGCCTGGCTGGAGAACCTTGGCCGTGAGCGATTGCCGCAAACATCCGCAGCCAGCTTCGACCCTGGTAATGCTGAGAGTGCCGGTGCCGTTGTGGACCAACTCGAAGGCGTGAACGATCGGTGGCCCGCCCTTGACGTCGCCCTTGGCGGCGGTGGGGTTGGCGCACTGGAGCGGGGCTGGTGCGGGTTGGTTCCCGATGCCCGTCGCGAGCAGCAGAATGAGCGTGTTCATGGTGCCGCCGGATAGCGGGCACCCGAAAGGGAATCAACCCCGAGTGAACCGAGCAAATTGGTTCCGGACCACTTCCCCACCCCACCTCCGGAACCAACCGTTTCAGCCCCGGAACCATTCCATTCGTCCGGAAGAAATATCGTTCAGACAAGCTGAACTGATTCCTTCTGACGCATCCTCTTTTCAGATTGTATCTTGCGGTGCCGGTTCAAAGCGGTCTCGCGGACTGTCAGAAAATCCACCTCCGGAACCATCATTTCAGCCCCGGAACCATTCGATTCGTCCGGAAGAAAGTCCATCAGAGCATTCGGGGAGATTGATGTGCTTACGTGGAACTTCCGGAGCCTTCAGATCAGTGCGTCCGAGCCCGAGCGCCAAGCAAGGGGCCAGGCATGCCTCGCTTGGCGCTCGGGCTCGGACAAACTCCGGCGCCGCTCAGCTTGCCTCTTACGCCACCGGTCCGGGGTCGGAGGTTTCGCCAATGCGCTTCAGTTCCTCGCCCTCCCATGATTCCTGCTCGTCGATCGGCTCAATGTGGATGTTCACCACTAACCCAGGCATCGCCGCCACCAACGCCGCTTGCACTTCGTGCGCGATGTGATGCGCCGCACGCACCGTCAGATCGCCATTCACTAACAGGTGAAACTCCGCGAACCGGCGCTGACCCGCTCGCCGCGTTCGCAGCATGTGAAACGTTGCACCAGCCGGTAAATGGGCTGCCGTCACCGTGCGAATCTGCGTCTGCTCCGCCACCGGCAACGCATGATCCATCAACCCGTTAAACGACCGCACCACCAGTTCCCAACCCGTCCAGATGATGTTTCCACCCACCAGAACCGCAAGCACTGGATCGAACCACTCCAGACCCGTCAACAGCACAAGCCCCAAGCCACCGATCACGCCAACCGACGTCCACACGTCCGCCATCAGATGTTCGCCGTCCGCTTCCAACACAATCGAGTCGTGCTTGCGACCGTAATACAGCAGCACGCGAGCCGTCACGAGATTCACACCCGATGCCGCCAGCCCGATGATTCCGCCGAGTTCCAGGTTCTGCAACGGTTCCGGATGCACCATCCGCTTGATGGCATAACCCGCCGTGGCCAGCCCCGCGAGAATAATGAGCGTACCTTCCAACCCGCTGGAGAAGTACTCGATCTTCTCGTGGCCGAACGTGTGGTTCGGATCGGCAGGACGCGACGCATACCACAGCGCGACGTACGCGGTGACGGCAGCCAGTAGGTTGATGAGGCTTTCGAGCGTATCGGAGAGCAACCCCACGGAATCCGTGAGCAGGTACGCGGTACCCTTCATTCCAATGGTGACGATCGCAGCCACGATCGAGAGCGCGATTGGTAGTCGGAGATGCGAAGGTGATGGCATTGCGTGATTGTATCGAATGAGCGAAGTTGCGGGTTCATGGGGGTCGGGGCAAACTTCCGTTTCAGACCGGCGGGCGGAGATGCCGATTAGTGCAGTGGATCGTTGCGTGACGGGGAGCGATTATGGAACAAACACGAATGAGCTTCCCGCGTGAAGGGTTGGGTTTTGACCTCCCCCCTTGTGGGGGAGGTCAACGCGAAGCTTGCCCGGCCGTGGCGGAGCCTGCCCGCAGGCCGAGCTTGGCTCCGCGTGGGGGGCATGACCTGCCGAGATATTGCAGCTTTACCCCCCACCCGGCTCGAAGACTCGCCGACCTCCCCCACAAGGGGGGAGGTCAAAGACTATCCAGATTCTTGGGGCTGACAGGCTTTGGTTTATGTCTGCTCCTTGCTGGGTGCCATCCTCAGACGTTGTCGCCCTCTGTGCGGCCCATGCCGGCGCAGCTTCCCACGATGCCTCGCGGGACCATCGAACCAGACGTGACAGGCGCGAACATCTCTCCGGCCGCGTTACCACCAGTAAGGCCAACGCAGTACCGCAGGCTCACGGCTGTCGAGTGTCGCAAGCTCGCCATTCAGAATGCGCCGCTCGCCGACGATCTCGATTCGCACCCGGACAATCAAACGTCGCATGCTTGCTCGCTGAAGAAGCGTTCAGATCAGGCACAGCTCTCGCGGCTCGTGCGGGGCTACGCGGCCGACGATCTTCGCAACCGTGCCGCGGGCGATGCTCTCGAACTCTATTACAAGCTCGCCACGGCCGAGGGTCAGTTCGACCACACGAGTAGCGCTCATGGAATTCTGCGAACGCAACTCGCCCTCGCGGAGAAGGCTATCAAAGCTGGTGCGGCTGATCGGGCCGACGTCGAGCGGATTCGCCGACAGCTTCTCGAACTCGAATCGCAGTTGGCGAAACTCGAAGCTGGCATCGCAAGCCTGAACGCGGGTCTGGCCGGGCATCTCGGTCTCGACCCCGCCGACCAAACACCGATCTGGCCAGCCGACACGCTCACCGTGAGCGGGGATGTGCCGGATGTTGAACAGTCGGTGCGAACCGCACTGCAGTGCCGACCGGATTTGAACATGCTTCGCACGCTTGCGACGAGCGAGAACAGCGGTCAACTCGCGAAAGCGGTTGTGACTGGAATCAATCCGCTGCTGGGCACGAAGGAATCCGCGAACCCGTTGTTCGCGCCGCTGATCTCGTTCATGGCGGTGGTGAAGAAGGAGCCGACGCAGGCCGAGGCGAAGATGCAGCGTCAACTTTTGGGGGCGCTTGCGACTCGCGAACGGCAGGCGGATGCAGAGGTGCGAGCGGCTGTCGCGATGGTGCGAGGTAATCGCCTGGCGGTGGCAGCGAAGGCCGCGGAAGTGCGGAACTGGCAGGCGCGAGTCGCGGAAGCTGAGAAGCGAGTCGCGGCTGGTGTCGCCGGTGCCGAGGGTGAACTTGCTCTGGCGAAGGTGGAACTGCTGAAGGCTCGCGGCGAGTTGATTCAGGCTGTCGCCGAGTATCAGATCAGCGATGTGAAACTTCGACAGGCGATGGGATTGCTCGTGCGGGAGTGATGGGCTGGGTATTCGCCGCTTGCGGCGTAGCGATCCAAGAGCGCTACGCCGCAAGCGGCAAGACATCACTTCGGAAGCGTCTTGAGTAGTCCGATTGTGGCGAAGCCCGTACCCCAGTGGATCGTGACTTCGTTCTGCTTTTCCGGCTTCGTGCTGAAGTTCGCCCGACTCACCGCATCCCACGAACCGTCACGCCATTGATTCTTGACGAGATACTTCCAGGCGTGGCAAACCGTCGTGTCGGTGTCTCCTGTCAGACCAGCGATTCCCAGAGCGTAGAGACATTCGCCAGTCGTGTGCGGATAGCTCACGCCACCGCGAACGTAGCCCCAACCGCCGTCTGCGTTTTGAAGACTCCGCAACTCCTGAAGGAACCCGGCGGCCTCGGCTGGCGTGCCACATTCACGAGCGACGAGATACCGTAGTGCAACCCAATCGACTCGCTTTCCAGGCTTCGCATCTTTCAGGAACGCCATCGCTTTTTCTCGGTAACCGGCGATGGCCTTCTGAGTCGCCTCGGGGAGCTTGTCGCCAAGTTTCTCCATCGTTCGAATCGCAAGAATCGTCCACATCGTATCGACTTCATCAGCTTCTCGTTCGGCCCCGGCAACCTTGACCTGATTCCCCTCACGCCACGAGCCGTTCGGCTTCTGACGCTTCGCGAACAGCGGCTCGAAGAACGCGAACGCCTTCATCGCATCTTCCCGCGGCGCGGCAGCACTTTGCGAGAGCGTCATGAACGCCATCGTCAGGTGGAAGCCGCCGGTGAAGGCACCTTTGTCCTGGTTCGTGGTGCAGAACTCGAACGCCCACTTCGTGAGTCCCTCGAAGTTCGCGGAGTCCACGGCGAATCCGTGTTCCTTCGCATCGTTCAACGCCCAGATCGTGAAAGGCACCTGATGGCAACTCACGCACTTGCGATCGTTCTTCCAGGTGGCCGAACTCTTCTCCAGAAACGGGATGCTTTTCTCAAGGGCCGCACGGACTTCCTTCACGGACGGGCCTGCTTCACGAGGCGCAGGTGCGGCGTTCGAGATGGTGGGAGCTGACGCGACGAGGAGCAAGGTGAAGAGGAGCATGGGAAGCTCGGGATGGAGGGTTGGGTTGCCCGTACTCCATCTAACGCAGCGGCGTTACACGATCCTGCGAATTACAGCTCCGGTGCGGCTGACAAGTAGGTCAGGCTTTCGAGCCTGACTCTTCGGTCTTCGGAGTCAGGCTCGAAAGCCTGACCTACGGCTTGGGTGGCTTCGGTGGCGGAGGTGAAAACGCCGCGAGCCATGCGGCCATTTCGTCGGGCGTCGAAGTGGGTTCCTGCTTCTGATCGTCTGGCGTGCCGGGAGCGGTCGGCGACTTCTTCGCATCGGCAATGAGCCAATCGACGAACTCCTCGCAGGTGTTCACGGCAGTTCCGCGATGCCGGCCAGCGTCCTGCACTCGCGTGTCATTCGAGACGACCGTGACTCGGGCCGGTTGCCGTTCGCCAGCGAGAAGTTCCTCGATGTCGTCGTCGGCAGTGCGACGATACGCGAACCGCACTCGCACACCGCGATACTCGGCTTCGGGAGATGGGCCGCGACCTTTCTCGGCGTCGAAAACGACTCGCAGTTTCTCGGGCTTCTTCCCGGAGGCAGCGGCGAGCCAGTCGAGGAACTTGTTGCGAGCGCGTTCCAATCCGCCCGCGACCGGACCGACGCCAAGCATCCCGACGGCGTGCATCAGGTTGTATCCGTCGATCAGGAAGGTCATGGTTCGATCAGCGGCACCGGCAACTTGCCGACATCGGCACCGGCGTCCGTTGGCTTCGCTCCGGCCAGATCGGGGAAATCCACCGACTTCACCACCGCATCGGCAGGCTTCACATACGCAAGATCTTCCAGCCCCGCAGCGGCTTTCTGGAACATCACCTTGCCGACCGGTTTGCCGTCCTTCTCACCAGCGAACGTGATCCACTGATCCCAGTTCAGTTCCTTGATTGCGCCGCCGTCAGCACCGGGTTTGACAAGCATGACGGTTGCCTTGTCGTCGAAGTTAGCGTAGCGGTTCGCGGTCTGCACTTTCCATTCGAGAACGGTCTTCGCCTCCGCAGAGTCGATTCCATCGAGATCGACCAGCGGTTGACCAGCACTCGGAACAGCCGCGAACAAGCACTCGTCGGTGTGAACGTCGAGAGGCACAAGCCCGCTCACCCGCATCTCGCCGACCTTCGTGTTGTTGCCCTGCATCTTGACGATCGGCCCGCCGACGAACGCCGTGACTCGCTTCAAGGCCAGCGTCGAACGCACCCCCGGAGTCAGTGCCCCGCCCGCTTCCGCCAGCAGGAGCGGACCGTCGATTGCGGTCAGCGAGTGATCGACTTCCACCTTCACCGCCCGGCTTTCCTTGCTCGCCGGCACCCACACGCCACGACCTTTTCCGCGAATCACGCAGCGATCAAACTTCACATCGGGCGTCGGCCATGTCCCTGTTGTCATCGACATCACGAGCTTGGGATCGGGCAGAACATGCACAACCGCGACTCGGGAATCGTCTTCCTCGGCAAGGGTGAAAACGCAATCCTTGAACGAACAGCTTCTGCCAGCGATGACGGTCACCGCCGCGACAGTCTGAGCGTTCTTCGGCTTCGCGGGCTTCAGGAGGAACTGCACGCCCTCGAACGCGACTTCGCCATTCACCAGGCGGAACAGCGACTGATCGATTTTGTCGGTCCCTGGTGCCACAAGAATTGGCGAATACCCCGGTGCCGGGCGGAACGTGATCCGAAGTTCGCCGGTTCCACTCCGAGGCTTCTCCAACTCGATGGTTTTATCAGCCGACAACAAGCCGTTGTGACGGATCAGAACCGTGTCGCCAGGGCGTGCGTAGGTGAGCAAATAGGCGAGATCGCGGTAGACGGGGAACTCGTCTTTGGGTGCGCCAGGAAACCAGACCAAGTGCTGCGGCTCATTCGCGGAGACCTTGGGTGGCGGCCACTTTTGGTCTGGATACGCCCGGCGAGGCGGCAGCACGTTCGGGTTGTGGAACTGCGCACCGAGTATTCTCTCTTCGGTCTTTGTCAGCAGGTTCGCATCTGTGAGTCGCAGCGTGAACGCTCGCCACGGATGCTGACTCGCGAGTGCGCGGTTGGGATCGTGTTCGGCCCACGGGCGTTGCGTGAGTTGCACGGCAGCAGCGTCGGCAACGGCGATGCTCTCGTTCTTGCACTCTTCAAACGACAGGTAGCGTGTTTCGCCGTTGGTGCCGAGCGCGAGCGGAAGCACAGCATAGTAAGCATTCGGACGCGTTCGCTCTCCGGTAACCTCGCCAGCGAATTGCGCATCAGCCAGACTTCCCGCAGAGCGGACGATCACAGGCCGAGTTCCCGGCGTTCCGGAGAGGAAAGAAGCCGGAGTTCCGATCGGAGCAAACACGCAGTGCCCGGCGGTCACGCGAGCGAGCGGAGCCTCACCCACAGGAGTCACATTCCGAATGACGGCGGAATCCGGAGCGAGCAGAAACGACGAACGATCCAGTCGCACGGTTGTGCCTGGCGTTGGCCCATTCTCGGGGTTCGCGATCTTCGCTTCGCCGATTTGCACGGCGGCATCGTGCGGTCCAAATCCGCAGTCGGAAACGGTCACCTCACACGCATCCGGAACCCACATTCCGAAGCTCGAAGCGATGAAAACACAGCGTTCGACACGCACCTTCGCCTTGTCTCGAACAGCCTTGTTGCGACCGACCCGAACGGCACCGACACCACTCCGTTGAGCTGAGAAAACGCAGTCCGAGAACTGCACCCGTGCCGACTCTGGCAACAGAACGCCGGTCAACGCAGCCGCCTTCGGGTCGTCGGCTCGGTCGGATTTCACGATCTCGAATCGAACGCCGGAAATGCTGACGTCGGTTGCCGTGGGCAGTGAGAACACGCCCGGTCGGATGGGCGCTGTCAGCGGTGCCGTCGGGAACTCGGTGGTTCCCGCGTGGACTCGAAGCACGGCGGGCAGATGCACCGGGCCGATGATTTCGAGTTCCTTGCCTTTGAACGAGAGCGCCTCGGGCAACTTCGTCAGGTCGATGTCGGCCCCGGCAGCAAGGTGAATCTTCGTGAGGGTGTCGGGATTCGCGTCGGCCAACTTCGCCGCGAACTCCTCGGCTGTGCGAACGATTTCGTTATCGAGGGGGGCAACCTCCGGTCGAGGCGTTCCGGTATCGACGCCTTCCGGGAACAGAGGCGTGCGTGCGTGTTGTTTCTCGGCCCACGGCGGCACGGTTGTTCGCGGTCCCGTGTTTCCGCCCGACATCGCGAGCGCGACCACGGCAACCACAACCGTCACCGCACCGACGAGCACGCCCCAACGCAAACGCGGCGGTTGCGGAAGTGCGCTGCGACCTTCCAGGGAACGCACCACCGAATCCTTGCCGACCGCTTCCGGTGAGAGCTTCAGTTTCTCCGCGAGTCCCTTGAGATCCGAAATCAGATCGGCGGGCGTCTGATATCGTCGCGTCTGATCCTTCGCCATCATCCGAGCGAGGATGAACACCAACTCGTCCGGGATGTTCGGATTGATCTGTCGCGGGTCGAGTGGATCGACGTACTGGTGAGCGTGCAGCTTCTTCGCGGCGGTTCCTTCTGGCACCGGCGCTCGCCCAGTCAGCGCGTGGTAGAAGGCACAGCCCAGTGAGTAGATGTCGCTTCGCACATCCGCTCGGCGAGGGTCGAGCGCCTGCTCTGGCGAGATGTAGTCGAACGTTCCGAGCGTGACGCCAGACTGCGTGACCCCACCGTTGACCGGCGAAGAATCGAGTTGACGGGCCAACCCCATATCGACGATCTTCGCGCGGCCGTCGGGCGTGATGACGAGATTCGACGGCTTGATATCGCGGTGAACAACCCCACGCTCGGCAGCGTGAGCCAGCCCCGCCGCGACCTGAATCATGTAGGCGATGCACTCGCGAGCAGGCAGCACGCCTCGGCGATCAATCATCACCCGCATGTTGATGCCTTCGACAAACTCGAAGGCGATGAAATGCAATCCCTGATCTTCGCCGCAGGAGTACACGCGAGCGACGTTCTCGTGATCCAACATCGCCGCGGCACGGGCTTCCTGCTTGAATCGGATGATGCTCTCGGGATCGTGAGCCGACTCCGGAGGAAGGATCTTCAACGCGACGATGCGACCGAGTTCGAGATCGCGTGCCCGGAGAACGGCGGCCATCCCGCCAGCGCCGATCGCTTCAATGAGTTCGTAGTGACCGAGTCGCCGACCACTGACGAGCGGTGTATTGGCCGTGTTCGGCAGCGACACATTGCCGCTCGAACCTGTCGGTCGAGAGGCTCCTTGCTTCGTGATGATTGTGGGGGCGTCGTCGTCGGGTGACGGAGATGGGGAACCAAGCGACTGGAGGATGTCGGAACCGACGGTGATTCGCTGTGATGATCCGGCGTTTGCGAAGAAGTTGGATAGGGGTTCGGACGCTGCGGACTTTGGCTCGAGCGGTGTTCCGGGAGCTGCTGGCGCAGGTTGATAGTCGTTCACCCCCAGCTCGCGTTTCCGCGAGGACGGCCGGCCGTTCGGGTCGGGTGGGGGCAGAGACATTCCAGTCGCACCATGATTGTGGGCAAGGCCCGCAACGATTCCATTTCACGAAGCCGCTGGGAGAGGGGAGCGGCTGCCAAACACCTTTCCGCGGCCACCGTCGATTTGTTGGGCCGAGTAAAAGTGGGCGAACTGATCGAGTGACAACGGCTATCCCTAGCTCAGATGAGCGACTCGATTAAGGTTGCTAATTATAGCCTCAGTTCCGCCTCTGTGTCAATTCGCAGAAGGGGAAGTGATGGGAGAAAGAGAATTGGATGTTAGAGTTTTGCGGGTGGCGCGAGCCACCCTGATTGAGAGGGCTTCACTGCGTGATGATTCTGGCAGCACGCAGCGAATTTAAGTAGTCGGCGATGGTGACAGCCAGACTCCTGCCAACGCCGGGAACTCGTTCAAGAGCGTGAACACCGCCGGAATCGACGATTGTGGTCAGTTCTTGAGGCAATGCGAGCACAGCCATCGCTGCTTGACGGAAGGCACGCACCCGATACAGGTTATCTCCGTGGCGAGCGAGTTCTGTGGCACGTTCTCGCAATTTCCGCGAAATTAGCTGATTGGTTGCAGTCATCGCAAAACCTCCTGTGATGGGATGAGTCTGTCGTATTGTACACTTGTCCACAATGTACGTAGATGAGGATAATCGGAAAAATCGGAACGCAATGGGAGATGAGCAGAAAGTGGATTGGCCCAACGAATGTTCGCTGTTGTCGTTAGGTGTTCGTGGGGAAAGCGTGGATTGTGAAAATTGGAGGCGTCCCGATGCGGTCCATCCTGCTGATTGCGGTATCTGCCGGAGTGGGCTTGGTCGCGGGAGTCTTGGTGTCTCCGCGGGAACCCCATCGCGATACGAAACCGGAACCGGCACCAGCCCCCTTCCTCCCGAAGTCGAAAGAAGGGCCACCACAGAAGACGCCACCGAAGCAGGACACCACGAAGATCGAGGAGCCCGACCGCCACAAAGAGATCCCGCTCTCCTCACTCTACTGTGCGAACTGGAGCAAGGAGGGCCTGCGTGTCCCCCGTCGCAAGGATGATGAGGAGTTCACGGAGATGTGGGACCGACTCAGGAAGCGTCTGACGAAGTTGCCATATCGGACCGCTTTTGTGGTTCAGGTGGCGACGATCGAGGGCGCAGTGAGCGACACTCTGGACGTTCTGGATGGTCGAAGAGAAGGCGGTGAGGGGTTCGCACTCTCTCCAGACTTTGGACGGAAGGATGTCTGGGCGGTGATGTTTCTTGGCAACACGGACGGTTTCCGCGAGGTGACGTGCACCTCCGCGACCTATTCCGCGAACGAGTTGACGGTGACTGTTCGCGTCTCCCAAGAATTTATCGTCGAGACGGTCGGAATAAGTGTGCCCAACCTCTATTGGGTTCCTCTGCCGGAGGTTAAGCCGGGTCTCCTCACGCTGCGAATACACGATAGCGAAACGAAGTCCGATCTGCTTGTGGTCCGCACCGACATTCAGTGAGGAAACGGTTCTACATTAATCGTTTGACCCAGCCTGCTGACGCAGGCGGTACGACAAACCATCTGTCGAACCGCCTGCGTCAGCAGGCTGGTTGCTTCTACTCTTCGAGGATATTGCGGTGGCCGATGACGACGCACGGCGGCTCGATGACCTGTTCCACCTCTACCAGAGCGAAACCGATCGGCTCCTGGGCTATCCCTGCACAGCTACGTTCGACTACTCGCCGCTGTATCGCTTCCTTGCGTTCCCGCTCAATAACCTCGGCGACCCGTCGAAGTCGAACAACACGCGACTGCAAACTCACGAACTCGAACGCGAAGTTCTCGCAATGTTCGGAGAGTTCACGCACGCGCCGCCAGACTCATTCTGGGGTTACGTCACCAGCGGCGGAAGCGAGGGGAACCAGTACGGCACCTTCCTCGCTCGCGAACTGTACCCCGATGGCATCGTCTACCATTCCGAAGACACGCACTACTCGGTGAAGAAGATCATTCACGCGTTGCGTGTGCGAAGTGTCCTGATTCGCAGCCTGCCCAACGGGACGATGGATCTCGCAGACTTCGCGGCGAAGATCAAACTGCATCGCGATCAACCGCCGATCATCTTCGCGAACATCGGCACCACGATGAAAGGCGCGATCGACGACCTTGCAGGCATTCACGCGATTCTGAAGCAGCACGAAGTGAGCAAGTTCTACATCCACGCCGACGCAGCTCTCAGCGGAATGATTCTGCCGTTCGTCGATGATGCGCCAGCGTGGAATTTCGCCGCACCCGTGGACAGCATCTCGATCAGCGGCCACAAGATGATCGGCTGCCCATTCCCGTGCGGTGTGGTACTGGCCCGCAAGCCAAATGTGGATCGCATTACGTCGCAGGTCGAATACACCGGCTCGCTCGACACGACGATCACCGGATCGCGGAACGCACTTGGGCCGTTGTTCCTCTGGTATGCGCTCAGGACGATCGGCGTTGCTGGCTTCCGGAGCCGCATTCGCGGCTGTCTGGAAGTCGCCGATTATGCGTGTGAGCAGTTGAACGCGATCGGCCGCAATGCCTGGCGACATCGACACTCGAATACGGTGGTCTTTGATCGGCCGTCGAATGAGATGGTTCGCAAGTGGCAGTTGGCCGTGACTGGCAACATCGCCCATGTGATGACGATGCCCCAAACGACTCGCGAACGCATCGACCTGTTCGTTGCGGATTTGAAGGGGTGAGGGCTCTTGGTATTGGCCGCTTGCGGCGTAGCGACAGAGCGCTACGCCGCAAGCGGCCAATCGGATTCACTTCGTCAGCTTGGTGAGGTCTTCCTTGATGGCGTTCGCCCAAATCTCGTAACCTTCTGGGCTGAGGTGCAGGAAGTCAGGCATGATCTTCTTGTCGAGGCTGCCGTCTTTCTCCAGGAACTTCTCGCCGATGTCCTTGTAGAAAACGCTCTTGTCGTCGGCGAGTTTCGCGATGATCTTGTTCGTGTCCTTGACCTTGTCGCGAATCTTGTCATCGGCCTTCGCGGACCGTGGGAAGATGCCCAGCACGAGGATCTTCATGTCGGGCTTCTGCTTGCGAAGCTCTTCCACAATCGCCTTGACGCCGCCCGCGATCTGCTCTGGCGTGTGGGCGCCCATGTTGTTCGTGCCGATCATGATGACCGCGGCCTTGGGCTTCAGCGGTTCGATTTCCTTGCCTTCGGTGAGCCGCCACAGAACGTGACCGGTTTGGTCGCCGCCGATGCCGAGGTTCACCGGCTTGAACGCCGCGAAGTGTTCAGCCCAGGCCTTCTTGCCAGCACCTTCCCAGCCGTGCGTGATGCTGTCGCCAATGAAGATCACGTCGCCTTCGCCCTTCGCGGTGATTTTCAGGAATTCTTTGTGTCGCGGGATGTCGCGGTTCAGCAGTTTGACTGCCGGATTCTCCTTGGTGTCCTTCGAATCCTTGACATCCTTGGCGTCTTTCTTGACGTCCTTGGTGTCCTGCGCGCTGGCTGGCGCGAGCAGGCACAGTGCCAGCACAGCGCTGGCGAACAGAAGGCGTTGCACAATCATTTTGCGCTCCGAGAGAGGGTGAGGCGTACCGTGTGGTGGGATGTACTTCGTGGTGTCGGCTGGGTACGTCAGCTCGGCATGGTGAAGTATCAGCCTCGGGCGTGTTCTCGGCAACAGCATCCTCGCGGTTTACGTTCTAGGTTGTTGGCATGAACGTGCGCCAAATGCTAACCGCCGTTGCGCTCGCTGCCGTGGGCGTTCTGCTCGTTGTGCAAGTCCGCAATCTGCTCGCCGACCCCACCGTGTGGCCGCCCGACGACTTCATCGAATACTGGGCAGCCGCGAAACTCACGCTCGATGGCAAGAATCCCTACGACGGCGACCTACTGCTACCCCTTCAACGCGCTGGCGGTCGCGACACCGACGAAGCGATCATGATGTGGAATCCGCCGTGGACGCTCACATTCGTGCTGCCGCTGGGGTTGCTGCCGTCTCGCGGTGCGCAACTCATCTGGTTCGTTGTGAACCTCGCGGCAATTGGCTTCTGTGGTGATCGACTCTGGCGACTCTTCGGCGGCAACGCGAATCGTCGTTGGATCGGATGGGCCATTGCATTCACAGCGATGCCGAGTGCGTTCGCCCTGCAATCGGGGCAGATCGGGCCGCTGCTGCTGCTCGGAGCAGTGCTGTTCCTCGAATGCGAACGACGCGGCTACGAGTTCGCAGCCGGTGCCGCGACGGTGCTGCTCGCGATCAAGCCGCATCTGGCGTATCTCATCTGGTGCGCGATTCTGTGCGACGCGATCACCCGCTACCGTTGGCGAATGATCCTCGGCGGAGCCGTGACCGGCATCGTGTGTTCGGTGTTGCCGTTGCTGTTCGTGCCGCACGTCTGGAGTCAATTCGCCGACGCGATGGGGAATCGTCCGCCGGAGCAGTGGATGTCGCCAACGATTGGCACTGTGCTCAGGCTCTACAGCGACGACCCAAAGATGTTTTGGCTTCAGTTCGTGCCGGTGCTGTTCGGGCTGGCGTGGTTCGCGTTCCATTACTGGCGTTGGGCAGGTCGTTGGAACTGGATCGATCAGGTGCCGTTGTTGTTGCTCGTGTCGTTCGTGACCGCTCCGTATGGTGCGTGGCCGTTCGACATGGTGTTGCTGTTGCCTGCTGCGATGTGGTTGGTTGTAAAGACAGTTGAAATCCGCCCCCTTGCGGTCGCGGCTCGTGAAACACCCGTATCCGAGCGAGCCGCGACCGCAAAGGAGTGGTTGGTTGTCGCCGGGTTGATCTCCGTGAACGTGGGTTGTCTCGTGTGCAATCTGCTCGGCCTCACGTCCTACGATTTCCGGTGGGTGTCGCCTGCGGTGTTGCTGCTGTATGCTTTCGGTTGTCGCCAAGAGACTCCAAAACCACTCAACGGTTAGCGAGTGCATTGTGAGCCACGGGGTTTATCCCCGTGGTGCTGAAGTAATGAAAAGACCACGGGGATAAACCCCGTGGCTCGCTGAGCAACCCTCACCGGTTCCCCACATGACACTTCCGCGGTGGATTGCGCCCGGAGCCATCGCGTTCCTGGCCGTCTGGCTCATGTTGATGGTCGCCGGGCACGTTCGCATGTTCAGCGATCCCGGCACGTTCTGGCACACCCGCACCGGCGACATCATCCTCGCGGAAGGCTTCATCCGCACCGATCCGTACACGTTCACGTGCCCCGCGTATCCCGAGAGTCGCTGGTGGGTGCCGTATCAATGGCTCGGCGAAGTCGGCATGTCATGCGCTCACCGCGTCGGCGGCTTCGACGCCGAGCTTCTTGGCGCTGTCTCGATCATCGCCATCACGTTCGCGTTCCTTGCTGTGCGATTGCTCCGCACCGGACTTCACCCCGCCGCGGTCGGAACGCTCATCGCACTTTCGCTCGCGGCAGCGGGGTCGCACTTCCACGTCCGACCGCATCTCGTCACCACGATGGGCATGGCGTTCACGGCTGCGTTTCTCACCGATTGCGACGCGGGCCGCTTCCGCCTCAGTCGCCTGTTCTGGCTCGTTCCCTTTTTCGTGATTTGGGTGAACATTCATGGCGGTTATCTCGGCGGCTTCGGAACCGTCGTGATCGCCGCGACGGGATGGGTCGTGTTCTGGCTGTTGGGTCGACCGTCGCCGGTGCAGTCGTGGCGTGATGTCGGCTTGCTCGCCTTGCTCGTGTTCGGTTGCGGGGCGGCGGCGTTCGTGAACCCTTACGGCACCGACATGCTGAAGGTGTGGCGAGTCATCATGGGCGAGCCGATCCTGCGGCAGATCATCAAGGAACACAGCGCGTTCGACATTCGCGCGGAGTATGCGATGCCGTTGATGTGCTTCGCGGCCGTGTATCTGTTCGTGCTAGCTGGCGCAAAGTGGCGCGAAGTTCGCGTGTCGTGGTTGTTGCCGTTGGTGTGGCTCCTTCAGACGCTCGACCGCAGCCGCCACGGCACGCTGTTCGTGGTGGTTGGCCTCGTGGCGATTGCGGAAATCTGGCCGCACACGCGATGGGCCGTGCGACTCGCGAAGACCCGCCCCGACTTCTACGATCCGTCTACTCCAGCAGTGAGCCGACCATGGTGGGCGTCGGTGTGGTTGCCTGCGCTGGTGGTGCTGCTCTCGCTTGGGTTACAGGCCGGTGGCGTGCGGGTTCCGGTGTTTGGAGCTGGGTGGGCAGAACACGATCCGGAAGAGTGGCCGGTGGATGTTCTCGACGCGATCAAGGCGAACGAGCCGAAACCCGGCGACCTGCACAACAAGGTGTTCAACGACTACGTTGACGGCGCGTTCATCATCTATCACGCGCCTGGGTACAAGGTCTTTGTTGATGACCGCTGCGAGGTCTTCGGCGGGGCATGGCTCTTCGATTTGGTGAAGGTCGGTTCACGGGAAACGAGTCCGAAAGCGCGAGCGGCGGCGATTGCTCGCTGGCAGGAAACCTATGGCCGCTTCGACTTCGCACTGACGCGGATCAAGACGCCGTTTGAGGAGTATTTCAAGTCTGCGCCAGAGTGGGAGTGCGTGAAACGCACCGACACCGCCGCGTTCTACCGACGCAAGAATTAGGTCATTTCGGGGCGTCGACGATCTTGATGAACGGAGGGGCGGCACGCAGCGGATAGCGGTAGGCTGTCTCAAGCGTCAACAGGCTCATCGTTGTCGTGCCGAGGCGACCGCAGTTCCGCCCAATCCAAAATGCATCGGGATCGAAGCTCCCGTACTTCGCGGAGCCGTCCTTCTTGAGTTGAAGGCTGACAAGCCAATCACGCATTCCATCTTTGCGAATTCCATCTGGCCGCTTGTACCCTTCGTTCCACGTTTTCCATTCGTCGCCTTCGTAAAAGCGAACGACCTGACTCGCGTGGTAAAGGAAGTACACATCCGGCGAGGCCGACGACTTCACGGGCAGCCGCTTCATCAACCCGGTGACGCCTTCAGCCATGCCCGCAGTGTCTGGACCCCAGCCATCAACGTAATACCGACACAGCAGCCCGACAGCGGTCTGCGTCGTTCCCGGTGCGGCATCGCTGTTGTCGCTGTAACCGTACATCGCCTTGCGTGACCCCGCACTCACGTGATTGAGGAACTCCACCGTCTTCTTGAGCGTTGACTCAGGAACGACGATATCCTTGCTCAGTCGGGCAGCTTGAATCGCCTGGACATGCCAGCCGACGATGGTGATGTCGCCGTTGATGCTGGGAGCATATCCCCAGCTACCGTTTGGTGCCTGCGTCTTCACGATGTGGTCGATCGCTGCCTGCGCGTATGGCAGCAGCGTCTTGTCTTTTGTCAGTGCGTAGGCTTCGCACAATGCAAGCGTTGCGATCGCGTGAGCGTAAGGATTCCCCGACATGCGGCCCGCGTCTGAACCGCTCAGTGGGCAGCGGTCAAGGAGGTAATCCAACCCGGATTGAATGGTCCGCTGATGCACGCCCTTGGCCCAGTGTTCGACCAACTCTTCAGCCGACTGGGGCATCAGGGTACAGCAAGCCCGCAACTCAACATCGTGCTTGGGAACAGAGCGGTAGACCACGGAACCAACGTGCGTTTTGCCCACCCCGAGGAACGGTAGGAGAGCCATTCCGGTCGCGGCGATACGTTCATTTTTGTCGCCCACGTCGAACGCCCAACCGCCGTCTTCGTGTTGCTGTCGAGCGAGCCACATCAAACCCAGAGCCACCGCCCGTTCGCTTTCGTCGTTCCCGTATCTGCGAAGGGACTCGGTTTTCCTGGCGGCGGTTCGATTGGCGAGCAGCAACGAGTTCGGCATTGGTTGAGTTGCGATTGGCAGCAACAGCGTCGAATCTGCTTGCATCGGAAACAAAGCCGGGCTGAACAAATACGGTTCTGCCTGCTCAAGAAATGCCTGGGAGTCGAACCAGTCGAATCGATCCCGGCGAGAGGTCAGCGATTGATCGAAGTGTGGATTCTCTTCGGTGAATCTCCCCTCCTCAGCGAGAGGATCGAGTTCAACATCCGCTTCCAATCCGGGTACTTCGTCTGTCAAGGCGATGGGCGCAAGGGTGGACTCCTCACCGCGACGTCCACAGCCGAGCGAGAATAATGCGAATGTAACCAGCGATAACGCGACGAGACGAGACATGGCCACCCCGAAATGATGTGAGATGTCCTGTTGTTATCTGACGCACCGGCAGGCGAAAGAGTTCCCGCTTGCAGTCTTCCCGACGACGCGGGCAAGGCTTCTTATCAGACGCACATGGGTCACGCCGTGTATCTGGCGCGTGCCGCATCCTTCAGCGATTGCGACAAGAACTTGCCGGACTGCTTGAGTGACAACGGACTGTCACTCCGTGGACCGCGGGCGGCTCGCCCGCTTCTGTGCGTGTTCTTCGCGGATCGAGACACGCCCAAAGTTCGCGAGCCGCCCACGGTCCAGAGAAATGCCATCCCGCCACGACTTCGAAGCGGTCTCCAATGTCTTACGGCGTCAGCGTGAAGTCGAACTTGTTGGCGCCCGTGGCGACGTCGGCTGTGAGTTCCGACTTCTGGTTGTACTTGCCCGGAATGTAATCCACCGGCATCTCGGTTTCTCCCATGGCGCCCTTCTGACCGGCGGGCAATTTTTCCAACTTCGACGCCCGAATGTCGACCTTCTTCTTTCCCGGCCTCACCGACATCGTGTAGACCCCGTTTTTGATTTTGCCACCGTCCGGAGCGACTTTGTTCTCCGGGTCGCTGAACGTGATGTCGCCGTCGGGTATCGGCTTCCCGTCGAACGTGACGTTGCCTGTGACGGTCGCCATGGTTGGACCTTTGTCACACCCGATGGCGAAGCAGACCCCGCTAACAGCGAGGGAGAGGAGAAGTAATCGCATGAATGCCCCTGGAGAAATTGAAGAGGCCGAGGGAATCCTCGGCCTGTGGATCGAACGGTCGGTTACAGATCGTTTGCGGCCACCTCGCCACCAGCTCGCGTCCCGGCATTTTGCCAGGTACTCAGCGTAACACCATCGCGAACGAATCGGACGCTGCCATCCGCCATCACCGCGTTCACACCGCCGGTGTGCATACTCCGAGCGGACTGCACCGTGCTGGTCCCGCCCAATCCCTGGCAAGGGGCTTTCGGGATGGTGTTGCAATAATCCGAGCGGTCGCCAACTGTGGTGTTCGGCGGGTACAGCGTGCTAAAGAGTGTGTTCCCCTGCCAGGTGTTGTTGTACCGCCCACGCAGATCGTGCGTCGTGGTGTCCTGCGCGATGAGAACCTCGCTCCCCATCAGCGTGTTCGACGTACCATCGGTGACATCTCCCATTTTCGTTTTCGAGAGACAATAGAACATGCCATTCAAGGCGATACCGCCGGTCGCACCACTGTCGCCAAAGAGCGTGCTCCCAGCACACAGGACGTAGTTGCCGTGAAAGCCCTGAGCGTTGCCGGGAACGGTCACGTTCTTGCCCGCGTTCGGGTCCGACGGACACATCAGCGACTTGATTTTGCTATCGACCCCCGTGATTGAAAAAGTGAGGACGGTTGGTTGCGAGGCTTGAATCTGCGCGTACAGCGGACCCTGTTCGATGTACGGCAAGAGTGGTTGTTCCCAGCACTGCCGGTTGTTTCCATTCGTCGGGTTGTTTGTGCCGAGCGTGACCTGTTGCCCCATCGGGAAGAGCAGATATACGTCGTGGTGGGCATGCAACCCAAGCGCGACCTGTTTGATGTTGTTGGAACACGTCGCACGGGCGGAGGCCTCGCGGACTTTCTGCACGGCTGGAAGTAACAATCCGATCAGGATGGCGATAATCGCGATGACTACGAGCAGTTCAATCAGCGTGAAACCCCGATGATTCGGACGAATGATGGGCATACAAGGCTCCGACGAAGGAAGAGGAGAGAAAATCCGAGCCGGAAAGGAACCTCCCGACTGTACCACCGGTGGAATCCCATGCAAGTGACAAGGTGGTGAGATGTCATCGTTCGCGGCCTGAATGAAAAAAGCCCACGGACTGTTGTCCGTGGGCCTTCGTGGGGTCAGCAGTGGATCACTTGATGAACAGCATCTCGCGGTAGGTCGGGAGCGGCCAGAGATCGTCGGCGACGATCGTTTCCAGCTTGTCGCCGAGCGTCCGCAGATCGACCATCTTCGGAATCACCGACTCCTTGATGTACTTCGCGTGCGCGTAGGGGTCGCCCTCTGGGTGGTGGTGCGATGCCGTGCACAGCGAGGCCGATGCTGCCTGGAACTTCGTCGTCAGGTCGGTCAGTTCCTTGAGCAGTTCGAGTTGTGCCCCGCCATCCACGCCTGCGGCCTTGCAAGAGTTCACTGCCTCAGCGACGACGGACTGATACCGCAGCGCCGCCGGCAAAATCATCGTCTTCGCCATCATGACCATCATGTTGGCTTCAATCATCACTTCCTTGACGTACTTCTCACTGAAGATTGCGTAGCGAGCCTGCAGTTCGCGTTCCGTGAAGACCTTGTACTTCGCGAACAGGTCGATTGTGTCCTTGCGGATCAGAATCGGGATCGCATCAGTCGTGCTCTTCAGATTTGGCAGGCCACGCTTCTCGGCTTCCTTGTGCCAGTCTTCGCTGTAACCGTCGCCGTTGAAGATGACCTTCTTCGATTCCTTCAGGATGCCAGGCAGAAGATCCTGGATCGCCTTGTTCAGTGCCTTCCCGCCCTTGACGGCGGTTTCGAGTTGCGTCGCGATGTAATCGAGCGATTCCGCCACGATGGTGTTCAGCACCACGTTCGGGCCACCGATCGAGAACGACGAGCCGACAGCACGGAACTCGAACTTGTTGCCCGTGAACGCGAACGGCGAGGTGCGGTTCCGGTCGCCTGCGTCACGCGGGAGTTTCGGCAGCACCGTCACGCCGACTTCCATGAAGCCGCCAGCCTTCGTGGACTTCAGATCGGATCGTTCGAGCTGGTCGATCACGTCCTGAAGCTGGTCGCCCAGGAAGATCGAGATGATCGCCGGCGGGGCTTCGTTCGCACCGAGGCGGTGATCGTTTCCAGCCGACGCAACCGAGACGCGGAGCAATTCCGGGTACTTCGCGACAGCCCGGATGACGGCCACGCAGAACACGAGGAACTGCATGTTCTCGTGCGGCGTGTCGCCTGGGTTGAGCAGGTTTTCGCCGAGGTCGGTTGCGAGGCTCCAGTTGTTGTGCTTGCCGCTGCCGTTGATGCCCGCGAACGGTTTCTCGTGCAGCAGGCAGACAAGCCCGTACTTCTCGGAGGTCCGCCGCATCACATCCATACAGAGGTGGTTGTGGTCGGTCGCGAGGTTCGAGTCCTCGAAGATCGGAGCGAACTCGTACTGGCTCGGAGCCACCTCGTTGTGCCGCGTCTTGACTGGCACGCCGAGCTTGAACAGCTCCGTTTCGCAGTCCGCCATGCAAGCGATGACTCGCTCGGGGATCGTGCCGAAGTATTGGTCTTCGAGCTCCTGACCCTTCGGTGGCTTCGTTCCGAACAGAGTGCGACCGCAACCGAGCAAGTCTGGGCGGGCGTACATGAAGTTCTTGTCGATCAGGAAGTATTCCTGTTCCGGACCGACGCTGCTGAACACCTTCTTCGCTTCGGTGTTCCCGAAGAGTCGGACGATTCGCAGCGCCTGCGTCGAAACGACTTCCATCGACTTGAGCAGTGGGGTCTTCTTGTCGAGCGACTCGCCGGTCCACGAGATGAACACGGTCGGGATGACAAGCGTCGTGCCGTTGGGCGTCTCGCGGATGTAGGCTGGCGAGGTCGGATCCCAACCGGTGTAGCCGCGAGCCTCGAACGTGGCGCGGATGCCGCCGCTGGGGAACGAGCTGGCGTCCGGTTCGCCCTTCACGAGTTCCTTACCGCTGAACTCGGCGAGGGCGGTGCCGCTACCGGTTGGGCTGAGGAAGCTATCGTGCTTTTCGGCCGTGAGGCCGGTCATCGGTTGGAACAGGTGGGTGTAGTGTGTTGCCCCGTGTTCGAGCGCCCAATCCTTCATCGCGCTGGCAACCGCATCGGCGATGGTTGGGTCGAGGACCACGCCCTGCTTGATTGTCTTTTGGAGAGCCTTGAACACCGGCTTCGGCAGACGTGCTTTCTGAACTTCCTCGCTGAACACGAGTGAACCGAACAGATCCTTCAAAGACGTGGCTCGGAAGTCGATCTGATTCAGGTCGTACTCGGTGTTCGCGATCGCCTCGATCGCTTTCTGGCGGGCGTTCGGCATCGTGGGATGGCTCCGTGTTGGTGTGAGGCGAGAGTATCGGGTCGGGTTGTTGTGAACGTCGACATTCCAACAACGCCTCGGCGGGTCGCCGGTAGGCTGCGGTTGGGCTGTTCGAGGAGAGGATACTGAGGTTATAAGGCTAATTCGGGATGCGGCAAGCGAATTGCATGGCCGCGAACCAACTCAGAGCGCGGCACAATCGTTACGAGTGGGAGCGACTTTATGCGACGGATCGCAGTAATTAACCAGAAGGGTGGGGTGGGGAAGACCACGACCACGGTGAACCTCGCCGCGGCCCTCGCCAATGCCGGGAAGCGAGTCTGCGTGCTCGACCTCGACCCACAAGCACACGCCAGCACGCACCTCGGACTGGAACCCGATGGTTCACTTCCGTCGATTTACGATGTGCTCGTCTCGAACAAGCCGCTGGCTGAAGTGCGTCGCTCGGTTGGCGATAACCTCTGGGTTGTGCCTTCCGACATCAATCTTGCCGCGGCCGAAGTGGAACTGGCAGGCATCGTTGGTCGCGAAGTGCTGCTTCGTGAAGCGATGGCACAGGATTCCGAACCGTTCGACTTCGTGTTGATGGACTGCGGTCCGTCGCTGGGCGTGTTGACCTTGAATGCGCTGGCAACGGCCGACGAAGTGTTCATCCCGTTGCAACCGCATTTCCTCGCGCTGCACGGCTTGTCGAAGTTGCTCGAAACGACAGCTCTCGTGGCACGCCGCATCAATCCGAATCTGAAAGTAAGCGGCGTCGTTGTGTGTCTGTACGACGCGGCCACGAAACTCGCACAGGAAGTTGTCGCGGACCTGACGGCGTTCCTGGATCAGGGTCGGAAAGCGAATGTGCCGTGGGCTGCGGCTCGGGTGTTCGACACCCGAATTCGACGGAACATCAAGCTGGCAGAGTGCCCGAGCTTTGGGAAATCCGTGTTCGGCTACGCTCCGAAGAGCAGCGGGGCAGCCGACTACACGGCACTGGCCAACGAAGTGCTGGGCACCAGCGCTTCGGTGATTGGGCCGATCAAAGTGACAGTCGAAGCCGTTGCGGACGTTGCTGTCAATCGGATTGCGGAATCGGTGGTGGCGTAGTAGCTTCGACCGATTCCGAAGTTGGCTGCTCGTGGCAGTTGGTGCGGATGACCCCAAGGATTCCCCAACCGATTGCCGCGAGCATACCAATGAAGTACAGATTTGGGACCGACTCAACCTTCCACGGTCCCGCCAGCAGCATGTCGTGGCCCAGAATTAAACCGCAAGCGGTGAGCCAGGCCAGATCGAAGATGCAATTCGGTCGCCGACGAAGCAGCATTCCGATCAGCCAGAATCCGGGCGCGAGGAACGGGATGAACCACCGCACCGACAGACACGAGCCGGAATAGTTGTTCGAGGTGAGCACGTATGGGCTGGCCCCGATGAGAACCCAACCACACGCGACTGCGACCGCTCGGCGGTCGGCTGGGTAACGCCAGAACAACAGAGTGGCCGCAGCGGGTGCGAGCGCCAGGGGCAAGTTGTGCGACAGAAAGCCGCGTTGCCCGACAAGCAAGTCCGAGAGGTAGTCGAGCGCGCCCAACGGCGTGTGTTTGAATTTCACACCCGTGAGGTTCTGGGGATTAAACGGACTGCCGGGCCACTTCCAATTGTTCGGATCGCTTGCCGGTGAGAACGGATTGCCTGAGATCGCGTAGAGAACCCCGTGATGGGCGATTAGCCACGGAGCGAGCGCAAGCCCCGCGAGGACGACTCCCTTCCATTTCCTCGTGAGAATGTACCCGAAGACACAAATCAGAAGCGCTGGCCCGAGCGCCCCATCCAGGCAGTATCCCATTCCTGCAACCGTTCCCAATCCGATCAACCGGCCCGACGACAGCGTTCCAATTCGCTCTGCCCGAGCGATCAGCAGGCACGTGAGCGCACCGACGGCGAGCAGCAAGATGTGTCCGTTCACCTGTCTGCTGTAGGCCGGAGCGATGGTTGCGGCGGCGAAACTTAGTGTGAGTAGGGCACACTTCCCACCAGACAGACCGAGTTCATCGCGGGCGAGTCGTCCGATGCACCAGACCGCGAAAACATACGGCAACCCGGCGGTCGTGAATGTGATCCAGAAGACAAAGAGATCGGGTCGATCACTTGCAGACGGACCGCCAAGCATGAGCCAGGCACGATAAAACATCCCCGGCGGGATGAGTGGGATCGGGGGGTGGTGAGAGTAAAAATGACCCTGCACGAACATCTTGTCGTTCGTGCCCCAGGAGAGATGCTCGAATTGGGCGGGATCGTATGCCGGAGGAAACCCTTCGCGGAGTTGATAGCCGACGAAGACGGAGTCATCGATCACGAACGTGTTTCGGCCTCCAAGTGATTCGATGGCAGCGAGCCGGCTTCCATCGCTGTATCCTCCAGCGAATGGGATTGCGGAGTCGAAGGCGACGGATGCGGCGGCACACACGATTCCGAGTGCGACCCAATCCCAGGCAGAACGAATCGGTTGATCTGAAAGAGGTGCGAGCTGAGGCGTTCCCATTGATCCTGCTTCGTGGAGGTCATGTTTTTCTGTGCCGCTAATCTATTCGCGCTCCACGGTTCGATCCTCAGTTCTTTCGGACCCTCGCTGAACTTCTTGGGGCGGAAATGGCCTTCATCTGTGGACCACGGTCCCCACAGAGAATGACCACAACGTCTCACTTCCGAAGCAGAAATTACACATCGCGCGTCATAGCCCACAAAATCAGCTCAAGTTCCCATCGCCGCCTGCCGATTTTCATGATGGGGGAACGTTTCGTTGAAGGATAGGGGCTGTCACCATGAGCGACTCGCGAGGTCTGCTCGACCGAATCACCGCGTTTCGGCAACGGCTTGAATCCGTGCCGTACATGATTCCGGAGTTGATCGCCGTCGATCCGGGCGCGGACCGCACCATCATCACCGAATCCGAAGCGTTCCGCGTTCGGCTTCAGCAAATCGTCGCGGCTCCGAACGTTCCCGAGGGTCCGCCCGCACCGCAGTTTACCGACCGCGCCCGTCGGCTACTTTCCGCTGCCAAGAGCCTGCTCGACCGCCAACGGGCGTTCTCAGGCGACCCAATGTACGCAGCCCTCGCGGCCGACACACAGAGCCCAGACCCACTCGTCGTTTATCACGCTGAGACCGTGGCGGTTACTGATTCTGCGGTTCGCCTCGCACAGTCGTTCCCAGATTCGCCGTCGCTTCAGTTGAAGCAATGCACGGGCCTCGACGGGTTGCTCGGCGTTGTGCAGGAACGACTCGCGGTGCAGGAACGTGCCCTCGCTCGCCGCAAGTCCGACGCGGCACGCATCGACCGCCTCGCTTCGATTTACACAGCGATGGCCAGCGGCTCTCCGGTAGGCTTGCAGGCGGTCGCGTCGCTGGCGGAGGAGTTGCTCGAAGAAGCTCGGAAGTCGATCCCGTTGCGGTTCGTGTTCGCACCGGTCGAATCTGTTGCCGCACATCGAGGAGCCACGGCATTCCCGGCTCCCGTTCGCTTTCTCGCAGCACATGCTGTGAACGTCGCACAAGTCATTGCCCGGCTCGTGCCTGCTGATCCTGAATGGGCAGCACGTCCGCTGCTGGCAGTGGTCGCGGCACTGCTCGTTGATTGCGGCATGACCACCGTTCCCGCTGCGGTTCTCGCGAAGTCCGGCGGGCTGACGCCGGGTGAACGTCGGCTGATCGACGCACACTCGCAGATGGGTGCGGAACTGATTCTGCGATGCTTCCCGGAAGTCGCGCCGCTCGCTGCAGCGGTCGCAGCGCATCACGAACGGTTCGACGGCACCGGCTACCCGAATGGCTTGAAGGGCACGACCGCCCCGTCGCTGGGTCGGTTGCTCGCGGTGGCTGATGTGTATGCCGCGTTGAGTTCACAGCGTCCGCATCGCATCGCCCGTGACGGTCGCGCCGCACTCACCGAAACGCTGCTGATGGCGGAACACGGTCAACTCGATCGCGGGTACGCCGGGTTCCTGATTCGGCTGTCGTTCTACCCGGTCGGCACGGTGATTGAACTGACTGACGGGCGAGTTGGTGTCGTCGCTGCGAATCATCCGAATCCAGCCGATCCACGCACCCCGGGCCGCCCCGTGATCGCTGTGTTAGCTGATGCTCATGGCGTGTTGTTGCCGCACCCCGAACACATTGACCTCGCAACCGTGGACCGTGGCGGCATCCTGCGTGCGCTGCCAACCGACCGCCGCCGACAGGTGCTCGGCGCACGATATCCCGATCTCTGCTAATGAGCGTCGAGGCGTTAGCCCGACGGTGCTGGGACAACCGTCGGGCTAACGACGCTCACCAAGATTTGAACACATGGGCAACTATCTCAGTTCCACTCGCCATCCGTGGGCGTGCCTGCTGTTTCTCGTGCCGCTGCTCGCGGTCTACGAGGGCGGCGTGCTGTGGCTCGGCGGCAACCAAGCAGACCACATCCGAAACGGTGCCGACGCCTGGCTTCGCTGGGGGCTTGAGCGTTTTGGCGTTGGGCAAGTCCTCGCTGCGCCCGCTGTGGTCGTCGCTGTCATGCTCATCTGGAGTTGGTGGCGATGGTCGGATCGGCCAACCGATCTCGTGACGACGATCTTCGGCATGGCGTTCGAGAGCTGTCTGTTCGCGGTCGGGCTGTGGCAATTCAGCAGGAACTTCGGGCCAATCCTCGATGGTCTTGGCGTGCATCTCCAGATCGCCGGACAGCCCACACCGATGGCGAAGATTCTCACGTTCATCGGTGCGGGTATCTACGAAGAAGTGCTGTTTCGTCTCGTGCTGTTCGTCGGACTGCTCGCGACGCTGCGGGTGTTGCAGATTCCGAATGTGATAGCGTTGTTGCTCGCCACGGCAACGACGGCGCTCGCATTCGCGGCAGCACATCACATCGGGCCGTATGGCGAACCGATGCGTGCGGACTACTTCGTGTTCCGCACCAGCGCCGGGTTGTACTTCACGTTGTTGTTCGTGTTCCGAGGATTTGGCATCGCGGTGGGAGCCCACGCTGGCTACGACGTGCTCGTTGGCGTCAGCGTGGGATAGATTCGGTTATCGCATTTCGCGGTGGCTCAGCCTGTCACGGGCCGAACGGATTGGGAAGATTCCCCGGTTGCCCCATCATCACTCCCGGTGGCCCGACAAGCCCGATCAGCAGGCGGTTCTTGAGTTGATCGAGTTGGTTGCCGAATTCGCTCTCCGTGAACTGCTGCGGCAACTCCTCTTTGTAAACCGCAACGGGCGCTGCATCGAGGTCTGTCCGAATCTCGACCTTCGCTTTCAAGCGATAGCGGTCCTTGATGTTTTCAACCGGAACGAACTCGTAACTGATCTCGAAGTGCGCGTGCGGTGCGTCGTCCGGTTGCGAGGCGAACTCGATGAGCTGGATACCCACGGCCGTGCGCGGAATCGGGAAGGTTGCTCCCGGCTCTCTCGGCTGAACCGGCGGCATGAGCTGAGCCATCTTCCCCATGATTCCGCCTTCGGCCACGAAGTAGTCGGGATCCTTCGACTCGCCATTCACTTTCTTTCCGTCCACCTTCCCAACCAGATCGTCTCTCAGTTTCTCGACTCGCTTCTCTGCTCCGGTCTTCGGTCCAACCCCGCCCTCCGACACTTTCAGCGACACAACCGGTCGAATCGTCTCTTTCAGCGACTCAAGAATCTTGGCCATTCCCTTGCGAAGTTCCGGGTCGCTGACTGGTTGCACTTTGACGGCACTGATGGCCTTGTTGTATTCTTGCGCGAGCCGCGCTTTAACCTGATCTCGGTGGCGTGTGTTGTTGGTTTCGTCGAGCAGGTACATCTGAAGGAACCACGGCTCGCAGTTCTCCTCGATGACTGCGCTGTAGATCGCGTCGTCGTGAATCGGCGGATTCACCACTTCTTTCATCACGACGAAGCTGAGTATGCCTCCAACAAGCATGAGCACATACGGCATGAACGACGGTGTGGCACGGCCTTCTCGCAGTGGTTCTTCTGGCACCTCAGTGACATCGACCGCAACCAGCTTCAGGTTGATGTTGCCTTCGTGATCCTTCGGTTCAGAATCGTTCTCCGCGACGTATCGAGCCAACCCGCCCAGAACGGCCGGTGGCAGACTCGCCCTCTCGCCGCCTTCGGGACTGCGTGCCCAGGCCAGATAATTCAGGAACACCACCATTTGCTCGGCGCGAAGCTCGTTGTTCACAGTGACCGAGAACGCCGTTCCTTTGCCACGCAGTGCCCGCACGATGCTGTTCTGGTATGCGCCGTTGTTGTAGTTATGCGTGAAGTTCGCCTCGACAACGTCGTCGATCTGCGTGACCGACACCAACTCGCGGTAGGCTTCGTACAGGTGCAGCGTATCGACGTAGACCCAGTGCCCCGCCATCGTCTTGCTACCGCGACTGCTGGAACGATGACCGGCGAACAGGAGCCAACCACCGAGGAGGAAGCCCGCGGTTTGGAGCATCGCCACCCGACCGGGATCTTTGAGGATGACATCGACCATCGTCGTGAGCGTGACGATGAGCGTACCCACGATGACAATGATTCCGCTGACACATCCGCACCCGGCCAGCGTCGAACTGGTCGGCGCGAATATCCCAGGTGCTTCGGCTCCCGACGAATCACGGATCGTCGTCAGGTAGCTTCGGGTGTTGTTGTCCAGTTCCTCGAATACGAACGTCTGTGCCATGACGCGAAACCCCGTGCCGCGAGTCAAGGATTATCCCACCATCGTGTGCGGTACGAACCGGCTCGTATTGCGTGTCACGAGCGAATCATCTTCGCGAATTCCCAGACCGCACGCAACGCCGTTGACGACCCAACTACCGAGCACTGGATAACGCCCGTCGTGCGGCTTCAATTCCGTGGCGAGCGCCTGATACACATACGGCGGACTCGCGTATGGTCCGTCGGTCTCGAAGGATGGTTTCCCGTCGATGACCACCTGAATGTTCGCGCCTTCGCGAGCGTGAACCGGCTTGCGGACGTAGCTTCCGCTCGGCAGCGGATCGAACGACGCGGGCAGCAGGAACGGGCTATCGGGGTGCCGTTCGTAGAGCAGCGGCAGGATGCTCTTGCAGCTCAAGATCGACTTCCAGGCGGGTTCGACCCACCGCGTTGAACCTTTGGGGATGTTCGGCCCGAACTCTTCGCGGAAGATCCATTCCCACGGATACAGCTTGAAACAACGGTGAATCGGAAAGCCAGTGTTATCGACGAACACATTGCGGACGCGATCCCAGCCGATTTCGGTGATGTCGATGAACGAGGTCTTGAAGCCAGCCTGAATCGCGGTGTCCCGCATGTATTCGGCGGTGATGTAGTCTTCCGGGCTGTCGGTCTTCGTCATCGCGGCGAAATGGATCGGTCCACTGTCCTTCTCGTGGATCATCTTCCAGGCGTCGATCAACCGCTCGTGAATGCTGTTGAACTGATCGCCCCGTTCGTCGATGTCCTTGAGCCAGACCCACTGCGCGACGGCCGCTTCGACCAATCCCGTCGGCGTGTCGGCGTTGTATTCGAGCAGCCTGGGAGCACCGACGCCATCGAACGCGAGATCGAACCGCCCGTAAACCGAGGGTTCACGCTGTTCCCACGACCGGATGACGTACTCTTCATATTCGTGTGGGATGAGGAAGAGGCCGAACATTCGCTTGTCGATGACTTCCTGCACCAACTCCATGCACATCTCGTGCAGCGATTGTGTGGCCTGCTCGATGGTGTCGATTTCGTAGTTCGTGAACTGGTAGCAGGCGGATTCGTCCCAGTAGGGTTCGTCGCGAATTGTGTGGTAATACAGGCCGTATTCTTCGACTCGCTTTTGCCAGCCGATTCGGGGGTCGATGCTGACTCGGCGCACGGCAGCCCCTCCTGGGAGAGTGGAAAGGGAAAAGTTCAAAGAGAAAAGGGAAAAATGGCAAGACTGAGGCACGCAGAGGGTGCCGTCTTACGATTTTTCCCTTTTCCTTCTGAACTTTTCATTCGCAACGGGTCAGCCGCCGCCACCACTGACGCGGCCACCGATGGATCCGAGCCCACCCTTGGAGACGCTGGCGAACGCCGCGGAGCGGCCACCGCCACTCACGGAGCCAGATCCGCCACCGAAGTGGCCGATGAACAGAATGTGACTGCCACCGGTGCGGGTGCCGGTTCGACGGGCGGCCTGTTCGTCGGCTCGCTTCTCGAAGTCGGGTTCGGGCCAGGCGAAGTAGCCGGCTGTGAGGAGGCCGGCGCCGAGCAACACCAGAGAAAACTCACGCGACATGCGGGTCATGGTCACCCTCTTCGGACGGCTGCCAGCGTACAAACGCGGGTCTTACGAGTGTATTCGTACCGTTCGCACTCCATCTTTACCACGCCGTGGGCAACTTGGGTAGCCTTTTTCCGAATTGGTGCCGTTTCTCCGACAAAACCATCGTCTAGTTTAGCCGCGACGCGGCTAAACTACATTCGTTACTCCGTGAACTCGCTGCCGCGAACCATGCGGAACTGCGGACTCTTCACAATCACCTGCACCGCCGCCGACACGCGACCCTCGTTCTTGTTCAACTCCGACACCATCTCGTCGAGCAACGCCGTGTCGGAAAGCGTCACCGCACGACCCAACGCGTACCCCAACAGACGCTTGCAGAACAACCGCACGACCACGTCCTTCTTCTTCGTGAGGAGATACGTTCGCAAGCCGTCGATGCCCTCGAACTCAGTGCCGTCCTTCAGCTTCGACTTGGCATCCACCGGCAAGCCGCCGAGGTCTTTCTCACGCAAGCGACCAATGGGGTCGTACTTCTCCAGTGCGAAGCCGAACGGATCGATGCGCACATGGCACACGGCACACGACTCGACCCGCGTATGCTTCTCCACCTGCTGACGCATCGTGAGCTTGTCGGCGCCGCCCTCTTCCTCCGGGAGTTGCGGCACGTTCGCGGGCGGCTTCGGCAACTTCTCGCCGAGCAGCGTTTCCACCACCCAGTTGCCACGCAACACCGGACTCGTTCGCGAGGCGCCGGCTTCCTTCGTCTGCACGCTCGCCAGTCCGAGCACCCCGCCACGACCGAACTTCTTCACGCCCTCGACACGGCGGAACTGCGGGCCACTCACCCCGGGGATGCCGTAGTGCTTCGCGAGCGTGTCATTGAGGAACGTGTAATCCGCGTCAAGAATTTGCGTCACGGCGCGGTCGCTCTGGAACAAATCCTGGAAGAACAGGATCGATTCCTCGTAAATCGCAGCCCGCAGTTTCGCGTCGAACGTCGGGAACAACTTCTCGTTCTTTTCCTTGAGTTCGTCGAAACCGCGGACGTGCAACCATTGCGTGCCGAACTCGATCGCGAGCGACCGTAATCGCTCATCCTTCAGCATGCGTTGCGTCTGTGCCGCGAGAACCTTCGGTTCTCGCAGTTGCCCCGCCGCCGCGAGTTTGCGCAGTTCCTCGTCGGGTGCCGACGCCCACAGAAAGTAGCTTAATCGCGTGGCGAGTTCCCAATCATTCACGTTGCCGGGGGCGACACCCTTCGGCGATTGCTCGATGCGGAACAGGAACGCCGGCGACACGAACACCCGCGACAGCACGCCCCGGAACGCTTCCTCGTGACCCGCACCCTTTTCGCGAATCGCCTTGTACAGCGTCAGCAGTTCCGCCTTCTCCTTGTCGGTCAGCGGCCGACGATACGCCTTCTCCGCGAACGCCAGCACCGCATCGAGTTGCTTCGGAATCGCCGCTTCAACATCTTTCTCGAAGTCGTCGGCACGTTGCTTGAACACCGGCTTGCGATCAACGAAGAACTGTTGGAAATCCTTGGGCGTGTCCTGCGTGGTGTATGCCATGAATTGCGGAAGGTAGTCGTACTCCGCGACCGGCTGCCGACTCACGAACCGTTGTTCGGCCCACAGTCGGTCGAGGTGCTTGATTTGCTCGTCGTTCAAGAACAGGCGTGCGAGGGGTTCGTCCTCGCGATGGAACATCTTCAGCGACACGACTTCATCCGTGGGGACGACCTGCGGGAAGCAGAGGAATAGCGGGAACACTTTGCGGAACTCGGCGCTGCCCGCCACGAGTTGCTTGTACGCACTGCTCGACGGCGACGCCACAACCGGGACCTTCGCATCCAGGCGAACATCTGGACCGGGGGCCGCGGTGAGAACCTGGAACTGCACCACGCGATCA
The DNA here is from genome assembly GCA_021413735.1 of Planctomycetota bacterium. GTDB lineage: Bacteria > Planctomycetota > Planctomycetia > Gemmatales > Gemmataceae > Gemmata. The sequence continues at coordinate 48,328 of JAIOPV010000031.1, forward strand.
CCGACCGCTTCGACTTTGCCTTCCACCACGAACTCGCGACCCAGGAACAACGCGGCCGGAAGACGCACTTCGATCACGGCATCGCGGGTGAGAATGCTCGCGTCGTCGGGCTTGCCGAAGCGTTCTTTCGGAAGACCGTACTGCTTCGCACCCGGTCGCGGCTTGCCGAGCTTCGCGGGATCGAGGCCCTGGAACAGCGTACTCTCGGACGAAACAAGGCCGTCGTACAGCACGCGATCCGGCGACTTTTCCTGTGCAGGCCGCGCCCCCGAGAGAAGTGATTGCACACCCTCCGCGAGCTTCGTGGCTTCGTCTTGCCGCTTCGGATCGCTTGCCGCGTCTCGCCATTTTCCGAGGAGTGAAGTCGCGGGGATGATCGAAGCAATCCCCTTTCCGAGTGGTCGCGACGGTCCGCGAACGAAACTCCAGGTGTCTTTGTTGCCGTGCTTGTCGGCGTGCGGGTTGCCGTCGGAGATGGTGTTCGCGATGTCCTTCGCCAGATCCCATTCGCGGCTCGGATTCTCGGTTTCCGTGACCGTGAACGCAATCTCCGTCATGTCGCAGACGTGGTTCTCGTCCTTCGCATCGACAGCGAGAACGACGACATCGCCCTTCTCCACTTTCAGCGTTTTCGTGGGCGGTTGTGCTGCGCCACCGAGATCGACCGGCCCTTCGCCGATCACCACGGCGCGAGTATCGCGACGGTGTTCGAGCCACCACGCGACACCGTTCCCGCACGCCGGATGCGAGTGAGTGATCTTCGCGGCAACCTTCACGCTTCCGGCGATGGGGCTCTTCCACGCAACTGCAACGAACTCCTTTGGCATCGGATGCACTGCCACGCCACGAGCCGACACGCGACCCGGAATCTGTTCGTTCTTGTCGGACGCGTTGGTCACCAGCACGGGCAGTTCGGTGCCCTTCTTCCGCCAACCTTTGATCGCGGGGAAGTTATCGACCGCAGGCGTTTTCTCTTCGAGCAGTTCGAGTACGACGAGCGGAACCACGCGGCCAACCGCTTCGGAATCCGCATCTTTCTTGAACGGCTCGACCGCGAGGACGCCAATCCATTTCTTGAGGAACGCCGCGTCGATGTCGTGCTTCTTGGCGAGTTCCTCGACGGAGAGCTTCTTGTCGTTCGCGGCTTCGATTGCAGCTGCGAGATACTTGGCACTGTTCGCGAACGCACTCGGGTAATCGACCTCGAACGCGGGACCGAACTGTGCGTAATCCTTCAGCAACAGTGGCGGCTTGCCCGCTCCCTCGAATCGCGGCCGCTGCCAGATCACCGGTCCGGCATCGGCACCGGCTTCCAGCGCCGTGAGATAAAGGACGACCTCCGACTGACCCGGAGCGGGCTTCACCGCCACTCGTAGCGGAACGGAATCGACCGCGGGCGGATCGACCGCAACTTGCCGTGCGACGCTCTCGGCATAGCCCTTCTTGCCGCCGGCGTTCGCACCCCAACTTTCCTGCACGTAACTGCCGACGCGAACCGTCTTCCACAGTGCCGTTTGCCAAGCGGTGATCTCGGCGACGAGCGCGGGAACGTCTTTCTCGGTCGCCGTTCGCCACTTCGCCCGGATGGAATCGAGCGGTTGCGACGGCGTCTTGTCCATGAGCGTCGACCACAGCACGCCGAGGTACTTCGCGTTCAGCTTTTCTTGCGCCGCGACCGCTTCGAGCGTGGTCTTCCCCGCAGTGAGTGCGTCACGGTTCCGCCCAGTTGCGGCGAGATACGGCTGGAAGTTCAGTTTGCCGTCGGCGCTCGCGAGACCAGCGTAGACTTTCCGCAATGCGTCGGTGCCTTCGTTGGTCCACTCGCGACGAGTTTTGCCCAGCGAGAAGCGGAAACCATCGGGAAGCAACACGGCTCGCTCGGAGAGATCCTTCGCGGCGTTCAGGTACTTCGTGAACAGAGCAGGGGAAATGTCCGAAAGCGATTCGGCTGCGTTGGTGAAACCTTCGCCTGCGGCACCGTCGGCGGGGAACTCGCGTGTCGGTTGCAGATCGACGCCGGTGATGTCGCGAATGGTGTAGTTGTACTCGGCGTTGCTGAGTCGCCGCAGCGGCACGAAACCGGGGTCGCCGGAACGCGATTTCGCTTCGTTTTCGAGGAACCCGTGAACCCACGCGGTGAGTTGTTTCTTCTCGTCGGCGGTGGGTTGTGGCTTGCCCTTCGGTGGCATCTCGCCGGTTTCGATCTGTTCGATCATGCTCTGCCACGGCTTCAAATCCTTGCGAATCTCATCGACCGACGCGAATCGTTCGAGATCGAGGTGACCTTTCTGGGCTTTCGTGGAATGGCAGTCGAGGCAGTATTTCTTGAGGATCGGCTGAACCTTCGCGGCGTATTCGGCCTTCGCATCCGTGGCGGGTTTCTGTGCGGTGCCGGAACTGTTGCCGACCCACGCGACAAGTCCGAATGCGACCACGATGGCGACGAACCGTAACGGCCACATTGAGCTGTGCATCTGGGGAGTTCCTGGCCGTTGCGGGCGGGTGTTGGAGTGCTTCTGGCGAGTATACGCGGGCGGATCTGGTGAAGCGAGCCACGGGGTTTATCCCCGTGGTCTTTTCTTCTCTCGACACCCACGGGGATAAACCCCGTGGCTCGCAAAGCCGTGTCACTTCTTCGCGTCTTCGCGGGGGCGGGCCAGCATCACCACCAACCGCTCGACCTGCACCCGCTCCGGAAGCGGATTGCCGCCCTTCAGCCCGATGTTAATCTCCGTCAGCCATTCGGTGAGTTTGTCGAGCCGTCGCCGACCGAGGTGCTTGACCTGCTTCTCGCAACTCAGACGAGCCTTATCCCAGTTCGGAACCTTGGCCGCGTTCATCGCTTCGCCGAGCGGCAACCCGTCGGATACGAACCGCCCCACGGCCGCGAGCTTCCGCAACTGTGCCGTCAACGGACCGAGAATCGCCATGGGGTCTTCGCCTTCCGCGAAGAGGTCTTCGAGAATGCTCAACGCTTCGCCGGGCTTCCCCTCGCCGACGGCATCCATAATGCGGAACACGTCCGCCGCCTTACTGCGACCGACGAGCTTCGCCACGTCGGCAGCGGCGATAGCAGGCTTCGCACCGGCAGCGCTCGCGAGCTTGGCGAGTTCCTGATCGAGCAGGCCCATTCCCGTGCCGACCAGTTCGACCAGCATTTCTGAAGCGTCGGCCGCGAGCTTCTTGTTGTGGCGAGTCTTCGCCCACTCGACGCACCACGCCGGCAGCTTGTACGGCGGCGGCGACTTGCACGAAATCTTGCCAGCGTCGGGCAGTGCCTTCGCGAGCTTCGTGGTTTCGGGGAAGGATTTCACATCGAGAATCAGCACGCCGACGGAACTCGGCTTCGTGCAGTATTGCTCCAGTGTTTGCCGGTGTTCGGTGACGAACGGGTCGGCGTTCTCGACGATCACGACGCGGCACGGGGCCAGGAACGGCAGCGTGTCGAGTTCGTTGCGGATCGTGGAGAAATCGAGTTTGTCGCCAGCAAACACGGACATGGCGAACGATGGGTCAGCGTCGCCGAGCGAGTTCGAGATGATGCGATCGCGTGCGAGGCGTTTGAGGAAATCCTCATCGCCCAAGAGAACGTAGATCGGCTGGCGTTTCGGGTTCGCAGTGGCGAGGAATGGCAGGGCGTCCATGCGTGTGTCTCTGGGCGAGCGGCCGGTGTCAACCGGCTGTTCCTTTGCTGCTATTTCCAAAGAACAGCCGGCTTACGCCGGCCGCTCGCCGGTTCGGTTGCGGTATTCTTCCACCAACACCCGGGGTGCGCCAATGTCGATTACGTGAACCTCGCCTGTCCACTCGCGAGAAGCGGGGTTGAGGAAGCCGCGTTTCGGCGCGACGAACGTGGCCGTGTGCGTTGCACGAATAGTTGGACCGAGCGGTTCGCCGGTGTCGCAGTCCAATCCAGAGGGGATATCGACCGCGAGAACGGGAGCGCCGGAATCGTTCACGACGCCAACAAGCCAGTCGAACGGTGCGGCTAGCGACCGCGACAACCCTGTGCCGAAAAGAGCATCAACCACCCATCCGGTGATCGGCAACGCCTGCTTTGCGAAGTGATCGCGATGTGGCTGGTCGAACAATTCTGGGCGGTACTGCGTGAAGTGGATGCCTGCGGTGTACAGGATGTCGAAGTTGATGTCGGCGTCGGTGGCCTTGCGGTTGTGCCTCGCGAAGATGTGAATATTGACCGGCCAGCCGTGGTTGTCGAGGTGCCGTGCGATCACGAAGCCGTCGCCGCCGTTGTTGCCGGGGCCACACAGTATCACCGTCGGCTTGCGTTCCGGGTTCAACCGCATTAGCAGTTCCGCACATCCACGACCAGCATTCTCCATGAGCACGACGCCGGGCACGCCGAACCCCTCGATGCAACGCTTGTCGAGTTCGCGAACCTCGGCACGGGACAGGGTGAATGGTGTCATCGTTTGATCCGCAATCCCTGGCCCTTCAGTGCCGCTTCGACCTCGTCGCGATTGATCCACGGAATGTCACCGGGAATCGTGTGCTTCAACGCACCCATCGCAGCACCGTAATCGACGCCCTTCTTCAAGTCGCCGTCGAGCAGGCCGTGAATCAACCCCGACGCCAACGCATCGCCAGCCCCGAGGCGATCCACGATCTCGACTTCGTACCACGCAGACTCGTACGTCTTGCCCGCTGAGTAGCCGACACACGCGAACTTGTTCTTCCACACAAGATCAGCCTCGCGTCGCGTGCCAACCACCGTCTTCACGCCGAACTTATCGACGAGTTGCTTCGCCACTTCCGTGAAGTCGTTGCCGGTGATGCCGAACAGATGTTCCGCATCGGCCTCGCTCGCAATCAGCACATCACACATCGGCAGCAACAGCCCCATCACTTGCGAGGCATGTTCGCGTGTCCACAACTTTGAGCGGTAGTTCAGATCGACGCTCACGCTCATGTTCGCAGCGTGAGCCGCGTGCATCGCCTCATCGACCACTTCCGCAGCGCCGAAACTCAAAGCCGCTGTGATGCCCGTGACGTGGAACCACTTTGCCCCGGTGAAAATCTTCGGCCAGTCGAACATGCCGCAAGCCACACCCGCAGTCGCAGAATCCTTGCGGTCATAGAGAATGGAACTCGGTCGCGGCGACGCTCCGAATTCGAGGAAGTACAGCCCGCAGCGTGCGTCGGGTACGTACTGCACGAAATCCGTGGAGACGCCCGCTTCACGGACGCGATTTGCGATGAGCTTGCCGAGTGGATTGTCGGGTAAGCGTGACACCCACCCGGCCGTGCGTCCGAGGCGAGTCAGGCCAGCAGCGGTGTTGAATTCCGCGCCGCCGATTTCGATGTCGAGCGAACGGGCCTGTTCCAACCGCTGAAAGTGCGGCGGAGCCAGCCGAACCATGACTTCGCCGAAGGCAATGAGATCAGGCATGGGTAATTGCGGAATATTGGAGTCTTGCGAGCCACGGGGTTTATCCCCGTGGGCATTTGGTACTCAGACCACGGGGATAAACCCCGTGGCTCGCAATCCGTTTCAACCGGCTTTGTGCTTCTGCACGATCTCGACGTACTGCTTCGCCAGCGCGGTGATCTTCGCGAAGTCACGCGCTGCGACGAGTTTCGGGTCCACCATCTGACTGCCGACGCCCAGGCACACAGCTCCGGCCTTCAGGAATTCGCTGGCGGTCGTGAGATCGACACCCCCGGTCGGCATCAGCTTCACTTGCGGCAACGGTCCACGCATTGCCTTGAAGAACGCCGGCCCGACGATTTCCGCCGGGAATATCTTCACGATATCAGCGCCCGCTTCCCACGCAGCGACCACTTCTGTCGGCGTGAAGGCACCGGGCATGATGAGCTTGTCATAGCGCCGGGCCATCTTGATGACGTCGAGATTCAAGCTCGGCGACACGAGGAACTCCGCTCCCGCCAGAAATGCCGCTCGTGCGGTTTCGGTGTCGAGCACCGTACCGGCTCCGAGCAGAATGCGGTCGCCGAGTTGCTGCTTCGCGGCACGAATCACTTCCAGTGCGTTCGGCACCGTGAACGTGACTTCGGCTACGGTGACGCCACCGTCGGCGAGTGCCTTCACGACTTCGACGAGCGGCCCCGGATCGGAAAATCGCACGACGGCGACGATGCCACAATCCAGAACTCGTTGCAGATGTTTTTCGCGGCTCATGCGAAGATTGTATTAGCCCTGGAAAGGGCGACGGATGGTAGCCAGGGGTAGAGCGAAGCGCAACCCCTGGAAACGTCGACGAAGACCGGGAACCACGGTCGCTCCGGGACCAGGGGCTTCGTTCGCTTCGCTCACTTCACCCCTGGCTACCATCCGCCGCCCTTCCAGGGCTAATTACCAAAACCAAACAGCGAGACTTCAAAACGGCTGATCGGGGTTCGCCAGAGTCCGAACCTGCCGTCTTCTACGCGAATCCCTCTTAGACCTCGCCCAATTTCCGGTACAAATACTTGTGCCCACTTTCACCGCACGGACCCCGTAATGCCGACCGCCTTCAGCCACCCCTTTCTGAATCTGGCCCGCGAACGTGTCGTCATCCTCGACGGCGGCATGGGAACGAGCCTCCACAAGTATAAACCGACCGACAAGGACTGGGGCTACGCGCCGAACGGCAAGCATTTGATGAACCTCTCGGATGCGCTCGTCTACACGCACCCCGAGTGGATCAAGGACATTCACCGCGGGTTCTTCGCCGCGGGTTGCGACGGCGTCGAAACGAACACCTTCAACGCCTCGCAGATCGTGCTCGACGATTTCGGCATGGGCGACAAGCTCACCGAGATAAACCGACTCAACATCCGGCTCGCGAAGGAAGCGGCCGCGGAGTTCGCCACGCCGGACAAGCCGCGGTTCGTGATCGGCTCCATCGGGCCGGGCACGAAGATGCCCTCCATCATCGACCCCGCCATCTGGATCGACTTCGACTCGCTCGCAGAAGCCTACCGCCAGCAAATCCGCGTCATGATCGAGGAACGGGTCGATGCCATCCTCATCGAGACCTGTTTCGACCTGCTGCAAGCGAAGTGCGTCGCCATCACCGCCATCGAGGAGATGAAGCGGATGGGCGTGCGGTTGCCGCTCATGGTGCAGCTCACGATCATCGACGCCAACCAGAAGATGCTCCCGGGCACGGACATTCCCGCGGCGCTGGTCGCACTCGAACCGCTCGACGAGATCGACGTCATCGGCATGAACTGCGGCGTCGGCCCCGAGACAATGCTCGACAGCATCCGGCATCTCAGCCGACATTGCGGGAAGATGTTGAGCATCCTGCCTAACGCAGGCATCCCTGAGACGCGGGGAGACGAAACGTACTTTCCGATGAATCCGGAAACGGTTGCCGATTGGCTGGATCGGTACGTCACCGAGTTCGGCGTCAACATCATCGGCGGATGTTGCGGCACCACGAATGAGCACCTCGCGGCTGTCGTGAAGCGAACCCACGGCAAGAAGGCGAAACTCCGAACGCCAACGTACCTGCCGATGGTGTCGAGCCTGCTATCGGGGCAAGAACTGCTTACCGAGCCGCGGCCGTTGCTGGTCGGCGAGCGCACGAACACGAACGGTTCGCGGAAGTTCAAGCAACTCCTCGAAAAGGAAGACTGGCACGGCCTCACCGAAATGGCCCGCGAGCAGGAACGCGAAGGGGTTCACGTTCTCGATGTGTGCGTCGATTACGTCGGCCGCGACGGCGTGCGCGACATGCGAGAGACGATCAAGCGTTACAACGCCGTGCTGACGAAGCCGATCATGCTCGACAGCACCGAGGTGCCGGTGATCGAGGCCGGGCTGAAGCTGTGCAGCGGCAAGGCGATCATCAACTCGATCAACCTCGAAGACGGTCGCAAGACGCTCGACCCGAAGACGATCCTCGCCAAGAAGTACGGGGCGGGGTTGGTCGCGCTCACGATCGACGAAAAGGGACAGGCCGACACCGCACAGTGGAAGTTCGAGTGTGCCGCCCGCATCTACGACATCGTCGTGAACGAATACGGAATCCAGCCGACCGACCTCATGTTCGATCCGCTCGTGTTCCCCGTTTCGACGGGCATGGAGCAAACCCGTAAGTCGGCCATCGAGACGTTCGAGGCGATCAAGCTTATCAAGCAGAACTTGCCGGGGGCACTCACGCACGTCGGGTTGTCGAACTGCTCGTTCGGGCTGACGCCATACACCAGGCAAGTGCTCAACAGCATGTACCTGCATTACGCCCTCGAATACGGCCTCGACTCGGCCATCCTGCACGCCGCGAAGATCATGCCGTTGTCGAGCATCGACGACACCGGTAAGGAGCTGTGCCGTCGTTTGCTGTTCGATGACCGTTCCACTGGCGACCCGCTGCAAGAGCTGATGGCGCACTACGCCGACAAGAAAACCGAGTCGAAGAAAGGCCAATCGCTCGGCGAAACCGTTGAGGAACGCTTACGGCAAGCGATCATCCAGGGTCGGCGTGAAACGCTCATCGCGGACCTCGACGCGGCACGCGAACGCTATTCGCCGCTCGACATCATCAACAAGGTTCTGCTCGACGGCATGAAGGTCGTCGGCGATCTGTTCGGCAGCGGGCAGATGCAGTTGCCGTTCGTGCTGCAATCGGCGGAGGTGATGAAGGCAGCCGTCGCGTACCTCGAAAAGTTCATGGAGAAGGTCAGCGGTTCCGAGAAGGGCAAAATTGTGCTGGCAACCGTGAAGGGCGACGTTCACGACATCGGCAAGAATCTCGTGGACATCATCCTCACGAACAATGGCTACAAGGTCTACAACCTCGGCATCAAGCAGCCGGTGGAGAGCATGATCGCGGAGTTCCAGAAGCAGGACGCCGACGCGATCGGCATGTCGGGGCTTCTCGTGAAGTCCACGGTCATCATGAAGGAAGACCTCATCACGCTGAACGAACGCGGGCTGGCGCCGCCGGTGATTCTTGGCGGTGCGGCGTTGAACCGTCGGTATGTGGAGCACGACCTGCGAGCAATCTACCGCGGCGACCTGCACTATGGGTCGGATGCGTTCGAGGGGCTGCGTGTCATGGATGAACTGGCCGCGCGGAAGAAGATCCAGCGGGTCGGCAGCGTCGCACTGAAAGGTATGGCGCAAGCAGCACGGAACCGCGACCCGAAGGAAGTCGAGGCGGCAAGCGTGAATGGATCGAACGGCGAGCACATTTCAGTTCGCGAGCCGATCAAACGGAACAGCCAACCGCTCCCTGCTCGTTCGCCTGGCCTTTCGCGTGCAGCGAACATTCCGGTGCCGCCGTTCATCGGGTCACGCATCCGCACCGACTTCGACATGCGTGAAATCTTCGAGTTCCTCAACGAACGCACGCTGTTCAGTACGCAGTGGGGCTTCGAGAAAGGCGGCGTCGATCCAAAGGTGTACGCGGAGCAGATCAAGAACACGGCCGAGCCCGCACTCGCACGGCTCAAGGAATACGTTCTGCGCGAGAACATCCTGCGGCCAGCGGTTGCGTATGGGTTCTTCCCCGCAGCGAGCGACGGTACGAAGCTCACCATCTTCGAGGACGACCTCAAGACGGAGCGAGTCACGTTCGACTTCCCGCGGCAGGAGTTCGGCGATTACCTCTGCCTTGCGGATTACGTCGAACCGGCACGCGATGGGAAAGCCGTCGATTACGTCTCGTTCATGGCCGTGACGATGGGCCACGAAATCACGCGAGCGTGCAACGCACTGCGGGCTGCCGACAAGTATCAGGATTACCTGTTCCTGCATGGCCTGGGCGTCGAGTCGGCGGAGGCGCTGGCCGAGTATTTCCACCGCGAACTGCGCCGCGAGTGGGGCTTCGGTGCCGACGACGCACCCGAGATCCGGAAATTGTTCAAGGGCCACTATCGCGGTCGACGGTATGCGTTCGGCTACCCGGCGTGCCCGAACCTGGAGGATCAGGCACCGCTGTTCACGCTGATCGACCCGACGCGAGTGGGCATCACGCTGACGGATCAGTTCCAACTGGAACCTGAGCAGAGCACGACGGCGATTGTGGTGCATCATCCGAAGGCGAAGTATTTCAACGTGACGGTGTCGCAGGGCTGCGTCGTGACGGAGTAAGCGATTTGTGAGCGTCGA
>JAIOPV010000216.1 GCA_021413735.1 Planctomycetota bacterium
AGCCGTTGCTGTTCACGATGCTGTTGCCGCTGTCGGTCGGTGTATACGTGAAGAGCCTGAGGGTGCTGCGTTCACTGGAGCTGCGGCTTGACTTAAAAGTCGTTTCGAACGTCAGCATGTTGCTGGCGGTTTTGCTGCTGATCGGGTTGAACTTCCGGGCAATGCTTGGAACTTTCGGCACCGGGGCAGTCGCGGTTGGGGTGGTGTGTATCTCGCTCTCACGTGGGGGGGGGGCTATGTGCTCGGCGGCCCGAACCCTTCAACACGGTCGGTGCTCGGAGTGGGGACGGGGCAGCGAAACATTGCGGCGGCGTTGCTCATCGCGACGGAGAACTTTCGGGAAGACCCTGGCGTGGTAACCATGCTCCTGATTTCGACCTTCGCGGGCCTGCTCGTGCTGGTGGGGGCGGCACGACGGTTCTCGAAGCTGGCACGGTAAGTTAAGTCGAGGATGAACAGATGGTGTTACAGCGGCGGGTTCTGGTCAGCGACTTCGACGGCACGATGACACGCCACGACTTCTACAAGCTCGTGACCGAATCGCTGTTGCCGCCCGGCACGCCAGACTATTGGGCCGAGTATCGTGCGGGCACGGTCACCCACTTCGAGGCGTTGCGGAGGTACTTCGCCTGTATACGAGCGAGCGAAGCCGAGGTTCTCGTGGTGGTCGAGCGTATGGAACTGGACCAACGGCTCCCCGGTGCGGTTGCCGAACTCCGCGGGGCGGGCTGGGACGTGGTCGTCACATCAGCGGGGTGCGACTGGTACATCCGGCGACTACTCGGTGCTGCGGGCGTGGAGTTGGAAGTGCATTCGAACCCGGGGCGATTCGAGGCCGGGAAGGGGCTGCTGATGGAGATGCCGACGGGGTCGCCGTTCCTGTCCACGACGCTGGGCGTGAACAAGACCGAGGTCGTGCGGAAGCTCATCGCGGAAGGCGTTGAGGTCGCGTTCGCCGGCGACGGCTTCCCCGACGCAGACCCTGCTCGCCTCGTTCCCGGAGAACTGCGATTTGCACGCGGCGATCTCGCGGACGTGCTGAAGCAAGAGGGACTGGAGTTCCAGCCGTTCGCGGCATGGTCCGACATCGCGAGGGCCTTGATCCAGAGGGGAAGCTGACATGCTCCGACCGACTCAGATCGCGATTCCGACGCTCGTGCGGGTCAAGGAAGGGGCACTCGACCGGCTCGGCCTCTACCTCCATCGCGGGGGGCACCGCAAGGTCGCGGTATTGGTCAGCAAGGGACTCGCGTCGCCGCTGCCGGAGCGAGTCAGAAACAGCCTCAAGGAACACGCCATCGAACCCGTCGCGTGGGTGGAGGTGGCCGACAACGATCTGGAGTCCACAGCGAGGTTGTTCGCGGACTTGCCGAAACTCGCCTCGGCGGTGGTGGGTGTCGGCGGCGGCAAGGCACTCGACGTGGCGAAGTACGTCGCCTTCCTGGCGCGGTTGCCGTACTACGCGGTGCCGACGTCACTCTCGAACGATGGGTTCTGTAGCCCACAGTCGAGCCTCACGGTTCGCGGAAAGCGGCGGTCGCTGCCCGCGGCTTTACCGTTCGGGGTCGTGGTTGACACCGCCGTCTGCCGCGACTCGCCACGAATCCTGACGCTCTCGGGGGTTGGTGATTTGGTGGCGAAGTTCACCGCAGTGCGGGACTGGAAGCTCGCGTTCCACGCCACCGGCGAACCCGTCGATGACTTCTCGGCGTTGATGTCTGACGGCACCATCTACTCGTACATGAGCAACCCGACGCTGGATCTGCACGGCATTCGGTTGCTGGCCACAGCACTGCTGTTGAACGGCATTGCGATGGAGATTTGCGGCTCGTCTCGACCGGCGAGCGGGAGCGAGCACCTGATCTCGCACGCCCTCGACGCGACTTCCTCACGACCGCGTTTGCACGGGTTGCAGGTCGGCGTTGCGACGTACCTCGTGAGTATCCTCCAGGGCCAGAACACGGAGAAGATCGCCAAACTGTTCGACGCGACCGGGTTCTGGGAGGTCGTCGTGACAGACCCGTTCTCAAGGGCCGAGTGGCTGCACGCCGTCAAGATCGCGCCGACCATCAAAGAGGGGTACTACACGATCTTTTCGAGCCGCGACGTACTCTCAGAGGTCGAGCAACTTCTGACGCACGACAAGCAGTTGAAGCGGTGCTTCCAGTGAGCGTTACCACACGAGGATAAACCCATGATCCGCAAAGACATCATTGATCTGTTTCGCGTGCCCGTCGGCAAGAAGGTCAAGCTCAAGGACTACAGCACCGGGGTGGAAGCAGGGCGGCGAGTTCGAGGAACTCGGGAAGAACGCGATCAAGGAACGCGCCGAGGAGGTGCTCGCGAAGAGCCTCGCGAACCTCACCGAAGCCCAGGATTTGCTCTACGCCGACAGCCGCTACTCGCTGCTGCTCGTGTTCCAGGCGATGGACGCGGCCGGAAGGACGGCACCATCAAGCACGTCATGAGTGGCGTGAACCCGCAAGGCTGCCAGGTGTTCAACTTCAAGAAGCCGTCGAGCGAAGACCTGCAACACAACTACCTCTGGCGCTACATGAAGTGTCTACCGGAGCGGGGGCGAATCGGCATCATCAACCGGTCGTACTACGAGGACGTGCTGGTCGTGAAGGTTCACCCCAAATTGCTCGGCCGGCAACTTCCGCGAGAGAAGGAGAAGGTCGGGAAGAAGTTCTGGGACGCACGCTACGAGGACATCAATGCGTTCGAGCAGCACCTCGTCCGCAACGGGACCGTGATCCTGAAGTTCTACCTGAACGTCTCAAAAGACGAGCAGAAGCGGCGGTTCCTCGAACGCCTCGACCGCTCGGAGAAGAATTGGAAGTTCTCGCCCTCAGACCTCGCAGAACGCGGCTTCTGGGACGACTACATGGGCGTTTACGAAGATGCGATCACTGCCACGAGTACCGAGGCCGCACCGTGGTACATCATCCCCGCTGATTACAAGTGGATCACGCGGAGTTTGGTCGCAGACATCGTCACGACTGCAATCCAGAACCTCGGTCTCAAGTATCCGGAAGTGACGCCGGAGCAGAAACTGCTTCTCGCGGAAGCCCGCAAGAAGCTCGACGCGGAGTGAGTTCGGTAACGCGAAGAGATTTCACACCCACAGGAGGTCCGTCATGAGTTCGCAACAAGTGTCCGTGTCCCGAATGGTGTTGTTCGGCGGGTTCATCGTCGCCATGTGTTGGCTCGCGTTTGGCGGCAACCGCCCGACCAACGCCGGACAGCTTCCGATTCTTCCGGCGACACAACCGACGGCGGCAGCACCCGCCGCTGCCGCGGACGAACGCCAGGCTGACAAGGCTGCCGTTCAGAAGGCCCTCGAAGGTTTCTCGACGGGCTTCAAGAAGGGCGACGCGAAGGCCGTGGCCGGGCTGTGGACCACGGAGGGCGAGTACGTCAGCGACGACGGCACCAAGTTCAGCGGCCGTGCTGCTCTCGAAAAGGCGTACACCGAGTTCTTCGCGAAGAATCCCGACAACTCGATGGAAGTCGAGGTCGAGTCGATCCGGTTCCCATCACGCGATAACGCGGTGGTGGAGGGTCTCTTCAAACTGCACAAGGGGAAGAAGAAGGAACTGGTCGTCAGCAAGTGCAGCTTCCTGTACGCCCGCGAGGACGGCAAGTGGCTCATCGCGATTGCCCGCGAGTGGCCGAGCGACGGGCTTTCCCTTCGCGATCTGGAATGGCTCATCGGCACCTGGGAATCCAAGAAAGACGCCGTAAGTGTGAGCACCAAATACGAATGGACGACGAACAAGTCGTTCATCCAGTGCCAGTTCACCATCACGAACGACGGCAAGACGTTCACTGGGATGCAGCGCATCGGGAAGGACCCGTCCACCGGGTTGCTCCACGTGTGGACGTTCGAGGACAACGGCGGCATCGGCGACACGGACATCACCCGCGACGGCAAGAAGTGGATTTACGCGGCCCGTGCGCTGACGACCGACGGTGAGGTTGTCACCTCCACGAACATCATGACCCCAATTGATAACGATTCGTTCCTCTGGCAAGCGGTCGAGCGAACCTTCGATGGCGAAGACCTGCCCGACCTGCCACCGATCAAGGTCACCCGCGTTAAGGGCAAGTGACCGACCGAACACACCCAGGGGAATCAACATGCGTCGAACGACATTCGGAATCGCGGCGGTCGGCTTGGTGCTGCTCGCGATCAATGATGAATCGCAAGCCCAGCGCGGCGGTGGCGGTCGTGGGGGCGGTGGCGGTGGTGGGCGTCCCGCCGGCGGCGGGGGCGGCATCGGAGCCGGATACTCCGGCGGGGCGAGGCCCGCCACGATGCCCGCTGCTCCGATCGCCGGAACAGGAACCGGCGGGGGCTCTCGGAACACCGTGGTCGGACCGGGTGGCGGAACCAAGACCACTGGCTCGGGCAGTGGCTCCTACACGACGGCCGGCGGATCGACCATCACCGCCGCCGGGGCCGGCTCGAAGGGAACGACGGCGGGCGGCGTTTCGGGTGGTCGCGGGGTCGGTGCGGTTCAAGTGACCACGCCTGGCGGGCAGACCGTCACCAAAGCCGGCACGGCGGGCGGAGTCGCTGGACCAGGCGGAAACGCGGTCGGTGGGAAGGCCGGCGTGACGACGGGAACCGGGGCCAATGGATCGTTCAGCAGTGCCTACAAGGGTGGCTTCGCGGTTGGGCCGCAAGGTGCTGTCGCTGGTGGTGCGAAGGTCGGAACGGCCACCAACGCAGCAGGTCAGACCGTATCCGGCGGAGCGCGTGCCGGTGCGGCAGTTGGACCGTATGGCGCTGTCGCTGGCGGGTCGAAGGCCGTGGTCGGGGCCGGCGCGGGGGGAGTTGCGGTTGCGGGCTCGCGGACAGTTGCAGGGAAGACTGGTTACGGCACCTACTACGCTTCACGCACGACACTCGCGGCCACGGGCACCGCAGTGCGAACGAATTTCCACTCCTTCGCGACTCAGTATCCGGTACTGACGGCCCGCTGGCTCGGCCCGACGTGGCGACCGATCACCTGGGCCGCACTCTCAAGCTACGGCGGCTACCCCGCGGAACCCGCTTCCTACGACTACGGCGAAACGGTCGTGTACTCCGGCGACACCGTGACCGTCAACCAGACGGAGATTCCCGCGGAGCAGTACGAACAGCAAGCCGCCGCCATCGCGGCGACCGGTGCGATGGCGAAGGCCGATCCGAAGGAAGGCGAGTGGAAGCCGCTGGGCGTGTTCGCGATGGTGGGTGAAGGTGAGGAGCGGTCGAACAACATCTTCCAGCTCGCCATCAACAAGGACGGCGTGATCCGCGGCGAGTACTACAACGCGCTGACCGACACGACCGAGCCGGTCTACGGGTCCGTGGACGGCAAGACGCAGCGTGCGGCCTGGACGGTTGCAGACCGCAAGACCCCCGTTTACGAGGCTGGCATCGTGAACCTCACCGAGAACGAGACGACCATGCTCGTCCACTACAGCAAGGACAAGCGGCAACAGTTCTCCCTGATTCGGTTGCCACCGCCCTCCGATGCTGAGCAACCGGAAAAGAAGTAAAGCAGCCCGTCCCGCCGTCGCCAGAAACGACGGCGGGACAACTTCGCCCACGCAACTCAAGGAATCAGCGATGAGACCGACAACATTGATACTCGGCATCGCGGTTTTGATCGTTCTCGTGGGAGAGCACGAATCGCAAGCCCAGCGCGGAGGCCGAGGTGGTGGCGGTCGAGCCGGTGGAGGAATCAGTGGCGGCGCTCGCGTCAGCGGCGGTGCGCACGTCGGAGCATACGGAGGAGCCGGGGCTGGCGCACGTTCGAGTCACACAGTCGTGGGGCCGGGTGGCGGGAGCCGCACTGCGGGTGCGGGAGGTGGTTCGTATACCACGCAGCGAGGAACGACGATCAACTACGGCGGGGCCGGGCGAGGGGGAACCACGGCAGGTGGCATGAACTACGGCCGGGGCGTCGGTGGGGTCCAGGTGACGACACCCGGCGGACGAACGGCAACGAAGGTCGGCACCGCTGGCGGAATCGCGGGACCCGGCGGGAATGCCATCGGCGGGCGAAGCGGCGTGGTCGCTGGTAGTGGGCCGGGTGGTTCGTACAGCGGTGCTTATCGCGGTGGCGTTGCGGTCGGCCCGCACGGTGCTGTTGCCGGTGGAACCCGCGTCGGAACCGCGACCGGCGTCGGTGGGCGAACCGTGTCGGGTGCCTCACGCGTCGGCGCTGCTGCTGGGCCTTACGGCGCCGTCGCTGGCGGCTCGCGGGTGGGTTACGGGGTCGGCCCCGGGGGAGTCGCTGTGGGCGGTTCGCGAGTCGTCGCCGGTCGAACGGGCTACGGCACCTACTACGCCGGACGCGGGGCACTCGTGGCAACGGGCGGAGCAGTCCGCACGAACTTCGGCTATTACAACACGTTCAACCGCGGCTGGTATGCACAGTACCCCGGAGCCTGGTACGCGGCAGGTTGGACCGCGGCCCGCATCTGGGGTGCGCCCGCGTGGGGGGCAGTCGCGAGCTATTGTAGCTACCCCGCCGAGCCTGCGTACTACGACTACGGTGAGTCAGTCGTGTACTCTGGGAACACGGTCACACTCAACGGCGAAACGGAGGTTCCCGCCGAGCAGTATGCCCAGCAAGCGACCGACATCGCGGCGACGGGGACACCCACCAAGGAAGACCCGAAGCCCGACGACTTCGAGCTACTGGGCGTGTTCGCGATGGTTCAGGAGGGCGAAGAGAAGTCCACGAACATCTTCCAACTTGCGGTGAGCAAGGGTGGGTTGATTCGCGGCAACTATTACAACGCACTTACGGACACGACCGAACCGGTCTGCGGCTCCGTGGACAAGAAAACGCAACGGGCGGCATGGACCGTAGCGGATCGCAAGAGCCCGGTGTACGAGGCCGGCATCGCGAACCTCACCAGGGACGAAATCACCATGCTCGTCCACTTCAGCAAGGACAATCGACAGCAGTACATGCTCGTCCGAATCCAACAGCCCGAAGGCAATCAGCCAACGGGTAAATCGCAATAAGGAGGAACGCAGTTGGCGGTTGTCGTAGCGTTTTGTGTCTCGATTGCTTGGGCCACCCTCCGTGGCGGCCTGCGGAAATCCTCTCCACTTTCGTTCGTACCTTCAAGGAGTGATTGATGCTCACCGCGAGGAAGCAAGTAATGGCCATCTACGTCGATCGGGCCAGCGAACAGTGGATCATTCGCGATTTCGAGGGAAGCCTTTGGGCGTTGCCGCAGAGCGAGAACCCGTGGGACGACCGCCAACCGTACAGCCTCACCGAAGAGACCGAGTTGGAACCCGTCCCCCGGCACTACCGCTACATGCTGCGGATACCCGGCGTTTGATGATTGCAAAGCTGCGGCAGTGACAGTCCACTGTCACTGTCCAAGAGATTCCGAATAACCACACTCAAACGAACTGAGCGCTCCGATGAACGCAGAGCAAACGCGGCTGGAGGAAGCTCGCGACCCGACAACACCCTGGAAGAAATGGGGACCGTACCTCAGCGAGCGGCAGTGGGGCACGGTCCGCGAGGACTACAGCGAGGGCGGCAACGCCTGGGATTACTTCAGTCACGATCAGGCACGCTCCCGAGCCTACCGCTGGGGCGAGGACGGGCTGGCCGGCATCTCAGACGACAAACAACACCTGTGCTTCGCGCTGGCGCTTTGGAATGGCAAGGATGCCATCCTGAAAGAGCGGCTGTTCGGGCTGACGAACGCGGAGGGCAACCACGGTGAGGACGTCAAGGAGTATTACTTCTACCTCGATAGCACGCCAACGCACTCGTACATGAAGTACCTCTACAAGTACCCGCAGGCTGAGTTCCCTTACGACGACCTCGTTCAGACCAACAAGAAGCGCAGCCGCACGGAGTTCGAGTACGAACTGCTCGATACGGGCGTCTTCGACCAGGACCGCTACTTTGATGTGTTCGTCGAGTACGCCAAGGCGTCGCCGGAGCAGATGCTCGTTCGCATCACGGTTCACAACCGCGGTCCCGAAGCCGCCGACCTTCACGTGCTGCCGACGCTGTGGTTCCGGAACGAATGGTCGTGGCACACGGATAAGGTGCGGCCGTCACTGCGGCAGATTCCCGGCGGCGATAAGTTGAGCGTCGTTCACGCGACGCACCCTGCCATCGGCGAACGCTACCTATACTGCGACGGCGACGCTTCGCTGCTGTTCACCGAGAACGAGACGAACACGCAACGGATTTTTGGCATCCCCAACCGATCGCCCCACGTCAAGGACAGCGTCCACAGCTACCTCGTCCACGGTCAGACAGACGCGGTGAATTCCGAGAAGTCGGGCACGAAGGTCGCGGCGGATTACCGCATCACGGTGCCCCCCGGTGAGTCACGCGAGGTTCGGTTGCTGCTCTCGGACGTAGCCCCGGCGACGCACACAGCAGTCAACGGATCGAAGGGGTTCCCGTTCGGACAGTGGTTCGATGGCGTTCTCGAAACCCGCCTCCGGGAAGCCGACGACTTCTACGCTGGCATCATCCCCAAATCGCTCGGAGACGACGGTGCCAACGTCATGCGGCAGGCGCTCGGGGGGATGATGTGGAGCAAACAGTTCTACCACTACGACGTGGACACGTGGCTCGATGAACGCGGGTGCGATCCGTTCAAGCCGAACCGAAAGATCGGGCCACGCAACGACAACTGGCATCACATGTACAACGGCGACGTGATCTCGATGCCGGACAAGTGGGAGTACCCGTGGTATGCCGCGTGGGATCTCGCGTTCCATGTCCTCCCGCTCACGCTCGTCGATCAGGACTTCGGCAAGCAGCAACTCAAGTTGATGCTCCGCGAACGCTACATGCACCCGAACGGGCAGATTCCGGCGTACGAGTGGAACTTTGGCGACGTGAACCCCCCGGTCCATGCGTGGGCCACCGGGTTCTGCTACGCCATCGAGAAGATCAGGACGGGCAAGGGCGATAAGGATTGGCTCAAGAGCAGCTTCCAGAAGTTGCTGCTGAACTTCACCTGGTGGGTGAACCGCAAGGACCGCACGGGCCGGAACGTCTTCGAGGGCGGCTTCCTGGGGCTGGACAACATCGGCGTGTTCGACCGCAGCTCGCCGCTCCCCACCGGCGGGTACCTGGAGCAGGCCGACGGCACCGCGTGGATGGCGCTGTTCTCCCTGAACATGCTGGAGATCGCCGCCGAGCTGGCGATGAGCGATCCGGACTACGGGGACATGGCTCTCAAGTTCGTTGAACACTTCCTGTGGATCGCATCGTCCATGACGCAGGTGGGCGGCGACACGGGCATGTGGGACGAAGAAGACGGCTTCTTCTACGACGTGCTCCGCCTCCCCGACGGCGACGCCCAACGTCTCAAGATTCGTTCGATCGTCGGCCTCTTGCCCTTGTGCGCCGCGACCACGTTCGACGGCCGCGTGATCGCGCAATATCCGGAAGTGGCGAAACGGCTCAAGTGGTTTCTCATCGGCCGGCCCGAAGTCTGCGCGACGATCCACGACCCGCGCACGCCCGGCGTCGCCGGTCGTTTATTGGCGTCCATTCTCGATGAGACGAAGCTCCGCCGCGTGCTTGAGAAGATGCTCGACGAGAACGAATTCCTCAGCGCCTACGGTATTCGTTCGCTCTCGCGCTACCACGCCGAGCATCCGTATGTCATTCAGGCCGGCGGGCAGGAGTACAAGGTGTCGTATCTCCCGGCCGAATCCGATACCGGCATGTTCGGCG
>JAIOPV010000171.1 GCA_021413735.1 Planctomycetota bacterium
TTGGGCTTGGACCAACATCTCCTTCAACCGCGTTTCGTATCGTCTTTCCATGATCGGATCCCTCCTGGAAGGCTCGCGTGCTGCAAGAGATTAGATCAAAAACAGTTACGGCGAGTCAAGGAGGGGAAACAGTAAAATTAGGAAGGAAAGTCTCGGACCAATCGCTTGAATCCGTCCATCAATCGCGTGACGTTGAAGTTAATGAGAAGCCCAAGGTGGAGGTGTGTCAGTTTCAAGTAGGTCAGCACCTGAGCATCGTGAATGGGATCGAGTCGTTCCACGGACTTCAACTCGACAACCACAAGACCATCAACGAGCAGATCGAGACGAAATCCGCAGTCCACATTCATCCCACGGTACACGACTGGCAGTTCTTTCTGACGTTCGACATGAAACCCACGATCAAGCAGCTCATATTGCAGACACGCCTCGTAAGCATTTTCCAAGAGTCCCGGCCCAAGTTCGCGGTGAACGGCAATACTCGCATCAATAATTGCTCCGGAGATTGAATTGAGTTTTTCTCTCATGTTTTTCTCTCCGGTCTCTGCGTTCTCTGCGGTGAATCCTCTCAGGTGTATCGCGAGCTAATGTACTGCGGGTCGAAGAAGGCGGTCAGATGGCGGTCGATCTGAATCAGCCCATCCGGGCTGCAATCAACGCTATCACCGGTAATCGTGAGCCAACCGTCACCCTGTAGTTTTTCGAACGCCGCACGGAATGTGTCACGCACATCGACGCCGTACTTCTCGCGGAAATAGCCCACATCGAGATGCCCGGTTTTCAGCAACAACACGACCTCTCGGATGAGCCGGTCGCGTTCGGTTGTCGGAAACGCACGGCCCAGTGGCAACTCGTTCGCGTTCAACTTCTCGATGTATTGTTCCCACGTATCGACGTTCTGAACGTGAACGCCGTTGACGTGCCCGAACGACGCGACGCCCGTGCCGAACATGTCGGCCCCTCGCCAGAGCGCTTCACGATACACGAACTTCGTCTTCGCCTTGTCCTTCACGACGGTCGTGGCGCTCGATACCGCGTAGCCGGCCTTTTCCAGTTCGTCGAAGGCGTAACGAGTCCAGGCGCGTTTCGTCGGCCAGTCCGCAACCGCCAGCGTTGGCTCGTCATTGCCGACCATCTTCAATTCTTTGGAGAACACCGTGTTGTAAGGCAGTTCCATCTGGTAGATCGTGACGCAATCTGGAGCCATCGCGATCGTCTTCGCCACGCACGTCTTCCAGTTGTCCCAATCTTCGCCGACCATGCCCGCGATCAGGTCGAGATTGATCTGCGGGAAGCCGAGTTCGCGTGCCCAACCAAACGCCCGGTAGATTTCCTCTTCGAGATGGGCGCGGCCGTTGTACTGCAGAATCTCCGGCTTGAAGTTCTCCACGCCAAGGCTCAACCGCGTCACGCCGTGCTTGCGAAGCATTTCGAGTTTGTGCTTCTGAAGCGTGCCGGGCTCGCACTCGAACGTCACTTCACGGGCCGAATCCCACGGCATGATTTCCCGTAACCGCGTCATGAGGCCATCGAGTTGCGATGCGCTGAGATAGGAAGGGGTGCCGCCGCCGAAGTAGACGTAATCGAGCGAGCGGCCACCGATGCACGCCGTCTTGCTCAGAAGCTCGACTTCCTTGGTGAGAGCGTCGAGATAAACCTCGATATCCTTGGCGTTCTTGTCGGTGTAGACGCGGAAATAACAGAACTTGCACCGCTTCCGGCAGAACGGAATGTGCAGATACAACCCGAGTGGCACGCCCGGCTTTGGTGGGCTGTTGTAGGCTGCGGTTGCTTCGGGAAGGTACGTCGGCTTCCAGAACGAGAACGGCGGATAGTTCGCGATGAAGTAGTTTCCGAGGCCAGTTTTTTCCTGCTCAACGACAGTCATCGCGGCACCTGATGAAGAGCACTTGGCGTGTGGAAGTCAGGATACGGAAGGTGGTGAGGTCTGGAAGTTCCAGAACTTCCAAAACGAAATCCCCCGCAGGTCGATACCCGCGGGGGATTTATCTCTTTCACGGATTTATCTCTTTCACGAAGACGCACGACAAATGGAACGACGGGAAGAACTTCACTCTTTTGGCGTTGCGGGTTTGCTCATCTCGCGACAGACTTTTTCGCAGCGTCGGCACTCCGCGGCACACTGCTTCATCATGGCGTCTGGCACCTTATCGCAGGCATCGCCACACCGCTTACACGCCTCGACACACGCCGTGTACATCAGATCCGCCATCGGGCCATCTTTCCCTGCCACCCGTGCTGTTGCCATGCAGATTGCCGCACAATCCTGGCACATTCGCATCGTGGCGAGATGTTCCTTTTTGCCGTCCGCGAGCATCTTCCCACACTGCGCGGAACACAGATCACACATACGCCCGCAGTCGTCGCACGCCTTCGCACAAGTCAGGAACATGGGCATTCGCGGATCGACATCCGCTTTGGGAAGGGACGCTGGAGATGGCTTCGGAAATGGCGGTTGGCCCGGTTCGGCGGCCGCGACCAAGAGATAACAGCCGGCGAAGAGAGTCGCCGCAGTGAATGCGATGCGAAGCATGATTCGTTCCTCACACGACCACTGCAAAATGCGTGGGGTCGAAGTTGATTCACTGCAAACCCCGTGCCCCTGGGTGCAGTAATTGATTCTGGCAGACTGGGCAAACGACCACAAACGCCAGCTTCCATTACACCCGTGCCTCTTCAAACCCTGGCCAGAACAAACTTGACTCGGAGTTCAATTGCGATGAGAATCGTGCCACATCCATCTCGCGATTGTTTTCGCCTGTAGATCTTCGTTTTCCCCCGATTCACATGACGCGTCTTCTCATCTGCGTTTTCGCAGTCATTGCCTTCTCCCTCGGTGGGTGTAACAGCGGACCCTCGGCCAAGGTCGTCGGTCGTGTCACCTGCGGCGACAAGCCCGTCAAAGGAGCCGTCATGTTCAGCCCATTCGGAGAGGGCAGCGACAATACAGGCGAAAGTGTAAGTGCGAATTTGAAGGAAGATGGGAGCTACGAGGTTCATCTCAAGACGATCGGTAAGCACCGCATCGTGGTGACTCCATCCGACGTGGTTTATCCGGCCAAGCCAGGCCACGAATACCCTTGCGATCTGACACCAATCGAGAAGGAAGTGAAGTCCGGGGATAACGAAATCGCGATCCAGTTATCGAAACGCGGCAAGTAATCTCCTGGTCCGTCTGTTGGTGTTCACCCTTTCATTTTTCGTTCTCCGGAGAGTTATCATGCGTGAGTCTTGGCGACGAAATCGTGGGTTCACGTTGATCGAGTTACTGGTGGTGATCGCCATTATCGCGATCCTCATCGGGCTGTTGTTGCCTGCCGTGCAAAAGGTGCGAGAAGCGGCCGCACGCACGCAGTGCATGAACAACTTGAAGCAAATCGGAATCGCCCTTCACGCCTACCACGATGCCAACGGGTTTCTCCCTCCGGGAATGGCACGCTTCAGTTACACGGATCAATACGGCGTCTCGTCGGGCCAGTACAACGCGACGTTCTGGTCATACTTCATCCTGCCCTATGTTGAGCAAACGCCTCTTTACAACTCGATCCCCTTTGTGCAGTTCCCGGATTGGACGAAGGGAGCCTATCTCGCGGCCGCGCAGACAACGTTGAAGGTGTACCGCTGTCCGTCGAGCACAGATCTGCCTGCGTACACCACGACCAGTGGCGGAACCATCACGAACCGCGTGCCGATCAACTACGCTCTGAACGGCTCGGGAAGTATTGGCAATCCGGCGGCGCCCAGTGGCTCTGGCGAATGCATGTTGCACATGGACGACGCCACCTGGCAACCCACGGGCGGCTTCAATGGCTGGGGTATTTACACCGGACTGGATTACCGTCGCGATGGTGCTTTCTGTCAGAACACAAAAACCCGGCTGAATCAGATCACCGACGGCACCAGCAATACCGTCGGCGGTGGCGAGCGGGTTCGTTGGATCACCAATCCAGCTCTGTATCCGGAAAATGAGTACGGTCACGGCGATGAGTACGGCACCTGGGGATTGGGCACGATGTGGGCCGAGAACCACATGGAGGCCGCGCTCGGCTCCATTGGCATTCCGATAAACTACAACCCTCAGACCACCTCCTATGTTCGCTTCCAGGCGAGTAACACGGCTGGAGCCTTCAGCAGCAAGCACACGAATACCGCGGGCTTCGTCTAT
This sequence comes from Planctomycetota bacterium, assembly GCA_021413735.1. GTDB lineage: Bacteria > Planctomycetota > Planctomycetia > Gemmatales > Gemmataceae > Gemmata. Next base: position 4,187 of record JAIOPV010000171.1, read on the forward strand.
CTGGACGGAAGCGTGCGATTCCTTCCAAATAGCACTGCGGACAGCGTGCGGTTGGCCATCGGCACGATAGCCGGTGGCGAAGTCGTGAATGCGCCGTGATAGGTTGGCTCGCTCTCACCACTTGACGCATCCGCACGGCAGGGCTACCGTGATTCGGGTGTGTCATGGACCGATTCGCCCAGGAGTGTTCCTGGGCGTTTTCGCTGAATGTCTGCTCTCCAAACGGGAACGCAATGGCCGGAACGTGCGTGGTCGGGCTTCAATGGGGCGACGAAGCCAAGGGAAAGATCGTCGACCTCATTGGCGATCAGTTCGATTTCGTCGTCCGATACAACGGAGGAGCGAACGCCGGCCACACCGTCGTCGTTGACGGCAAAACCTTCAAGCTTTCACTACTTCCCACTGGCGTCATCAGGCCGGCCACGACCTCCGTCATCGGCAACGGCGTCGTCGTTTATCCCCCGCGCTTCTTTGAAGAAGTGGACTCGCTCGCACGGGCTGGCGTGGATCTCTCGAAGCGTCTCTTTTTGAGCGATCACGCACACGTCATCTTCCCGTACCACATGGAAGAGGAACGGCTCGCCGAGAGCAGCACCGAAGGCAAGATCGGCACCACCGGTCGCGGCATCGGGCCGTGCTATCAGGACAAGGTTGGCCGTCGGTTCGCCATCCGCGTTGGTGAGTTGCTTCGCCCTGACCATCTCCGCGAACGGCTCGCGCAGATCGTCCCGTTCAAGAATCGGCTCTGCACCGCATTCGCCGACGGAAACGCGACACCGAAGGTGTTCGAGCCCACGGCCCTCGCCGACGAATACCTCGGGTATGCCGAGCGGATTCGGCCTTATGTCACCGACACATCGCGACTCTTGCATGAAGCGGTGAAGGCCGGGAAGCGAGTGCTGTTCGAGGCCGCACAGGGCAGCTTGCTCGATGTCGATCACGGCACTTACCCGTATGTGACGAGTTCGAGCAGCTTGCCCTCGGGCATCTGGAGCGGCTCTGGGCTTCCGGCGAAGAACGTGAAGCGAATCATCGGCGTCGTGAAGGCGTACACGTCTCGCGTGGGACGTGGCCCGTTCCCAACGGAACTCGACGACGGTATTGACGGATACGGCGAACGTATTCGGAAGGTCGGCCGCGAGTACGGCACTGTGACCGGCCGACCACGTCGCACGGGATGGTTCGACGCGATGGCTGTGCGTTACACCGCTGCTCTTTCCGGAGCGGATGAAATCACAGTGATGCTGCTCGACGTGCTGAGCGGACTGCCTGAACTGAAGTTGTGTGTCGGCTACGATCTCGACGGTGAACGCCGCACACACTTCACGAGTGACGCTTACGAACTCGAACGCTGCAAGCCGATCTACGAGACGCTTCCAGGTTGGACCGAAGACATCACCACGGCGCGCAAGCTGACCGATCTGCCTGCCGCGGCTCGGCGATATGTTGACCGCGTCGGGGAGCTTGTTGGCTTGCCGGTGTCGGTAGTTTCGGTTGGTCCCGGTCGCGAACAGACGATCCGCGTGTGAAGAAGAGTGTTCACCGCAGAGGGCGCGGAGGGCGCAGAGAAAGATCAAAACCGACAGAATGCAATGTTTGAACTCAACTATCCTCTGCATTCTGTTTTCTCTCTGCGCCCTCCGCGCCCTCTGCGGTGAATACTCTT
>JAIOPV010000172.1 GCA_021413735.1 Planctomycetota bacterium
AAGCGTGGATGAGGAATGAGGGAACGGCTCACGGAGAGCCAGTACCTCCACCCTTTTATCAGGAAGGAGTGAGTCCTTGGGGCGTAGCTGCTGGCGGATGATCGCCCGTGGTGAAATAGCTGCCCCTGAAATGTACCCGTGAGGCCCGACCCAAGCGGCCAAGAAGCGGGGCTTGACTGAGAGATCGCATGGTTAGTCCATACGAAGCGGGTTTCTGCCTACGGGAAAATCGACCCCTGTCCCCGGATAGTCCAGCATTTCGCACGGACTACGACCTTGGGTAGCCACCGCATTGGGGGACGGCGAACGAACACCGGGCATTCGAGCATGTGGCCTGGGTTGTCAGATTGGCGATGGATGCCGACTGACTCCGAAGGGTAAACCTGATCTACCCCAACGGCGTTCGGGATTCCGCGAAGAGCGGCACGGGCAGGTGCGGTAACCGCGACCTAAACGATCTTGCAGAGTCCTCATCCATGAACGTGAGAGGCTTCCCTTGAAACGGAGGCGATAATCCGCCGGTGATACCTGGGGAGCGTCGGAGCCGCCATAGTAGTCGGAGGTCGGGAAAGCCGGCCACAGGGCGAAGGGCGGCAGTCTGTTGGGATTTCCTGAGCAAAGGTAACCGAGTGCCAACGTGAGATGAAGTTCTCATGGATATCGGCGAAATGCAACGGAAGCTCAGTCTGTGGACGGAAGACAGAGTATGACCGACAGAGGGAGAGCCGGATGCAGTGAAAGTTGCACGTCCGGTTCGGAGGGGGGAGTCGGAAAACGGATCGAGAGATACCGCGTCCGGCTCCTACCCTACCGGCAAGACGTGAGCCGACATCACACCGGTTTGCCGCGAACCACCGCGATCAACGCCTGCCAACGAGCCGAACGTTCCTTCTGCAATGCCGTCATCCGGTCGATCACCCAATCGTGCAACGCGACAGGAACCGGGCCCGAATCGCCACCCGGTTGATCCGATTGCCCAACCGGAATCGCCATCGGAATCACCTCGCCCGGCTTCGGAATCGCCACCGACGGAACCTCCGCTGCTCGCCGCGTCACTTCAACCTGAAGTTGCACCAACTCCGCACCCAACTGACTAATCCGACCCAATTCCCGCTGAACCGCCGGCAATTGGTCAGGCGGCAGACACCCAAAAAGCTGAACCATCAACACCAGCGATTGCTGAGACTGCGTCAGCATCAAAGAGTGCAGGTCGCCGATTTGACGGATCAGCAACTCCGGGGTGACTTCCACATTCGTCACGCCCGACAGCATCGACTCGGGAATCGGCTTCGAGCCTGAACCCGGCGTCAACGAGCTGAACAGATCGAGGTCCGGATTCGGTGGCGGCACCACACGAGGAGCGGGGCGAGACAAGATCGCGCTCTTCGCCGGAGCGTGAGCGAGGTTCGACATCTGAATTTGCTGCGATACCGGCCCGCTCGTCCCTCCCGTGGACACTCGCATCCGGAATGATTCGCCGAGGTTCGGATTCGAGAAGCCGCCGCTCTGATCCACCGACGGAGCAGCCCCCAGCGCCACCTCGTCGTCCGCCGGGTTTGGCTTGCGGGAAATCGGTGTGCCACGATTCGAGCCTTGGCCGTCAGTTGAACCCAGCGCCATACCCGAACGGGGACTTTGGGCGGAAAGTATTCCCGACCGGCCCGGATTTGGCAAGTGCGGCGTTCCCGGAGCCTGCACGCCAATCAGGAACCGACCCACCCACAATTCAGCCGCGTGACCCAGCGGCGATAACCGCATCCGCTCGCCGTTCACCACGACACCACGACCCGACAAATCTACCACCCACAAACCCGTCGTCGTCAGCACGAGACCGCAGTGATACGTCGCGATGTCGTCGGACGTCAGGTGAATCTTGCACTCCGGAGCGCGCCCGATCAGCGTGATGAAGCGGTTCACCGCCCAGCGATCTTTCACTCGCTTCCCGTTGCGAAACTCCAGCGCAACACGCGGGCGGGTGCGGACGCCAGCGGAGTCGGAGTAGAGCGGGTTGTATCCCGGTGGGAAGGGCGGTCGTGAGGAGATCGGGCTTCGGAGCCTGAGCTGGAATGGGCCAATTTTGACGGGCGTGTTCTCGTCCATCCAGCCGGACCCGGTTGCACCGCCGGGCCAACCCAGCCCCGTTCGGCTCCCGAGATCGACCGCGAAGACACGCCCGGCGATGACCTGAAGCCAGGCATGTCGTGGGTTGATCTCGGCTTCGGCGAGGGTCACATCGCAGGCGTCGTCGCGGCCAACCAGCACGAACGGCATTGGGATGCTGCCTTCCGCGAGCATCCCGCCGTCGGCAAGATCGACGCGCAAATCGAGCGGACCAGCAGCCCCACAGGCTTCGGCAAACTGAGTGAAAAATGGGTCGTTCACGGGCCGTACATCCCCGCGGGTGACGCGACCAAACAAATGAAGCAGGCGAACCCCAAGGCCGCCCGAGTCCCGACTGATATTGCTAGTTTACACTCTTCACACGATCTTCGCAGCACTTTCCACGCTGCGGGAAAGATGCTATCCGTGTGAATCTAGCGTGGGTTTCGGCTCAACACCACCCGAGCGAAGCAGAAAACGCGATGTCGGACGCCCCGATCCCCGTTCCGCCGTCACAGTCGTCGCCCGTCAAGGAGGCCGCCAAGGCTGTCGTGCGGTTCGTCGCGCTCGTGGCGGTGTTCCCGTTGCTGCTCGGTTTCTGGGTGAATGCGGCTCTCGTAGGCCGAAACCGGGCGCTCGAATCGTCGTCGCAACTGCTCTCGCTGTTCCCGGGCATCAGCGGGCAATATCTTCGACGAGCGTTTCTTCAGCGTGTGTTGGCCGGCTGCCATCACTCGGCGCTGGTCGAATTCGGAACGCTGTTCTCGCAGGCTGGGGCGATTCTCGACGCAAACGTGTATGTCGGCACGCGGTGCCAGCTCGGGCTTGTGCATCTCGAACGCGATGTGTTGCTGGCGAGCGGAGTACAGATTCCTTCGGGTGGGAAGACGCACTATTTCGACGACGCCACAAAGCCGATTCGTGAGCAGGGCGGCGAGCGGCGAATGGTGACGATCGGTGCGGGCGCGTGGATCGGCACCGGTGCGATTGTGCTTGCGGATGTTGGCAAGGGAACGATCGTGGCAGCCGGTGCCGTGGTGACGAAGCCTTTGCCCGAGAACGTGATTGCCGCTGGCATCCCCGCAAAGGTGATTCGCAATCGCTTCGAGTAGCCGGGAGATCACACGCCTTTCGTGAGTTGATCCCGATTGCGGTTTTTTGCCCCGAAGGGGCAGGACAACATAGCCCAGGGCAAGACGGCTTTGCCGTCGCCGCCCTGGGTGAGAAACCCAATGCACCCCAACGGGGTGCGACAAACGTTGTCGCGAAGGTTGTCCCACCCCCTCAGCTGGCCCCAGGGCTGCGACGGCTTCGCCGTCGTCGCCCTGGGCTATGTTGTTACGCCCCTTCAGGGCGAAGACCAAGACAACATCCTCGATTCACCCGAGCAGGCCGCCGGCCTCGTCACGCAAGCGGGCCAGCACTCGCGACTTCGCAATGTAAACCGCGTTTGGTGACACCCCACACGCAGCCGCCACCGCGTCGGCCGAGTGTCCATCCAGCACGAATTGCTGAAACAACTCCCACGTCTTCGCCTCGAAATCCGGCTTGATTCGCTCCAGCATTCGCCGCGTCACATACACGTCGTGTTCGCGATCCCACTCACGGCTCATGTCGTCGGTTGGGTCTTCGAGTCGCGCCAAATAGCTGCCGAAGTCGGTGCCGCCGGGAGCCTGCGGTGCCACTCGCCGGGCACGCCACGCATCGCGAGCACAGTTCGCCGCGATCGCTCGCAACCAGCCGCGGAATGCTCCGGGTCGGTCGGGATGCACGAATTCCGGGAAACGACGCACCACCACGGTCATCACATCCTGCATCAGGTCGTCGGCATCCGAACCCCGCACGCCCAGCCGGACCGCCCACGATTTAATGAGTGGGCCGTACAAATCATTCAACCGGCTCCAAGCGTCCAAATCTTGGGTGTCTTTGAGCCGCGCAAGCAGTGTCGCCGATGTAACCGACATTCTCGCACCTCCGGCCACAGTCTACCGCGCCGATGCGTGCTTGTGACAACCCACATCTCCGGGGTATAATCTTTCACAGTTACTCGCTCGCGGAGAAGATGTGACCGACCGACCCAGGTTACTCCTGATCGGCCCACCCCCAGGGCTGCTGAAGGGCGCTTTGCCCGAAGCCGACGTCGAACCTGTTTCGACTGACCCGGCAGCAGTGTCGCAATCGCTTCGCACTGGAGGCTTCGCGGCGGTCTTCGCATCCCCGGAAGTCATCGCCGGCCTCCTCGAGCAGTTCCGCCGCGACGAACTCATTTTGCAGCACATCGACAAGGGAATCGCCGTCCTCGACCCGAACGGCGTCGTGATGTGGGCGAACACCGTCTTCCGTCAGTGTGCCAGAGCCGGCCTCGACCCCATTGGCCGCCCCCTCCTTGACGCTCTCGGAGAGGCAGTGATCGCTTCGGAAAACGCCGAACCTCTCGCTGCCACTCGCTCTGGTCGCCCCACTTCGCTTCGCCTCCACCGCACTGGAACCCCCGAACAACCGTTCCTCGAAGCCGACCTCCGGCCCGTTCTTGATGCCAACGGTGCCGTCACGCAGATCGTCGCGCTCGTTCGGAATGTGACCGCTGAAGTTGCCCAGCAACAAAAACTCGACGCGCTTCATCAAGCTGGTCGCGAACTCGCCGGGCTTGACCCCGAGCTACTCGCCGAGATGAACGTGCCGTCTCGCGTCGAACTCCTGAAGATCAACCTTCGCAAGTTCATTCACGATTTGCTGAATTACGACACAATCGAAGTGCGGCTCCTCGATCGCAAAACAGGCGAACTGAAACCGCTGCTCGAAGATGGGATGCTGCCGGAAGCCGCGAACCGGGTGCTGTTCGCGCGACCAACCGACAACGGCGTCACCGGATTCGTGGCATACACGGGGAAGAGCTATCTGTGCGTCGATACTGCCAGGGATCCGCACTACATCGCCGGTGCCGCTGGTGCTCACAGTTCCATGACGGTGCCACTCCAGTTCCACGATGAAGTCATCGGCACGCTGAATGTCGAAAGCCCGCGAGTCAATGGCTTCGGACCGAATGATCTTCAGTTCACGGAACTGTTCAGCAAGGAAATCGCGGTCGCACTTCACACGCTCGATCTTCTCAGCGCACAACAAGTCTGCACGGCATCGCAGTCGATTGAGGCGGTGAACAAGGAGATCGCGTTGCCGCTCGATGAAGTGCTGGCGGGTGCGAGCGTGCTGCTGGAGAAATGGCATCGCACTGACCCGGAAGCGACTGTGCGATTGCGTCGCATTCTCGATTCTGCCCGTGCCGTGAAGGACTGCATCTCGCGAGTGGGTCGCAGCCTGACGGATACGACGCTGACTTCTTCGGGCGATCTTCCGTTGCTCGGCAAACGCGTTCTTGTGGTGGAATCGGACGAGCGACTTCGCCGGGCTGCCCATCTTCTGATGGAGCGGCTCGGTGCGACGGCAGAATCAGCTGCGACGGGCGAAGATGGCATCGCGATGGCAGCGGATGCGGACTACGACGCGATCTTTCAGGAAGTGAAGCCGCCGGATTTGGGCGGTTACGAATGCTATCGTCGTTTGCGTGCGGCGCGACCAACGGCCCTCGTGACACTGACGACGGGCTTCGGTTACGATGTGGCTCATTCGATTGTGAAAGCCCGCGCCGACGGCATGAAGTATGTGCTGTTCAAGCCGTGGCGTCAGGATCAAGTTGTTCGTGCAGTTCTCGACGGTCCGCCGCCTGCGCCGACTCTGGGGTGATTGGTATTAGCCGCAAGCGGCGAAACCAAGAATCCACTCGCCAATCTCGCTGGACGCCCGCCAGTGTCCGACCTGTTACCGGAAACGGGATATAACCAGGAGGCGTCCGGGCGAGAGCGAGGCTCGTTTTGGTTTTGTTCCCCTCAGCAGAGCAGGTTACACTCCAATTTGACTTTTCGTTATCATGCGTGACTCATCCAAGGATATCCCATGCCCCGGTCTTGGTGGCGTCATTTAGTTTCTCGGTTGCTTGCACGAAAATCGCGTTCGCCTCTGAAGAGAAGTCCCCACACGCACGACTGGCGGGTCTCGCTGGAGTTGCTCGAAGATCGTGTCGTGCCCGCGTTCGTGATCAACCCAACCTTCGCTCCGAATATCGCGAATGATCCCAACGCCGCCACGATCGAAGCCTCGATCAACCGGGTACTCGCGGCGTACCAAAACACCTTCACCAACAACGTCACAATCAACATCACCTTCCAGGAAGGCGGCGGGTTAGGCTCGAGTGCGCCGTTCTTCATCACGGTTCCCTACAGCAGTTATCACGCTGCACTCATCGCCAACGCCAGCGGCACGGACGACACGACGGCCCTGGCAACTCTTCCCGCCGGTGCCAATCAGCCGATCCCTGGGACGGGCAGTAACACGAACATCAACATTCCCACCGCCCTCGCTCGCGCACTGGGTCTCGGGGGCGCGAGCGCCAGCGACGGCACGATCACGCTCAACACGTCGATCATGAACCTCGACCGGATCGGCGCGCAGAGTGCCAGCAAAAACGATCTCATGGCGGTAGCAGCACACGAGATCGACGAAGTGATTGGCCTTGGCTCGGCCATGGATGGGTCGAACAACGGCGATTCCATCTCGACACTAACAATCGAACCGGCCGATCTCTTCCGCTACGCTGGGCCTGGCATCCGAAGTTTGAACACCACCCTCGGCAGCACCGCATACTTCTCCATCGACGGCGGCACCACGAATCTAGCTCCGTTTAACCAGAGTGCGTCCGGCGATTTCGGCGACTGGGACAGTTCCGGGGGTCAAGCGCCGCAAGTTCAGGACGCCTTCGCGCTCACGGGTTCTGCCCCGAACCTCAACCTCGAGCTACGACGCGCAGACGTGATTGGTTACACCCGCGTCGCGTCTGCGGGATTAAGTATCACCGCGCCGCCGAATCAATCCCTGGTGCCGGGGGTCTCAACGGCTTTCAACCTGGGGAGCATTAATAACGGTAGTGGGCCGTTCCGCGTAACCGTGAACTGGGGCGATGGCACCAACACCTCGTTCACCGTCAATGACACTGGCTCGCTCGGAACCCAAAACCATACTTACGCCTCGGCGGGACCATTCAGCCCAATGGTCTCGGCGACCGATTTCACGAGCCAAACGGGTTTCTCGAATTTTTCCGTCGCGGTCGCGCTGCCCGCACCCACCGTATCGAGTGTCACGTCGAGCACGGCAAATGGCGTTTACGGCGTCGGGGCGGTTGTCAGCATTCAGGTGAGTTTCAGTCAACCGGTGATCGTGACCGGCACACCGACCCTGGCGTTGAACTCGGGCGGCACAGCCAGCTTCACCGGCGGCAGCGGAACCAACACGCTCACCTTCACGTACACAGTTGCGGCAGCGGAAGCCAGCGCTGACCTTGATTACACCAGCACAACAGCGTTGGCCTTGAATGGCGGCACGATCCAGGACGCGACCAACACCAACGCGGTTCTGACACTGGCGACACCCGGAACCGCAGGCTCTCTCGGCAGCGCCAATAACATCATCATCGACACCACCCCCGCCGACACCACCGCACCGACCGTGGCAATCAGTGCTCCGTCAGCGTCGAGCACTGCCAGCGGACCGATCACGTACACGATCACCTACGCGGATGCGAACTTCAACGCGAGCACGTTGTCGGTGGCCGACATCACCTTGAACAAGACCGGGACCGCCGACGGCATCGTCGATGTGAGTGCCGGCTCAGGGACCACTCGAACAGTGACGATCAGCGGTATCACGGGCAATGGCACGCTGGGCATCTCGCTGGCAGCGGGCACTGCCAACGACATCGCCGGGAACCTCGCCCCCGCTGCGGGGCCAAGCACGACATTCGACGTCACGAATGTCGTGACGCCCGTCGCAGCCTTCGCGGTTGGGGACGTCGTTGGCTCCGTTCGCATCCTGGACGCCACGGGAAATGTCATCACGACTGTAACGCCAATCACGGGATACACAGGACTCGTTTCAGTTGCACTCGGAGATTTCAATGGCGACACCGTTCCCGATCTCGCGGTTGCTGCGGCGAACGCTGCGGGGCAGTCGGGGTTGACCGTCAGCCAGGCCGGAACGGTCTTCGTGTTCGACGGTACGGCCCTCGTGAATGGCACTCTGTCGTTGCTTCGCACATTCACACCGTTCGCAACCCACGACGGACCGGACGGAACCACGGGTGCCTACCTCAACGGGTTGAACATCGCGGCAGGCGACATCGACGGCGACGGGACTGTCGATCTGGTGGCGGGGAGTCGCGGTGGCAATGGCACCACTGCCGGCCAGATTGAAATTGGTCGCCTGGTGGTGATTGATGGAAACTCACCCGCTGGTGTGAACACAGTCATCGGTGGAATCCAGACTCCGTTCAGCGGTGGTTATCAGAAGGGTGTGGTCGTCGCAGCGGGGAACGCGGACGGTCTCGGTGGCGATGAGATCGCAGTCACTCGCGGCGGTCCCGTGGCAAGCCCGGACCCGGCCGTTCAGCGGATCAAGGTCAAGGTTCTGCAACTCCAGGGGCCAACGCTGACTGAACTCCCGCTGTCGGCGGATGGTTCGACGGCATTCGCACCGTTTGTGTCGCTGTTGGGTCCCGCGAATGCGATCAAGCGGGATGGTCGCGTGACTTTCGTGGACGCGGATGGAGACGGAAAGGACGAGTTAGTGTTCTCGGCGCTCGATCCGCTGACGAATCCCGCGAATGAGCAAGTGCGGGTCGGTGTGTACTCGATCAATGTTGGGGCGGTGGCGGGTGCTGCCACGATTGTGAGCACAGGCCCCGACGCGGGAATGTATCTGACCGGTGCGGCAGTAGCGGATCACGCAATCACTCACGTCGCAGCAACGGGCGTTCAGCAGAACCTGGCGCTTCTCACGGAGAGCGTATCGGCTGGGATCGTGTTTCTGGCTCCGCTGACTGGCGTTGTTCAAGTTGGAGGCATCCCGCTGAACATCCTTCACGGCGGCATCACGATTGATGGCATCTGATTCCGCAGCGAGAGGGATGTTCAGAGAATTGCTCGTCTCACTTGGCCGGATCGAACGGCAACGCGGATTTGTGAACGCAAAGACGGAGCTTGCCGTCTTTGCACCGTCGGAACACGAACGTCTTCTCGACCATGACCTCGTTGCCCTTAGCGTCTGTCAGGAACACGTGACCCATCGTGATGGCCACATCTCCGTGGATTTGAACGCCGTTCTCGGCGGCGTTGTTGTCGTATGTGACCTTCTTCCATCCCTTGAGCGCGAAACCCGTGTCCTCGGGGAAGTCTTTGTTGCCACCCACGAAGTACGAAAGAGCGCCTTCCTTGGTGCTGCGGAACGTGTTCTTGCCGAACGCTAGTGTCGGCTTGAAGAAGACCTTGCCGTCCTTGTAGTCGTACAAGTCGTCGATGATCTGAGCGGCCGTAGCCTTGGCGTCGCCCCCGTCTTTGTGAACCTTCCCGATCTTCACCAACCCGTCGCACCACGCCTGCTGTGCCGCGTTGACCTCGGCTTCAGTGATCGGAGTTGCCTTGGGTTGTTCCGCTGAGGTCGCGGAGTGGACGAACACGAGCGCAGCCGCAAGGGCCGTCAATCGGACTGGCATCGAGAATGTCATGAGCGAACTTTCGGGTTGGTTGATGGGTTGGTTGACGCCCAGATTGTTGGTTGGGGGCGCCAGGAGAATGAGGTACGAACCACGAACCCGCCGACCAGTCGATATCTTGATGCACAAGCGGCAGGAAAGTGAAGTATGCCAAGGCGTTCGATTTCGGCCAGCGACGGGAAGTGATGGCTAACGGTTGAGCCGTTTACGGCTTCGCAGGCTGAAATCTGCGAAGCCGCAAGCGACTGGATTCCAACTCAGACGATTTCTTTCAGTTCGAAGCCCTTACGGTATTCGCGGAACAGCATGTCGTTCGCTTTCGAGAGCAACGCCTTGTCTGTGCCCACAAACTGCTCGGTCTTCGGGTCGATCGTCAGCACGGGGCCGAACTTGCCGATGGTCTTCTCGGTGTCCACCTTGTTCGCCTTCAGGTGTGCGACCATCCGACCAGCGAACTCGTTCAGCGACTTGTTGTCGCTCACGGCTTCGGCCTTGCCGATCGGCTGTTCCGTGCCGAGCCGGTAGCTGATGTTCGACAGGTGACACAGCGCCGCCGAGAGATGCCCTTCCGCGATATCGCAGTTCAAGTCTTCGACCTTCCGGCTGCGAACGGCTTTCACGAAGTTATCGAAGTGGTGCTGATCGCTGCCGCCCGAGAACTTCGCGACTTCCTTGCCAGCCTTGTCGTAAGCCACGCCGCCCGCATAGTTCGGACACACAACGTACCCATCAGTTCCGACCCAGATGTTACCGACTTTCACACCCTTGTAGTCTTCGGTGGCCAGACCGCGAACCTCGAAGATCATCTTTTCGGTGCCATAGTCGAACAGCGAAAGCTGCGTGTTCGCGGTTTCGCCGTCATCGACATAACCGAAGCGACCGCCGAGGCTGAACACCGTGTTCGGCATCGTCGTCTTGCCAAGACCCCATCGGGCCTTGTCCATCTCGTGAACGCCCTGGTTGCCGAGGTCGCCGTTGCCGTAAGCCCAGATCCAGTGCCAGTCGTAGTGAAGCTTGGACCGCATGACCGGGTTCTTCGGCGCTGGGCCGCACCACAGATCGTAGTCGATGGTCGCGGGCGGAGCGGTTGGTGCCGTCACTTTGCCGATCGAACCGCGTGGCTTGTAGCACTGACCGATCGCCAGATCGACCTTGCCGATTTTGCCGCCGCGAACGTAGGCGATGGCGTCACGCATGCCCGGGTTGCTGCGGCTCTGCGTGCCAACCTGGCAGATCTTCTTGTACTTGCGGGAGGCGGCGGTCATGATCGCGCCTTCGCGAACATTGTGCGTCGCGGGCTTCTCGACGTACACGTCCTTGCCGTGTTCCATCGCCCACACCGCCATCAGCGCGTGCCAGTGATTCGGCGTCGCGATCGAAATGATGTCGATGTCCTTGTCTTCGACGACTTTCCGGATGTCCTTGACGTAGTTCGGAGCCTTGCCCTGCTTGCCTTCGATGGACTTCATCGCGTTGCCGATCACGGCTTCGTCGCAATCGCAAACGGTGGTGATTTCGCAGTTGTTCTTGCCGAGGAAGCCACCGACGTGGCTCATTCCGCGACCGCGAACGCCGACGACGGCCACGCGGAGTTTGTCGGTTTGGGCAGCGGTAGCGGCCACGACGGGCTTGGCCTGTGCGGAAGCTTTTCCGTTTCCGAGGGCCACGGCGGCGGCACTCAAGATGGCGGAACGTTCGAGGAATTCGCGACGACTGAAGACGTCCATTGAGCAGCACTCCGGGAGACTGGCAGGGAAGGGTGTGGGCAGCGAGAAGAAAACTTCACGCCAGTGTACTCGGATTCTGGTGGGCGGGTCAATCATCCAAACTCAGGAACCCAACGCTGAGTGTGCCACCGGTTTGCGGAGTCAACGCTTTACGAGAGTCAAGCGTGATGTGCGTTGCAATTTGATTCCGGGCCAGATACCCACCCCACCTCCGGAACCAACCATTTCAGACCCGGAACCAACCGTTTCAGGCCCGGAACCACCTCAGTCGTCCGGAAGAAACAATATCAGAGCAATACCGCGAGACACATGTCTCCTCTTGTCCGTGCCCGTGCCCGAAATCGATTTTTGTCTTTTCCCGTCTCCCGCCGCCCCTCATCGTCGGGTATGCTATGCCTATCCCGCCAGTCGCCTCCTCGCGCAGATTCCCACCCATGCGGCGATTCGCTCTAGTTTCTGTGCTGTGTTTGCTGACAGCGTCCCCGGTCTGCGCTGCGGAACCGGTGCCGACGTTCGAACGCGACATTCAACCAATCCTGACACGCTTTGGCTGCAATGCGGGTGCGTGCCACGGAAAAGCACGCGGGCAGAATGGCTTCCAGCTCTCGCTGCTCGCGTTCGATCACGACTTCGATTACAACGCCATCGTCACGGAAGCACGCGGCCGACGCATCTTCGCTGCGAATCCCACATTCAGCCTGCTCCTGCGTAAAGCGAGCGGCAACACTCCTCACGGCGGCGGCAAGAAGACTCCCGAAGGCGAGTCCGCTTACCGCACGATGGAACGCTGGATTGCAGCCGGCTGTCCGCGAACGCCAGCCGATGCCCCGCAACTCGTGAAAGTGACCGTTTCACCCGACAACGGCGTGATGGCCTTCAAGGCGACGCAGCAACTCACCGTGACCGCTCACTATTCCGACGGCACGACCCGCGACGTGACACAACTCGCTCAGTTCTCCAGCAGCGAAGCCGTGTACGCGGCTGTCGATGCGAACGGGTTGGTGAAGGCCGGGCCGATTCCAGGCGAAGCGACGATCATGGCGCGATTCGCCGAGAAGTTCGCGGTGTGCCCCGTGCTCGTTCCGCTACCAACGCCAGTCGCTGCCACCGTGTACGAGAAGTTGCCGCGAGCGAACTTCATCGACGGGCACGTCTGGGCGAAACTTCAGAAGCTGAACTTGACGCCGTCGGAACCCGCGAACGATGCGACATTCCACCGTCGCGCTTTCCTCGACGTGATTGGCCGCTTGCCCAACCCTGACGAAACGCGAGCCTTCCTCGCTGACAAAGACCCCAAGAAGCGTGAGAAGCTGATTGATTCGCTGCTCGCCC
>JAIOPV010000173.1 GCA_021413735.1 Planctomycetota bacterium
AGCTTCGCGTCGGAAGTCCTCTGTGAACTTCCGTCGAGCCGGGGTCGGTGCTGGTGGGGTCGCTTTTCGAGGCATCGTCGAACTCCTCTCGCGATGACCATCTTAAGCAGTTGGGCTGTCCGTCAAATCGTCAGCACCTCAGGTTGCTTTCCGTGTTCAGTGTCAGCGACGAGTTGATGCAAGCCCTGCAACACGATGTCGCATTCGGTCTTGTGCAACTCGTCGGCCAACTCGCTCGGGTCGATCTGTCGGAGTTGATCGATCGCGACCACGAGTCGCTCGCCCCACCACGACCGCACGACGAAGTGTCGCTGCTTCGCGGTAAAGTACCCGAGCATTTGCTGAGACCAGGACATCCCGGCCGTGGTCCAGTGGGCGAACCGTTCGAAATCGGGGAGGCACGATTTGAGATCGAGGGAACGTAATGTTTCCCCGCCTTCGTCGAGCAGGTGAATCTGGTAACTGCCGCCTTCTGGAACCCGTGCCATCTTCCAGCCCTTGCGTGACCGCTGAGCCGCGTAGTCGTCCGCTTGCCTCGTCATGGCTCGTTCTCCGAAGATGCTTCGCCGTGTGGGTCACCGACGCGGTTCAAATGACGCGATTGCCAACTTCGCCGCGTGTTGGGTTCGCTGTTCCTTGGATTGAACGAGTTCGGCGATGCGCTTCCGAACGCTCGAACGCTGGCGAAACTCCGCCACCAACTTGGCCGTTTCGAGATCCTCGGATGCGGCACCTCCCGGTCCCTCATTCACATCCCGAAGATGATACCCGCCAAGCCAGGTGAGCGCCTCCAGAACGAGCATCGGCTGCGTTGAGGCGAGCGCTTGTTCCCACTCCGCAGCAGTGCGCTTGGGCGGGAATGGTCCGATCGTGAGATTGGTCGCGAAATACGTGTTCGGGACCAAGGTGCCGGTCGAATCCTCAAGCCACAGCAGTGCGAGGCGATTGCCGATGACTCCGTACATTTGGCGGCACACATCTCCGCCGTTGATCGCTGGCCCGGAACGCACCTCGATGAGCTGCCCCCTGAGTGCCTCGTCGGTTCGCATCGTTGCAGATTCGATGTTGATGCGCCAGCCGGTCGCAAACGCAACTGTGTTGAGGAGCTTGCCCGAGCGGTCAAAGAAATGCACCGTTGCACTGGAGTTTCCGGGGATCACGAACAGGTGTTGCCCTCGGAACAGGATGAAGCCGTTCTGTTCAGGTCCCGGAGAATATCGCCAAACGGCCCAGGGTTGAGGATTGAGGGGATGGTCCGCGAGTTCTTCTTGGGACAAAGTTGTCGCGAGGAGCGATTGGAGTTCGGCCTTCTGCTCTTTGTTCAAAGTCCGAAGATCCTCGCCAATGAAACTTGCCAGTGACGACTCGGTTTTCGATTCAGCCGGCACGGCCGGAGCCGGCGCAGGCGGCTGGGCGTGACTGCATCCGCTGAGCAAAAACGTAACCGTCACCCCCGCCAAGAGCGTCGCCCGGAAAATCGGCTTCTCGTCTCGCATGGCTGCCGCCTCGTGATCCGCTCTTGTTTGTCTCAAGTTAACTCTTCCCAGAGTACACTCAAGGGGAAGGATGCAGAAAGGAACGCCCCGTGGTCTCCGTCATCTACAGTCCCCGGTACGACATCCGCTTCTTCGGTGTCGAGCGAATGCACCCGTTCGACTCGCGGAAGTATGGCCGAACCTGGAACGAACTGCGGCGTCGCATCGGTCGGCGATTGTGGAAACATCACGTCCCGGTCGATCGTGCCGTCACCGACGACGAACTGCTCCTCGTCCATTCAGCGGAATACCTCGCGAAGATTCGGCAGCCAGAAGTCTTGGCCGCCGCCCTTGAACTTCCGCCGCTGAAACGTGCTCCGGGCTGGCTGCTTCGCTGGATCATCGTGCGGCCGATGCGCTGGGCCACTCGTGGCACTGTTCTCGCTGCAAAGGCCGCGTTGAGCAGCGGCGTCGCCGTCAACCTCTCTGGCGGCTACCACCACGCGAAGCCGGACCGAGGCGAGAGCTTCTGCCTGTTCTCGGATATCGCACTGGCGGTTCGATCTCTTCGTGCCGAGGGATTGCTGCGTGAAGGTCAGGGTGTGGCGTACATCGACCTCGACGCCCACCAGGGCAACGGTGTTTGCTACCAAGTCTTGAACGACAAGGACGTGTTCATCTTCGACATGTACAACTCGGCGATCTACCCTTTCAACCCCGAAGCCCGACGACGGATCGACTGTGACTTGCCGTTGCCCTATGAATGTCGCGGCGTCGAGTACCTGCGCACTCTGAAGACTTCGCTCCCGGGGTTTCTCGACTCGCTGACGCACTCGCAGGGCATCGGCCTCGGCATTTACAACGCGGGAACAGACGTGTTCATCGACGATCCGCTGGGTGGTCTTGCTCTCTCGGCAGCCGAAATCCTGGAACGCGATCTCTTCGTGATCGGGCAGTTCCGGAGCAGAGGCATCCCGGTCGTGATGCTTCCCAGTGGCGGCTACACCAAGGAGAGCTATCGCCTCATTGCCGCCACTGTGGCATGGTTGCTGGAAGACCGCGGCACATCAAGTGCGAAATGAAAGGTCCGGAGATCGCATCATGCGTGTGTTGGTTACGGGCGGAAACACGGTGGTGCCGATTGACCGCGTGCGTTGCATCAGCAACGTCTTCCGGGGCCGCACGGGGGCCAACATCGCCCTGGAAGCCTATCAGCGAGGGCACCACGTTCACCTCCTGGCATCCGATCCCGATGTCATCAAGCCCGAGATAAGAGCCGCTCTCCCTCCGGATCGCTGGAAACTGGAACGCTACCGGACATTCGATGATCTTCACGATGCGATGCGGCGAGTGATCGAGAACGACAAGGTCGATGTCGTGATTCACTCTGCGGCCGTGAGCGACTACCGAGTTGAAGGCATCTTCGCAGCCGACACAGGCACTCACTTCCGCTCGGAAACCCAAACGTGGGAAGGACGTGACGGGGCACCCGCTCGGATGGCTGATCGCAGTGCGGGGAAAGTGAAAAGCAACGAGCCTGAAATGTGGCTCCGCATGGTCCAGAATCCCAAGCTCATTGACCTGATCCGCCCCTGCTGGCACTTCTCCGGCATCCTCGTGAAGTTCAAACTCGAAGTCGGCGTTGACGAACAACAGTTGCTTGAGATCGCCGAGCGGTCCCGCACACACTCGGCGGCCGATCTTGTGGTCGCGAACACGCTTATGGGCCTGACCTTCATCGGGCCGGTCGGCGGCAAGTACGAACGGATGAGCAATCGCCGGGAATTGCTCATCCGTCTCCTCGATGCTGTCGAGTCACTGGTCGAAGAGCGGACAGGAAGAAAGGATGCCGCCTCATGAAGTCCGTCTACATCGCGGGACGCTCGGGAACCTCGGGACTTCTGCTTCACGAGATGCTTCAGAAGCGTGAAGACATTCGCCTGCTGGCACCGGAAGTTCAGGGGCGGGATGCGCTCGATCGGGAGACCGAATTACTCAACACGGCGGATGTCGCTATCCTTTGCTTGCCGTCCGCCGCCGGGAAGAAAGCACTCTCGCGAATCACCAATCCGACGATCAGGGTCATCGACACCAGCACAACGCACAGCGTCGCGGATGGCTGGGTCTACGGTCTCCCCGAACTGAAGCACGGACAGCGGGAGGCGATTAGCCAAGCTCGCCGTGTCAGCGGTCCTGGCTGCTTCGCAACGGGGTTCATCCTGGCCCTTCGACCTTTGGTCGATGGCGGCCTCGTTGATCCCGCCGCACCGATCTGTGTGCAGGGCATCGGCGGGTATAGCGCTGGTGGGAAGCGGATGGTCGAGTGGTACGAGCAACCCAAGGGCGACACGGCACCGTTCGCGCAGGTGTTCGGTTTGAATCTCGATCATGCTCAGGTGCCGGAGATGCAGCGATACACTGGATTGCAGCGACCGCCCTTGTTCGTCCCGTGGGTGGGGAACTTTCGTCGCGGCATGTTGGTCAGCATTCCCCTGCACCGCGACTGGCTCAAACCAGGGGCATCGCCCGCTTCAGTCCGCGAGGTGTTGCGAGAGCGATACGCCGGGGAACGACTGGTTTCCATCAAGACGCGGGGCGGTTTGACAGGTTCGATCACGTTATCCAACCCGTTGGGTGTTGGCGTTGAACTGTACGTCGAAGGCAACGACGATCATCTGCTGTTGATGGCGCGACTGGACAATCTCGGGAAAGGGAGTGCCATCGCCGCAATCCAGAACATGAACCTCCTCCTCGAGTGCAGCGAGTACGCGGGGATCGAGGAACAATTTTGAGGTGCAATGACAAGCTGGGCAACCACTCGCGGTTTCAATGTTGCGCGGCGGATCGACAAGCGATTGGAGACGACGCGAACCTGTCGGTTTGTGGAATAAAGTTCGCACTCGCGGCTCATGTCAGGTGGAATCCGTCACCCGGACACATCTCAACGGACCACCGCAATGTCGTTCGGAAAAGCTCCCTCCTCGGTCCTGCTGACCGCCGTGGCCGCCGCCTGCTTCGCTTGCCTGGGTTGCAAGCCGGGCGTCCGCGAAGACAGGTCGATCACCTTCGGCCCAGACGGGCGGGTCGCGTTCCAGCACGGCGGTAACGGAGTGTTCGTGACGGACGCGAAGTCGGGCAAACCCAAGCGAATCTACGAACCAGTGGCCGGGGACATGGCCTTCAGCCCACCGATCTGGAATCCGGACGGCAAACGGATGGTCTTTACCGTCGCTCGCGCACTCGGAAACACCCCAACCGTGCCAGTGGGCGATGCACCCGCCAACGGTCGCCAATCTGTGGCCGTTCCGGTTCGATACACCTGCTTCTTGCACGATCCCGCGATACCGGACAGCAATGAGAAGCTCTTCGAGGCCACGGCCAGCCACGCCGGGTACGTTGCTGCGGGGCTTGCTGTCTCGTGGCACGCAGATGGGCGTGGACTGGATTTTGTCGAGCAAGAGGGCACTCAGCATCGAGTTTCTTCCTTCGACCTGACCACACGACAGCGGAACGCGGTTCCCCTCGCGCCGGCCGACCATGTCGTTCTCGGAACCGGGCGAGGGCAGCGATTCGCACTCCTTGGCGGGGCTGCCACCGCGAGTGGGCTGTGGATCGAAGGTGATGGCACTTGGTGGCGGGTTCCCGATTCGGAGCCTGGCAAGCACGGCCTGGAATCGCTCCGTTCGCGGATACCGCAGTGGTCCCGCGACGGCAAGAAACTCGCGTTCGTGGATGGGACCGCGGTGCGTGTCTGCGATCCAAGCACCCGGCAAACCGAGACGTGGTTCCGCTCCGAAAGCCCGCTGAGTAGCCTTCACTGGCATCCGGACGGCAGCCGTGTCGGACTGATCGACGGTTCTCGCCTGGTGTTGGTCGGTCCGGCAGGCGAGCTCCGGGTGCTAACCGCGCCGCTTGCTCCAGAGGTCGTCGCCTTTGCCGGCTGGGATGCCAGTGGACAGTGGATGGCGTGCGTCGCCACGGGGCCGCTTCCCTACCGTGTCGGTGCGGCGTGGGCCACCCTTTTCGTCCCCAATGCGAATGCTCGGACCGTCGTCTGCGTCGCGGATGCGGATGGTGCCAACGCAAAGCCGCTGGTCACCGGGCTGCGGGCTACGTTCCCCAACTGGTCACCAACGGAACCCCGATTGTCCGTCTGGTTGACGGTCGAACCGCCGTATCGTCTCGCCGAGGGACGAGTCGGAATGCGGCCCGGCGATCCGGCCGTCCTGATCGATCCTTCGACCGGGAAACTCGACTGGCTTCCCGTCAACGGTACGGAGCACGCGCAGATCGGTCACGCCGAGTTGCGTGCCGGGCGTCTCGACGAGGCACTTCGTCGGTTCGATGAGGCGACTGCGGCGCTGCCTGTGGATGCGAAGGCGGACTGGATGCTGTTCCGGGCGATTGCTCTCAAGAAGGCTGGACGCGCTGCCGATTCGCAGGCCGCATGGCGTCGATTTGCGCCTCCCACGCAGCAGAATCGCGACAGGGCGCTGTATTCCGTCATGCGGGTGGCGGACCCGCGGTTACCGCCCCTGGAACCCGAGATGATCTTGCCGCGACACCAGTATGCGGCCGAGGCGTTCGTCAGTTTGGAGATGGCAGCGGACGGGATCGAGTTCTTCAGGCATGAAGTGCGCGAAGTCGCGACCGACGTCGAGAAACTGTCGGCGACGGTGGCGCTATGCCAGTTGCTGCTCCTCACCGACAAGAAAGCGGAGTACGCGGAGTGTGTTGTCGATCAACTGCTGCCGCTCAGTGGGCAGATTCTCTCGAACCCTGCGACGAGCCGGACACCCACGCAGTCGGTTGCCTGGACGCTCCTGCCGCTGGCGGTCCGTGAGTTCACTGCACCGCTGCCGGAGCAGTTGGTCCGTAGGGTGAGCGGAGCGACCGCCGCGTGGCCGCAGGGTGGGGATATAGATTTCGTGTGCCAATGGGTAAGCCGAACCTGCGGGGGGCGCTTGAAGGACGTGGCAATGACCGAGCGAGCCAGCAAGCGGCTTCTGGCACATCCAGCACGGGATCGGTGGAACCTCGACGATGGTGGAGTGAACATCGAATTCCTGTGGCGAATCCGTGCAGCGTTCCTAATCGAAGAACAACTCCGGGAGACTTTCGGAGCAGAGCCGGCCCGATGAGATTTGGTGATGGCGTGAATTCCGGCGGCATCATGATTCCTTCGCGTCGGGCAATGGAGGCTTCAGGACATGGAACGATTGAGAACCGACATGGCGACACTCGCGCCCGACGATGCTCAGCGGATCGAGCAAGTCGCCGAGTTGATGCGTGGCTGTCGGAGCATCCTGTTCATCACCGGAGCCGGGTTGTCGGCCGATTCCGGCCTTCCGACTTACCGAGGAGTCAGCGGGTTGTACGAGGGGCGCGATCCCGAGGAGAATCTGCCAATCGAGGTGTTGCTTTCCGGCGAGGCTCTCGCGAGCCGTCCCGACCTGACGTGGAAGTACCTTCTCCAGATCGAACAGGCTTGCCGAGGAGCCAAACCGAACCGGGGGCACGAAGTCATCGCGGAAATCGAGTCCCACTTCGATCGGGTGTGGGTTCTCACGCAGAACGTTGACGGGTTCCACCACCGGGCAGGCTCCGCGAACGTCATCGACATCCACGGCGACCTTCATCAGATTCGCTGCATGGGGTGTCGGTTCGAGCAACATGTCGTGGATTATACGGGCTTCTCGATTCCGCCCCGTTGCCCGACCTGTGGCGGATTGCTCCGGCCCGCGGTGGTCTTGTTTGGAGAATTGCTCCCGATGCGGCAGATCGCGATCTACAAGGAAGAGATGAAACGCGGGTTCGACCTGGTTTTCTCGATTGGGACAACCAGCGTGTTCCCCTACATCGCCAACCCGGTGCTGGATGCTCACCACCTTCGGAAACCGAGCGTCGAGATCAACCCCAGCGAAACAGACGTGACCGAGTTCGTCACCGTCAAACTCCGGCTCAAGGCCGCCGAAACACTCGACGCGATCTGGAAGGCGTTCACCAAGCAGCCAGCAGCCACCTCTTGATGCTGGAATCTTTTCCCAGAGTGCGTAGCAAAACGGGCCAACGATCACATCGGTCCCGCGAACCTCTACCTCATCGGACCGCTCTCTCAATCACCCCAGGAACTGGGGCGGTACGGACTCGGGGCCGTGTGCTCCACAAGCAGGGCATACATACTCATTACGAGAGGACCAGTACCGCCGCCTCGTGCGGCGGGCGTGAAGGGAAGAGAACGCTGAGAACCCGGGAGGTGGGCTTGAAAGTAGCAGCCCTTTCAACTTGGGTTTTCTTGACGTATCGTGGCATTTGGTAACTGGTTGACCACCCCTTTGTTCACTCAGAGGCACGCACGGATGCGACTCCCTCCAACTCGCAAGCGATCCAAATCACCCGTCCAACTGGCCGATCTGTTGGCCAAGTCTGAATACCGTGAGATACCGCTCACCATCCTCCCCCATGCGGCGGCTATTCCTTTGGGTGTGATGGTTCATGGCACCCTGGAATGGATGCTGGACCAGCACGTTCTCCAAACACTGTTCCAAGATCACGCACCAGAACAATACACCCGCCAACTCACCATCTCTGCCCTGGTCAAGTTGCTCATCCAAGTATCCGCTGGGTCTCGAGCCTCGGTATTCGCGGCCTTCGTGGCCGACCAAGCATCGCCAAATCCGTCGATCAACACCAGCTTTCAGGCTCTCTACGGTAAGATCGGGCGATTTAATCCCTCCGTCAGCGAAGCCTTGGTTCGCCACAGTGCCGTCAAGTTGGAGCCGCTGCTCAAGGCCATGCCGCCGACCGCAGCCGAACCAATCGTTGGCTATCGGATGCGAGTTGTGGATGGCAACGTGCTGACAGGTACTGACCACCGACTCACGGCGTTGCGGAAGTGGCTCAACGCCTGCTTGCCGGGCAAGTCGTTGGTGGTGTATGAGCCGTCGTTGGGACTGGTCAGCGACTTGGTGTTGTGCGAGGATGCCTACACCCAAGAACGGGCCTTGCTGATCCAACTGCTGCCCCGTGTCCAGGCCAACGACTTGTGGGTGGCCGACCGCAACTTTTGCACGACCAAGTTTGTGTTCGGCGTACACACCCGACGAAGGCCCTTGTTGACAGTCGGTGTAGCTTCGAGGGATCGCCCGATTCTTTGGAGCCAACCACATGTCCGACAGCAAACGACAGGAATGGATCGCACGCCTCAAGCGATTCCAGGAGCAGACCACTTCGGTTCAAGCCTTCTGCCGAAGCGAAGGCGTCAGTTCCGCTTCCTTCTACCTCTGGCGACGGCGACTGGCCCAGGAGTCCGGCGAGACGCCATTATCCAACTCGTTCGTCCCGCTCACCATCGCCCACCTCTCCACACCAGCACCCACGACGTCAGTCGAAGTTGCCTTCCCCAGCGGAATCGTCTTCCGCCTACCCGCTGACGAACAATCCCTTCGCACGCTCTTCGCTCTCGCACGGGAGCAGCCATGCTGAGTCTGCCTCCCACCGTCAAGCTCTGGTTCGCGACACAACCGGTCGATATGCGGCTCGGATTCGATGGACTTCACGAACTCGTGCGGTCGCGGCTCAACGCCGATCCCCTCTCCGGTCATCTGTTCGTGTTTCGTAACCGCACCGCCGACCGATTGAAGGTGCTTTACTGGGGCGGTCACGGGCTTTGCCTGTGGTGTCAGCGACTCGAACGTGGGCGTTATCATTTTCCCGACAAGCCCAACGAAGCGGGCGTTCAACTCACGCTCGCTGAGTTCCAGATGATCCTCGACGGCATCGACCTCTCCAACGCAAAGCGATTCAAGCGATACCAGCGACAACCCACTTCAACGATTTCCTGAATCGAGCGCTACCCCAGGTCAACGGCGGTGTTGGTGATGGCATGGATGCCACTTCCTCAACGACGTTGCCGACGCCTGAAGCTGACGAGTCGCTTCCCAACGACGTTGCCTCCTGCCATCAGATCATTCGCACGTTGCGATCCCGCGTCGTTGAACTTGAGGCGAAGGTCGAGCGGTTAGAAGCGAAGCTCGATGCCCTGTTGAAGCGTTCCCTGTCCTCGCGGTCGGAACGCTCTAAGCAAGCTCGGCAGGCCCAACGCGACGTCGAAGACAAACCCAAGAAGAAACCCCGCCCGCATGGTCGCTCGCCCCTGCCCGCAGACCTTCCACGCCGTGAAGTCATTCATGATCTGACCGACGAACAGAAGAAGTGCCCGTGTTGCGGACACGAGCGGGTGTGCATCAGCACGCACTCTGTTGAGCAACTCGACTGCGACCCCATTCCCTTCTTCGTGCGGAAGACCACCCGCAAGACCTACGTCTGCCAGAGTTGCCAACCGCATGAAGTTCCGGCCAAGCAATGGAGCGTGACATCGGGACCGGCAACGGTCGGCCCCATCGCCAAGGGTTTGTGCGGCCCAGGACTGTTGGCGTTCGTCCTGACGAGCAAATTCGCCGACCACTTGCCGCTATCCCGTCAGGAAGGAATCATCGCTCGCAGCGGGGTGAAGGTCTCCGAGAACACACTGGGCGACTGGGTGCGACAAGCCGCCAAGCTGCTGAAACCGCTTCGCGACCTGATGCATCGGCGGGTGGTGAAAGCGAGTGTGGTCTGGACCGATGATACACGAAGTCGATATGCCGAAGTCGGTCGCGACACGATGCCCAAGGGTTACTTCTGGGTGGCCATCGGCGATACGACGGCTCCGTTTACGGTCTTCGATTTCACAACAGGTCACTCCGCCAAGGAAGGGCCGGAGCCGTTCTTCGAGGGCTTCAAGGGGTATGTGCACGCGGACGGCTTGAAGCAATACGCCACGCTGTTCGCGAAGGACGGTGTGTGGCACGTGGCGTGTTGGGCACACGCTCGTCGGAAATTCCTCGACGCGGTTGAGTCAGCGAAACCGGCCCTGAAGTTGATCGGCCAACTGTACGGGATCGAGCGTGGGTTGCCGCCGCCCGACACGCCCGAACACATCGCCCAACGAAAAGCGACCCGCCTGGCCCAGTCGGTTCCGATCCTGGCGTCGTTGAAGTCGTGGCTGGAGGCGGAGTCGAAGAACGCGTTGCCGAAGTCGCCGCTGGGCGTGGCAATCGCGTATGTGCTGAACCGCTGGGAAGCATTCGTGCGATACACGGAGGACGGCAGGCTCTCAGCGGACAACAATCTCGCGGAACGGACACTTCGAGCAATCGCCCTCGGACGCCAGAACTGGAAGTTCGTGGGGAGTGCGTCATCGGGATCGAACGCGGCGATTCACTTCACAGTGGTGGGAAGTTGCCGCCATCTGGGAATCGACCCGTTCGCGTATCTGCGAGAGACGCTGCCGAAGTTGCACGAACTGGGAGCGAATCCGAAAGACGATCAACTCACCGAACTTCTCCCCGATGCCTGGGCACGACGCCATCAGGCTGCTGTCACGGCGACGGTCTCCGTCGCCTGAACCAATCCATCGCCGCCCTTCACCACGACGAACCTCAACGGCGTTCGCCGGGTGTGTACTGTTCGGCGTGAAGCGTCAGCAAGGGTTGTTCTTGGTTCGCCAGCACCGGACCAACCTCCCGTGCCAGCGGAAGGGACGGCGACGACGCATCGGTGAAACAGAGACGGGCGTGGTGTACGAGCAGCAGGTGGTGGTCACCGATCCCGAGACAGATGAGCAACTCACACTGCGTCGGATCGAGATGAAGTTATTTGAGAAAACCCGCGATGGCGAGCGTACCCTGGCGTTGTTGACGAATCTGCCGGACACAATCTCGGCCCTGACAATCGCAGAGACCTACCGTCTGCGTTGGAGGGTGGAAACGCATTTTCAATTCCTCACTCAGTCGCTTCATTGCGAGGTGAAAGGGTTGGGCAAACCGCGTGCGTCGCTGTTGATGTTCGCGATGGCGTTGATGGCGGGAAATGTGTTGGCGTTGGTGCGTGGCTCGTTGCGCGTGGCTCGTTGCGTAAGGCTCAGGGGCAGAAAGTCGAGGGGGAGGTCTCGGGCTACTACCTGGCCAACGAGGTAGCCGGTGATTGTCGAACGCTGATGAAGTATTTGCCAGCCGACCAATGGACCGGTTGGCAAACTCTGGATGCAGTGGCCTTCGCACGATTGGTGACAACCATTGCCGCCAATGTCTTTTGTGCGGGTTTGACCAGACACAAACGCGGTCCGAAAAAGAAGCCTGACCAAAAGCCAGTCTACGACAAGAAACATAAGCACTACTCAACCGCTCGCCTCCTCAACGAGGCGAAAAACACATCTTGAAATGGCTGGCTGATAGTATTTCCGTCCGTGGCTGGCTGCGCCGATCACACACCAGTCGAGCGGATGGTCACGCCCGACGATCGAGGCAAGATCCCACGAGACCGGCTCGGCACTCATCCAGACGATATTGCCGGTGCGGCGTTTCACCTCGGTGAGAACCTCCATGCTCTTGCGGAGCATCGCCTGCTGCTGCTTGCGAGTCAGTTGCTTGCCTCTGAAGAAGTCGGGCGGGGAGCTGACCCCGACCCACAGGTTCGGCGGCATCTTGTCGGTGTACTTGAGGAGCTGAGGAGCAGCCTTCGTCAGGGTCTGGTACGTGTGGTGCGGAGCAGCCCGCATGGCAGTGAGGACCGCAACGACCTCCTCGCTGGGGACGGTTGGGGCAAACATATCACTCATCGAATTGCAGAAGATCAGGCGTGGGGTCTTTCCGGCGTCGAGCTTCTTGAGTTCGTGCGGTCGCCAGTAGTGGTGCTGGAAACCGTGGGGATACCACTTCTTCGCCAATCCGTGTTCAGCGAGTTCATCGGCATAACATCCGGCGATTGTGCCGTCCGGCATCAGCCACCGACAATCGTGCAGACACCCACCGTGGGGGTTTCGCGCCTCGTCGCACCACTCGATGCCTCTGCTCAGTGTTTTCTTGTTGAACTGAGTCGTCATCATTTCTCCCTGTTAGTTCCTTGTCACCAGTGGAGATGATTTTGGACGAAACACGATTCGTCCAAAATCATTCGCTGCTGTCTTCGGGCCAGGGTTGGGTACACCGAGGACTGCGGCTTCTCCTCTGAACTATCGCCCTCAAGATTCGGAACACGCCGTTTGGGTGTGCCCCGTCGATGACCACCTCGGAGGCGGTCAGTTCTGTTGCGAGGCGGCGTCACAGGTCGGCAACCCATGCGCCGCCTTCGGTGATATGGACGGGACACGAGTCACCGGAGGCAGGTATCGGGTCGCAGTTCATCAACATGCCTCGCCTGTATTCCTCCACGACTCCTGTCACGCCTTCAGGAAGCGACGTTGCCGCGCCATCCGCTTTGTTGAGGGGGATGCTGGCTGCACCTGCCTGATCGGCGGTACGCGAAGTTCGTCTGGCTGGGGACGGACGATGAGCGTTTCCAGTTGCCGCTCGTACTCACCGAGTTTCGTGGCACCGGCACCGGCTTCACGGGCGAGCTCGGTCATCTGCTCGCGGATATGCGAGAGGCGCTCGAGGACATCCCCGTCGAGCTGTTCTGGGGTCAGCTTGCCGAGGTGGTCGAACACGCACTCCGGTAGGGTGGTCTGATACTTCGTGCGGAGCTTTTCCGTCATTACCCTGAGCAGCTCCAGTCCCCCCGAGAGGGTGCGTGGGATTGACGCCGCCAACGCGGTCTTCCGCGCTCCTCGGGCGTGGACGAGGTCGGCGAGTTGGCGAACCGTCAGCCGCTCGCGGAATGCCTGCTCGATGAGTTCGGCACGGCGGCCGGCATCCGCGACGGGGAGGAGGACGACAATGTGGCCAGTAGTCGTCCAAATTCTGAAGGCGATATTCTCGCGATTGGCCGGATCGGTTATTGATTCGACATGGATGTCGCCGAGCAACTCAAGGACGACCTGCGGGAAGGACGCCTCCAACCGGAGCGGTTAGCCGACTTGTATGTT
>JAIOPV010000276.1 GCA_021413735.1 Planctomycetota bacterium
CCGGCTTGGTGCCAGAGACGCAGATAGTGGCGACAAGTCTTGCCGCAACCGCATCCGAGTTCAGCGGGCAGGTCGTCCCAAGCCATGCCGGTCTTGAGAACGAAGAGGATCCCAGTGAGAATCTTGCGGTGGTCAATAGGCTTGCGACCAGGGAACCGGAAACGGCGTTTGGGTGGCGTTGGCAGCAGCGGTTCAAGACGCTCCCACAGGGCATCAGTGACAAGAGGTTTCATGGTTTGCTCCTCTGTGTTGCGAGATCACAAGTAACCAAAGGAGCAGACCATGTGCCAACTGCTCATTCTTTCCGAACGCTCTTAGCATTCGGCCAACGTGCAGTATGCCTCAAGCGGTAGTTCCCGATTATGGAGACAAAAAGTGAAAAGGTGATTTGATCTGCTCAAAGGTAGCATTAACCCGGCACGCCCCTCCGAGGGGCAGACGGACGAGCGGCGGGAACCGGCCGTCCATGGCCGCGTTTGGGAGACACCCTCGGCCGCAAGGGCCCTCCTGCGGTGCCCCCGACAACCACAGGCCCGGGCGGCCAACAACGAGCCGCGCCACACCCGCACCGGAGTCCCAGGTCCCGGGTTCACTTCACCGTCAGCAATGCCGGGCGGCTACTGGTGCGGGTGCCGTCGGTCTTCACGCCCACCGCGATGAGGGCGTGCAACCCGCGATCGAGCTTCAGCCCTTCCAGCTTCCACGGTGCCTTCTCCACGACGCCCAGCAACCGGTCGCCATCGCGGAATTCGACCTTCGCGAGTTCGTCCGGCCCCTCCGCGGCGAACGCCAGCAGCGCGCCCGCCTTGACCGCCGGCCCGAACCCGAACCCGCAGTCCTTCCGGTCGCCGGACTTCCGGTACTCCCCCACCGGGGCGGTCAGCCGGATCTCTGGGCGGTGCGTGTGGTACGCCCGCCACGCCCACGCCGCGTACTCGTCCGGCAGCCACTGCGGATCGACCATTCCCTTCGCCTCTTTCACCGGGGCGATGGCGTTCCAGTTGCCGACCTCGTTGTAATCCCCGGCCCACCCGTCCTCCCTCACCCACGGCTTCAGCGCCACCGGCTTGCCGGGCTCGGAGAGGTCCTTCGGCAGTCGCTGTGCGATGCACCGGTCGAGGTAGAAGGCGAAGAAGTTGAACTTCGAGTAGACGCCGTGCGGGAACCCGTAGGTGTTCGCCCGGCACGAGAGGTTCGGCGTCGGCGTCGGCTTGCCTTTCAGCAGGTCGAACTTCGCCTCCTGGAGCGCCCGGCGTTCCTTCTCCTCGGCCGGCGTGAACTCCCAGGCGTACGCGAACGGCACCTTCGCCGTCAGCTCCGGCACCTGCGCGACCCGGTTCGGGAACCCGTCGCTCCACGCCAGCACCCGGTCCGGTGCCCGCTTGTACAGATCGGAACACAGCGTCGGCCCGTTCTGCATCAGCCAGCCGACGATCGGTACCGTGGTCAGTTCCGCGTGGTTCGTCTCTTTCGCCGCGGCCTCCAGGTAGCGGAGGAATACGCCCATGTCGCCGACCGGGTGGCCGAGCTTGTACCGGCCGTTCCGCTTGTCGTTGTGCCCGAGGTCGTACTCGAACGGCCACGGCACGGTGACCATCGCGAACCCCCACAGGTCGGCCAGCTCGCGCGGGTCCTGGCTGTGGAACACGAAACACGCGAACACCCCGCGGACGGTCTTCACGTCCTTCGGCAGATACAGGTGGACCTTGTCGTCGATCTTGCGGAAGTCGGCCCAGGCGGGTTTCTCGTCGAGCCGGTTCACCGGGAGCCAGCCGGGCGGGAACTCGGCGGCCGAGGCGGTCAGGGCCATGGTGCCCAGTGCGGCAAGGCCGCAGGCGAGAGCGATCGTGCGCATGGTATTCCTGTGGTTCGGGTCAGACGAGTCCCGGAATCGGGCGGCCTTCCTCGACTCGCCGCAGGAGGTCCGGACGGATGTTCGGGAACAGTCGAAGTTTCGTCGGGTCGAGCAGTGTTTGCAGGACGGTCGATACCAGGTCTGCGGTCGTCACCGGGGTGGTGGTCGGTCGGCCCGCCTGCGCGTCCGACTTGCCGACCACCTGGCCCATCCTGAACCCGCCGCCGGCGAGAAGCAGCGGGGCCAGCGCCGGCCAGTGGTCGCGCCCGCCCTTCTCGTTGATCCTGGGCGTGCGTCCCATTTCGCCGCACACCACGAGGAGGATCCGATCTTCCAGCCCGCGGTCCTTCACGTCGTCGAGGAACGCGGACACCGCCCGGTCGAGTTGTGGCCCGAACCCCTCCAGCCCGGCCTTCACGCCGGGGTTCAGCCCGTCCCCAACGTGGAAGTCCCACCCGCAGTTCTCGACCATCACCAGCCCGGCCCCGGCCTCGCACAGCCGCCGGGCCAGCAGCATCTGCCGGCCGAGCATCGACGGCCGCCGCGGGAAGTCCGGCAGTTTCAGGAAGTTTGGGCAGGTGAGCGTGATGTCGCTGGTGTCGTACCGCTCGACCGTTTTGGTATCCTCACGGTCGAGCCGGAACGCCTCGGCCACGGCGCCCTTGAGCACCGTGTACGCCTGCTCGCGGTAGGCGTCGTGGGCGGCGAACGCCGGGTCCGACTCCAGTCCGCGGGCCGCGTCGTCGAGACCGCGGAGCAGTTCCCGCCGCTCGGTCGCCCGGTCAGCCGGCAATCGCAACTCCATGTTTCGCAGGAGCGGCGAGAAGGTGGCCTCGACTTCCACCTTCCGCTGTGGGCCGGTCGGCTTCGGCGGCTTCGTGATGACGCCGGCCGGGTTGAACGGTGCGTAGGTTTCGGGCAAGTCGCCGGGTGTGTTCCCGCGGAGGAAGTGCTCCTGGAGGAACTCCCCGTTGTTACCGCTGTCGAGGAGGATGTAGCTCGGCATCCCCGTCTTCGGGTGGTTGGTCCCGCGGAGGTAGGAGTACACTGAGCCGGCGCTGGGCGGGGACGGCTTCGCCTCGGTGCCGGTGAGCATCGTGCGAACCCAGTTCTCCTGGTGATCCTTGCAGGGAGTCTGAAACGAGCGGATGACCGCGAGACGGTCTGCTCGCTCGGCCAGTTTCGGGAAGTGGCTGCCGAAGGCGACCCCGGGCAGGGATGTCTTGACGGTCCCGAACATGGTGCGGACGCCTTCCGGAGCGTCCGGTTTCGGGTCCCAGGTCTCGGCCTGCGGTGGGCCGCCACCGAGCCACAGCCACACGACAGACTTGCCCCGCACCCATGGCTTGTCGGCGGCCGGGTTACCGCGCAGCAGCGACGGCAGGCCGAACGTGCCGAGGCCCATCGCCCCGACCTTCAAGAAGGCCCGCCGCGTGTCGCCCTGGTCCGGTCGGATCGTGAACATGGTCGCTCCGTCACTCACTTGGCGGGCAGGATCGGGATCAGCACGTGGTTGCGGTACTCGGCGGCCGCATCGCCCGGCAGCGCGAGCTTCCCACCGGCCACCGGAGCCGGGACATCCTTCCGCGGCTCGCCGTTGTACTCGACCGCCGCCTTGCCGTCCCGCACGGTCACTTCGAGCAGGCTCCAGCCGTCCAAACCCCTGAACGGCGCCTTCTCGCCGGGCTTCCAGGCGTCTGTCTTCACCTGGCAACGGAACAGGAACGCCGGACCGTGCTCGGCGGCCAGCACGAGCGGTTGCTTGCCGGAGCCGTCGCAGACCAGCCGGACGCGGCCGGTCTTGTCCTTCTCCGCCGGCTTCGCAGCCCACGCCTTCTCGCCGGCCGGAGCCTTCCACCCGTCGAGGTCGGCGCCGTTGAACACCCGCACGGCGTCGCCGAACCGGTCGGTGTAGTTCTTCAGGTGCAACTCGCGGAAGCTGATCCGCATTTCCGTCCCGTTGCCGCCGTGAAGCTGCAAGGCGATGATCCCATCGTCGTTTCGCCGTCTGCGATCGGTGGTGTTGTCGTCCCGGTCGATCACTTCGACGACCGGATAGCCGTTGACGAAATGACTGAAATGGTTGCCGCGGCAGACGACATCGACGCGAGTCCACTCGCCCTTTTCGTAGTATTTGTTGTTCATGAGCCACTTCCCATCGGCGACCTGTCCGGCACGGATCCCCTTGCCCCCTTTTTCGTTGATGACCGATTCGCCGACGCCGGCACCGGCGCCCTGGTGACCTTCATGATACAATTGGCCGGTGCCGAAGCCGTTGAGCAGGTCGGCTTGGTAGCCGACGACTCTGAACCCCTTTGGATGAGATCGGGTGCTGCGGTACTGCACGCCCGAATTGAAGTTGCCCATCCGGAACTCGCAGCGGAAGTGGAAGTCGCGAAGGATGGCGTCCTTCTCGCCGTCACGGAGGATGAGCCAGGAGCTGCCGTTGATTGGCCCAGCGTCGGGGTGTCCGCCTTCGATTACGCCGTCCTTGACCCGCCAGAGCCCGGCCTCGCCGTCCCACCCGGACAGGTTCTTGCCGTTGAACAGCGGGCGGAACGTTGGCTCGTCGGCGGCGTACGAGGCGACCTGCACCACGAGTAAGACGACTACGGTGTATGAGCGACTCACTTGTTCTCCTCCAACCTACCGGCGGATAGCACCTGGTTACCCGTGACGAACATCGTCGGGCTACTCTCCCACGACGACGGTGTGGGGGCGTGAGTTCCGCCGCCCGCCGTCTTCCGCGGTCGCGATCAGCGCGTGAATGCCGGGCTTCAGTGAAACCTCGAACGTCCACGGGCCTTCGGTCTTCTCAGCGAGCCGCTGGTCTGCGTCCCACAAGACCACCCGCGTCGGCTTCACCCCGTCGCCGAGTGTCAGCTTCACCGTCACGGGCTTCTTGGCCGATTGCAATATGAACGGTTGCTTGTCGCCAAGCCCGGGCGGTTCGGTGATGGTCACGTCCTTGCTCGCGCCGACGAACGCCTGCCACACCGCCGCCGACCGCTGCGTCGGAAACCAACAGGCGGTGGCACGGTCCCCCTTGTATTCCTTCCATGCGGCGATTGTCGGCAGTTTCCCGTCCTTGCCCCAGGTGCCGGGGTCGCCGAGCCAGCCGTCTTCGAGCGAAATGTCCGCGAGCGGAGTGGGTTTGTCCGCGACCGGTACTTTCGGGAGTCGGCGGGAAATGACATCGTCGAAGAACACGAACGACAGGTTGTTGGCCAGGGCGAACTCGTGCTTGCGGTTCCACTGCACCGCGATCCCGAACCGGGCTCCGAGTTTCCGCTCCGCCGGAAGTTTGGTCAGCAACTTCTCCATCTGCGAGCCGTCCTTCTCCCCGAAGACCGTCAGCACCGGTACGCGGCGGGTGGCGTCGGACCCCGGCCCGACCTCCAGGCACACCGGGGCGGAGGCGATGGTGCGTTCGGGCATGCGTTCGGCGAGTTGCATGCTCATCCCGCCGCCGCGCGACATGCCGGTGAAGCACAGCGGCAGGCGTTCCAGTTCGGGGTGCCCGGTCTTCTTCGCCAGGTCGGTCAGCCCGGTCGCCAGGAGGGTGAACTCTTCCTTCTTCACCGCGTCGAAGTCGACTTGCACGTAGGCGAACTGCCAGTGCCGGCACGCGGCCTGCCAGTGCTTGCCCACGTCGTCGCCCTTCGAGAACGGGTTGCAGATCCCGCCCCGGACGGTTTTCACGCCGTCGGGAATCCAGACGCTGACGGACACCTTGTCGCGCGGCCCGCCGAGGACGGGGTCGCGGGTGCGGGCGGTCTTGAGCGTGTACTCGACGCGGGCGGTGATGTCCCCGGCCGGTGGCAGTGGCTCGGCCCCAACGACCGCACCGCCGGTCGTAAGGAGGATCGCAAGGAGGATGCGGGCCATTGTCGGGTTCTCCGGTAGTTAGCGTGCGTGTTTCCGCAGGTTCCAGCAGTAGATCCCGTCGGCCCCGCGAAGGTAAAGGAAGCCCGACACGACCGGGTGGCTGATCGGCATCTCGTAGCCGGTCGCGTCGTAGTGCGGCGTGTTCCACGGCTTGCCCATCGGCTTGAAGGTGCCGGCCGTGGTGCCGAGCATGAGCACGTCGTGGAGGCTCCCGTGCTGGCTGTCCGGCTCGTGGAAGAAGCGCCCCTCGGCACAGTACCCGTGGCTCTCCTGATCGGTCTTCGCCACGGGGCAGCGGGCCAGCACCTTCCCGGTGGTCACGTCGAGCATCGTCGTGCCGGACTTGTTGCGGACGAACGCCCGGTCCTGCCACACGGGCAGCCCGCTCATCCCGCCGCTGACGAACCCGACCTTCTCCTCGCCGGTGTGTTCCCAGATCTTCTTCGCGCCGGTCGGCGTGATCTTCCACCCGCTCGCGCGGCCAACGAGTTTCTCGTCGCCCGGTCCCATCGGTTCCTTGCCGGCGTTCAGCAGCAGCACATCGCCCGCGACGGATAGGGTCGATTCCTGCCGGCCCGTGTCGAGCGACCACCGCTCCTTGCCGGTGAGCGGTTCAAGGCACCGCACCTTGCCCTCGATGTTCCCGCACAGGACGGACTCGCCGCTCTGGTGAACCCAGCGCGTCGGCGTGGCATGGTGGGCGAGGCACTTCGGCACCTGCCACAGCTTCTTGCCGGTCGCACCGTCGAACCCGATCAGCCCGCCCTGGAAGTCAGGGCAGACGAATACGCCCGCCGCGAACGTCGAGCCGTTGCAGTGCCCGCGGTTGATGCCGCCGAACGCCTTCTTCTCGGCGAGGCCCTTCTTCTTGGTCTCTTCGAGCTTCGTATGCTCCGCGCCGAGGTCGCTCTCCCACTCCATCTTCCCGGTCGCGGCATCGAGGCAGTAGACGCGGCAGGTCGAGCCGATGACGTACACTCGGCCACCGAACACGGCCCCGGTGTGGTTGGTGATGATGCTCTTGTGGTCGGTCCAGTTGAGACCCTTGTCCTTGAACACCTGCTTCCAGAGCGTCTTGCCGGTGGCGGCATCGACGCACAACACCACGTCGTCGGCCGACACCTTCCAGTAGTCCGGGGTCCAGGTGCCCGGCCCCTTGTCGCGCTTCTGCTGCTCGCCGGCGTCGATCACCTCGCCGGACGGCACGAAGTAGCTGGCGAACACGCGGCCATCGGCGACGAGCAGGCTCGCGGCCCCGCCGCCGGGGAGCGGGATGCCGCCACCGGAGATGACCTCGCCGCCGCCCGCAAGCGGGATGTTGATGGGCTTAAAGTCCTTGAGCGAGATGCCGTGCCACCCGTGCCCACCGTACCGCGGGCTCTGGGCGGCGCCGGGCGGGGTGGGTTCGGCGCTCTTCCACACCAGCCGCGCGTCCTTCAGGTCATCGACCAGTGTAAGGCTGCAGTCGGTGGCGCTGAAGTTGCCGTTCGGCCCGTGGTAGCACGGCCACGACGGGGCGTCCGCCGCGCGAGCGACGAGGGGAGTCAGGGCGGCGAGGCCGAGGGCCACGAGGAAGCGTTGCATGGCGGTTGTCGGGGTTGGCGGGCGCGGTTCACTTCTTGTAATCAGCTTCGTTCTTCTCGGCAGCCCAGAACAAAGCCCGCGCGAGCATGACACGGACGCTCTCGTGGCCCTCGATGTACCGCGGGTCGTGGACCGTGTAGACCGTCCGCTGCTTGGTCTGCTTGTTGACCCGGCACCACGTCTGCGGCCCCTTCGAGTCCTTCATCTCGATCAGCACGGTCACGTCGTCGGCCTGCATGGTCCCGCCGCGTCAGTACTGCGTCGTAACGGCCACGTTGCCGGTCAGACCCTTCAGGGTGTTGGTTTCATTGTCCTTGTTGAACTCGGTCCACGCCTTGCCGTTGACCGTCACGCCCTTGATCGGCGCGGACTTGGGATGGCGGAAACGCAGGACCACTTCTTTCGGCGCCTTGCGAGACGACAACTCGATGGTGGCACTGGTCTTGCCGTTGTCCGCGTCCGAGACGAGCTCGTAGGCCACCGTGCCGAAGTGCGTCGGCGCGTTCTTGACGCTGATCTTCTTGCCCTGCTCCAGCCAGGCACGAGGAGTGGCGCGGGCCAGCCAAAGCGACTGGCCAGCCAAAGCGACTGGCCAGCCCGAGCTCCAACCACTGCTGCCTCGGTGTTGCTGTTGCCAGCCATAGTCTTCTTGTGCCTGAGTTCATCGACCTTTGCTTCCGAAGCCGACACGGTTGGCATCACGACAAGCCAGGCAGCCCCGCCTCAAAGCGTTTGAACTTGCCGCCGCAAATGTCGGCTCGTTGTAGCATCGTGGTGAAAACCTGGCCGAACAGTGTGCGGTCGTCGGGGAACATCAGATGCTGGCCGTGGCGAATGCCAAAGTTACCGCCGCCAGCGAACAGCAGGGGGATCTTGCGGACTCCGTGCGAACCGGTGCCGTTGCTGAAGTCCTCGCCGTTGTTCATGCCGCTGCCAAAGACGATCATCGTGTTGTCCAGGAGGTTGCCCCCCGCATCGGGCGTATTTTTCATTCGCTTCAGGAACTCGGCGAAAAAACTCACCTGCTGGCGATCGGACTCGGCGACTTTCGCGAGTTTGGAGGGGTCGCCCCCGTGGTGGGTGTCGCCATGCACGCGGGTGATTTCCCGTGAGGACAAGTAGGTGACGACCCGGGTCGAATCAGTCTTCAGCGCGAGATGGATCAGTTCGTACATGGCCGGAATTCGTCCGCGATTGTTGTCCAGGAAGGCGGCGTCCGCCTCAGGCCGGGGATTGCGGAGCCAGGCTTCCTCCCGAACGATGGCTTGTTCGACCTCGCGGATGCTTTCGAGGTATTCGGTCAAGCGCCGCGAATCGACCGCTCCGAGCGACCGTCGGATGGCTGCCACCTCCCCCTTCAGGTCGTCGAGAATGCTTCGACGGCTCGCCAAACGCCGTTCCGCCTCTGCCATTGATGCTGCGTCCGGCGTCACGAACAAGCGGTTGAAAATCTGACGGGGATCGGCCTGGGCGGGCAGCGGCGTTCCCCGTTCGTTGAACGAGAGCGTATGCGTCAACCGTTTCGCCCCCGTCCCGCTCTGCACGCTGAGTTGTAGCGAAGGGAATCGCACGTCCCGGCCCAGATGAGGTGCCGCCAACTGATCGAGCGAGATCGAGTTGTTCCCCGCGGGGTTGTCGGCGGTCAACCAAGTGTCTGCGGCGGAGTGGCCGTTGAAGTCGTATTCGTGACGTAGCCCGGAGACGATCGACAACTGGTCGCGATGCGCCTCCAGCGCCTGGAGGGTCGGCGACAACTTGTACTTTTTGCCGGTTTCTCGGGGATACCACTCTTCATTCACCACACCAGACGCGAAGTAAATGAAGACCATCCGCGGCTTGGCCTTGGTCACCTCGGCCTTGGGAGAACCGGAGACCATCACCTCCAGCATCGGCAAGGCGAGCGTCGCGCAGCCCCCCTTGATCACCTGTCGTCGGGACATGATTGAAATCATCGGTTACACTTCCACGTTGTTAAGTTTGTCAATGGCTGCGAAATTCATCGCTAAGAACCAGTTCCTCAATCAGCGTCCCCAGGCGATAGTCTTTATCTTTCAGTAGGCCACGAAGCCGGGCGACAGTCCGGCGATCTTGGAATCGCAGAGATCGGCCCAGGGAGTAGACCATCATTTTCTCGACGAAACACTGGATGAACGGATCGGGGGCGTCCCTCAAGGCACGCCGCAGTTGGTCGGGGCCATCGATCTCGCGTCCATCGGGCATGGTGGCCCGGGCGTCGATCTTCGGACTGTCGAACCGTTTCTTCAGGCCATCGGCCTCGCGGTCGCGCCAGAGGCCTACGGCGTTGTAACGCTCCAGGGCGAATCCGATCGGATCGATCTTGCTGTGACAGCGGGCGCAGCTCTTGACGTCGCGGTGGATTTCGAGCTGTCGACGCTGCGTCACTTCGTTCAGGCCGGGAACCTTGTTGGCGAGTTCCCCGGCGTTGTCGGGCGGAGGCGGAGGCGGATCACCGAGGATGTTCTCCAAGATGAACGCGCCTCGCGCAACGGGCGAGGTCCGTGTGCTGTTGGAGGTGATTTTGAGGATGCTGGCATGACCTAAGACGCCGCCCCGATGGTACTCCGGTGCCAGCTTAACCCGACGAAACTGATCGCCCAAAACCCCGGCGATTTTGTAGTGTTCCGCGAGCGTCTCGTTGAGCATCGTCCAGTCCGAATCGAGGAAGTTCAAGATGCTCAGATCCCGGCGGAGCACTTCGTGGAAGAACTCAACCGTCTCGAGCCCCATGCTGCGTTCGAGTTGCTTGCTGTACTTGTACAATTCGGGGTCGGGTTCCGCGGCACCAATCCGCTTCAGGTGCAGCCATTGCGAGGCGAAGTTCTCTGCCAACGCATAGGCACGGCGATCCTGGAGCATTCGCCGAACTTGTTTCCGTAACCCTTCCGGCTTCCCGAGTTCGCCGGATTCGGCGGCGCGCAGCAACTCGTCGTCGGGGCAACTGCTCCAAAGAAAGTAGGAGAGCCGTGAGGCGAGTCCCTGTGGCGAAAGTCGCTGATTGGGCTGAGCCGAAACGCGATCGCTTCCGACGAAGAGAAAATCGGGCGAAACGAAAACCGCCACCAGCGTTGCCCGCAGTGCTTCGCCGAAGGGAGCCCCCCGGTCGCGCTCGGCTTTGAACCGCTTCACGTATCGTTCGACCGTCTCCGGCGAAACCGATCGGCGAAACGCTCGCGGCAGCATACGCTGGAGCGTCTCGCGGACCACGGCCATCTCCTCGCGTTCTCTTGGCAAAACGCCGGGGATGCGCAGCGTCGCATCTTGCACCGGCGGCAGAGGCCCCTCGACCTCGATGTAATCGATCTCGATCAGGTGGTGATAGAAATCCAACGCAGCCTGAAGTTGAGGTTCGCGATTCTTGTCCGTGTTCGGGTAAGGGCCTTTCTCCCGAAACGTCGTGCGAAACTGAATATCGAGCCGCAACGAAGAGTTGTCGCCAACGCGGACTTCTTCCAGCTCGCGAAACAGCATCAGTTCATGGGTCTTCCACTCGTTGGGCGCGAGTTCCACGTTCATGGCGACGGCGTCCACGGGCCGGTCGTCCGGGTGGCCCGTAAGCACCTGCATCAAGACCGGGTGGTTGAGCCCAGCCGGCTTGACGATCGGGCGACAACGAATGCGATACCGATAGAGCCCCGGCTGACGCACCAGACAGTCCGCGCCGAAGGTGAACGTATCCCAGACCACCGCTCCGTTTTCGTTCAACAGCGGAAAGCCCAACCGACGAGTTCCGGTGAACGGATTCGCCCTCATGCGTTCGGCCTGGAAATCTTTCGCGAACGAACCGTCGCCATCCGATTTTCCGAGATTGATGAAGTAGACACCGGGCATCGGCGGCGCATCGTCCTTAAAGCGATCGCGGCAGTGAAGGTTGTCCTCAATTTTCCGGGCGGCGTTGCTTCCGGGAGCCGCGTAATCGATTCGCCAGTGGTGCGTGGGACGAGCCCAGTCCATGGCCAACGTCAACTGGCGTTCCGCCAATTGCAGGTACAACTCCAAATGCAACTTCGACAGCGACAGCCCGCCCCCGACCGTCTCGAATCCGTCGATCGCCGTCTCCTCGGGCAAGAGATGATGGAACGGCCGAAATCCGTGCGTCCCGCGCGGCATCCCCAAAACATCGTTGAGGGTGTTCTCGAATTCGACGCGATTCAGACGCCTGCTGAACGGTTTTGCGTCGCGATGCCCCTCCGCGTCCACGAACTGCCAAAGCTGCTTCTCCATCGCTTCGGCCACGAGCGTTCGCTCTTTGGGCGAGACGTCCTCGTTCGGCGGCGGAGGCATCTTCCCTTTGGCGACCTGGTGAAATGCCTTCTCGTAAGTCCGAAATCGTTCCCCGTTGAGAGTCGTTCCAGGCTTGAGCAATGGCTCAATGCTGAAGCCGCCTTTCGATGAACCCTTGGCGTGACAGCCGGAACAGTGATCCTGAAAGAACCTCGCTACTTTCTCCTGAATCTTGACCTCTTCGGCTTTATCCCCAGCCTGCGCGGACGCACAAAACGCGCCGCAAAAGAGGATCGCCGCAGCCCTCCATCGATGGATCGTTCCCGCGAAAGTCATGATCTGCCCCTTCTGAAACGCGCCGCTGTCTCTTGAGGCTGCCGTTGTGGACTACCATCCGGCCCGCCTGCTCACTGGTGGGATCGGGTGGGATCGTTGACGATTCGTTAGCTACTTTTTCTTTAACTTCCCAGCCATGCGAACGGGATCGAGGCTCGGCTGCCAGAGATACTGTTCGTCTTGCGTGATGCGGTCCGGGCCCAAGAAGGGGCGTATCGGTTGCCGAGTCTCGGCGAGTTTCGCCACCGGATCGAGAATCGTTCCCGATACCAGATCGACGCGCACGCCTCGGGCGGGCTTATCCTTGCTGGTCTTTGGAGCTTGGAACTCACTTGCGGTAGATCACCAGACGATGGGCCACCGCGGGATGGTCGTCCCAGTCCTTATTCGGGCCATCGGTGAACTTGCCGCCGTTGGAGAGCTTGTCGTCGACGTTCGTCTTGCTAGGCGAGTAGGAAAACGGGTTCCAGGCCGCGAACGTTTCGCCGTCCGGAGCGATGAAGAGATGAACGAAGGGGCCGACCGGCGGGAGCCCGACGAAATCGCCCGTGCGCGATTGGCCAGTTTTGGTGTCCTTCCAGTGAAACTTCCATTGGCCGGCCTCGGGATCTTTCGGGTTGGCACCGACCAACTCGGCTGTCACCACGAAGCGGCCGTCCTGCGTCTGACAGCCATCGACGTACTCCTGTCGCGCTCGCCCGGCATGGAGAGTAGACGCAGCCAGCAGCAAACAAACTATTGCAATAGATGATTTCATCATTTCTCTCCGATGCACCAGAGTTTCGATTGGCCCAACAGCAGTAGACGGCCGTCCGCGACCGCGGGGGAGGCGTGCCCAGGATCGCCGAGATCGTTGTTGGCGAGCACCATGAACTCCGCCCCCGCTTGCACGACGACGCTCTTTCCCGCCGAAGCCAAATAGATGCGTCCCTTCGCGTCGGCGACGGGGCTGGCCCACGCGGAACTCGCGCCGACACGCTCCTGATACACCTTCTCGCCGGTCTTCAAGCTTCGACAAATGAGGATGCCGTTGTTGTGCAATCGGTAGATGTGTTCGCCGACGATCACGGGCGAGCCCAAGCTTTCCGGTACGTTCGCGGTCCATTTGCTGGGTACGGGCGAGGCAGCGTCGCCGGTGGGAATGGAGACCAAGGTGGCGAGCCCGCCTCGGCCGCTGTCGAAGTAGACGCGATCGCCGGCGAGGACGGGGGTCGCGGTCGAGGCGATCCCCGCAGCCCACCAGAGTTTCTTGCCCGTCAGCGGATCAAAGGCTTGCAGGGCGTTGTTCGCCGGCTCCTTACTGGAAGCAGCGATCAGCATCTGCGTGCCGATCTTCCCAGACGCCAACACGGGCGTCGAATGCCCGTAGCCCATGTCTTTGAGACGCAGATCATAGACGATGTCGCCCGTCTGTTTTTTGAACGCGATCAGGCGAGGCTCTTTGTTGAGGCCACAAAAGACAATCACCAGATCCTGATACAAGATCGGGCTGGTCGCCATTTCGAAGTTGTAATGGAACGGCTTGAGCTCGTAACGCCATTTCAACTTGCCCGCCGTATCGATCGCGACCAGCACCGACGAGCCAAACAGAGCGTAAACGCGTTCGCCGTCGGTGCAAGGCGTGGAGTTGGCATACCCCAAGCCGCGATCGCCTTTCAAAGCCCCGCGTTTGGCCGGGCCCGGCTCCACCGCGGTCTTCCACAGCCGTTTGCCATCACTGAGCTGAAAACACTGGACGTGATGTAAGGGTTGTTCACCATCGGGATTCGCGGCGACATTGGCGATATAGACGCGGTCCTTCCACACGATGGGGCTCGAAGTTCCTTGTCCCTCGGCATCGACGGACCAGCGAATGTTCTTCCCGGACTTCGCGTTCCATTCGAGCGGTAGGTTGTCGCGCGTGGTGACGCCGCAACCACCCGGGCCACGGAACTGAGGCCAATCCTCGGCGCTGGAGACGCTGGGTAGCAATGCAAATACAAGCGG
Source organism: Planctomycetota bacterium (assembly GCA_021413735.1). Lineage (GTDB taxonomy): Bacteria > Planctomycetota > Planctomycetia > Gemmatales > Gemmataceae > Gemmata. The sequence continues at coordinate 13,892 of JAIOPV010000276.1, forward strand.
CATGAAATAACGCATGGTTGATAGTAGCCCCTTGATCGGCATCGCGTTGTGTCTCAGGAAGCTCATGGGCCGACCTTCGCAGTTTTCGTGTTCATGGGTCAACACATCCTTGGTCCACTCTTGGTCGGTGAGATCCGTCACGCTCGAACGTGGGGATCGGGTCCGACGGGTCCGACACCGAACCCCGTCCACTGAAGTGAGCAGACGGCGTGCAGAGAAAACACACACAAGATCACTGCTTTTTCCGGTAAGCGTTCTCGTCCGCGTTCGCCGCCCAGAAAATCGCCCGGGCGACGAGGGTGCGAACCGGCTCGGACCTTCCCAGGTCGTGGCCGTCGTGAATGGCGTAGACGATCCGCTGTTTGGAGGTCGGATGGGTGCGAGTCCACACCTGTGGCTCTCCGCTCGCCGATTCGAGGATGACGGAAAGGTCGTTGAGCGACTTGTGAACGTAGAGGTGTTCCTTGGGATACAAATCGGCGACGGTGAGTCCCTTCAGAATCGGATGGTCGGCTTGGCCTTCCCGAGGTCGAAGCTTCGCTTGCAAATGGTCCGCGAACGTCGCGCCGAAGGTGACCTGGCCGTACTTCTGCGAGTCAACGGCGGAACCTTTGGGTACCTTGAAACCCGCGCCGTGATGGCTGCGACGCATGCCCACGAGCGGCTTCGAAGCGTAAAGTTTCAGCACGGCGTCGGACTGCTTCTCATCGAGTTCCACGTGTGTGAGTCCGGTGAGGACGACATCAGCTTCCGCTGCTTTTTCGAGGTCCGGGATCGTTTTCCGATCGGCCGGGATGAGGAGCGTGACCTCAACGCGATAATTCGCTTCGAGCCATTTGGGAAAGGCTTCGTAGCCCGCCTTGTTGTCGCGGATGCCGAACGCGGGGGTCAGGATGGCGACCTTGAGCGGCGGCGTCTTGTCGTCGGCTAGGGCACTTGAGGCCGCGAACAGCGTCAGCAGAGTCAGGACGAGAATGCGAAATCGCATGACAGTCTCCTTGCAGGTGTTCAATCGAGTCCCTTGAGCGGTCCGGTGCTGTCGCCCAGCGTCTTCGTCGTGGCACCGGCGCGTTCGAGCAGGGACAGCCAGAGGTTCGTGATCGGCGTGTTCGTCGGGTAGCGGACGTGGCGAGCTGGCTTGAGCGACCCGCCGCCCTTGCCGGCGAGCAGGATGGGCAAGTCCTTGTGGTCATGGCGGTCGCCGTCGCCCAGCCCGCTACCGTAGGCGATCATGCAGTTATCCAGCAGGTTCCCGTCGCCCTCCTTGACGGCCTTCAGTTTCCCCAGCAGGTAGGCGAACTGCGTGACGTGGTGCCGCTCGATCTTCATGATCTGCTCGACCGTCTCCACCCTGCCGCCGTGGTGCGACAGGTTGTGGTGCCCGCCCTTGACGCCGATCTCGGGGTACGACCGCCCGCTCCCCTCTGGCTCGAAGATGAACGTGCAGACGCGGGTCACGTCGGCCTGGAAGGCCAGCACCATCATGTCGCCCATCAGTCGGACGTGCGGCGCGAACTCGGCCGGGATGCCGTCGCCAGGACGCGCCGCACCTTGGGGCGGGTTTGGCGCGGGCAACTCCTCGGTGCGGCCGACCCGCCGCTCGACGTCGCGGACCGCGGTGAGGTACTCGTCCAGCTTGTGCCGGTCGTCGCTGCTGACCCGTGTGCTCAGACTGGCCGCCTCACCCTGGACCGTGTCGAGGATGCTACGGCGTGCGGTGGCTTTCTTGCGGTCGGCCTGGCCGGTGCCGAACAGGCGGTCGAAGACGGCCCGCGGGGAAGGCTCCAGGGGCAGCGGCTGGGTGGGGGAGGGCCACGACAGCGTGCTGGACACCACGCACGGGAAGCCGTCGCAGGACGCCCCGCCGATCCGCTTGCTGCCGATCTCCAGCGACGGCAGCCGGGTCAGTTGCCCGATCTTGCTCGCGGCGATTTGGTCGGCGGAGACGCCGCAGCGGACGTCGCGCCGGGGCTGAGTGCCGGTGAGGAAGGCGGCCATCGCCGGGGCGTGGTTGCCGCCGTCGTGCCCGCCCTGCAACGCCGCCAGACCGGAAAGCACCGAGAAGTCCTCGCGAAAGTCCTTCAAGGGCGCGAGCAGATCGGGCAGTTCGTAATCGCCCCCCTCCTTCGCGGGCGTCCAGTGCTTCATCTGGATGCCGTTGGGGACGTAGACCCACGCCAGTCGGATCGGCGGTTTCGTCTTCTCGGCAGCGAGCGCACGCCACGGAGTCATCGCTTCCAACAACGGCAGAGCGATCGTGGCACCGACGCCGCGCAACACCGTGCGGCGAGACATGGGATGGCGGGGGATGGTGATCATTTGGGAGTCTCCTTGGTTCCACGCCGCATGGTAAACGGGCTGCTCCGGACGACTTCGAAGATCAGCCTCTGGAATCGGTAATTGTCTTTCGCCACGGCCGCCACGATGGCGTCCACCGTCGGCCCGTCGTGATCCCCCAGGCCGCGGCCCAGGGCGTAGGTGAGCATTTTCTCGGTCAGGCATTTGGTGAACTGGTCCTTCTTCCCCAACAGAACCTTCCGCAGTCCGTCGGTGCCCTGGAACTTCTGGCCGTTGGACAGTTCAGCGGCGTCGTCGACCGGAGCCTTGCCGTCCTTGTCGCGGTACTGGCCCAACACGTCGAACCGCTCCAGGGCGAAGCCGAGCGGGTCGATCTTCGCGTGGCAGGCGGCGCATCCGGGCTTGCTCCGGTGCAGTTCGAGCCGCCCGCGCACGGTCACCGGCTCCTTCACCGTTCCGGCCGCCGCCTGCTCCAGCGGCGGGACGTCCGCCGGTGGGGGGGGCGTCGGGGACGCCAGGACGTTCTCCAGGATCCAGGTGCCGCGCTTGACCGGCGACGTGCGGTCCGGATTGCTGGTCATTGTCAGGACGCTGGCATGCGTCAGTACCCCGGCGCGGGGGCCGTCCGCGGGCAGCTCGACGCGGACGAAGGCGTGCGCGGGGACCGGGGCCGCCGTCCGCTTGTCGCGGCCGAACTGCGCCAGGCCGTAGTGCCGGGCCAGCCGCTCGTTGAGGAAGGTGTAGCGTCCGTCGAGGAAGTCGGTGATCGGGCGGTCCTTGCGGAGCACCTCGTCGCAGAAGAGCAGCGTCTCGCGGGCCATCGACTCGCGCAGGCGAACGTCGAGCTGCGGGCCGCGGGTGACGCGGGCCAGGTCGCGGATGTCCAGCCACTGCGGCGCGAAGTTCTCGACGAGGGCGTCCGACCGGTCGTCGGCCAGCATCCGGGTCACCTGGGCGTCCAGGTTCTTCGACAGCTCGCCCTTCGCGGCCAGGGGGAGCAACGCCTCGTCGGGCATGCTGCTCCAGAGGAAGTACGACAGCCGACTGGCGAGCTGGTACTCCGAGATCGGGTGCGATCCCTTCTCCTGCGGCCGGTCGTCCAGCTCCACGCGGAACAGGAAGTTCGGCGACACGAGGATCGCCTGGAGGCTGGTCCCGATGGCCGCTTCGAAGTTCTGCCCGGCCTCAAGCGAGCGGTCGTAGAGCTTCAGGTATCGGTCCACCTCCTCGGCCGTGGCGGGGCGGCGGAATGCACGGTCGGCGAAGCGGGTGAGGATCTCGCGGGCCTGCTCGCGCGGCTGTGCCTTCGGGTCGCACGCGAGAATCCGCCGACGGCTTTCGGGTTCGTCGTCGGTCGGCCCGACGAGGTCGATCGCGTGCAGCTCGAGGCCGGGGCGGTTATCCCGGTTGGCATCAACCTGCGGCGGATACGCCGCCTTCTTCTCCTCCAGCTCGGCCGGCGGGTTGAGCAGCCGCAGGCTCACCCGGCGGTTGCCCTGCTTCAGGGCGACGGGGATCTCGTACCTCGTGTACGCCCCCTTCTCCGGGAACGCGAACGTCACCCGCTTCAGCTCCTTGCCGTCGACGATCACCGACACCTCCGGCGCCGGGTCGTCCTTCTTGACCGGCTTGCCCTCCACCCGCACGAGGTACTCGCCGTCGGCGGCGATACGGAACGTGGCGGCGACCGGCTCGGAGGTGAAGACGTACAGACGGTACGGCACCTTGCTCCCACTCACCATGAACTGCGCGAACCCGACGCGCTCGGCTGGCTTGGCGGGCTTGCCAGCTAGGGCTCGGGCGACCACCACCTCGGCAGCGTCGAGGTAGCGTTCCATCAGGAGTGGCGAGAGGGACAGTGCATCGCCCTGGTTGTCGAAGCCGTGACTGGGCTCGTCGGCGGGGAAGTTGTCGGCCGGCTCGAACTCGATGTGGCAGAGGTCGCGGACGGTGTTGTTGTACTCGGTCCGGTTGAGCCGGCGGATCGTCACCCGTCCGGGGTCGCGGGGCTTGCCCGCGTCGGCCCGGAGGAAGGCGCCGCGGACCGCCTCAGCGAACGCCTCCCGCGCGTCGGCGGTCGGCTGTGGGGCACCCTTCGGCGGCATCTCACCGTCGCGCACGGCCCGGATCGCGTTCGACCACACCTTGCGGCCCGCGACCACGGTCGCCTCGTCCCGGAAACCGCTCAGGTCGAGGTCGCCCCGCTTCTTCTCGGCACTGTGGCACGACAGGCAGTACCTCTGCACGAACGCGGCACCGGGAACCGGCGCGGGCTTCTCGCCGGGCGGATCCGCGGCCCGGACCGACATCGGGGCCATCGCAACAAGGGCGACGAAAAGCAACTTCTGCCGCGTCATTTCGTCGCCTCGTTCATTCGCCGCAGGATCCACATGTTGCGGTTGCCGTCAGAGCCGAAGTGCTCGGGTGGCTTGCGCAGTTCCTGCTTCTCCACCGCGTCTTTCGCCCAGCCACCTTCCGGGTAGACGACCATCAGCAGGTCATCGCCGAAAAACGTGTACAGGCTGGGCGAGCGGCCCTGGTTCCCCTCGATGCCGCTGCGGAAGGTCAGGTCGATCCGCCCGCGGTCGGCCTGCGGTTCGACCAGCTTCCAGGTGCCGTCCATGCCCGGCTTGGCGTCCGACTTGAGCGTGCCACGCTTGAAGAAGTCGGTTGCCGTGAACTCGACGTTTCCTTGCGGGCGGGTGCGGGCACAGTTCGCGTCGTCGAGTTCGCCCAGAACAGCCCACTTGCCGACGAACCGCTTCGCGTCGGCCGCCGGATCGGGTTTCTGGGCTGCCGGCACCGCCTTCCGCTGGCAGATGAAGATCACGTCCGACGGAGCGGCCCCGCTGTAGGTGCCGTTGCGGTTGCCCTTGTACTCGGCGACCTCGACGAGCAGCAGCAGCACGTCGTTGTCGGTGATGCGCCAGCGGGCCGCGAGTTTCGCGTCTGGCTTCGGGCACAGGCTGCCAGTTACGATGCTGGTCAACTCGTTGGAGTCGGCCTGTTTTTTCGTCGGGTCGGCTGCGGCGTGGGCACACTTCACACTCACGAGCGGCGTGTCGGCCTTCTCCGGGTCGTGCCAAACCACGCCGTCGGCCGCGACCGCGACCCGCGAGCCGACCCGCTTCCCCTGGGCAATGTTCTTGTTGTTCTGATGCGCGGCGAGGACGTACCAGTCGCCTTGCGCCTCTTTCGTGAAGGCGGGTGGGGGATCGACGGCGGGTGCGGCCGAGGAGCCGAACAGGCACACCGACAGAACGAGCCAGGCGGTTCCGAGCGGTTTCATTTCGCGGTCTCCTGTTCGAGCCAACGCACCTCACGCAGCACCGTGCCGGGCTTGGCGGTGATCTTCACCGGCGAAGGGGCCGAACCGACTTTGGTCGTCATCACCGTTTGGCCGGTCATCCAGACCCGCAGCTCGCCGTCCTTGCGGCGTAGATCGACGCTGAACCAGAATGGTTCGGTGACCTTCTTTTCCGGCCCTTCGATCTTTCCTCGATAAGGCACATCGTTGCCGTGGGCGGTCTGATCGCCGAGCGAAGCGGTCGGATAGCGGAAGAGGTCGGCCCGGCCCTGTGTCGCGCCCTTCACCTTGTCCGGCGTCACCGCACCGAGTTCGAGCACCTTTCCGTCACCGAGATCGACCTTCACCGCGCCCGGTTCGACGGCCATGAACCAGAACCGCAGTCGTTGCCACTTCGCATCGGCGGACAGGCTCCCTTCTTCCTTTTCAGCGGTCCACAGCGGGCGCTTGCCTTGTCCGATGGGGCCGACCGTCAAGTTCCTGGCAGTCGCCTTGTCGCCCGCGGTGAAGCCTTCCTCGCGCATCAGGACGTAGAGCTTGTCGGATTCTTCGCGATAGCCGTCGATCATCGTTCCCTGTTTGACGCCGGGCCGGGCGCGGCTGTTGTCGAGCGCCAGGGAAATGTCTTTCCCACTTTTCATGTTGAGCGTGATGCGGAGTTCGTCGCCGTCGATGCGATAGGCACCGTTCAAGGGAAGCGGGGTGTCTCCGTCGCGAAAGAGCGGATGGTTCCTCTTCGGGTTCAGCAGATGAATTCGCTTGGGCTCCTTGCCCGGATCGAGTTTGATCTGGTCGTCGTTGTGCATGAAGCCGGCGCTGCCGAACACCTGATAGCGGAACAGGTTGTCGGTGATGGTGATTTCAGCCGGCCCCTTGCCTCCGAGCGTGGCGTCGTAGCCGTCGTCCTGCCACGACAGGAGAATCCAGCGGCCCTGCATCGCCTTGAGGTCGGCGGCCACCTTGTCCTTGTCTTCGGCGAACGCTGGAGCGCCCAACCAGGGAAGAGCCAGACACGCGCCGGAAGCTCGGAGGAACCGGCGTCGAGTGGTTGAGGAACTTGTCATGGCAGTCATTCCTTGGGGATGCTTGAAACCTCAGGCCAGCAATTCATCCAGCGTGCGTCGGCTCTCGCCGAAGCCCTTCGCCTCGACGCCCATCCGTTCGGCGATCGTGCGGAGCAGGTCGGACACGCACGCCGGGTTCTTGCCGAAGTCTTTGTTCACGGGTGGCGCCTTGCCCTCGACGGCGATCACCGGCGCCTGACTGTTGAACGCGAGATGCCGGCCCTGCACGAACCCCAGCCCCTCGCCGCCCGCGAGCAGGAGCGGCAGGTTGTCGCTGCGGTGGAACGCGGGCCACGACATCCCGCGGCCAAAGAAGACGGCCGTGTTGCGGAGAAGGTCCGCTCCGCCCTCCTTCGCCGCGCTGAGTCGTTCGAGGAACCGGGCCAGCCGCTCGTGCCACCATGTGTCGTACGCACTCAGCACGCCGAACGCCTTCGGCTCGGCGGTCTCGACCTTATCGTTCGTGTTGTGCCCCTGCCCGTGCCAATCCCCGCCGAGCGACTTCAGGGGACCGCCGCCCTCTGAGCGGGTCGAAGTGAACGTGACCACCCGTGTGCTGTCCGTTTGCAACGCGAGGTAGATCAGCTCGAACATCGTGTCCACGTAGTCGTCCTGCTGATCGCCCTTGTAGGGGTCGGCGTTCAACGTCAGCCGCTTCTCGTCCGCGGCGGCCTTCGGCGTCTCCTTGAACGCGAGGTCGGCCTTCACCCGCTTCTCGACGGCGCGAACCGATTCGAGGTACTCGTCCAGCTTCCGTTCGTCGCCCGTGCCGAGTTTGCCGCGAAGGTCGGCGGCCTGTTCGGAGACGAGGTCGAGCACGCTCGCACGGTGCTTCAACCGGCCGTGGGGATCCGCCCCGACCAGCTCGTCGAAGATGTTCTTCAGGTCGAAATCGGCCAGCACCGGCTCGCCCTGCCGATTGAAGGAACCGGTCATCCGCCCGCCGTCGGCACCGACCACGAGGCTCGGCCACCGCGTCTGCTTGCCCGTGGCCTCGGCGATGTGCTGGTCGATGGAAATGGTGTTGGGGCGAACGGCCGTGTGCTTGTTGGCGACCTCGCTGTTGACGTTCCCGGTGAGCATGTGAGCCCACTCCTCGTGCCCACCCTTCACCTTGAAGTGCTGAAGGCCCGACAGGACGGTAAGCCGGTCGCGGACCGAGGCGAACGGCTTGAGCGAGGGCGTCAGCTCGTAGTCGCGACCGGTCTTGGCCGGGTGGAACTGCCACATGTTCACACCGTTGGGGACGAACACGAACACGGCCCGCTTCAGGGTATTTGAGGCCGGAGCCGCGCCCGCGAACACTTCGAGCCACGGCAGCGCAAGGCACACGCCGGAGGCACGCAGGAAGTTCCGTCGGGAAATCGGGATCGGGGTCATGGCAACTCCTGTTTCAATCTCACTTGTTTCGGAACGGTTCGGAGAGCACCATCGCAAGAAGCAGGGCACGCACCCCGCCGCCGTATTTCGCCGCCGCAGTCCGGATGGTCTTCAGGTGGACCTCATCGCCGTGGTCAAGGCTGCGGCCGAGGACGTAGGTGTAGAGCCGCTGCGAGAACGCGACCGCGAACCGGCTTTCCAGTTCTCCCTGTGCCATCAACTTGCGGAACTCGCTGAAGTTGGCGAAGGTGGCCTTATCCGGCAGCGTGCCGCTCGAATCGAAGGCAACGAGCTTGCCCTGTTTGTCGCGTTTCGGTTGCCCGTACATGTCGAACTCATCCCACACGAAGCCGAGCGGGTCGATGCGCTGGTGGCAGACGGCACAGGTGGCGATCGTGCGGTGTTTGTCGAGGTGCTGCCGGGCGGTGAGCGCCCGCAGGCTCTTGTCTTCGGCCAGTTGCACGTCGAGGGGCTTGATGTCCACATTCCCCGGCGGGGATGGGATGTCGATGCCGAGGAATCGCTCGACAAGGTACACCCCTCGTTTGATCTCCCCACGTTCCTGAGCGTGCGTGGCCGCGGCGATGCACCCGGCTTGCGTGAGCAATCCGCCCCGCCGGTTTTCTGGAGCCGCGACCCGTCGCCAGCCCGTTCCCTTGGGAAGCGCGACTCCGTAGTACTGCGCGAGCCGGTCGTTCACCACGACGTGATCCGCGGCAATGAGCGAATTCACCGGGCGGTCGTTCCGGAGGGCGTCGAGCAGGACGTGGGCCGGTTCGGCGGCGAGGTCGCGGCGGATCGCCTTGTCGTACCACGCCAGTTCGCTCGTGTCGTCGATGATGCGGGTGGGCCGCGTGACCGGCGGCGCGAGGTGATCGATCACGTCGAGGTCGAGCCACTGCCGGGTGAACTCCCGCGTAAACCCGAAGGCTCGCTCGTCTGCCAGTAGGCGGTCGAGTTGCTTCGTCAGTTCCGCGTCCGTGAGAATCGAGCCGTCGCCGCCGCGGGCGAGGAGTTCCGCGTCCGGGGTGGTGTTCCACGCGAGGTACGACAGGCGCGACGCCACCTCCCACGCGGTCAGCGGCTTGCGCTCAGTGGCCCGCGGCTCGATCAGGTAAAGAACCTGCGGCGAGACGAGCGCGGCAGCCACGGCAGTCTTGTAGGCATCGACGAACCCGCGACCGGCGGCCCGCTGGTCGCGATACAGCTTCACGAAGGCGTCCAGCTCGCGGTCCTCGACCGGCCGCCGGAACGCCCGCGAAAGGAACGCCCTCAGGGCGCGTTTCGCGCGCGCCTCGTCGTCCTCGCCGTCGCGCGGCGCGAGCAGCACCACCTCGCTCTTCGGCGGCCACGTCGGTGAGGCGTCCAGTTCGAGGCAGAACGATTCCAGCAGCAGACGGTTTCGCTTGAGGTACGTCTCCCGCTTCTTGGAGTCGTAAGCCTCGGGCGTTGCCGTCGGGGCGAGTGGTGCCGCGGCGTTGTCGATCTGTACGAGCAACCGCTTCTCGCGGCGGAACGACTTCCAGTCGCACTCGGCCAGCACCAGCGGCACTTCCAGCACATACTCCTTCGTCTCGGTGGCTGTCACGGTCACTTGGGCCACCGGATAGGCGACGTTCCCCGGCCCCTGCGGCCCGCCGAAGCTGAGCCGCAACACTGGGGCGCTGTCGTCGTGGTCCATCACCGCGGCCGCGCGGACACGCACCCGGAGCACGCCGCCTTCGGGAACGAACGGCAGCGCCAGCGTGACCGCGTTGCGGTTCACGCCGATGAGGATCGGGTTCGGCCCCAGCATCAACCCGCGGACGGGATCGAGGTGTTCGACCGCCAGCGGGCTGTTGGGGCCGCCCTGCACGCCGAGTTTGGCCGGGTCGCCGCCCTTCGCGTGTGCGGGAATCACCACGTTGCCAATGCCCGGACCGCGCTGCCCCTTGCGGTTCGCTTCGGGCATTGCCAAGAACGCCCGGAGCTTCTCGGCGACGACGGAGCGCAGGTCCACGTCGTACCGGAACGGCTTGACCGTGCCCTCCGCGGGGAGCGCGACCGCGAGCAGGTCTTCGGCGAGGTCGAGGCTCCGGCGGAGCAGCAGCGCCTGCGTGACCTGGGAGTTGCTGTCGTTGCTGAAGGTGTTGGCGATAGCGTCGCTCGGCAGTCGCGTGCCGAGGTCGCCGGTGGCGTGCGGAAACGACAGGCCGAGCAAGTCGTGAAGGGTGGCGACGTACTCGCGGTTGGTGAGCCGCCGCAGGGCACGCCGGCCGACCCCACCACGGGTGACGACGGCGGCCCGCGCCGCGGCGTCCTCGATCCAGCTCATGGTGGCAAGCAGTTCATCGGCGGTGGGCCGCGGCTTCCCCTCCGGCGGCATCTCACCCTGGGCGAGCATCCGCCGCGCCAGGAGCCACTTCTCGGCCACCTTCGGGTCGGTCAGGTCGGGGGCGGGCCCGTCGAACCGCACCCCGCCCTTGGGCTTCTCGGCCCCGTGGCAGGCGACGCAGTGTTTGACGAGCAGCGGTTTCACCGCTCGGTCATAGTCGGCCCTGTCGTCGGCCCGCGACGGCGCACCAACCGTGAGTATCACGATGGCCGCGGCAAAAATGCTGCGGGTCATGGTTTCACTGGTTCCTTCGAGGCTACGGTGGGTTGTCGCTTCATGACCCAGAGGTTCCGGTCACCGTCTGAGTAGAAGCGGGTCGGGCGCAGGCGATCCTGCGGTGGCGTACCGGCCTTGAAGCCGCTTTCCGGGTAGCAGACCTTCAGCGTGTCGTCGTCGATAAACTCGTAGATCGCGGGCAGGTAGCCGTCTTCCGGCGGGGCCGGGTTGCCGCCCTTGGTGTTCCGGAAGTCGATCGCCCGAGGCGATTTCGTCGGGTCAATCGTGTAGTCCGCGCCGACGGACGGGGTGGGGGATTTCGACGTCGCCTTCCACTCGATCCGCGTCTTGGTGATGACGCACACGTGACCCGAGTACGGACCGGGTCGGATCTTGTCCGACGCATCGTCGAGGCTCGTGAGCATCGTCCAGGTGCCGAGGAGCAACTCGGCGTCCTTGCCGGTGGTCCGCGTGGGGCGAGGTGAGCCGGGCTTGATGCGCTCGAGCAGAAAGAAGGTGGACTGGCGACCGCCGCTGTACCCCTTCGGCCGCGTCGTTTCGTGGAAGGAGATCTTCAGGTAGTCCGGCAGGTACAGGTCGTAGATGCCGGGGAGCGGCTTGTCGGCCTTGCCGCCAACCGGCTGCAAATCCAACTCGTTGAGCGCGCCCTTCTCCTTGGCCTCCCGGATCACGATCGTCGCGGCGAAGTGACTGACCTTGCCGTCGGCCGATTTCCACTCCAGCCGGTCGCCCTTGATCGTCACGACCGAGTCCCGCAGTACCGGGTCGTCGAGCGCGTCCGCGTCGCTCCGGTGGGCGAGCAGGACACGCCACGAGCCGTCGAGCGCGGGCGGGTCGGCCCGGAGGGCTCCGGGGCCGACCGCGGCGAGACACATCAAGCCAAAGAAGTAACGCATGGGGCATCCGGGGAATGAGGTCAAACCAACTCGGGGATCGTCGGGGCACTGTCGATGGAACTCATCAGGTCGCGATTCGGTGCCCCGACCGTCCATCGACTCCGGGGCGCACGGTTATCCCAGCAGTTCCTTCACACTCCGGCGGCTGTCGCCGAATCGGTCGGCAGGAACGTCCAGGCGTTCCGACATGGTGCGAAGCACGTCGCAGATCGTGGTTTCTTGCACCTTCGCAGACCTGTCGAGCTTGCCCATGTGGTCCTTGTGCGGATTGAAGCGCAGATGGCTGCCGTGCTTGAGGCCCAGCCGACTGCCGCCCGCCAGCAGCATCGGCAGGTTCGACGGATTGTGCGTCCAGCTCATGCCGCCGCCGAAGAGCACCATGGTGTTCGCCAGCAGCGTGCTCTCGCCTTCCTTGGTCTCGTTGAGCCGTTCGAGGAACCGGGCCAGATGGGCGACAAACCACTTGTCCACGCTTTCGAGTAAGGCGAAGTCTTTCGGGCGTTGCGCCTCGGTGTCGTAGTTGGTGGCGTGCGAAGCGCGGTGGTGCGTGTCGTTACCGAACTGGGGCCATTGCCCGAAAAACTCGTGGCCCGAGCCGCAGGCGAGGATCGACACGATCCGCGTCTGATCGTTACGGAGCGCCAGCGCGACCAGATCGAGCATGGTTTGGAAATAATCCTGTCGTTGCGATTGCGGATCGACGTCGAGCTTCAGATTGTCGGCTGAGATTGGCAATGGTTTGGAGGCGAAGTACCCGCGATCGGCTTGCAACCGGCTTTCCACGTCGCGAACACTTTGTAAGTAGTCGTCGAACCGCTGGCGGTCGTTCTTGCCCAGTTGCTTCGAGAGCCCCTTTGCCTGTTCGCCGACAAGGTCGAGGACGCTGGACCGCCGATCGAGCCGGGAAAGGACATCAGGGGAGCCAAACAACTCGCCGAAAAGCCGGCGGAGGTTGTTCTCGGCATTGACCGGCGTCCCCTTGGCGTCGAACGACGTGGTGACGCTCCCCCCCGGAGCGCTGAGTACCAGGCTGGGGATGCGCGTGCGGCTGCCGATCGCTCCGGCGATGTGCTGATCGATCGAGATCGTGTTCGGCTCGACCGGGCCGTCCTTGCTCTTGTACTTTTCGTTGCCGGTCAGCCAGACGCCGACTTCATAGTGTCCGCCGCCCGCCCCCTTGGCGTGCTCCAGTCCGGAAAAGATGGTCAGCTCCTTGCGGAAGGGCGTCAGCGCCGCGAGCGTACTGCTGATCTTGTAGTCGGGGCCGAGCGCTTTCGGGTGCCAGCGCCACATGTTGACGCCGCTGGGCACCATGAAGAAGACGGCCCGGCCCGGGGCTTTGGCTTGCTTCTCCGCGGCGGCGAGAGTTTCCAGCCAGGGCAAGGGCAGGCAGACGCCGGCGGCCTTGAGAACATTACGTCGAGTGAGCATGGGAAATCTCCGTTAGCCGTGGGTGAACGAGTTACTGAGGATGATCGACTTGATCACCTCGCGCAGTTTCCAGCCATCGCGGCGGGCGGACCGAACCAACTCGCGAACCCCCGCTTCATCGTGCAGACGGACCTGACGAGCCAGGGCATACCCCATCAGCTGCCGCAAAAGCACCTCGCCGAACTGGTAGCGCGAATTCGCCTGTTCGTCTTTTAGCAACGCCGTGAACTCCGCCAGATTGGCAAACGTCCGGCCATCCGGAACCTTGCCGGAACAGTCCGTGATCGGTGCGGGGGTGTTGGGCTTGATCGGCTTCGGAGTGATCTTTTGCCCCAGGTAGTCGAGGTCGGCCCAGACGAAGCCGAGCGGGTCGATCTTGCGGTGGCACAGTTGGCAGGTGTTGATCGACGTATGGAGCTTGACCTGTTCGCGGATCGTCAGCTTGCCGCGCGTTTTCTCTTGCTTGGCCTGGACTTCGAGCGGCTCGACGTTGCCCGGCGGCGTGCCGGGATGTTCGCCCAGGAACCGTTGAAGGAGGTAGACCCCGCGGTGGATGGTCGCTTCCTTGTTGCCCCGCGAGGCCGCCACGACAACGCCGGCCGTGGTCAACCAGCCCCACCTACGGTCGGTCGGTGCCGGCACGGTTCGGAACTCGCTACCGGTTACGTCAGCAATGCCGTAGTAGCTCGCCAGCCGATCGTTCACCAACAGGTAGTCACCGCCGATCAGTTCTTGCAGCGGGCGATTGTTCTTCAGCACGTGCTCGAAGTGGCGCACCGGCTCACGCGCCAGATCGTGCTTGAGGCGAACTTCGCGCAGTCCAGCCACCTTGGCGTGGCTGAAACTGCGAAGGGTCAACCCGAAGTCGATTGGATCGTTCTCGACACGCTCCAGCGCCAGCAGCCGGCCTACGAAATCCGCGGTGAAGACTTGACTGCGTTCGTCGTCTAGCAGCCGGTCGACCTGGCTGGCCAACACCTTGGGATCGTGCAGCTTCTTCTGCTCGGCGAGCTTGAGCAGTTCGGCATCCGGGCCGCGCCCCCAGAGGAACATCGAGAGCCGATTGGCCAGTTCCAGATCGGTGAGAGGAGCGACCTTCTCGGCCTTGCGTTCGACGATGTAGATGGCGAACGGTGATACCAGCACCGCGGTCAGCGGTTGCAGCAAGGCCCCGTCGCGGCTGTCGCCGGCCTTGCGCCGTGATTGGTAAAGCTTGACGAACGGGGCGACCTCCTCCGCGGTCACCGGTCGCCGCCAGGCCCTGGAGGCGACTTCGGTGAGGATCGCCGACGCTCGCTCTTTCTCGTCGGTCAACTTGTCGCCCGCTGCCAGGAGCGTCTGATGGCGGCGCGGCGGCCAAACCAGCGTGCCGGGGCCGTTGACCTCGATCTGATCCAACACCAGCATCGGCTCCTGCCACGGCCAAACCTGTGGCTTGCCTTTTTCTGTCACCGGCTTCACTCGATCCGTGATCGGCATGTAGTCGTTGGTGATCCGCAGGCTCACTCGGCCGGAGCGTTCGAAAAGCACCCACGGGAAATCGAGCAAATCCAGCGGGATTTCCACGTCGTAATCCTGAAGTTTGTCCGGCGAGTTCGTCACCGGGAACGACGCGATTTCCTTTCCGTAAATCTGGTTGACCACGTTGTTGTGCAGGGCCACACGCAGAACCGGAGCACCTTCCCCCTTGGGGATGACTGCCGCCGCACGGATGCGAACGTGCAGCACGCCGGACTTCGGAAACAAGGGCAACTCGAGGTAACACGAACCCGCGTTCACCTTGTCGCGGCCCAGATAGCCCTCGTCACTGCGGTAAATCGGCGGCAGGCTGAACGTGTCGTCCGCGTTTCGCTCCGTCACACCGAAGCTGACCGTGGCGGGCTGTGCCACGTCGGTTTGCTTCACAGCGACCTTGCCGCCAAACCCTTGTTCACCGGGTTTGAAGCCGGAGACATTGACTCGTTGGATGAGCGATCGCGGATCGATGCGATACGTGAACGGCGTGGGTCTCGCTTCGGGTGCCAGCACCGCCGAGACCGCTTTCTCGGTCAATTCGACGTAGGTCTTCAGGTGAAGACTTTGGAAGTTGAGCAAGTCGCCGTCGTTGAGCGGGGCTTCGGTCTGCGGGTCGTTGGGCAGTTTCTCCCAGAGGTGGATTGGCACGTTGGAGAAATGCAGCCCGAGCACGTCTTCCAGCATTCGGGCATACTCGACCCGCGTCAGGCGTCGCATGGTGGTTCGGCCGGTACCGCCACGGTCGGCGAGCACACCCCGTTCGGAAGCCTCGCGGATCCACGTCGTGAGTGTGGCAAGTTCGTCGGTGGTGAGCTTGGGTTTGTCGCGGGGCGGCATCTCGCCGCGGACCAGCATGGAGTAGACGTTCTCCCATCTGGCCCGCACCTTGGCGTTGACCAGGTCGGGGGCCGGGCCGTCGAGCCGGATGTCGCCTTTCGGCTTCTCGGCTCCATGGCAGGAGACGCAGTGCTTGGCGAGCAGCGGCTTGACGACGCGGTCGAAGTCGGTCGGCTGCTCGGCCCGCACTGACTGCACACCGGCCGTGAGCAGCGCGAGCATCGCGCCGAGACAGGTCGATGTTGTTCTTGAACTGGCCATTTCTGAGTGCTCTCGCTTGAGTACTACCCCTTCCCAACAACTTCCTCGATCGCCTTCCCGCCCGGAGCGACCGTGCGCACCGGACGGCTCCCGGCGTGCAAATCCTTCGTCGGGTCGATGCCCAGCAGCGTCAGCACGGTGGCCATGAAGTCCGGACCGCTCACGGGTCGGTCCACCACTTCCGCGGCCTTCACGTTGATGAGGTCTCGCTCAGGTCAATTGCCGAAGCGGCCCGGTGCTGTCGCCGAATCGCGGCATTCGGACGCCCGCTTGCTCAAGCATAGCGAGGTAGAGGTTCGCAATCGGGGTCTCGGCGGGGTAGACGCGATGGAAGCCGAGACGCAACGAGCCGTTCCCGCGCCCCGCGAGCAGCACCGGGAGATCATCGTAATTGTGATCGTTGCCACGGCCGATGCTGCAGCCGAACATCACCTGCGACCGGTCGAACAGGCTGTGCTCGCCTTCGCGGGTGTTCTTGAGACGGTCGAGCAGGTAGGCGAAGAAGCTGATGTGGTAGGCGCCGATGGCCGTGTACTTGTCCTGCCGAGTTTTGTCGGCACCATAGTGGGAAACCTCGTGGTGGCCGTTGCGTACGTTGATTTCCGGATAGGATCGTTGGCTGGCGTCGTTCCCCAGCATGAGGCTGCCAACGCGGATCGAATCCGTCGCCAGGGCCACGACAAGCAGGTCGATCATGAGACGGGTGTGTTCGGCGAAATCGGCGGGAACGATCGGCAAGGGTCCGTTGGCTGTGAGCGACCTGTCCGGGACCGGTGGGTTGCGCTCGTAGGCTTGCACGCGGCGCTCGATTTCTCGGACGCTCTCGAGATACTGCTCGACCTTGAGGCGATCGGCCGCCCCCACCCGCTGGGTTAACTCGCGTGCCTCGGCGCGTACGAAATCGAGAATGCTGCGCCGCTGGCGGACTTCGTCCTCACGGGCAGCCCCTGCATCCGCAAACAGCCGCTCGAAGACGCTGCACGGACTGATGTCGCGGCTGAGCGGCGTGGTCGGCGTCCGCCAGGAAATCGTCGTTGTGTAGGCGCAGTGATATCCGACATCACAGGTCCCGGTGCCGGTCGGCGTTTCGACGCTCAGCTCGAGCGACGGGAGCCGCGTCCGCGTGCCGAGTTCCCGGGCGAGGACCTGGTCGACGGAAATGCCCGACCGCACATCGCTGCCCAGCGTCACGCGGGGAGTGCTGCAGGTGAGGAAGCAACCCGAACCCGGTGCGTGCCCCGCACGCTTAGGCCCGCCGCGATACGCCTCCATGTTCGCCAGGTGCGTCAGCACGCTGAAATCGGCAATGTGTGGCTTGAGCGAGCGAAGAATTTCGGGGAGTTTCTCCAGGCGGCCTTCGGCCGCGGGAGTCCAATTGGGCATGTACATGCCATTCGGCCCGTAGACGAAGAGCGTGCGCACCGGCGGCGGCCCGCTCTGGTCGGCACGCAGCGGCTGCATGGCCTCAAGCCACGGCAGAGCCAGCGATACGCCCGCCGACCGCAGTAGCGCTCTTCGCGAGATCGGTCGATGGTGCAGGATGTTCATGATAAGCGTCTCCGAACTCGGATGGAAAATCAGCGTGAACTATCGGTTATTGAAGGCCGGGCTGGCGATGATTCCGCGGATCAGTCCGCGCGATCGGTCCTTGTTCCGTGCCAGCGCGTCGACGATCGCCTGAATCGCACGCACGTCCGCTGGGTCCGGCCCACGGCCCAGGGCGTAAATCATCATCTTCTCGGTCAAACAGCTCAGAAACTGCTCTTTGCGGGGGCCGACCAGGATTTTCTTGAGGCCCTCGACGCCCTGCACCTTCTCGCCCGAGGGAAGGACTGCCGTCGCATCGACGGGATGCCCCGAATCGTCCACTTTCCGTACTTTGCCGATGATGTCGAAGCCTTCGAGCGCAAATCCCAGCGGATCGATGCGGTTATGGCAGACCGCGCAACGAGCGTTGGACCGATGCTTTTCAAGCTGCTGGCGGAGGGACAACTTGGACTTGCTCGCCGCCTCGTTTGAGGAGTCCAGGTTCGGCACGTCCGGCGGCGGTGGCGGCGGGGGAGCATTGAGCAGGTTCTCGAGGATCCACGCCCCACGCACGACGGGCGAAGTCCGCGTCGGATACGAGGTCGCCGCCAGCACCGACGCGTGCGTCAGCAAGCCGCCCCGGCCCTTAACCTCGACCCGCTGGAAACCGGCGTCATCCGGGACTTTCGGCAGACCGTAGAACCGGGCGAGGGATTCATTCACCAATGAAAAATCGGCGTCAATGAGCGTGGTCAATGGCAGGTCTTTGCGGAGCACCGTAGCAAAGAACAGCTCGGTTTCGCGCACCGCTGAATCGCGAACCTGCTCGAAGTCGGCGTATCGCTTGTTCTTCGGATCGGGGCGAAACTCCTTGAGGCGGGCGAACTTCAACCACTGATGCGTGAAACTGCGGCAGAATTCCTCGAAGCGGGCATCGCCGATCATCCGGTCAACGTGCCGATCCAGTTCTTTGCGAAGCCGACCCGCGCGAGCAGCGTCGAACAGTTCCTTGTCGGGCATGGTGTTCCAGAGAAAAAACGAGAGGCGGTTCGCAAGCTCAAACTCATCGACGGGCCTTGGCCCGCCCTTGCCTCGTTCGGCTTCCACTATGAACAGGAAGTTCGGCGAACAGAGCATCGCTTGCAGGGCCAGTTGCACGCCTTGATCGAACGACTGCCCCCCGGAATGTGCCTTCTCGACGATGGCAACAAGGCGGGCAACCTGCTCGCGCGTGGCCGGTCGTCGGTAGGCGCGAGTCGCCAGCGGCTCGAAGATGGCCTCGGCAGCCTCGCGCACACTCCTGGTCTTGCTGGGCCGCGCGACCACCACCCGACGATGCGGCTCGGGATAGGTGCTGTCGGAGGTCTGAGACGGCCGAGCAATGAGCACCCGTTCAAGCAGGATCGGCCCGCGCTTCGGTGCTTTTTCGCCCTTGGGCACCGGCTCCGGGATCGGCCGAAATGTGAACTCCGCCTTGCCCTTGGGCAGCCGCAGGCGGACCTTCGTCCAGGTCAACGACGACGATGCGACGGGAACCCGGAACGCCTCCGTTCCGCCGATATCGACTGCCAACTGCAGGGGCTTGGAGCCGATGTTCTCACCCAGCGCCTGCACCTTGATGACATACTCGTCGTCGTCCGGAATCTCGAACGTATGGGCGAGGAACTTGCCCCCCGGCGGAGCCCAAGGGAGCTTTTTGCCGGTGAACTCAAGGCCGAAAGTATCGTCATTCGGACCTCTCACCCGGGCGAGCGGCCATTCGAGCTTGGCCACGACCGGCGCGGCATCATCCGGGTCGGTGATGATCACTGCGGCGGCGATCTCCTTGGCCATGCGCAGGTACTGCTCCATCAAGATGGGCGAGATCGTCAGGTGCTCGCCGATATTGTCGAAGCCGTAGCCGATTTCATCCGCAGGCAGATGGGTCGTGGGATCATAGTCCACGCCGAGAAGGTCGCGGATCACGTTGCGATACTGCACGCGGTTGAGGCGGCGCAGCGGCGTCGGAGGTGGCACGCGCGTGGAGGCGAGGAGGCGTTGTTTCAGCGCCGGTTGAAGCTCCGTCAGGAACCGATCGACCTCTTCGGCCGCGGGTTGAGTCTTGTCGGCGGGAGGCATCGAGCGCGATTCAACCTGCTCAATGACTTTGGTCCAGGTTCCATGCCGATCTGCCCAGTCGGAGGCCAGCAGGTCGTCGAGCCGGGTCATCCCCTTGGCGGACTTCCCGGAGTGGCACGAAAGACAGTGCTTCTTGAGAAACGCCGGGGCCGTTTCCTGCACAAACTGCTCGCTACGTTCAGGTGCCCGGGCGAGCAGTTCCGAAGAACCCGTCTGCAAAAAACCCGAAGTCGCCACGAGGATCACGAGGATCACGAGGATGACGCCGGTGCGTCTGCTGGCGGTTGAACTGGTCATGACTAATCACTCTCCTCCGGGGTGGATAGTTACCCCTTGCCGACGATTTCCGTTACGGGCTTTGCTCCGGGGGCGACCGTGCGAACCGGCCGGGTTCCGGCGTGCAAATCCTTCGTCGGGTCGATGCCCAGCAGCGTCAGCACGGTGGCCATGAAGTCGGGACCGCTCACGGGTCGGTCCACCACTTCCGCGGCCTTGTCGTCAGTCTTGCCGACCACCGCCCCGCCGGGTGCCCCGCCGCCGAACAGCACCGTGGACCACGCCTTGTCGTAGTGGTTCCGCGAGCCGGACTTGTCGTGCGTCTTCGGGGTGCGGCCGAACTCGCCCATCCAGACGACCAGCGTATCATCAAGAAGCCCGCGGTCCTTCAGGTCGGCGAGAAGGGCGGTCATCGCCTGATCACTGACCGGCAACAGGGTATCCCGGACCGACTCCGAACGCTTCTGCTCGTGGGTGTCCCAGTCGCCGAGGTACACCTCGACGAACGGCACGCCGGTCTCGACGAGACGGCGGGCGAGCAAGCACCCCTGGCCGAACTCGTGTTTGCCGTACCGCTCGCGGACCTTCTCGGGCTCGCGTGACAGGTCGAACACCTGGCTCTTGCCGGACCGGACCAATTCCACCGCCCCCTGGTAGGCGGTCCGCTGCGCCTTCACCGCCGGCCACGGGGCGGTGCGCTGGAAGCCCTGCGCGAGCTTGTCGGCGAGGTCCAACTTCTCCGCGTACTCGGCCGTATCGGTTCCGGGCTGGGCGTTCTCCAGCCCCTTCGACAGGTCGCGGAGGATCAACCCGTCGTGGCGCGGGCCGAGGAACCCGGCGCCGCTGATGTGCGGGAAGTTCTGCATCGTCTTGCCGGCGACGACGAAGTTCGGCAGGCCGGTGTCCTGCGGCCGGTGGGCGGCGACGATCGACCCCAGCGACGGATAGGTCAGCCCGGCGAAGTTCGGGCGGTAGCCGGTGTGCATGTAGATCCGGCCCCGCCAGTGCTCGGCGGCCTCGTCGGTCTTCATCCCGCGGATCACGCAGGCGCGGTCCATCCACTTCGCGAGTTTCGTGTAGCCCTCGCCGATTTGCAGTCCCGGCACGGCAGTCTGAACTGCCTTGTACGGGCCGCGGAACTCGGCCGGGGCGTCGGGCTTGGGGTCGAACGTGTCGGTCTGCGACGGCCCGCCGTCCATCCAGAGCAGGATGCACGATTTGTGCTTCTTCTTCGGCGTCTCGGCGGCGTGCGCCGCGAGCGGCCCGAGCCACCGCGAGAACGACACGGCCGACACCCCGGCGGCGGCCAGGCGCAGGGTTTCGCGGCGGGTGAGCGGACGGTCGAACATCGCCAACTCCTACGGGATGACGGCGAATTCGGGAGAGTTCACGAGTGCCCACCAGACGGCCTGGTAGCCGTCGAGCGGGCTCTTGCGGCGACTCACGTACTCGCGGGTGAGTTTCAGTTCCTCGTCGCGCGGGTTGCGGCTTAGCACCCCAACGAAGACGCGCGTGAGGATCGCGTCCGCGTCGCCGCCCTCCTTCGCGGCGTCGGTGACGAGCCTGTTCGGCACGCTCACGGCCGGGTCGTTGAGGAGGGCCAGCACCTGGGCGATCCCCTGCGTGTAATCGCCCGGGTCGGTGTCGGCGGTCGCGGTACCGAACAGCTTCAGAAACTCGCCGCGTGACGCGAGCGGGCCCTTCCCGCCGATGCCGCCGCCCCCCTTGGCGTCGAGCGTGTTCCCGGAGGCGACCACCAGCGACTCGAACAACGGCTCGGGGCTCACGGCCTTACCGGCGGCGTGGCTGTAGAGTAACTCGTCCCGCTCGTTGCCCGGAACGGTGGTGTGCGTCCGCTGGTACGCCCTCGTGAGGAGCACCGCCCGGAGGAGGTGCTTCAGGTCGTACCCGGAGGCGACGAACTCGCCGGCCAAGGCGTCGAGCAGTTCCGGGTGCGTCGGCGGGTTCTCCGGGTCGAGGGAATCGACCGGGTTGACCAGCCCCCGGCCGAACGCCTGCGCCCACAGCCGGTTGGCGGCGGCGCGGGCGAACATCGCGTTCTTCGGCGAGGTCACCCACTCCGCGAGTGCCGCCCGGGGCGAGCGGTCGTCGAGCTTCACCACCTCGCCGCGCGGGAACTTCGCGGGCACGACGGTTTTCGCCCGCGGGCCGGCGTCGTCGGGGATGAGCACCGCGCCGCCGTCTTTCCGCTCCAGCGGTTTCAGCCCGAACCGCGTCCTCGGCGGCCCCTTCTCGCTGTCGTAGATGCCCGTGCGGGTCTCGGTCTTGTTCTTCTCCACCTTCGCGGTCCGCGCAAAGAACGCCGCCAGACTCCAGAAGTCGTCCTGCTTCCAGTCGGCGAACGGGTGATTGTGGCACTCGGCGCACTCCAGCCGGACGCCGAGGAACCGCCGCGACACCGACATCGCCAGCTTGTTCGCCCGCGGTTGCCCGTCGTCCATGCACTGCCGGACGAACGCGACCGGGGGCGACTCGCCCTCCGCCGTGATCATCTCGCGGACCAGTTCGTCCCACCGGCGGTTCTTGTTGAACCCGTCGGTGAGCCAGGCGTAGAACGCGGCGGTGTGGTTCGACCCCAGATCCGCGTTCGCACTGGTGGCGACCGCGACGCGGTCGCGCCAGAGGCGGGCCTGATAGGCCCCGTACTCCGGCCGGGCGAGCAGCGCGTCGATGAGCTTCTCGCGCTTGTCGGGGGCTGTGTCGCCGAGGAACGCGGCGGCCTCGGCGCGGGTGGGGATGCGGCCCACCACGTCGAGCCAGACGCGGCGCTGGAACTCGCCGTCGTCCGCGACGGGCGAGGCGGGGACCTTCGCGTCGGCGAGCCGGCGGTCGATCTCGCGGTCGATGAACTCGGCCAGTTCCTTCGCCGTCCGGGCCTTCGGCGGCACCCGCAACTCCCCCCCAAACGGGGCCGACTTCGCCCCGGCGGCGATCCACCGGCGGATCACATCCTTGTCCGCCGCGGAGACCTTGATCGGCCCCTTCGGCATCGCGCCGGCCTCGACCGCCTTCAGCAACTCACTTGCCTTCGGGTCGCCCGGGACGATCACCTTGCCGCTGTCACCGCCGGCAAGCGCCGATGCGGCCGTGCGGAGATCGAGTCCGCCCTTCTGGTGGATGCCGCCGTGGCACTGGAGGCAGTGCGAACTGAGGATCGGGAGGACGTCACGCTCGAACGTGGGGGTCGCGGCCGACTCGGCACCGGTGGCCGCCGTGGGCACGAGCAGGATCGCGAGGATTGTGGGGAGCAGGCGTGGCATGGGGAGGGCTTCCTGCGGGCGAGTCCGACACCGAACCCCGTCCATTGAAGTGAGCAGACAGCGTGCAGAGAAAAAACACACACCCGGGCCGGCAGACCGATTCACCGGTCCCGCCCGGCGAGGTGCTTCTCGAACCACGCGGCCATGCGGTCGCGCATCTCCGGCAGGTACTCGTGGGCGGTGTTCTCGTACACCACGCTGCAGAAGTGGTCCGACTGGCCGTGCAACTTGTACACCGCCCCGAGTTTTTTCTCCAGTACCTCGATTCCGGTCAGCGGCAGGCCGAAGTCGCGGTCGCCGGAGAGCATTAGAAGGGGGCGCGGCGCGATCAGCGAGTACACCGCCTCGGTGTCGAAGTGCCGGAGCAGTCCCGGCACGAAGTAGTACATGCCGTGCAGCCGGACGCCGTTGTGGGCGATCAGCTCGGCATACCGCGTGAACCCGGCGACCCCGACCCCGGCGGCGACGCGGTCATCGACCGCCGCCAGCCACCACGTCCCGGTCCCGCCCATGCTCATGCCGGTCACGCCGATCCGCTTCGGGTCGACCTCCGGGCGGATGACGAGGTAGTCGATGAGGCACTGCTGGTCGCGGATCATCATCCCCCACAGCGACCGCCCCAGCCACAGGTTCAGCTTCACCCAGGTGCCCTCGTCGGCCCCAGGCAGTTGGCGGTCCCCAACCTTCTTGCCGGAGCGGTCGCCGCAGAAGTACGAGTCGATGGCCGCGACCGCGAACCCCTTCTTGACCAGGAGCGGGCCGACGCACTGCGGGTTCTGCTCGTCAGTGCAGATCGTCTCCTTGCTGCCGCCGTGGCCGTGCAGCCCGACCACCACCGGCAGCGATCCCTTCTGCCCCTTGGGGATCAGGAGCATCCCGGTGACGACGGAATCGACCCCGTTGTCGAACTCGAACCGCTCCAACGTGTAGCCGTCCTTGTCCTCGGTGGCCG
This sequence comes from Planctomycetota bacterium, assembly GCA_021413735.1. GTDB lineage: Bacteria > Planctomycetota > Planctomycetia > Gemmatales > Gemmataceae > Gemmata. The sequence continues at coordinate 37,646 of JAIOPV010000276.1, forward strand.
TCACCTTGACCGCGAGATTCTTCGGTCGCGGAGGAAGCTCGCCCAAACACTTCAGCACGGTATCGCGGGTCTTCGCCCGGTCCGCCGACTGCCACCGCTTCAGGTCGTCGGGAAGTTTCCAGTCCGGCGGCTTGAGCCGCCGGAGTTCTTCCGGCACCCCGGCCCACGGCTCCCCGAGCGGCTTGCCGCTCTTCGACTTGGCGGGCGTGACCCGCTCTTGGGCCGGAGTCACCGGGGCGCCGACGACGAGTAGGCTGAGCGCCGCCAGAGTTGTGGCGAGACGAATCATCGGGTATTGGGGTTGATCGGAACGGGTGGGTCGTTGGTTTATCCTCATTTGAACACAACCCCACCGGGCCCGACCCCCAGACAGCTTGAAAAGCCCGGACCCACGCGCTGAGAGCCCGACACTTTTTGTAGGAGCGGGAAATCAAGGTGTTGCGGCCTGGACCGGCGGGATCCTACCGCTGTGATTTCGTGTGGTTTCGTTGAACCTCAATAATCCACAGTAGGATTATTGCTCTGCTGGGGATTCACTCGAAACCTCCAACATCACTTGATTTCTGCACCTCCCAAAAAACTGTCGGGCTCTCAGCTGAGAGCCCGGGACACGGGGCATTACGCGAGAGCGGTCGTACGCCGGGCGTGGGGCATCGACGTCGATGCCCCACGCAACTCCCCGCGAACTGTCCTCCCAAGGATGGTTCCCGAACGCCTGATGTCTGACGTCTGGGACTGCGGGGTTCTGTCAGTTGTCGCCCACCCACGTGTGCGCCCCCACCTGCCGCTCAACGTTCCGGACCCATCCACCAATGCACACCCCTCGCGCTGTGCGGCTGACCGCCGCAGTCTGCACGTTCGCCCTGCTACTTACCGGCCGCGCGATGGCCGAGGACTGGCCACAGTTCCGTGGCCCGGCCGGCGGCGGGGTGTCCACCGAGAAAGATCTGCCGCTGACTTGGGGCGGGCCAAAGAACGAGAACGTCGTCTGGACCGCGGACCTGCTCGGCGAAGGCAGCGCCAGCCCGGTCGTCTGGAAAGACCGACTGTTCGTGGTCAACGCCTCGCGCAAGGAGGACGACAAGAAGGCGGACCGGAAGCAGCCGGAGCAGTACGTCGCCTGTTACGACACCGCGACCGGCAAACTCCTGTGGAACGCGGTCGTCCCGCACGGCCCCTGGAAGCGGTCGCATACCGGGCGGTCCGGCGGTGGGTGGGCCAGTTGCACCCCGGCCGCGGACGGCGAGCGAGTCTACGCGCTGTTCGGCTCGTCGGTCCTGGTGGCCCTCGACCACGACGGCAAGACTGTCTGGCACGCGGAACTGACGCCGCACGACTACGACGTTGAGATGGCGACGAGCCCGGTCTTGTTCGAGAAGTTCGTGATCGTGTTCTGCGGCATGAAGGGCGGCTCACGGTTGGTCGCCTTCGACCGCAAGACCGGCGAAGTCGCCTGGGATAAGGAACTGAAGGACACCGGTTACGGGCACAACACGCCGCTTGTGATCCGGGTGAAGGACGAACCCCAACTGGTTCTGATGGGGGCCGGGCTGGGGACGGCCAAGAACGCGATCCAGAGCTTCGACCCGCGGACCGGGGAGCGCCTCTGGTGGTGCGCGGGTAAGGGGGAGACGGCGTCCCCGGTCGAGGCGAAGGGGCTGGTGTTCTGCGACAGCGGACGCGGTGGCGCGGCCAAGTTGCTCGATCCGGCCGGTAAGGGGGATGTCACGACGACGCATGTGAAATGGCAGACCAGCCTCATCCAGGGGCTGAGTTCGCCGCTGGGAGTCGGCGACCACGTCTACCGCCTGTTCGACAACGGGACGTTCGCCTGTCTGGACCTGGCGACCGGCAAGGAGTTGTACAAGGAGCGGGTGTCGGGGCTGACGAGCCACTGGGCCAGCCCAGTGGCCGATGGGGCCGGCCGCATCTTCCTGGCCAGCGGCGGGACGAGCGTGGTGGTGGAGGCGGGTCCAGAGTTCAAGGTGCTGGCGACCAACAAGCTGAACGACCCCAACCACGCCTCGCCCGCCGTCGCCGGCGGCAGGCTGTACCTCCTCGGTGCGAAACGACTCTACGCCGTCGGGAAGAAGTAGTCGGCGAGCCCGTCGGTCACCCCCACTCCGCCGTTCCCGACCTCGGTCTGATCGTGAGAAGGAAGCGCCATGCGCGGTCATCGATCCCAACTCGCCGTCTGCACGTTCGCCCTGCTACTTTATGGCCGCGCAACGGCCGACGACTGGCCGCAGTATCGCGGGCCGAACCGCGACGGCGTGTCACGCGAAACCGGTTTGCTCAAGGCGTGGCCGAAGGACGGGCCGCCGCTGCTGTGGACGTACCGGGACGCCGGGGTCGGCTTCACCCCGCCATCGGTCGTCGGTGACCGACTCTACAGTATGGGGGTCCGCGACAAGAAGGACTTCCTCTACGCCCTCGACACGAAGACCGGCCGGCAGATGTGGGCCACGGAACTGGGTCCCGAGCGGCCCGCCGGTTGGGGCGACGGCCCGTGCGCGACGCCGACGGTCGACGGGGATCACCTCTACACCGTGACCACCTGGGGCGACCTCCACTGCGTGGAGCGGGCCACCGGCAAGAAGGTGTGGAACGTCCACCTGAAGAACGACCTCCAGGGGAAGGTTCTTCACGATGGCCGGTACACCGAATCGCTCCTGATCGACGGCGACGTCCTTGCCTGCTGCCCCGGCGGCAAGTCGGGCACGATGGCAACCCTCGACAAAAAGACGGGAAAGGTTCTTTGGAGAAGCAAGGAACTGACCGACGACGCCGTCAGTTCGTCCACCATCCTCGTCACCGCCGACGGGGTGCGGCAATACGTGAACCTGACGGGTAAGGGCGTGGCCGGGGTCGCCGCCAAGGACGGGAAATTCCTGTGGAAGAGCGACATCCCCGCGGCGCACATCATGGTCGCCACCCCGATCCACGCAGACGGCCACGTGTTCGTGACCGCCGGGTACGGCCGCGGGTGTGGCCTCCTAAAACTGAGTGCCGACGGGGAACGCACGAAGGCCGAGGAGGTTTACCGGAACAAGGTCATGAAGAACCACCACGGCGGGGTGGTGCTGGTGGGTGGCCACCTGTACGGCCACTCGGACCCGAACGGCTGGGTGTGCATGGATTTCAAAACCGGCAAGCTGAAGTGGGAAGAAACCAGCGTGCCCGGCAAGGGCAGCCTGACCTGTGCCGACGGTCACCTGTACTGCTACGGCGAAAGAACCGGTACACTGGTGCTGGTCGAGGCCGACCCGACGGAGTGGAAGGAGGCCGGGAGGTTCACGATCCCCGAGAAGACGAAGGTCGCGCGGAAGGAAGGGCTCATCTGGACGCCCCCAGTCGTGGCCAACGGCCGGTTGTATCTCCGCGACCAGGATCTGCTGTTCTGTTACGACATCACGGCGCCCCGAGAGCCGTGACGCGGCGAGACTCCGAGTCCGCTTCCGCGAAAAGTCTTGTGGTCTGTCTGATCCTGTCGCCGGGCGGGGTTCAGGCGGCTGAAGTGTTGAAAATCCGCCCCAGTCAAGATTCTCCGCGGGATTTGGTGAGATTGGGCTAAATGCCGTGAGAGATCACGAGCCCAGACTCGCAGCCCGTTCCGAATCCGACACCGCCAAGTAGCCCACCGCACTCTCCGCCTTGTTTCCCGCTTCCGTTTCCGCCACCCGACGTGAGACACGCTATGGCCCGCTCGTCTCAGACCTGCCACTCCGCCGAACACTTCGTGGACCGCCGCGCGTTCCTGAGTGCGGGCGCCGCCTTCGTGGGCGGCGTTTCCGCACTCAACCCCCTGGCAACGCCGGCGCTCGCGAAGGACATGGCCCGCAAGCAGAAGCGGGTGCTGATGATCTTCCTGAACGGGGGCATGAGCCAGTTCGAGAGCTGGGATCCCAAACCGGGCACGGCGACCGGCGGCCCGTTCCAGTCGATCCAGTCCTCCATCCCGGGCTACCGCGTCTCGGAGTTGATGCCCAAAATGGCCGCGTGCCTCCACAAGCACACGGCCGTCATCCGCTCGCAACTCGCGTCCGGCGACCACAACGACTTCACCATCTTCGGCGGCAAGCCGCGAACCGGCCCGGTCCGCTACCCCAGCCTCGGGCCGATGCTCGCGCGGGAACTGGCCGACCCCAAGAGCCCGGTTCCTTACCATGTCATGTTCACCAACTACCTGGGGGCCAACTTCTTCGAGAACGCCGGGTTCCTCGGGACCATCTGGGATCCGATCAACATCACCCCGGAGAGCGTACCGGCGAAGCCGCCTTTCTCGGTCGCCGGCTCGAAGCACCGCCTCGCCCCGCCCGCGAACAAGTTGCCCGACTCGCTCACCGACCAGGACCACCGCGAGCGCGAGGCGCTGCGCGCGGAGTTGGCGAAGCGGTTCGGGACCGGCCGCGAGCGGGACGGCGTGCTGCTCAGCCACGGCGGGGCGTACGGCCGTGTCCGCGGGCTGATGGAGAGTGCCAAACTGTTCGACATCGAGCAGGAGTCGAAGAGCACGCGCGACAAGTACGGTTCGACGCCGTTCGGCGAGCAGGCGCTGGTGGCGCGGCGGCTGATCGAGGCGGGCGTCCCGTATGTCCGCGTGAACCGCGGGTGGTGGGACCACCACGGCCAGAATTTCGAGTTCCACCAGGAGATGGTCCCCGAACTCGACCACATCCTGAGCGTACTCCTCGACGACCTGAAGGACCGCGGCCTTCTCGACGACACGCTGGTCGTCACGTTCTCCGAGATGGGCCGTACCCCCGGCATCAACAACAACAACGGCCGGGACCACTTCGCCCGGATGAGCGTGACGCTGTCCGGCTGCGGGGTCAAGCCCGGCGTGGTCCACGGCAGCACCACGGCTGACGGCGGCAACATCGCGAAGGATCCGGTCAGCCTCCAGCAGTTCTTCGCCACCGTGATGAAGGCCGTGGGGATCGATCACCAGAAGGAAATCACCAACAGCGACGGCCGCCCGGTACCACTCACCGACTACGGCACCGAGCCGGTCGCCGCCGTCCTCGCCTGACCGCCCCCGCACCCCGTTGCCGAGAAACCGTCTCCATGAACGCACAACCGAAGAAGGATCCGCCGCCCGCGGCGCCGGTGGTGGACGTGAAGTTGGTACGGGAGGTCGGCGTGGGCTGCGACCTCCTGGCCGTTGCGGGTATCCCCGGTACGGCCAAGGCTTTCGCCGGGGGCACGGACGGAAAGATATACCTCATCGATTTCGACGAGGCGAAACCAAATCCGGTGACGTGGGCCGCTCACACCGGCTACGTCAGCGGGCTGGCGCTGGCGGGCAAGTATCTCGTCTCCGGTGGGTCGGATCATCAGTTGATCTGGTGGGACGCCGAGACCCGCGAGAAGGTACGCGGCCTGGAAACGCACGACAAGAAATGGGTTCGCAGCGTGGCCGCATCCCCGGACGGCAAACTGGTCGCCAGCGCCGGCGACGACATGGTCGGCCGGCTGTGGGACGCGACATCCGGCAAACTCATTCACGAACTGAAGGGGCACGACAAGCTCACCCCGTACCAACTGGCGTCGAAGTTGTACTGCGTCCGCTTCTCGCCCGACGGCAAGCACCTCGCGACCGGCGACCAGACCGGCACCGCCGTCGTCTGGGACGCGGCCGGTGGCAAGGAGGTCGGGCGGGTCCGCGCCCCGAACCTGTACACCTCCGACACCAACGGGCACACCTACGGCGGAATCCGCGCACTGGCGTTCTCTCCAGACGGCACACGACTGGCGCTCGCGGGAAACATCGCCGGCGACACCTCCACGATCACCAACAGCAAGGCGCTGGTGCAGGCCTTCGACTGGAAGGCCGGGAAAATGACCCAGGACATCCCGGTGAAGGTCAACGCCTTCTTCGAGGCCGTCGCGTTCCACCCGAAGGAGCCGTGGCTGTTCGCCGCGACCGGCGCCGGCGAGGGGAAGAAGGTCGTGATCCTCGACGTCGAGAAGGCGTCGGTGCTTCAAGAGATCACGTCGAACACTCCCCTCTTCGACGTGGCGCTGAACGCGGTCGGGGACACGCTCGTCGCGGTCGGCCGAAAGAAAGCGTTCTGCTGGCGACTCACCCGACGAGACCCCCAATGAACACGCCATTCCGCGCCACGGTCTGCTTCGCACTGTTGCTCGCCGTCGGCATCGCCGTGGACACCGCGACGGGCACCGAACGTCTTCCGGCGGATCGACCCATGCCGGACGTAATCGACCACCACGTCGATCAGCAGTTGCAGAAGGCGAAGGTCATCCCGGCCCCACAGGCCGACGACGCGACCTTGGTCCGGCGGCTCTACCTCGACCTCGCCGGTCGCATCCCGACCCCCTCCGAGGCCCGCGAGTACATCGACTCGACCGACCCGAGGAAGCGCGACAAGCTGGTCGCGGAGTTGGTCGCGTCACCCGAGTTCATTCGCCACAACGCGAACGAGTTCGACGCCTTCCTCCGCAACGACAACGGCGACGGCGGGAGCGTCCGCCCGTACCTCCTGGCAGCTTTCAAAGAGGGACGCCCGTGGGATCGGATGTTCCGCGACCTGCTCGGGGCCAGCGAAACGCCGCACCCCACAAAGCCCGAACAGTACGTGCTGCGACGGCTCAAGGACCGCGATGCACTCACGCGAGACATCAGCAGTGTGTTCTTCGGGTTGAACATCAGTTGTGCTCAGTGCCACAATCACCCGTACCTGAAGTCGCTGACCCAGGACTACTTCTTTGGGATGCGAGAGTTCTTCGCCGCGTCCTATGATTTCCAGGGCAACCTCCTCGACCGCCGGTTCGTAAAGTCGGCCGAGTTCAAGCCGAAGTCCGGTGCCGCCCGACCGGTGAAGATGATGTTCCTGAACGGCCAGACGGTCGATCGCGCAGGCGAACCGGCCGACGACCTGGCGAAGGCCATCCAGGAGGAGACGAAGGCTATCGAGCAACTCGGCAAGGCGTATGCCAAGGATAAGGTTCTGCCGCCGCAGGCGACGTTCCGGGCCCGCGAGAAGCTGGTGGATCTGGCCCTGACACCGGAGAGCCGCGACCGATTCGCCCGGGCGATGGTGAACCGTCTCTGGTTCCGTTTTTACGGCGACGGGCTGGTGATGCGGGTGGACCAGATGCACGCCAACAACCCTGGGAGCCACCCGGAGTTGCTCGACTGGCTGACCCGCGACTTCATCGCTCACGACTACGATCTGAAACGGCTCATCGCGGGGCTCGTCTCGAGTAAGACCTACGCCCGCAGCAGCGAGTGGAAGGGGGTTCCGGTGCCGGCACCGGAGCTGTTCGCGGTGGCGTCGATCCGGCCACTGACCCCGGCGCAGTGGGCGGCATCGTTCCAACTCGCCAACAACCCGGCGCTGCTTGGCCGAGAGAAGACCTTCGAGGCCCGCGAGAAGGCTCTGAGCGCCCTTGAAAATGCCGCGCGGCCGCTCGAGAGCCTGATCCAGTATCCGCGGGACGACATGCCGATCCCGGTTACTGAATCGATGCGGCTGAGTAACGATCCGGGCCTCAACAAGTCGATCGGCGCCCAGTTGCTTCCGGCACTGAAAAAGGCCAGCGACCGCAAGGCGCAGATCACCGAGGCTGTCTGGGCCGTGCTGTCGCGGCCGCCGACCGCCGCCGAGTACGAACTCTTCGAGTCGTACCTGGAGCGCCGGAAGGATCGGCCGGACGCGGCCCTCCAGCAAATGGTCTGGGCGCTCATCAACAGCCCCGAGTTCCGATTCAACCACTAGAGCACGGTATGACCACCACCTTCCGACCGGTGTTTTTCGGCGCGGCCCTGTGGTTCGTTGCTTGCGGGTCCACAGACGCCCACGCGGACGACTGGCCGCAGTTCCGGGGGCCGAACCGCGACGGCGTCTCTCGCGAAACCGGCTGGCTGACCGGGTGGCCGACCAACGGTCCGAAGGTGCTCTGGAAGGTGTCCGTTGGGCGCGGGTACTCGTCCGTTGCCGTGGTCAAGGACCGCCTATACACACTGGGGCTGCTGCCGAAGGATCCGGCCAAGAAGGACTCGCTCCAGGAGGTGGTTCAGTGTCTCGACGCGGAGACGGGCAAGCCGGTCTGGGAGTTCGTGAGCTCGACCGTGATCGATAAGAGTTTCCCGGGAGCGCGCTCGACGCCGACGGTTCAGGGCAAACACGTCTATGTGTTCGGGCAGGGGGCCGAACTGTACTGCCTCGAAGCCGCAAGCGGGAAGGTCGTCTGGCAGAAGCCCCTGATGAAGGAACTGGGCGCGCAGACCGTGACCTACGGGTATGCTGCGTCTCCACTCGTCGTGGACGATCTGGTTGTCGTGCCTGCCCGAATCCCGGCGGACAAGGTACCGAAGGACAGCCAGCCCGCAGAACCGGGCCTCCTGCTCGCCTTCGACAAGGCAACCGGGAAAGAAGCGTGGCGTGTCTACCACCCGTCGGCGCAAATCGGCGGCGGATACTGGGCGGCCCCGACCGCTTGCACGATGAACAGCCAACCTTGTCTCGTGTTCTCGTCCGGCAACGCGGTACTCGGCATCGCCCCCACCACGGGGAAGGTGTTGTGGAAATACCAGTTCTCGGCCGAAGACTTGAAGACCAAGGAGGGACGCAAAGGGATCACGGCCCAGGAACCGCTCGTCGTCGGCAACCGCGTCGTGTGTTGCATTCACCCCGATAACTCAAACGGGTTGGGCGTCTGCCTCGAAGTGAACGGCGACGAGGTCAAGGAAGTGTGGCGCGACAAACTGCTCGACAACTACACCTGCTCCTACGTCGCGTGGAAGGGCCACGTGTTCGGCATTCAACACAACGACACCGCGAGCCGGATCGGACCGTTGTACTGCTTCGACGTGCAAACGGGGAAGAAGAAGTGGGAGATGCCCGATGCCGGTGGCGCCTTCACGCTGGTCGACGGGAAGTTCCTCACCTTCAACGGAGTCGAGGTCTTGTTGATCGAAGCCGCGACCGACGAACCCAAGGAACTGGCCCGCAGTCAGAAGCTGTTCACGAAGGAGGAAATGACGTTCCGCTACAGCGACCGCATCGCGCCGGTACTGGCCAACGGCCGGATTTACTGCCGGAACCAGAACGGCTTCATCGTGTGCCTGGACGTCGGCGGGAAATGACGACTCGGCGAGATGCTTCAACTCGAGGCCACCAACGGCCGTCAACCTGGGTGAACGCATTCCTGGGGCGGGCCTCCCGGCCACGATCCCACAGTTACAATCGTCCTGCCGCCTCTCCAGGAGTTCCCGATGTTCCGCGCGGTCCTCGTCCTCGTCTCGCTCTCACCCGTGCTGGCCGGGGAACCCCCGAAGGCTGACCTCCGTTGGCAGAAGGCGACCGCCTCCCCGTTCGCACGAGTCGAGTCCCCGACTGCCGTCATCGACGGCAAGATGTACCTGTTCGGCGGCTTTACCGACGACCTGGGGGCGTCGAACCGGGTGGATGTGTACGACCCGGCAGCCGACGCTTGGGCCCGCAAAAAGGACATGCCTGCGGGTCTCACCCACCTCAACCCGGCTGTCGATGGGAAGACCGTCTGGTTCGCGGGCGGGTTCAAGGGGAAGCACCCCGGCCCGGCGACCGTCGAGGTGTGGAAGTACGATCTCGCCTCCGACTCCTGGGCCGCTGGGTCGCCACTGCCGGAGCGGCGGACGGGGGGCGGATTGGTCGTGTTCCGTCGCCGGTTGCACTACTTCGGGGGCTACAAGGAGGATCGCGACACGAACGCCGGCGACCACTGGAGCTTGTCGCTCGACGGGGGTAAGGAGTGGGAAAAAGAGGCGGCACTCCCCGACCCGCGTGGTCATCTGACGGCGGTGGTGCTGGACGGCATGATCTATGCACTGGGCGGGGCTCATGGGCACGACAAAACGCAAATCGACGTGGCGTCCTGTCACCGCTACGACCCCGAGAAGAAGAAGTGGGCCGAGATCGCCAGCCTCCCCGACGGCCGGAGCCACTTCGAGTCCAGCACGGTCGTTCTGAACGGCCGGATTCTCGTTGTTGGCGGTCGGTGCAACAGTTCGAAGCCGCCCCGGAATGTCGTGGGCGACCTGCTGGAGTACGACCCCAAGGCGGATGCGTGGCTCGTCGTCGGTGGACTACCCGAAAAGGTGATGTCCCCGTCCGCGGCGGTCATCGGTGCGAAACTCGTGGTCATTGGTGGCGGCCTGAACAACCCGCGACCGCTCACAGCGGCTACGTGGGTGGCGGAGTTCCCGGGCAGGTCGACCGAGAAGCCGTAAGGCGGTGTAAGGGGACGGACGATGCTGACCTTTCGCCACAACGGCATCGACCGCTGACTGACGGACGTCTACGGTACCGTCATCCGCGAAATCCTGAACTGACAGCGTGCGTTCACGATCCCGAACCGCAACATTGGGATTCGATTGACAAGGAGACGAGATGAACCGCTATTGCGTCACCGTGCTACTCACGATCGGTTTCCTCGGTTTCAGCTTTGGGGCGGACGAGCCCAAGCCCGACAAGGACGGCTGGTACGATCTGTTCGACGGCAAGAGCCTCGATGACTGGAAAGCCGCCGAAGACCCGAAAGCCTTCAAGGTGGAAGATGGACTCATTGTGGCGGGTCCGTCGAAGCTGACCCACCTGTACTACAACGGGCCGATTCAGAAGGGGAACTTCAAGAACTTTGAACTGAAGGCCGAGGTGAAGACGCGCCCGAAGGGCAACTCCGGCATCTTCTTTCACACGGAATATCAGGCAAAAGGGATCCCGGGCAAGGGGTTTGAGTTTCAGATCAACAACACTGGGAGCGACCAGAAGTACCGGACAGGTGCCATCTACCCGACCAAGCCGCTGGACAAGGTTCTCGTCAAGGACGACGAGTGGTTCGAGTGCCACCTCTCGGTCCGCGGGAACAAGGTCGTGTTGAAGGTGAACGGCGAGATCACGCACGACGTGGAGTTGCCCGTTAACGCGAAGAGCGGCCTATCCCTTTCGAGCGGCACTTTCGCGATCCAGAGCCACGACCCGGGGAGCGTCGTCTACTTCCGCCGCATCCGAGTCAAGCCGCTGGAATGACTCCGATGCTCCACGCCGAGCCACCCGCCTCGCATTCTGTGGCTCCCACCCCAGGACGAGATTCGACATGATCACGCCCGGTTCCGCCCCTGTCCGCAGAACCTTCTTGTGCGCCGCAGCAGCCCTCAACGGCGCTGTCCGGTGACGAGGTTGGAAATCTCCGGTCGCTGTCTGCTCCCGCGGACGTCGGGGTACTTTCTCGTGTCGCCCTCCTGCTACTTCCTCTTACCCGCCCGGTCACATGTCACGCCGTTCCCTTGTTTCCTGCGTCCTGGTGGCCCTCCTGGCCCGCACCGCTGCGGCCGACGAGGCCAAATCCGACGGCCACGCCTTCGTCGGCGTCACGTTCCAAAAGAACAAGGTGGTCGCCGTCTCGGCGAAGGGCGACGTGGAGTGGGAATACGACGCCCCCGCGTGCCTCGATGCCTGGAAGCTCCCGAACGGCAACGTTCTCGTCGCCAGCCGGTCGAAGGGAATTCTGGAGGTCACGCCGGAGAAGAAGGTGGTTTGGTCGTTCAAGCCGGACGGGGAGACGTACACCTGCCAGCGGCTGTCGAACGGGAACACCCTTGTGGGCGATAACAAGAACGCCCGGCTCATCGAGGTGGACGCGGCGGGTAAGATCGTCCGCGAGGTGAAATTGGCGACGAAGGCCAAGGAACACGGCATGATCCGCACGGCCCGCGCCGTCGGATCCGACCGTTATCTGGTGTGCCAGCGGGAGGACAACGTCGTCCGCGAGTACGACGCCGACGGCAAGGTAGTGTGGGAGCACAAGGTGAACGGCCCGATGTCGGCCGTGCGGTTGCCCAACAAGAACACCCTCATCGCCGGCTACTTCGGCGGGGTGGTAGAGGTCGATCCGACCGGCAAGGAGGTCTGGAAGGTCACCATGAAGGACTTGCCGGCGGGTGCGAAGGGACAGCCGTACGGGGTGCAACGATTGCCCAATGGCAACACCGTCTTCGTCGCCGACGGCACGGTGTACGAGGTCACGCCGGAGAAGAAGATCGTGTGGTCGCGGTCCGGCCCGGCCCTCGCGGGGTTATTTGGTGTGCAGATCACCGACGTTCCCGGCGACGCGACCAAGGGAGAAGTGCTGCGATGACCCGACCGCAACTGCTGACCGGTATCGTCGCGTACGTCCTGCTGTCCGCCCCGGCCGTGGCCGCGGAGCCGTCCTTCGAGAAGGACGTGTTGCCCATTCTCAGAGCGCACTGCGTCTCGTGCCACGGAGGCGACAAGCCGAAGGCCGGGCTGGACCTCTCCACCGAGAAGGGCGTCACGGCCGGGGGGAAGAGCGGCGCGGTGGTGAAACCCGGCTCGCTGAAGGAAAGCCCCCTCTGGCTCAACGTCTCGACCGACAAGATGCCCGCGACCGGGCCGAAACTGACGGACGAGGAAAAGGCCGTGCTGCGGACGTGGGTCGCGGGCGCGAAGACCGGGACGGTTCAGCCCGTCAAGCCGGGCCAGAAGCGCGGCGTTACCGCCGCCGCGAAGGCCGTCGACGACGCCATCGAAGCCCGGCTCGCGAAGGACGGGTTGAAGCCCGCGGAGCAGGCCGACGATTCCGAGTTCCTCCGACGCGTTTACCTCGACCTTACCGGGGTCGTGCCGACCGCGGAGAAGGCGGTCGCGTTCCTCGATGACACCTCGCCCGACAGGCGAGCCAGGCTCATCGATGAACTCCTCGCGTCGCCGGAACACGGGCGATTCGCTGGCGAGCAGTGGGCCGCGCTGCTCTCGGCAGAAGAACCCGAACTGCGGCCGAAACTGGCGGCGTGGCTGGCCGACCAGTTCAACCGCGGTCGCGGGTGGAACGCGGTCGTGAGCGATCTGATCGCGGCCGACGGGACCGGCCCGGAAACGAACTTCGTGATGGCCCACGCCGAGAACAAGCAGCCGGTGCCGGAGAAACTGGCCGGGGCCACGGCTCGGCTGTTCCTGGGCCTGCAACTCCAGTGCGCGGAGTGCCATAACCACCCGTTCACCGAGTGGAAGCAGACCGACTTCTGGGCGCTGGCCGCGTTCTACAGCCGCGCCCGGATGGCGACCAAGCCGCCGGCGGGCCTCTCGGACTCCGAAACTCCGGTGATCAAGTTGCCGCCGCCGAAGAAGGGCGAACCGGCCGTCGATCTGAGCGGGGCGGTGATCCCGATCGGGGCGAACGCCGGCCGGGCCGCGGGGAAGCCCGTGCGGGCCAAGTTCCTCGGCGGTCCGGAGCCGGGGCTCGACCCCAAGGGCCCGTTCCGGCCCGCCCTCGCCGCGTGGATCACCGCCGCCGACAACCCGTACTTCGCCGACGCCACCGTAAACCGCGTCTGGGCCGAACTGTTCGGCCGCGGGCTGGTCAACCCGGTGGACGACCTCTCCCCGGAGAACCCCGCGAGCCACCCGGAGGTGCTCCGCGCCCTGGCCGATGAGTTCCGCGCGTCCGGGTTCGACCGCAAGCACCTGATCCGCTGCATCTGCAACAGCAAGACCTACCAGCGGACCAGTCGCGGGACCGACACCGCGGGCGAGAAGGTGTACGCCCGCGTGCCGGTGAAGGTGATGGCCCCCGGCGCGCTGTACGACTCGCTCGTCCGCACCACTGGGGTGAAGGAGGTTCGGCTCGACGTGTACCTCCCCTCCGGCGGTCGCGGCGGGGTGACGGCCAAGCGGCCCGCGCGCGAGGTGTTCGTCCGGTTCTTCGGCACCCGCGATCCGGATGCACCCGGCACCGAGTACACCCACGGCATCCCGCAGGCGCTCGGGCTGCTCAACGGCCCGACGTTCACCCGCCCCACGCCCGTGGTCGAGCAACTCGTCAAGGACAAGGTGATGCCGGAAAAGGCGGTCGAGCGGCTCTACTTGGCCGCGCTCGCGCGCCGCCCGACGGCCGACGAAACGAAGCTGATGACCGCCTACCTGGCGAAACGCACCGACCCGGCCATCGGGTACGCGGGCGTGCTGTGGATCCTGCTGAACTCCCCCGAATTCGTTCTCATTCGCTAGCCGAGGGCCGAGCCGTGTCCCAACTCACTCGCCGCGAGCTGTTCTGCCTGTCCGCCGCCGGGGTCGGGGGCGCGTCCGCCTCCGGGTGGCTCGGCGCCCTCGCCGCACACGCCGCCAAGCCCCTCGCGGGCAAGAAGGCGAAGCAGTGCATCCTCCTCTGGATGGACGGGGGGCCCTCCCACCACGACACGTTCGACATGAAGCCGGACGCCCCGGCCGATGTCCGCGGCGAGTTTACGCCGATTCAGTCGTCCGTCACCGGTCTTCAGGTGACGGAGATGCTCCCTCGGGTGGCGAAGGTGATGCACCTCGCGGCGGTAATTCGCGGGATGAGCACCGGGGAGTCGGAGCACGGCCGCGCGCGGACGTACCTCCACACCGGCTACCGGGTCGGGGCGGGCGGGCTCCAGTATCCGACGATGGGCTCGCTGATGACCGCCGCGGCAGGCGAACCGGCCGACGCCGCGATGCCGAACTTCGTCGTCACCGGGACGCACCTGAACCCGGCGAACTGGTCGTATGTCGCCAGCCCCGGGCACCTCGGCCCGCGGCACACCCCGCTCATCGTCGCCGACCCGGCCGGTGGGGTGGCGAACCTCAAGCCGGGGGTGGACGACGCCGAGTTCGACGACCGCGCCGCAGTGCTCGACCAGATGACCCGCGGCTTCCTCCGCGACCGCCCGGCACCGCCAGCGGCTGCCCAGGCGACCGCCTACCAGCGGGCCGTGCAGCTCATGCGGTCGCCGAAGGGTAAGGCGTTCGACCTGTCGGCCGAGCCGCTGAAGGTGCGAGCGACCTACGGCGACCACGCGTTCGGCAAGGGGTGTCTGCTGGCCCGGCGGCTGGTCGAAGTCGGGGTGCCGTTCGTCGAGGTGTACCACGCCCCGACCCCCGGCGGGTGGGACAACCACACCGGCGCGCGGGCGAAGGAGGTTAAGACCCTCGCCCTGCCGCAACTCGACCAGGGGATGAGCGCCCTGCTCGCCGACCTGAAGGACCGCGGCCTGCTGGACAACACGCTGGTGGTATGGATGGGCGAGTTTGGCCGCACCCCGAAAGTGAAGCCCGACGGCGGGCGCGACCACTACGCCCGGGCGTGGACGACGCTCCTTGCGGGCGGCGGTGTCCAGGGCGGCGCGATCGTCGGGCGGACCGACAAGACCGGGGCAACGGTCGAGGACCGCCCGGTGTCCGCTGCCGACTTCATGGCGACGGTCTGCCAGGCTCTCGGCGTTGACCCGGAGACCGAGTTCCAGGTGGGGGAGCGCCCAGTCCGGGCTGTGGACAAGGGATCCAAGCCGCTCACCGAACTGTTCTGACCCCCGAGCCCGACCACCAGAATCGCCTCATCTTGTGTCAGGAACACAGGCTCGGCAAGGACGGGGAGTGGGACAACTGGCGGGTGGAAGGCCCAGCGTTCGTGTGGTACTTCCGCGGCTTCCCGCACGTTCACATCTGGTTCCACGCCGCCGAGAACCCGGACGTCCCCGGCACGTCCCACTTCGGATGACGCCCTCGCTCGCCTCACCCGTTCCGCCGGAAATCCGAACCCCCGGAAAGATTCGCTGCGGGATTTAGTGGGGTTGGGCTAAATACTGAGGAGGAGATCACGGGACGGGCTTACAACCCGGCCGAATTCTGCTCTACGTATCGGGCGGAAGTTGTTTCCGTGCAGTGGCTTGTGGGATGGTCGGACATGGGCGTTTCCACTGAATTCGTGACGCAGATCACCCGCTCTCAGCGGCAGTTGCACTCGTTCATTCTGTCGATGGTGTGGAATCCGGCCGAGGCGGACGACGTGCTCCAGGAGACGAATCTGGTGCTCTGGGAGAAAGTGTCCGAGTTCGATGCTGGCCGGCCATTTCTGCCGTGGGCGATGCAGTTCGCCCAGTTCCAGGCGTTGGCGTGGCTCAAGCGGCGCCGGCGGCAACGGCTTGTATTCGACGACGATCTGGCCCGACTGCTCGCGGACGATGCCATTCAGGAAGAGTTGACGTTTGAAGACCGGCGAGAGGCCCTCGCGACGTGCCTGCAGAAACTCCCAGCCGAACAGCGTGACCTGATTGCCCGGCGCTACGAACCGGAGGGGTCGGTGAACGCCATTGCCACGGCCGGCGGGACGTCGCCTAAGGCGGTCTCGGATCGGCTGCGGCGGATCCGCCACACGTTGCTCCAGTGCATCCAGCGGACGCTCAGGGAGGCCATCGCGTGACGACCAATTACGATCTCGAAGGGCTGTTCAATCGACTCGCTGACGGCCTCGCGTCGGAGGCCGACGAACGCACCCTGACCGAGTTGCTCCGCAGTAGCCCCGAAGTGCGGCGTGCGTATCGCGAGTTCATGGCGTTGCACTCGGGGTTGCACTGGGACTACGTCGCCGCCGCCGGGCCCGAAGTTCCTCAGCCCCCAACCGTGCCGGCCCCGCCCACTGGTTCCTCATGGCGGGCCGGTTGGTTCGCTGCGTTCGGCGCAGGGATGCTGTTGGCCAGTGCTGCGGCCTTGGCCCTGTTCCTCCTGCGACCCGTTCCACCGGGCCCGCCTGAACAGACCGCCTCGCCGCCGAAGCCTGATGTTCCGAAGGAGGGCTCGATCTCGGCCCTGTTGGTGGACGGGGTGGGAGCGGAGTTCGCTCTGGGTCGCGCGCCCGACGGAGTCCGATTTGGCCCCGGTGAGTACGAACTGGTCAAGGGCATCGTCCACCTTCGGTTCGCGCAGGGGGCCGACATGGTGCTGGTCGCCCCGGCTCGCATCGAAGTCACTGACGCGCAGCGTACCCGGCTGGTGCAAGGCCAGGTGCGGGTGATCGCGCCCCCGACCGCGAAGGGGTTCACGGTCGCCACGAAGGCCGCCAACTACATTGATCTGGGAACCGAGTTCGGCTTGCGGGTCGATCCCGCCAGCGGGGCCAGCGACCTGTACGTGTTCGACGGGCAGGTGGATGTCACCGACTCGCGGTCGGGCGCGGTGCGGTCGGTCATGGGCGGCAAGTCGTCGCGGTCGGTGGACGGTCGGCCGACCGACGCCCCGCCGCTGAAGGAGGGGGACTTCCCAACACCCGGTTCCATCGGCCTGAAACGCTGGGAGCAGTATGAACTGGAGATACGAAAGGACCGCACCCTGTTGGCGTTCTTCCCGTTCCGACGCCAGGCCGACGAGTCCGTGTTGGTGAACGCGATCGAGGGCGGCGGGATGGGCGACGGTCGAGTTGTCGGCGCGCGGTGGACGACCGGCCGGTGGCCCGGTAAGGACGCTCTGCTCTTCGACCGCGACACCGACTTCGCGCAGGTGACGATCCCCGGTGAGCACCAGGAACTGACACTCGCGGCATGGGTGAAGGTCGAACGCATCGACTTCGTGCTCAACGCGATCCTGAACTCCGACGGGTACGAACCGGGCGGCATCCACTTCCAGTTGAATCGCCAGGGGTTCGTCCGCGGCGGCGTGATCCTAGCGGGGAACTTCAAGGACCCGTTCGTGGGGAAACCGGTTCCGCTCGGGAGCTGGGTCCACGTCGCCTCGGCGATCTCCGCTCGGACACGCTCTCAGCAGATCTATGTGAACGGGGTGCTGGCCCGCGAGCGGAACTGGCAGAACGAAACGCTGGTGCGGCCCGGTTCGTGTCGGATTGGCAACTGGCTGGCCATTCCGAAAGACCAGTTCCCGACCCGTGCGTTACGTGGTCAGATGGACGAACTCGCGGTCTGGAGCCGGGCTCTGCCGAAGGAAGAAATCGGGCGGTTGGTCGAGACCGGACGCCCCGGATTACTGTGGAACAAGGAATAACGACTCTGCGACAATGCTTTCGTGCATCCCACCATAAACACAAGTCCCTTGCGCTGGAGATAGCCGCATGAATGTTCACCCCTGTGCGGGGCCGGTGTCACGGCGGTCGTTCCTCACCATGGGCACGCTGGGCATCACGGGGCTGAGCCTCGCTGATGTGATGCAACTGCGGGCCGCCCAGGGGAGGTCGAGCCTCGCCCCGGACACGTCGGTCATCTTCGTGTGGCTGGCTGGCGGGCCGCCGCACCTCGACATGTACGACATGAAGCCGGACTCGCCCGAGGAATACCGCGGGCCGTTCAAACCGATCCCGACGAACGTCCGGGGTCTCGATGTGTGCGAGCACATGCCGCTGCACGCCAAGTGCGCGGACAAGTACACCGTGATCCGCAGTATCGCGCACACGTTCAACGACCACGGCGGTGGGTCCAAGCGGGTGATGACGGGGCGCATTCCGAACACGCCGACGGAGACCGTGAACGACTCCCCTGCGGTCTGCACGATCGTCTCCAAGATGCGGGAGAAACTCCAACTCGGCCTGCCCAACTGTGTCTCGGTGGTCGATGGTGGCCGGGCCGGAGTGGACACGTACGCGCAGGGGGCGGCGTGGCTCGGCCACGGGTACACGCCGTTCATGGTGGACGGCGACCCGAGCAAACCGAATTTCCAGGTGAAGAACATCGGTGTCAGCGAGGAGATGGCACTGCGGCTCGACGACCGGTTCACGCTCCTCCGGGGCATCGAGGGGGTGCGCCGCGAGGCGGACACGAACCCCGCGCTGAAGACGATGGGCGGGCAGTACGCTCGCGCCTTCGACATGCTGACCAGCACACAGGCCCGGGCTGCGTTCGACCTGTCGAAGGAGCCGGTCGCGCTGCGCGAGCGGTACGGGATGAACGCGTGGGGCCAACGGGCGCTGCTGGCCCGGCGACTGGTCGAAGCCGGGTGCAGCTTCGTGACGGTGGTGATGGAGAACCCGCACATCAACGGGTGCTTCTACAACTGGGACACGCACGCGGTCAACCACGACAACTTCATCGACATGAAGCTGCGTCTGCCGGTGTACGACAAGGTCATCACGGCGCTCGTCGAGGATCTGCACGCGCGGGGTCTGAACAAGAAGGTGCTGCTGGTGGTGACGGGCGAGTTCGGACGGTCGCCGAGGATTAGCAAGGCCGACGGTGGGGCCAAGGGGATGCGTAACGGGCGTGAGCACTGGCCGCAGTCGATGTCGGTGTTGGTCTCCGGTGGCGGTATGAAAATGGGACAGGTGATCGGCTCGACCGACAAGCTGGGCACACACCCGCATGAGAACCGCCTGACGCCGGAAGATCTGTGGGCGACCGTCTACAAGCACCTGGATATCGAACCGCACAGTTTCCTCTACGACCCACAACAACGACCGGTTCCGATCCTGCCGTCCGGCCAATCGATCCGCGAGCTGCTGTAATCTCCCGCCGACACCCGCGAGACCGACGAAAGCCGGTCCCTCGGGCCCGCCTCGAAACCGTTCGTCGTCATTCCCCGCGAGAGCCTCGTTAGGAATTCACGCCCCAAACTTCAGATCGGCTGGAACACCATGACTCAAATCGAAGCTGCCAAAGCCGGCCTCCACCGGCGTGAACTTCTGCGGATGGGTGCCGCGTCGTTTTGCGGCCTGGCCCTGACCGATTTCTTGCGGGCCGACGCGCGCTCCGCGCTCGACTCCGCATACCGCAAGAAGTCGATTGTCAACGTCTGGTTGGCCGGCGGCGCATCGCACCTGGACACGTTCGACATGAAGCCGGACGCCCCGGCGGAGTTCCGCGGGGAATTCAAGCCGATCGCGACGCGGGTGCCGGGGCTGCAGATCTGCGAGCACATGCCCAGGATCGCCGAGCGGATGGACCGCATGGTCCTGATCCGCTCGCTCACGGGCACAGTCGACTCGCACGACGGGGCGATGTGCGCGACCGGCTACCCGCCGGGCAACCTGAAGAACATCGGCGGGCGACCGAACATTGGGTCGGTCGTCGCCAAACTCCAAGGCCCCACCAATGGCAACGTACCCACGTCGGTCGCCATGATCTCCGGGTACAACCCCAGTGAGCAGGCTTACTTTCGCTCGGCGGGATACCTGGGCTCGACCTACGACTGTTACACCCCGGACAGCGAGGGGGCGCGAGCCAACCTGACCGCGCGGAACGTGACGCCAGACCGCCTGCGGCTCCTGTCGGGCTTCGACACGGGCAGCAGGGAGCGCGATACCCGTGGAACCATGGAGGCGATGGATGTCTACACCCAGCGGGCGATCGAGTTCTTGACCTCGCGGGAGTTCGCGCGGGCGCTCGACATCAACGCTGAGCCGCTGAAGGTGCGGGATCGGTACGGCATCGGGTTCGGGAAGAGTCCCAAATCCAAAAGAACACTGGGCCTGCAAAACGCTCGGTTCCTCATGGCGCGGCGGCTGATCGAGTGCGGCGCGCGCTGCGTGAACGTGACCTGGGAAGAGGAGGGCGAACGGCGGTGGGACACCCACAGTGACAACTTCAACGCCCTGCGTCATGAATTATTGCCGTCCTTCGACCTCGGCCTCAGTGCCTTTTTCGACGACCTCGAGGCGCGGGGCCTGATGGACGACGTCCTCGTGCTCGTCTGGGGCGAATTCGGTCGAACACCGCGGATCAACGACAAAGCGGGCCGCGACCACTACGCCCCGGCGGCATCTGCGCTGTTGTTCGGAGGCGGTCTCAAAGTGGGCCAAGTGATTGGAAGCACGACGAAGAACGGTGAACGGCCCAAGGATCGCCCGATCCACTACCAACAGATGTTCGCCACGCTGTACCGGCACCTCGGGATCGACCCGGCGACCACCACAATCATGGACCCGAACAACCGTCCGCAATACCTCCTCGAGGAGGCGGACCCGATCCGCGAACTGCTGTGAGCGCCGCCCTGAGGCGTGGGGTCGCTCCTGCTCCCATCCATTTCCCACAGGCAAGGCGTCCGGAACTGCTGAACACGGACCTTTTGCCGGGCGCAATGACGTGCAACTCGGAGGTACACCATGCGACAGGCGATTTACGGCGTGCTCTGTCTTTGCTTGTTCCACAGCGTCACCGGTCGCGCTGAGGAGCTGTCGGCTGAGCGTGCCAAACAACTGTTGCAAGACAAGAGCGGCCGGCTCATCTTGAATCACCTGACCGTGCTCTCGCCCGATGCAGCGAAGGATTTGGCGCGCCACGAGGGGTGGCTGTCCCTGAACGGCCTCAGGTCCCTCCCGAACGAATCCGCGGAGGTGCTCGCTCTGCACAAGGGGCAGTTGCACCTCGACGGGTTGACGGCG
Organism: Planctomycetota bacterium; assembly: GCA_021413735.1. Classification (GTDB taxonomy): domain Bacteria; phylum Planctomycetota; class Planctomycetia; order Gemmatales; family Gemmataceae; genus Gemmata. Next base: position 58,787 of record JAIOPV010000276.1, read on the forward strand.
CTCTCGCCGGAAGCTGCCCGATCACTGGCCCGGCACTACGGCGAACTGTCCCTCAACGGGTTGACGTCGCTCTCGGACGAGGCAGGGGTTGCACTCGCGAAGCACACGGGCGGTCGCCTGTACCTCAAGGCTGTGAAATCGCTTTCGCCCGATGTGGCCAAGGCACTGGCGCAACGCAAAGGGGGCGGGCCGTCGAACCAAGTCCGCCTCGACGGACTGGAATCCCTTTCGGTCGAGGCTGCTGCGGCGCTGGCAGAAATGCATGGCCACAACTGGGATGGTCGGCTTCCCGCCATGAAGACCATTCCTGAAGACGTGGCCCGGGCACTGGCCAAACGTCCGGGAGGGCTTTCCCTCGAAGGGCTGACGTCGCTCTCGGACGAGGCAGCCAAGGCACTTGGCGGAAAACTGGGTGGCAACCTACCGGGTTTGACCTCGCTCACGGTTGAGTCGGCCAAAGCGATTGCTGGACCGGTTCCGGGGCAATTTCATCGCACGCTCAACCTTGATGGATTGACCGCGCTACCCGATGACATCGCTCTGGCGATTGGTGGCAAGGACAGTCGCGGCAACCTGTACCTCAACGGCCTGACTTCGCTGACCCCTGCAGCCGCGAAGGCCATCTGCCAGCGCGAGGGCGATCTTTACCTCGACGGCCTCACCACAATCCCCGACGACACACTCAAGGCGATCACCGAACACAAGTCGCCCGGCTACGCGAGGCCGATTGTCTTCCTCAAGGGGCTAACGAAGCTGTCTGACGACGGGGCCGTGATCCTCGCGGCCTGGCCGAAGTGGTGCGGTGAACTGCCCGCCTTGTCGATGCTCTCCGAAAAGACCGCTGTAGCCCTGGCATCGTCACGGAACTGGGATGGCAAACTCCCCGCCGTGAAGCAACTCTCGGCGGAAGTCGCAAAAGCACACGCGAAACGTCGAGGCAACCTCTCCCTTGACGGCCTCGCCGAACTGTCCGATGCCGCGGCGAACGCACTCGCCGAACATCGGGATGGTACTCTTTCGCTGAACGGGCTGAAGAACCTCTCGGACAAGGCCGCCGCGGCGCTGGCCCGGCACGACGGGCGGCTGTCCCTCAATGGACTGACGACCCTGTCCGATGGTGCCGCCGGTGCCCTTGCGCAGCACCCGGGCGACTGGTTGATCCTCGATGGCCTCACGACTCTCACTGATTCGGCGGCCAAGGCTCTGGCTCAGCACCGGGGCGTGGTCTCACTCAACGGGTTGACCGCACTCGCCCCCGAAACGCTAAAGACACTGAAAACCAATACCAGGATTGGCCTGCCCGAGTCGTTCCGCACCGCGGTCGTCCACCAGCCCACGAAGGCCGATGCCAAGATGGTGCGTGCCTTCCTCGAAACTCATTGCGCGAGTTGTCACGACGCACAATCGAAGTCGGGTGATTTCACGCTCGCACCGCTCGATCAAGACGATGTCGCCGGCCGCGTTGCCTACGCCTCAATCCTGGAACGGCTTCGTGCCGGTGACATGCCCCCGCCGTCGAAGAAGGAGCGCCCCGACCCCGCTGAGGCGGCCGGGGTGGCGAAGTGGATCGAGGCGAAGCTCGACGCCCCACTACGGGGCAAGCCCGCCTATCACCCCGTGCGGGAGAAGCCGATCGACGGGAACCGGCTGCCGAACGCGATCCTGTTCGGCGGCCCGCGCGGGCCGAGCGTCCCGCCCCCGCCGCGGCTCTGGCGGCTCTCGCCGTCGGCCTACACCAAATGGCTCGGGGAGTTCAACGCGCACGGCCTGCAGCAGCCGTTCGGCGTGATCCAGGACGCGGGCTTCCGCGACTTCGCCTCCCTGTACGCACCCGACGAGGGAGCCACAAGTTTGCTCCTGTCAAATGCCGAGTTGCTGGTCGCCGCTCAGGTCCGCGCTCACCAACTCGTGAACACCAACGACAACCCAGTCGCGGCGAAGGAGACCCTCTGGCCCAATGATGCTCGCATCAAAACCGCGACCGACGCCGAGCGGGAACTTCTCAAGAAGGGCGTGCGAGTGCGACAGGGTAATGGGGTGTTTGCTCCCCTCATGCACCCGCATGTTCGGGCCAGCAAGGATGAGTTGGAGAAGGCCATCCGGCAGCAGTACCAGACGGCGATCGCCCGGCAACCGAGTGACAAGGAGTTGGCGAGCGTCCTGGCCCTGTACGACGACATCGCCCGTGACGGTGATTTCCCACTGGCCGGGCGAACGATCCTCATGGCCCCGATGCTGACGCCGGAGGCCATTCTGCGGTTCGAGGTCGGCACGGGGGCCGAGATGCGGCCGGACGTCCGCATGCTGTCGCCCCGCGAGACCGCCTTCGCGCTGAGCCTGGCGCTTTCGAGCAAACGGGATCCCGGACTCCTCACGGCCGCGGCGCTGGGCAAGTTGACCACCCGCGCGGAAGTGGCCGAGAGCGTGCGGCGCATCCTCGACGACCCGAAGGTCGACAAGTCGCAGGTGCTGTGGTTCTTCCGCGAGTACTTCGACTACTACCGCGCCCCAGAGGTGTTCAAGGATCCGCTGCCCGATTACCTCCAGCGCCGGGGCATCGGGTACAGCCCACAGGGCTACGTCGCGGACACCGATTTCGCGATCCTGAACATCCTGGCCCACGACAAGGACGTGCTGAAAGAGTTGCTCACGACGACGGCCTCGTTCCGCAGCCATGAGTTGTTCACGCCGGGGAAGGACGGCTCGATCTTTCGACACCTGCCGCCGTACTCACTTGAGAATCTCGGTCCCAAGCATCCCGACCGCATCGGCATCCTGATGCAGCCGAGTTGGCAGGTGGCGTGGTCCACGAACTTCCACAACGACATCGTCCGTCGCGGCCGGTGGGTGCGTGAGCACCTGCTGGGCGGGCGCGTTCCGGACCTGCCGATCAACGCGGCCGCGATGATCCCCGACGACCCGCACCGCACCTTGCGGCAGCGGCAGATGGTCACCCGCGAGGCCCAGTGCTGGAAGTGCCACTACCGCATGGACGAACTCGGGCTGCCGTTCGAGGACGTGACCCACTACGGCTTCCCCCGCCGCGCGGAGGAGGTGCTGGACCTCGAAGCGGTGGCGCAGAGCAAGGACAAGAAGGCGAAAATCTACCGCGATGCCCCGCTCGACGCGACCGGGTTCATCGCGTTCAGCGGCGACCCGAAGCTCGACGGCCCCGTCAAGGACGCCCCCGAAATGCTCCGCCGGCTTGCGGAATCGGACCGGGTGCGGCAGATCTTCATCCGCCACGCCTTCCGCTTCTTCCTCGGTCGCAACGAGACTCCCGGAGACGCGGTCTCGCTGCAAGAAGCGGAGAAGGCCTACCTCGACAGCGGCGGCAGCTTCAAGGCGTTGCTCGTGTCGCTGCTTTCGTCGGAATCATTCCTGTATCGAACGGTCCCCGCCAGGGAGAAGAAATGACCACTCCACAACGCACGTTCACACCCGACCAATTGAACCGCCGGACGGCTCTCAAGGGCGTCACGCTCGGGGCGGGAGCCGTCGTGCTGCAACCGTTTCTGAATCGGCTCGCGGCCGAGGCACGCGGCGAAACGCCGCCTCCGCGGATCATCTTCGTGATGCAGGGGAACGGCCTTTGGCCGCATCACATTCAGCCCAAGGGCATCGACAAGCACAAGGCGATCGGCCTTGTCGATCTTCCGTTGGCCGATCTGGAATTGCCAGACCCCATCTCGCCGCTCGAACCGTTCAAGAAGCGGCTGGGGATTATCCAGAACCTCTCGCACAAGATCTCCGGCGGTGGCGACCACGGCAAGCACTACGGTGCCCTCGGCTGCTTCAACTGGCGTCGCGGGCCGCTCGCCCAAACAGTTGACCACGCGCTGGCCTCGGCTCAACCGAGTCCGATTCCGGTCGTCGGTCTGGCGGTTCAACCGTCGGTGGAAGCAGTTATCGTCAACACCGTCTCGGCCATTGCTCCCAAACGGCCGCAACCGATGGTGTGCCAGCCGGACATCGCCTTTCAGTCGCTCTTCGGCAGTGTCGCGGAAGGAAACGCCGGCAAGGCGTTCAACGCCCGGAACAAACTGCTGGACTGGGCTCGCTCCGACGTCAAGCGGGTCCAGAGTGAACTGCCGTCGATGGACCGGGAGAAGCTCGACATCTACCTCGACACATTCGAGCAGATGCGGACCCGTCAGGATCAGATCGCCACGATGAAGGACCGCCTCAAGGCGAACGTGCCGGTGATCGACAAGTTCAACAGCAAGATCGTGACCGAGCGGTTCGAGGCGCAGTGTGCGATCGCCGCCGCCGCGATCGCCTCTGGGCTCACGAACGTGGTAACTCTCGACGCCTCACCAACCGCGTATCACACGTGGAAGGAACTCGGCGTCACGGTCGATGGCCACTCCATCGGCCACATGACGGGGCACCCGGACCGTGACAAGCTCTGCACGCCGATTCGGAAGTTCCACGCCGAGCGGGTCGCGGATCTCGCGCGACGGCTCGACGCAGTGAAAGAAGGCAACGGCACCGTTCTGGACAACACACTGATCGTCTGGATGAGCGACTCGGGCGAGGAACACCACGGCTTCTGTTCCGAATGGCCAATGGTGTTACTCGGCAACCTCGGTGGTCGGCTCAAGACCGCGGGGCGGTTCCTGCAATTCCCCAAATACCAGAGCGCCGGCCACCGCACGATCGCGAACTTCTATCTCGCCCTGCTGCACGCGGTCGGCGACAAACGGAAGTCGTTCGGTGAGATCGATCCGGCTCTCGAGGGCTTGCGCGACGTCAACCAGTCCGGCCCGCTGACGGAAATTCTGGCGTGACCCACGTTGGTACGTTTCCTTCTGTCAGGAACAGTTCATGCGCACTGCTGCCATCTTGCTGATCACGTTGACCGCGAGCCACCTCTAAGCCGCACCGCTTCGGGCCGCACCGGAACGCGCCAGTTCCGTCACGAACAGCATCGGTATGAAACTCGTTTACATCCCGCCGGGGACGTTCACAATGGGCTCCCCGGAAAGCGAGCCGGGCCGGGAAGCACAAGAAGTGCAACACGAGGTCGATCTCACGAAGGGGTTTTACCTGGGACGATATGAAGTCACGGTCGGCCAGTTCAAGGAGTTTGTGAAGGAGACGAAGTACGAGACCGACGGTGAGCGCGATGGCAAGGGCGCTTTTGGCGTCAACGAGGCCGGCAAGATCGAGGAGATGCACGCCAAGTTCACCTGGAAAAGTCCGGGGTTCGAGCAGACCGACGATCACCCCGTGGTCGATGTGTCCTGGAATGATGCCAGGGCGTACTGCCAGTGGCTGAGCAAGAACGAGAAGAAGACGTATCGCCTGCCGACCGAGGCGGAGTGGGAGTACGCATGTCGCGCCGGCACCAAGACAGCCTATGTGCACGGCGATGATCCCGAAGGTTTGGCGACCATCGGCAACGGGGCCGACGCAACCGCCCGAGCCAGGTATCCGGGGTGGAGTATCGGTATCAAGGCGAAGGATGGCCACGTCTTCACGGCACCCGTGGGCCAGTTCAAAGCCAACGCGTTCGGCCTTCACGATGTGCATGGAAACGTCTGGGAGTGGTGCGAAGACTGGTATGAGCCGAACAGTTACCCCAAAGAAAAGCAGGTCGATCCGACTGGGCCGGCGACGGGCAAAGCCAAGGTACAACGCGGTGGCGGTTGGTCGAGCGATGCGAAGCGTCTGCGTTCTGCGGCTCGTGTTGGCCGGGATGCTTCCGCCTACCGCGGCTGCTACCTTGGATTCCGTGTCGTTCTCGTTGCAGCGAATGAAAAGCCGACCAAAGAACCCGAAGCGGTCAAGAAGCCACCCGCGGGGCTGCGGGTGATGTTCAACGGCAACAGTTGGTTCAACTTCGTGCCGGGTGGCGTCGCCGATCAGGTCAGAGCAGCCGGGATCGAGGGGCACAAGGAAGTCAAGGCTGCGAAACCGAACGACTTCAGCGTTATCGAAGCAGGTGAAGTCGATGTCTACGCACATGGCGTTCATTGGTGGATGGAGGTGCCATGGGGAAAGGATGGCGTCTTTGCAGAGAAGATCGTCGAAATGGGGCGGAAGGTGAATCCGAACTTCCGGGCATACTACCATGCTGCCTGGTTGGTCGGCGATGGACGAGCCAAGGACATCAAGACCACGGCCGACTACGACGAATCCAAACTCGCGGATGTTCAGACGGCACTCGACAAGACACGCAAGGGTGTCGAGACCACCGTGGACAAACTGAACGAGAAGTTTGGCAAGCGGGTGGTGTTCCTGGTCCCGGTGGGTGATGCCACGGTGAAACTCCGGGGAATGATCCTGGAAGGCAAGTACCCCGGTGTGAAGAAGCAGTCAGAACTGTGGACGGATGCGATGCCGCACGCCGGGCCGCATGTCATGGCCCTCAGCGGCTACTGCCACTTCGCGGCGATCTACCGCACCTCGCCGGTCGGCCTGAAGATCGATCGATTCAAGGAACTGACCGACGAGCAGCACGCGATCCTCCAAAAGATCGCATGGGAAACGGTGTCGAAATATCCGTATGCCGGCGTCGCTGAGGCCCAAGATCCGAAATCGGAGCCTGCCAAGAAGCTCCCGGCTGGGCTGCACGTGGCGGGGGCTGGCAACAGTTGGTATTCGGAGGGCTCCGAGCCCCTGTGCAAGGCGGCGGGCATCGTCGGGCACAAGAAAATCACCGGCATCAATGGCAACCGCACCGAGGACCTGACACCCTTGCTCGAAAAGGGCGAGTTCGACGCCTTCGTGTATGGGCGAACCGACATCGGCATGGAACAGAAGCTCCTGTCGGCCCTTCTGGAACTTGGCCCCAAGCACAATCCCAACTTCCGCGGCATTTATGTCCAGATGCCGTGGCTGGTGCATGACGGACGACAGGGCGTCAAGTCAGCAGAGGAATACGAAAAGACGGACCTGGCGGAAATGCAGGTGAAACTGGAGAAATCCCGCAAGCAACAGGAGGTCTGGGCCGACGAGGTCAACGCCAAGGCCAGCAAGCGAGTCGTCTTCCTTGTGCCGCTCGGCGACGGGATGCTGGAGGTGCGGAAGATGATCGCGGCCGGGAAGTTCCCCGGCGAGACGAAGCAATCCGGTGGGAATTCGGTACTGCGGGGTGACATCATGCCGCACCAGGGACTTCTTGGAATGCGTCTGGGAAATTACATGCACTTTGCAGCTCTGTATCGGATGTCACCGGAAGGCCTCAAGTTCCCAGGCAAGGACGGTGATGGCCTGACCGACGAGCAGCGGGCGATACTCCAGAAGCTCGCGTGGGACATGGTCTCGAAGTACCCGTACGCAGGTGTTGCGAAGTTCGACGCACCCAAGCCTCCGAAGGATGGCGAGAAGCCGGTCCCGAAATCAGGCGATGACGCGACTGCCTTGCCGGACGCGTTGAAGGGGTGGAAGGCGACCACGGATCTACCCGCGGAGGCGGTGGTCACCGATTACAACGCCTACATCCAGACGTTACCCAAGGCCGAACGGCCCGGTGTTTCTGACGTGAAATACTACGTCGATGACACGGGCCGAAATGCCGTGGCAGTCCTCGTCAATGTGGGCGGCGAACGGTGGACTCATCTCCTCGTTTACGACAAGCAGAACAAGCAAACCAGCGTGACGAAATTCGTTGCCAATAAGCCCACCGAGGAGCCGAAGGCCGCACCCACCCAAAAGCCGCCGGAGGGGTTGCGTGTCGCGTACACCCTCATGTCGAACGGCACCGAGATGGACGCGATCGTGAAAGCAGCCAACATCGTCGGACACAAGGCGACGGACGCACCATACTTCGGCACATGGCATGGTTTCGTGAAAGGTGGCAAGGAAGGAATTCCGGAGAAGGCGCAGAAGCAGATTGCCAGCGGGGGCATCGACGCCCTCACGGTCGCGACGTGGACGTGGGCTCCGAACGAGGAAACTTGGCACAAGCACGTCGGTCTCGACTCGGCCCTCGCCGGTGTTGCGGAACTGGGCCTCGAAAAGAACCCGAACTTTCGCCTCTGCTGGCGAGCCTTCCTCAAACCCGCCACGGTCAAGAAGGGGAACGAGGTCGTTCCGGACTTCGTGCAAACCCGGAAAACGCTCGAGAAAGAAACGAAGGATCTGGAAACCCATGTCGATCTGGTCAACAAGAAGCACGGCAGGCGGGTCGTTCTGATCGTGCCGCATGCCCAGGCCGGGCTGGCGCTGGTCGATGTGGTCGCCGCGGGCAAGTTCCCCGGCATCACGGACCCGGCGGAGTTGTGGATGAAAGAGGAGGCGTTCAACATGAACGTCCACCGACACCTACGGGCGCTGGCGGCCTACTGCGACTTCGCTGTGATCTACGGTGTCTCGCCGGAGGGGTTGAAACCGTCGTTCAAGGGCATCAGCTACAAGTCCAAGGGCGGGGCCGAACACTCCATGGAGGGCATCACCGACGAGCAGAATGGCATCCTCCAGAAGCTCGCATGGGAAACGGTCTCGAAATACCCCTACACCGGAGTCGCCCGATAGCCGTGCGATGAGGATTTTTCGCACGGGATTCCCACCAGTTCGGCTAACTCACGAGACGGGGCGATGCGGGTACGCGTCGCGTGGGTGAGCAGCGGGTCGGGAATGTGGCCGAATTCCGGGGGCGGATTCGGAACGTAACCCGTGACAGGAACCGAACATGAACGCGTTTCGACTCGCACTATTCGTTCTGATCGTGTCCGTGTTCCCTCGCCCAGTATGGGCAGACGACGAGCGGTTGCGCGACACCATTGACCGCGAGATCAAGGCGGGTTGGGCGAAGGAAAAGATCACCGCACCGATTCAATCGTCGGACAACGTGTTCCTGCGGCGTGTGCACCTCGACCTCGTCGGCATGATCCCCACATACGAAGAGACAACGGCCTTCCTCAAAGACACCGACCCGAAGAAACGCGAAAAGCTCATCGATAAGTTGCTGGCCGATCCGCGGTTCGCCCGACAGCAGTCCCACGTGTGGGACATGGCCATGCTGGGCCGCAACGCCAAGCTCGTGGAAGGGACGGTCGGCCACCGGAACCGCGAACGGTTTCGCCAGTGGCTCGCCAAGCAATTCGAGGCGAACGAGCCTTGGGACCGCGTAGCCGCGAAAATCCTCCGGGCCGAGGAAGATGGTTCGCAACTCTTTTTCGCGGTGAACAACGGCACGGACGAGATGGTTACCGCGGTTTCGCGCGTCTTCCTCGCGACACAAATTCAGTGCGCCAAGTGCCACGATCACCCGTACGAGCCGTGGACGCAAAAGGACTACCACGGCATGGCCGGTTTCTTCGTCCGCACCATGGCCGTGGAAGTTCCGGGTAAGCCCGAGATCACGAATCAGAAGGGCAAGCAGTACCTCGTTGGCGAGAAGGCCGTGGGCGAAGCACTGTTCGCCACCGAAGAACTCGATCCGAAGACCAAGAAGAAGCAATCCATCCCCATCAAGCCGAAGTTCCTCAGTGGCGCGGTGCTGACCGAGCCAGAAGCACCGAAGGACTACGTCGAACCGAAGCTGAAACCGGGCGAGGTGCCGCCGAAGCCGGCGTTCTCCCGTCGCGAGAAGTTCAGCGAGTGGATGACGGCCAAGGACAACCCGTACTTCGCGAGGGCGGCGGTCAATCGCGTCTGGGCGCAGTTCATGGGGCGTGGCTTCGTTCACCCGGTCGATGACTTCAACTCGCAGAACACGCCGAGCCACCCTGAACTGCTGAAGGCCATCGAGAAAGAGTTCGTTGCCCACAAGTTCGATCTGAAGTGGCTTGTCCGGGAGATTGTCAGCAGCGAGGCGTATCAGGCGACCGATCTCGGCCCGGTCACCGACGCGATGCCGAAGCACTACGAGCGAGCCCGCATTCGCCCGCTGAGCGTCGAGGAGCTCACGGCATCGCTGCATCTGGCAACGGGTCTCGGCCTCGAATCGGCTCTGAAAGCCGAGCCGAGCAGCCAGTTGCTTCAGTACCTGGGCCAGCCCACTGACGGCCAGGGGCGGTTTCAGGGGAGTCTGTCGGAACACCTGTTCCTTCATAACGGCGACCAGTTCCGGGGTCTATGCCGCCCCAACAAGGGCAACCTGCCGGAGAAGTTGCTGACCGGTTCCGAGGACTGGAACGCGAAGGTCGAGCGCATGTTCCTGTCGGTGTTGAGCCGGCCGCCCACCAGCGAGGAGAAGGAGCGATTCGTCAAATACCTGAGCGCGGACCCGAAGGACGCGAAGGACGCGAAACTGGCGGCACAGCGCATGGAAGACGTGATGTGGGTGCTGGTCTCGTGTTCCGAGTTTCGATTCAACCGGTAGTCAAGCCAGGGGAAGCAGATGAAGAGGAACATCCAGGCGGGCACTTGCAACTCAGGGCACCACCTCAGCCGTCGCTCGCTGATGAAGGGGCTGCTCACCACGGCGGGCGGCATGGCCGTCGCGAACTGGGGTGTGTTGACACATTCGCAGACGATCGCCGCGGAGACGAAACGATCGGGGAAGCGCTGCATCATGCTCTACATGGGCGGCGGCGCGAGCCAGATCGACACCTTCGACATGAAGCCGGGGCGGCCGACCGGTGGCGAATTCCGCCCGGTTCAGACCAAGGTCACCGGCATCCAGGTTTGCGAATACCTGCCGAACATTGCACGCCATGCCGAGAAACTCGGGATCATTCGCAGCATGCGAACGAAGACACCCGATCACGGCCCCGGCGGCTATTACATGCACACGGGCTATCATCCGGGCGAGCGTTTTCCGCACCCGGAAGCCGGTGCGATGATCGCCAAGTATTGCGAAAACCCGGAAAGCGACCTGCCGAGTTTCGTCAAGATCGGTGGGCAAAGCGGCATTTATGGCTCGGGTTATCTTGGACCGCAGTACGAACCGTTCGTGGTGGAAGAGGATGGCCGGGTTCCCAACTTTGTCAATCCGAGTGTCGGGACAGAAATTCAGGAACGTCGCGGCGAACTGCTGAACTTCATGGAGCAGCGTTTCGCCGAGCAGCGTAAAGGTGAGCCGTTCGCCGCTCATCACACGGCGGAATTGCGCACGATTCGCCTGATGCGAGCCCGCCAAGCGTTTAACGTCAGTGCGGAGTGGGAGAGAGCCAAGGAGCGGTATGGGGACAATAAGTTCGGCCGCGGATGTTTCACGGCGCTCAAGCTCGTCGAGGCCGGCGTATCGTTCGTGGAGGTCGCGCATGGAAACCACGACACCCACATGGACAACTTCCCCATCTCCAAGGCGCTTTACTCGACCATGGATCCCGCCTGGGGTTCGCTGCTGGACGACCTGACGCAGCGCGGCCTGCTGAAGGACACGCTGGTCGTGTGGACGAGTGAGTTCGGCCGCACGCCCGCGATCAACGTCCGGGCCGGCCGCGACCACTTCGGCCGGGCGTGGACGACCGTCCTCGCTGGCGGCGGCATCAAAGGCGGCCAGCACTACGGCTCGAGCGACCGCGATGGTTTCGAGGTCGCGGAGAATCCGGTCAGCGAAGCGGACTTCATCGCGACCATCTACAAGGCCATGGGCATCAACCATCGGGCCAAGCACTTCCTCGGCTCGCGGCCCATCTGGGCCACGCCGGAAGGGTCCAAGCCAATTGAGCAACTGTTGGGGTAGCCGTTAGTCGGACGGGCCCTTTCGACCCGCCCTTGACCGCAGACGGGACACCAGTCCCTCCCACCACCGCAGACGGGTCCGGAGACTCGTCCTCCCTGTTGAAGTTGGACGTGCACTGTGGCAAACCCATTTTCCGACGCGAAGATCCTTTACACGCTCCCCTGGAGCAGCGACGTGGTTTCCGCTGTCGCGTTCATCGGCAACGACAAAGTCGCGGCCGCCAACCGACGCGGAGACATCCTGATCTGGAATCTACCCGCGACTGGCGACAAGAGCCCCGATCCGGCTCGGCGGCTGGTCGGACACACCGGCCCGATCAATCGTCTGCTCGTGAGCCACGACAGCAAGACGCTGATCTCCGCTGGCAACGACCGGACCGTCAGATTCTGGGATGCACTCAAGAGCGACGGCGAACCCGGCACGATCGTGATGAACGACGGCTACAGGTTCGTGGGTGTCACGGAGAAAGTCGCCAAACTCCCCGACCCGCCGCCACCGGTTACCGCGAAGGTCGTCGAGCAGAAGCCGATCCGCGAATTCACGGGCCACAAGGAATGGATCTGGGGGCTCGCCCTTTCCCGCGACGGCAAAACGCTGGTCACCGGTGACGACTCGAAACTGGTGATCCTGTCGGACGCCCAGACGGGTACCGAACAACGCCGCTGGCAGGTGAAGCAGTGGGTTCGCTCGCTCGACATCTCCCCGGACGGGAAGCTCGTGGTGACGGCGGAGCACCTCCCCCATCTGACTGAAAAAGAAGCCGAGAACGGTCTCCGCAGCTGGGACGCACAGACCGGCGAAATGAAGTTTGATGCCAGCAAAGGGCTGGCCGGGGGAGTGACGACGGTGCGTTTTTCGGACGACGGGAAGTACCTGGCATTCTGTGTGGGTAGCATCGACCGCGATGGGCCAGCGGGGAAGGTGTTTCTGCTCAACCCCGCGACCGGCGAGAAGGTCCGCGAACTGACCCCGTCGCATCTACGAGGTGCCACCGATTTGGCTTTCCACCCGGACGGCAAGCACCTCATTACGTGTGGTCGCGACCGAATGGTCAAGATCTGGCAGCTCAGTGATGGCGGGCAGGTTCACGAAATCAACCTCTCGCTTCAGGATAAGGGGAAGCAGGGTCATTTGAGCCGCCGCTCGCTGATGAGGGGCCTGCTCACTACCACTGGCGGCCTGGCCGTCGCGAACTGGGGCGCTCTCACGCATTCGCAGACGATCGCCGCCGAGGCGAAGCGCACGGGTAAGCGCTGCATCATGCTGTACATGGAAGGCGGCGTCAGCCAGATCGACACCTTCGACATGAAGCCGGGCCGGCCCACGGCCGGGCCATTTCTGCCGATCCAGACCAACGTGAACGGCATCCAGGTTTGTGAGTATCTGCCCAATATCGCCAAGCACGCCGACAAGTTGGCGATCATTCGCAGTATGCGAACGATGTCGGTCGATCATGGCATCGGTGGGTACCACATGCACACGTGCTACCCGTCGAGCCAGCGCTTTCCGCACCCGGAAATCGGGGCGATGGTCGCGAAGTATTGCGAGAACCCGGACAACGATCTGCCGAGCTTCGTCAAGCTCGGGTCAGGCAGCGGACTCTACGGCGCGGGGTACTTGGGTCCGCAGTTCGAGCCGTTCGTTGTGGCCGACGACGGCAAACTCCCGGGGTTTGCCAATCCGTCCGTATCGCCTGACATCCAAGACCGTCGTGGCGAGTTGTTGAACTTCATGGAACA